>CAVRSH010000019.1:0-16006 GCA_963723815.1 uncultured Actinomycetota bacterium | reverse complement strand
GCAAGACGTAGCTGTTGACAGCAGTTGGTAGGCGTTGATGGCAACCTGTAATGCATAGTCAGATCCGCTTTCCACTATGGCATAACTGGCCAACCATCGGCAAGCGTTCCACCAACTATCGCTGAATGTGACGGCTCGCCGAGGACCGATCCGGCCGTTCGACAAGCGCAGCTGCGCGTACGCGCGAGCCGCGGTCGGAGCCTGGCCAAGGCCGACATTCCGCCCTTCGGGCACCCCAGGACACGGCATCGCCGAGCGGTCGGGCTCCTTTACGATTGGCACGACCCAGACACCGGGTACTGGGCCGCGACAGTTAAGGACAGACGATGGGCTTGTTGGATGATTTGAAGGACCAGGCGGGAGACTTGGGCGAGAAGGCCAAGCAGGGCCTCGGAACCGCCAAGGACAAGGCGTCCGACCTGATCGACGACGTGAAGGACAAGTTCGACGGCGACGACGAGGTGGCCCCAACGGACAAGGTCGAGGAGGCCGTGAACTACTCGCCCGGGACCGATGAGGACGCCTCGGCCGGGATCAACGAGGCCGTGGAGAACGCCACCCTGGCCGCTGAGGAGTCCGCGCCGCCCGCGGACGCCGTCGATTCGCCGGTTGGCGTCAACGCCGAGGACCTGAAGGCCGACTCTGATTCGGCGTAGTCCCGTCTCTATCGACTCGCTCGTGGCGCCGTTCCCTGCGGGGAGTGGCGCCATGCCCGTTCTCGCCCTCGGCGGCACCGGCGATGAGCGATCCGCTCGATTTCGAGACTCGTGCCGCTGAACTGCTCCCCGAGCGGATCCGCGACTACTTCGCGACCGGGGCCGGGTCTCAGGCGACGCTCGGTGAGGCCGTCGCGGCATGGTCGGCCGTCCGCTTCCGACCGCGGCTGCTGACCGATGTCAGCTCGACCAGGGTGTCGACCACGGTGCTCGGCTCGGCGGTGCAGACCCCGGTGCTGATCGCGCCGATGGCCCAGCAACTGGCGGCCCATCCCGAGGGTGAGATGGCGATGGGCCTGGCCGCGGCATCGGCCGGCAGTCTGCTGGGAATCTCGACGCACACCGCCGTCCGGTTCGCCGACATTGCCGCGACCGGCTGCCTCTGGTGGTTCCAGGTCTACCTGATGCGGGAACGCGGGGTGACCGAACTCCTCGTCCGCCGAGCGATCGAGCACGGAGCTCGAGCCATTGTGTTGACGGCCGACATGGTCGCTCTGCTGCCGAGCGCAGTGAACCCGCGCGACTGGCCGGATGGTCCGGCCAAAGCCCGGCACGCGAACCTCACGGCTGATGAACTGCGTGCGGCCGGCACGCGCGGACTGCAGACCGATCCGTCGGCCGGGTTCGACGCCATCGGCTGGTTGCACGAGATCAGCGGACTGCCGGTCCTGGTCAAGGGCGTACTGCGAGACGACGACGCTCGGAGGTGCGTCGACGCGGGAGCGGCCGGACTCGTCGTCTCCACGCACGGCGGCCGGCGGATGGGCGCTTCGATCAGTTCGGCCACGGCTCTGCCCGAAATCGTCTCGGCCGTGCCCGATTCAGTGGAGATCTATGCCGATAGCGGTATCCGCTCGGCCGAGCACGTGGCGGCGGCCCTGGCCCTTGGAGCCCGTGCCGTCTTCGTCGGCCGCCCCGCACTCTGGGCCCTGGCCGCCGAAGGTCGACCCGGGGTCGAGCGGCTCCTGGCGGGCTGGTCGGCGGACCTGCGCCAGGTGATGATGCAACTGGGTGTGGCTGAGCTGTCGGGCTTCGGTCCGGACCTGATCGGCTGACGCGAAGACCTGATCGGATAATGACGGCATGGCGCTCATGATCAGTCACACGTCGATTGATGCCCGCGACGCGTACGCCCAGTCGGTCTGGTGGGCGAGGGTACTCGACATGCACGAGAATCCGGACGATCCCAACGAGCCGGGACACGAGGAGTGCTTGATCATCTCGGCCGACGGCCAGACCCGGATCTTGTTCATCGAGGTACCAGAATCGAAGCAGGTAAAGAATCGTCTGCATTTTGATCTTCGTCCGACCGACACGGACCGGGAGCAGGAGGTCGGGCGCGTTCTGGCTCTCGGCGCGACCCAGATCGCCGACCGCCGACGGCCGGACGGCTCGGGTTGGGTGACGCTGGCAGATCCCGAGGGCAACGAATTCTGCGTGCTCCGGACCGTTCCGCAGGGCTGACCGCTCGACGCCGAGCGTCCGGATCCTGGCTGGACGCATCGATCGCCGACGGGCTCAACGGATCGCCGGAAAGAGCCGGCCGGTTGGTCGGCCGACTGGGCGGGCTCGAGGAGCCGCTTTCGGGATCAACCGCGGCTTGCTCGAGCGGCCGGTCACCGTGCGCTGCTAGCGCTCCCGGCCGGTATCGACAGCGATGACTTTGGTCCCTTGCCGCTCGAATCGGGTTTAGTTAGGCTCCTTTATATCGGCACCATCTTCGGGTCGACTCGGGCACATTGAGATCCCTTCGGGGTCTTGTACTCATTCTTTGCCCGACTCTGAGGAGCCGTTGTGCCTCGTCGCATCCTGCTCACGTTCTCGTGCGCCATCGCAGCGACGCTCGCCGTCCTCGCCGTACCCACAGCGGGAGCGGCGACCACGGTTCCGACGCCAAGCAAGTTCACCCAGGTCAGCGCCGTGGCCGGCCCGCTGGCCGGCGAGGTTACCGTCAGCTGGAAGCAGGACGGCAAGAACACCACCGGCTTCGAGCTGGAAACCGCCCTCAGCCTGTTCAGCAAGAGCAGCAGCTCATCGCTGCCGCGAGTGGGCCGTCATCGCCGGGTTTTTTCCGTCAAGCCCGACCAACGCTCGTTGATCCTGACCGCGGACCAGGTCCGCGAAGCGGGAGCGGGCGCCGGTTCAGGCGTTCACCTGCTCTACCGGTTCTCCGCGATCAATCACACCAAGTCCGGCGACACCGTCCGCCGCTACCCCCTCCTCCAGGCCGTCCAGCCTGAGGTCGCGGCCGCCGGTGACACCGCTGGGGGCGACGACGTCGCCGGCGACGGTACCGCGCTGCGGATGGCTACCTTCAATGTCCGTACCGCTAAGGCGACCACCGACGTACGCCCGTGGCTCACTCGCCGCGTCGACGTCGCCGAGCTGATCTATGCGCGTCATCCCGACGTGGTGGCGATCCAGGAAATGGGACCGGGCCGGGCCGACGGCAAGGCCGGTTCGACGACCGGAACCATGCGTCAGACCACCAGCCTGCTCGACTCCCTTGCCAACATCGATGCGGACAACTACAAGCTGGTCCGCACCACCCCGTACGTGAAGGCCGGTACGACTCACGGATCACAGGGCGCCCGGATCCTGTACGACAGCAACAAGCTGACCCTGGTCAGCGACTGCCCGGACGTGACCGGCAAGGAGAAGTACTCCCCCTCATGCTCGGTCGAGCTCCCGATCCTCGAGGGCGATTCCGAGTCGAATCGCCGCAGCGCCGCCTACGCCAAGTTCGCCGACAACGACACGAAGCAACAGTTCTACGTGGTCTCGGTCCACCTCGACGCCCGGCACGACACATCGACCGCCAAGGAGACCAGATACAACAATCTCCGCGGCGCTCAGGTCAGCACGGTCCTGCAGGCCATCGACAACATCAATACCAACAAGCTGCCGGTGACGTTGGGCGGCGACCTCAACTCGTGGCAGAACATCACCGTCGGTGACGCTCCGCACGACGCGCTGACCGATGACGGGCTTCGTCGACTCGGCCTCCGCCGCGGCTCGGGCGAACATCCAGTACTCGACGTTCAACGGATTCGCGGTCACCCAGAAGGTCAGCGGGATGCACTTCGGCTCACGGCTGGACGGCCTCTACGTCAACGGCGGAACCGCCCGGTCCTACGAGAACGTGACAAAGCTCAACGACACGGCGCGACCGTCGGACCACAACATGGTGCTCTCCACCTTGGTGCTGGAGAAGTAGGCACCACCAAATCGACACGCTGCGAGGCGCCGCATGGGGCACCTCGCAGCGTGTTCATCTTCGCCTCAGACCCACGGCAGCCGCTGATCCGCCACATCTACGCTGGCCCCATGCAACTGCTGCCCAGGCCAGGATCGGTCGTCGTGTCCGAGGGCGGACCGTTCCTCGTGGACGGTGATCTGGCGATCAACGGATCCCCGGAGCAGGCTGCGATCATCCGGCGGCTGCTCGCCCCGGGAACCGGACTCGACCTTCCGCTCTCCGCCGACGGCCGGCTGATCATCGTCGGAGATCCGGCACTGGCGCCCGAGGCGTACCGGCTCCGGGTCACCACGGACCGCATCATGATCACCGCCGCTGATCCGGCTGGAGTCAACTGGGCCGGTCAGACGCTGCGCCAGCTACTCCCGCCGAGCGTGCTGCGCGCCGCACCCGACGGCCGACCGCTCAGCGTGCCGGCGGTGACGATCACCGACGAGCCGCGTTTCGGCTGGCGCGGCATCCACCTCGATGTCGCCCGGCACTTCATGCCGCTGCCCGACCTGTTCCACCTCGTTGATCTGCTGGCCCTGCACAAGCTCAACCGGCTGCACCTGCACCTCAGCGACGATCAAGGTTGGCGGTTCGAATCTCGGTCACATCCTCGATTGCACGAGGTCGGCGGATGGCGGACCGAGACCCGGCGGCCGACGGATGATCATGGTGACGGCACCCCGCACGGCGGCTTCTACAGCCAAGATCAACTGCGCAGTCTGGTCAGGTACGCCGCACAGCGCGGCGTGCTGATCGTCCCGGAACTTGACCTTCCCGGACACGTCAGCGCCGTGCTCGCCGCCTATCCCGAGCTGGGTCAGCATCCGAATGCCGACCACTCGACGGCGACAACCTTTGGCATCTTCGACTCGGTGCTGAACGTCTCGGACGCGACGATGGCGTTCGTCTTCGACGTCTACGACGAACTGCTGGACGTATTCGACAGCCGCTACATCCACATCGGCGGCGACGAGTGCCCCCGCACCGAATGGCTCGCCAGCAGCGATGCTCAGCAGCTGGCCCGGAGGCGCGGGCTGACCGGAGCCGACCAACTGCAGCGCTGGTTCACCGCGCGATTGCGGGCGTGGCTCACCGAGCGCGGCCGGATCATGGTCGGCTGGGACGAGATCTGCGACGACGGACCGGTGCCCGGTGCCATCGTGATGGCCTGGCGCGACGCGCGCTACGGCGTCGAGGCGGCCGAGGCCGGTCACCAGGTGATCCAGGCGCCGACCAGCCACACCTATTTCGACTACTACCCGGGCGCCGGCGAGGACGAGCCGTATGCGATCGGCGGCCTGGTCACCACCCGACAGGTCTATGAGTTCGATCCACTGGCCGGCGTCGCGCAAGCCGCCCGCCACCAGGTGATCGGCGTCCAGGGACAGGTCTGGACCGAATACCTGCCGAGCTTCCGCCGCGTCGAGTACGCCCTCTTTCCGCGAGCCTGCGCGCTGAGCGAGATCGGCTGGTCGAACGATCAGGGCCGGTCGTGGGCCGAGTTCGAGCCGCGGCTGGCCGGGCACCTTTCGCGACTGGACGCCCTCGGGGTCAACTACCGTCCCGAGTCCGGTCCGCTGCCCTGGCAGCGCGGCGGCACCGGAAGGCTTCGCCGGCCGCTGGACTGAGTGGTCGGACCACGATCAGGCCCGCGGAAACTGCGCCACGAATTCCTGGACCAGTGAGCGGCCCGCCACTGTCGGGCTGGCTTCCCACTCCAGGGCGTCGAACGGGCACTCGTCGACGCAGATGCCGCAGTACATGCACAGCGACCAGTCGATGGCGAATCGGTCCAGCACATTCCGGGTCCGCTCCCGGGCCCCGGCGGGAACGTCGGGAATCGGCTCGGTGTGTGAGTCGATGGTGATGCACCAGCTGGGGCACTCGCGGGCGCAGATCATGCACGACGTGCAGGCGGGCTCGATCAGCCTGATCGTGCCGTGCCCGGTGGCCGGTGGCGGTTCGATCATGGCGAGCGCCGACGGACCCGGCCACCGACCGTCGCCGCGGCGACCTCCTCCGGGTCTGCGTCCGGCGCCTCCGGAGGCCGATCGCCCCAGACCGCGCTGTCCGGCACGCCCGGCGGCACCATCCGGCGTCGGCTGGGCGACGCGGCGGTCTCGCCCGGCTCCTTCGCGCCCGGCCAAGTCAGGGCGGTCCGTGCCGCCAGCACGGCGTCCTTGCGCATCGGTGTGCCGTCGAAGTCCGCCGGCAGCAGGAGCCGGCGTCGATCGCCGCCGACGAACTCGACCCCGAACAGTTCGGCCACCTCCCGTTCGTGCCACGCCGCACCGGCGAAGAGGTCGCGAATACTGTCGAGCCGCGGGCGTTCGCGCGGAAGTTCGGTGCCGATCAGCACAGGCTCCTCGACCGTCGCCAGACTCCGTAGCGCGACCAGCACGCGCAGCCCGCCGCGGCCGATCTCGTCCACGCACCCGAGCCACTCGAAGAAGGTGTTGCCGTCCGCCTGGGCGGCTCTGACGGCGTCGTGCCACCCCGCAGCTTCCACGGCGATCATGATGCGAGCCGACCGGTCAACTGGTCGAGCACGGCCCGCAGCGCTTCGGGCGGCGGCGGGCAGCCGGGCACATAGACGTCGACCTCGAGCAACTGGTCGATGCCCTTGGTGACCGCGTACGAGTCCCAGTACGGACCGCCCGAAGACGCACAGGCGCCGAGTGAGATCACCGTCGGCGGGTGAATCGAGGTGGCGCCCGCCGCGTCGACCATGGCCACCACAGCCGGAGCCAGCCGATCGGTCACCGTGCCCGAGATGACGACCGCCCGGCGGGCATCTGCCGGCGGCTCAGTGGTCGGCTCGCCGGAGACCAGGTTCGCGGCCTCGAACTCCAGCGCGCAGCACGCGAGTGCGACATCGGTCACATAGAGCGACCCATCCCCGTACCAATCCCGCCAGAACATGCTCTCTATTTAACGCTTGCTCGCGCTCCGGCGCTGTCGCCGTACAGACGCTCGCAAGCGTATTAAACGCTTGCTCGCGCTACGGCGCTGTCGCCGGTGAGGTCGTCGCTCTCGCGAACGAAAAGCGTGTTCGCTCATCGCTTCCTCCTTTCACCGGCGCGCCGTACCGACGCTCGCAAGCGTGAGGTGCGGGTGCGAAAAGTAGGGGTGCCTAACGCGAGACGGGAATAGTGGGGGTGGCGGTCGACTTATCATGGTGTTGGCCCAGTTGCCCGCGGACGGACGATCTTGTCCCGCATTCATCGTGGGCCGACATCCCTGACCCCACGCCAGGGGACGACTACGCCACGTCGGCAGCGACGGGCGATACATGAGGAAGAAGGCCAGTCCGGGTGAAACAGGTCCACACCCTCGACCGAGTGGTCATCCGCTTCGCGGGAGATTCCGGCGACGGCATGCAGCTGACCGGCGACCGGTTCACCGCCGATTCGGCCGTCTTCGGTAACGACATTTCGACCCTGCCGAACTTTCCCGCCGAGATCCGTGCCCCGGCCGGCACGCTGCCCGGCGTCTCCAGCTTCCAGTTGCACTTCGCCAACTACGACATCATGACCCCGGGCGACCGTCCGGACGTGCTGGTCGCGATGAACCCGGCCGCGCTCAAGGCCAACATCGCCGACCTCCCGCGCGGCGGCGTGATCATCGCCGACACGGCTGACTTCACCAAGCGCAACCTCGCCAAGGTCGGCTACGAGGCCAACCCGCTGGAGGACGGATCGCTCGCCGGCTACCAGGTCCACCCGCTCGACCTGACCGGGATGACGGTCGAGGCCGTCAAGAAGTTCGGACTGTCCCGCAAGGACGCATCCCGCGCCAAGAACATGTTCGCGCTGGGGTTGCTGTCGTGGCTCTATCACCGGCCGACCGAGGGTACGGTGAATTTCCTCTCGACCAAGTTCGCAAGCAAGCCTGACATCCGCGATGCCAACATCACCGCGTTCAAGACCGGGTACGCGTTCGGCGAGACGACCGAGATCTTCGCGGTCACCTACGAGGTCGCGCCGGCTCCGATGCCGGCCGGTCGCTATCGGCAGATCTCGGGCAACCTCGCCCTGGCCTACGGTCTGATCACTGCGGCGAAGAAGGCCGGGCTCCCGCTGTTTCTCGGCTCCTATCCGATCACCCCGGCCTCGGACGTGCTGCACGAGCTCAGCAAGCACAAGCGATTCGGCGTCACCACGTTCCAGGCTGAGGACGAGATCGCGGGGGTGGGTGCGGCGCTCGGCGCGAGCTTCGCCGGCCACCTCGGTGTCACCACGACGTCCGGCCCCGGCGTCGCCCTCAAGGCGGAGACCATCGGACTCGGGGTGATGACCGAACTGCCGCTCGTCGTGGTCGACGTGCAGCGGGCCGGGCCGAGCACCGGGATGCCGACGAAGACCGAGCAGGCCGACCTGCTGCAGGTGATGTTCGGCCGCAACGGCGAGTCGCCGGTGCCGGTGATCGCCCCCAAGTCGCCGGCCGACTGCTTCGAGACAGCCATCGAGGGCGTCCGGATCGCCATCACGTACCGCACTCCGGTGATCATCTTGTCCGACGGCTACATCGCCAACGGCGCCGAGCCGTGGCCGGTGCCTGACATCAGCACGATCCCGGAGATCGAACCGGATTTCGCCACCGAGGCCAACGCCACCGACAAGGCCGGCAAGCCGGTCTTCCTGCCCTACCGACGCGATCCGCTGACGCTGGCCCGGCCGTGGGCCATTCCGGGCACCGAGGGACTGCAGCATCGAATCGGGGGCATCGAGAAGGCTCGGGAGACCGGTGCGGTCTCCTACGACCCGACCAACCACGAGGAGATGGTCCGGCTCCGCCAGGCCAAGATCGACGGCATCGTCCGCGACATTCCTGATCTCGTGGTGGACGACCCGGCCGGCCCGGACGGTAAGCATGCCCGGGTGTTGGTTCTCGGCTGGGGCTCGACCTACGGCCCGATCGTCGCCGCCGTACGCCGGGTCCGCAAGACGAACCGGCAGGTCGCCTACACGCATCTGCGGCATCTCAATCCGTTTCCGGCCAACCTCGGGCCGATCCTGCGCAGTTACGACCGGGTGATCGTGCCGGAGATGAACCTCGGCCAGCTCGCCATGCTGTTGCGGGCCAAGTTCTTGATCGACATCCACAGCTACTCGCGGGTCCGCGGCCTGCCGATCTCGCTCAGCGAACTGGCCCGCGACCTCGAGTTCGAGATCGACCAACTGGAAGGGGCGCAACGGTGACCGCCGTGGACCAGCCGCGGAACGAGCGGGCTCAGACCAATACTTTCCGCGGCATCGCCGGGGTCCCGCTCTCTCTGGAGCCGCTGACCCGTAAGGACTTCACCAGTGATCAAGAAGTTCGCTGGTGCCCCGGGTGCGGCGACTACGCCGTGCTCGCGGCCTTCCAGGGCTTCATGCCGGAACTCGGCATCAAGCGGGAGAACACGGTGATCATCTCCGGCATCGGCTGCTCCTCACGTTTCCCGTACTACGTCGACTCCTACGGCATGCACTCGATCCACGGGCGCGCCACCGCGATCGCCACCGGCGTGGCCACGGCGCGCGCCGACACCGCGGTCTTCGTGATCACCGGCGACGGCGACGCGCTGTCGATCGGCGGCAACCACCTGATCCACGTGCTGCGGCGCAACGTCAACCTGACGATCCTGCTGTTCAACAACCGGATCTACGGGCTGACCAAGGGTCAGTACTCGCCCACCTCCGAGATCGGCAAGATCACCAAGTCCACCCCGATGGGATCGCTGGACAACCCGTTCAATCCGATCTCGCTGGCGCTGGGGGCCGAGGCGACGTTCGTGGCGCGGACCATCGACTCGGATCGCAAGCACCTCACCTCGGTGCTGAGGGCGGCGGCCGACCACCGCGGCACCTCCTTCGTCGAGATCTATCAGAACTGCCCGATCTTCAACGACGACGCCTTCGCGGCGATGAAGGATCCGCAGACCTCAGCGGACGCGATCATCCCGCTGACCCACGGCGAGCCGATCCGGTTCGGCACCGACGGTCATCTCGGCGTCGTCCGCGATCCCCGCACCGGCGCATTCTCGGTGGTCGAGGTGGCTGACGTCGGTGTGGAGGCGCTCGCGGTCCACGACGCCCACCTCGAGGATCCGTCGTTCGCGTTCGGGCTGTCCCGGTTGACCGACGCCGGTGTCCTGCACCGCGCACCGATCGGTATCTTCCGCGACATTCGAGGCTCCGGCGTACGACGACCTCGCCCGCGAGCAGGTCGCGCTGGCGGCCGGCCAGGGATCCGATGAGGATGCGTTGCAGGCTGTGATCAACGGTGGCGACACCTGGCTGGTGCGCTGACGATCGGTGAACGATCCTGAGACTCGCCGCCGGCGCGGAATCATCTACGGGCTGGCCGCATACGGGCTCTGGGGTGCCGCGCCACTGTTCTGGCCGCTGGTCAAGAGAGCCAGCGCAGTGGAGTTGCTGGCCCACCGGGTCATCTGGTCATTGATCATCTGCGCCATCCTGTTGCTCACCGTGGTGCCGCGGGGCTGGTGGGCGAGGATCGGCACCCGACGGAATCTGATCATGCTCACCGTTGCCGCCGCCGTCGTGTCGGTGAACTGGGGCACCTACATCTGGGCGGTCAACCACGGCCATGTGGTGGAGACCGCCCTCGGCTACTACATCAACCCCATCTTCTCGATCCTCGTCGGGGTGATCTTCCTCCGCGAACGGATGCAGCCCGTGCAGTGGATGTGCGTGGGTCTCGCCGCTGCGGCTGTCGTCGTGCTGACGATCGACTACGGCCGGCTCCCCTGGATCGCCCTCGTACTCGCGGTCAGCTTCGGGCTCTACGGCGTGATCAAGAAGCAGCTGAACGCCGGCGCGGTGGAGAGCCTCACCGTCGAGTCAGCCGTGCTGACGCCGTTGGCGCTCGGCTATCTGATCTTCCTGCAGACCCGGGGGCAGCTGACGTTCGGCCATCTCGGCTGGGCGCACAGCCTGCTGCTGGCCGCCACCGGACTGGTCACGGTCGTGCCGCTGCTGTTCTTCGCCTCGGCGGCCACCCGGCTGCCGCTGAGCACCCTCGGACTGCTGCAGTACCTGGCCCCCACCCTCCAGTTCCTGCTCGGCGTCCTCTATTTCCGCGAGACCATGTCGGCCGGGCGATGGATCGGGTTCACCCTGGTCTGGCTGGCACTGGTGATTTTGAGCGGATCCAGCCTCCGCGGCGCCGCCGTCCGGCGCCGATCGGTCGCCTCGGCAATTCCGGCCAGCGAGACGCCGGTGGGCGGCGCATAACGGGTCACGCACTCCTTACACTTTCGGATCAGTCTGAGCGAATTTTGACCGAATTGCTGGTTAGAGTTCGCTGCATCAGTTGGGAATTGGGTCAGGAGTGAGATGAGTTCAGACAATCCGTACGGCGGACCGAATCCAGGTCAGCCCGAGCCGGGCAGGAACCCCGGTCAGGGCGGCACGCCGTCTGGGCAGCCCAGCGCCGGCGGCCCGTATGGATACCCCCAGCAACCTCCGGCCGGCGGGCCAGCGGAAGGATCGGGCTACACGTTCGGGCCGTTCGCACCCGGACCCCAGCCGGGCGGGCCGTCCGGCGGACCACCGCCGCCCGGCTCCTACAGTGCGCCGCCACCGCCCGGATATCCCCCTCAGCCACGCCGCAGCCAGCCGCCCGGTGAGCCGCCGAAGAAATCGAAGGCCCGCATCGCGATCATCGCCGCCGCGGCCGTCATCGTGCTGGCTCTCGGCACCACCGGCATCGTGCTGGCCAGCCGCGACGATCCCGGCGCCACGGCCCAGCCGTCGGCCTCCCAGAGCCAGGCCGCCGATCCCACCCAGACCACCGATCCCACCCAGACCGTCGGTGCGCCGCCTACCGAACCGCCGACCTCGGCCCCGCCCCCGACCACGGCGCCCGCAGCCGCCAAGGCCTCAGATGCGGTCGAGGGCTACCTGAAGGCGCTCGCGGCCGCCGACGCCGATGCCGCCATCGCCTACTCGGCCGAACCGCTCCGCAAGGGCGGCACGCTCACGGATTCGGTCCTCGCCCAGTCCAACAAGCGCGCGCCGTTGCGGGCCATCAACGTGCCGGCGGTGGACGACGAGAACGCCGTGACCGTCGACGCGACCTACAGGCTGGGCAAGAAATCCGTATCGGAGTCATTCGATGTGATCAAGTCGGGCAGCGACTGGAAGTTGCAGCGGGTGGTCGCCGACCTCAACCTCGGTGGAGCACGTTACAAGGGCGTGCCGCTGAGGATCAACGGCGCGAAGGTCAGTCGCGACGTCGTCTCGGTCTTCCCCGGCTCGTACGCGCTCACCACGGGCCGGAGGACGGTGACATACGGATCCAAGAACACGGTCATCGTCAGGGGCCCCAGCGACCTGCCGAGCACCACCGGCATCAAGCTGAGCCTGACCAAGAGCGGCACGACGTCGGTGACGAATGCGGCCGAGCGGAGTTATTCGAACTGCCTCAAGCAGAAGGAGGTCGCTCCCAAGGGCTGCCCCTTCGGCCTGACCACGGGCAGCTTCAAGATCACCACGAGCACGATCAAGTGGTCCGAGAAGGGTGGGGATCCGTTCCGGAGGGCGAAGGTCACGCTGTTCAGCACCGTGGCGACGGTGCGGATCAAGATCAACGTCGAGATGAACGCCAACTGCACATCGAACGGCCGGGCGGCCACCTGCTCGGGCAGTGTCAAGCGCCCGGTCGGCGCGAACGTGTCCGCGGTCAAGCCGAGCGGCAAGGTGGTCTGGGTGGCGCTGTAGGCAGTCGCCCGGGGCACCGCTGCGGCTCAGTACCATGGCCGGATGACTGATTCCGCGACCGCGCCGGCGATCGACTTCTCCTCATTCGACCCCGACACCCGGGTGCAGGACGACCTGTTCCGCCACGTCAACGGCCATTGGCTCGAGGTGACCGAGATACCGGCGGACAAGCCGGTGACCGGTGCCTTCATCGCCGCTCCGGGACAATGCCGAGGCGGCGGTGCGCGACATCATCACCACCATCGAGCCCGATGAATCCCGTCCGGAGCAGACCAAGATCGCCGATCTCTATGCGAGCTTCATGGACGAGACGGCGATCGAAGCGGCCGGGGCCCAGCCGTTGTCCCCGCTGCTCGCGGCGGTGGATGCGGTGGCGACGCCGACGGAGTTCATCCGGCTGCTCGGGAGCTTCACCCGCTCGGCGGTCAACGGGCTGATCGGCGTGGATACCGAGTCCGATCCCGGCAACCCCAACCGCTACGTGATGTTCGCCGGTCAGGGCGGGCTCGGCCTTCCCGATGAGGAGTACTACCGGCTCGACACCTACGCCGAGATCCGCGGCGCAGTATCAAGATCACATCGCCGCGTCGTTCGAGCTGGCCGGGCGTCGGCGATCCCGCCGACCAGGCGCGAGCAGGTCCTCGCCCTCGAGACGATCGATCGCCGCCGCGCACTGGGACAAGGTGCGCTGCCGCGACATCCGGCAGATGTACAACCTGCTGGCGCTGGACGAGTTCGTCGACCAGCTACCCCGATCTGCACTGGCGCGAGTTCCTGGCCGGCGCCCGGATCGACGAGTCAGCGATGAGCGAGCTCGTGGTCGATGCAGCCGTCGTTCTTCGGCGAGGTGTCGCGCCCTGGTCACGCCGGAACGGCTGCCGGCCTGGCAGGCGTGGGCGAAGTGGCGGGTGATCAACTCCCTGGCCCCGTACCTGTCGGGCGCCTTCGTGGACGAGCAATTTCGGCTTCTACGGCACCGTGCTGTCGGGTACGCCCGAGCTCCGGGAGCGGTGGAAGCGCGGCGTGGCGCTGGTCGAAGGTCGCTGGGCGAGGCGGTCGGGCAAGGCCTACGTCGAGCAGCACTTCTCCCCGGCCGCCAAGGAGCGGATGGACAACCTCGTCGCCAACCTCATCGAGGCGTACCGCCAGTCGATCACCGATCTGGACTGGATGACGGCCGAGACCAAGGACGAGGCGCTGGCCAAGCTGGCGAAGTTCCGGCCGCACATCGGCTACCCGAGCAAGTGGCGCGACTATTCCGCGCTGGAGATCGCGCCGGATGACCTGATCGGCAACGTGATGCGGGTCGCCAGCTTCGAGCTCGACCGTTCGCTGCAGAAGATCGGCCAGCCGATCGACCGCGAGGAATGGCTGATGACCCCGCAGACGGTGAACGCGTACTACCACCCGCTGAAGAACGAGATCGTCTTCCCGGCCGCGATCCTGCAGCCGCCGTTCTTCAACGAGCACGCGGATGATGCGGTGAACTACGGCGCCATCGGAGCCGTGATCGGGCACGAGATCGGGCACGGCTTCGATGATCAAGGATCGACCTGTGACGGCGACGGTGCGCTGCGGGACTGGTGGACCGAGAAGGATCGCGAGGCCTTCGAGCGAGCTGACCGGCGCGCTGGTCGAGCAGTACGACCGGCTCGAGCCGGCCCAGGCGCCGGGTCGTCACGTCAACGGAAAGCTCACCATCGGCGAGAACATCGGTGATCTTGGTGGCCTTTCCATTGCCTACAAGGCCTATCGAGATCGCTCGGGCCGACAACGAGGAGCCTGATCGGGACGGTTACACCCCCTTGCAGCGGCTGTTCTTGAGCTGGGCCGCGGTCTGGCAGACCAAGATCCGCACCGAGATGCTGCTGCAGCGGCTGGCGACCGACCCGCACTCGCCGGCGGAGTTCCGCTGCAATCAGATCGTGTCCAACATCGACGAGTTCTACGCCGCGTTCGACGTCGGCCCTGACGACGGGTTGTGGCTGGACGAGGATCAACGCGTGAAGATCTGGTGAAGCACGACTGGCGGGTCCGCCCGCTCGATGATCTCGTTCGCCAGATCCGCGCTTCGAGCGACCGCCCGGCCGGCGATCATCGCCGTCAACGGGCACAGTGCCAGCGGGAAGACCACGTTGGCTCACCGGCTGGCGGCCGCCACTGGGATCCTCCGACGTGTTGCACACCGACGACATCGCCTGGCATCAGGGCGTCTTCGCCTGGGATGCCTTGTTGATCAATGATGTGCTGCCGGTGGTCCGGTCCGGCCGGCGACTGCGCTACCGTCCGCCGGCCTGGGAGCAGCGGCAACGCGAGGGTGCGGTCGAACTGGCCGGCGAGCTGAACTTCTTGATCATCGAGGGCGTCGGCGCCAGTCAGCCGTCGGTCCGCGATGAACTCGACGTGATCATCTGGGTCGAGACCGACGAACCGACCCGGGCGGCCCGCGACGCGATGCGGATCGCCGCCGGCGAGACCACGCCGTCGGGCCTATCTGCGCTGGATGGCCGAAGAGAACGCGTACGTCGCCGAGCATCAGCCCTGGCTGGACGCGGACTTCCTGATCGAGGGCGGCGATTCGATCGATCATGACCGGCACGCTGAGGTGGTGCTCGCCGGGCGAAGCTGAGCGGCCTTATGCGGTCGCCAAACGCAGCCGTCGTGGGCGAGACTTGAGCGGTGAGCAAGGTCTACGACCGGATCGACGACCGGCTGCGAGCGTTCATCGAACGCCAGCCGATGTTCTTCGTCGCGACCGCACCGCTGTCCCCCGATGGTCACGTCAACATCTCCCCGCGGGGCGTCGCCGGCACCTCGTGTGTGGTCGAGGACCTCAGATTCGCCTGGCTCGACCTGAGCGGCAGCGGCGCGGAGACCGTCGCCCACCTCCGGGAGAACGGCCGGATCACCCTGATGTGGTGTGCCTTCAGCGGGCCGCCGAAGATTGTCCGGCTGCACGGCACCGGACGCGTGGTGACGATCTACGACGACGAGTATGCCGAGTGGACCGGCCGGTTCGCCGACGTACCGGGGGCTCGAGCGGTGATCATCGTCGATGTCGAACGGGTCTCGGACTCCTGCGGTTGGACCGTGCCGCTGATGGACCACGTCGGCGAACGCGACCTGTTGGCACCCTTCTTCGCCCGCAAGGGGGTCGAGGGATCGGCGGACTACCGCCGGCAGAAGAACCCGGTCAGCATCGATGGGCTCCCGGCGTACGACTTCGACGTGCCGTCGGAGGACTGGTCGAGCCTGGAGGGCCTCGCTCGGATCAGGGAACGGATTGCGGCGACCATCGAGGGGTGGTCAGC
>CAVRSH010000018.1:0-40826 GCA_963723815.1 uncultured Actinomycetota bacterium | reverse complement strand
ATCGCGCAGGCCCCCTCGATGCTGTTGAGCGGCCCTTTCGCGCTCACCGCGCTGTCCACGATGATGCAGCAGCGAGCGATGCAGCAGTAAATGGACGAGATCATCGAGTACCTGGCACTATCGACGAGAAGGTCGACGACATGCTCCGCGCCCAGACGGACGCGGTGGTCGCAGACATGATTGGCGTGGAGCTTGACGGTCGACGACGCCTTGACGTGCGGGACGGGTCGGGCGCATCTCGGAGGTGACGTGGTCGAAGGTGCAGGCCACCGCCCAGACGATCGCCCGAACCCAGGCGTACGTGTTGCGGCAAGTGACGCGCTCGCCGAGAAGATCAAGCAGAAGCGCCGAGTCGGCGACCTCGCGCGAGGCGTCGAGGGAGGCCGAACCGAGTACGGGAATGGCTCGCCGTGCTCGCCCGCACGCTTCCAGCTCCAGGACGCTATATCCGTGCTGGAACTCGACCGGGTGTTGGACGCGTTTCGCCAGAGGAACTCGAAAAGCACACCGGCTCGGACTGGGGGCGAGGCGGCGGGGCCAGGCCTGGAACGGATCGGAGAGAGCACCGCCGCGCTACTCACGCAGATGGGGATGAGGACGGGTGACGAGAGAGCGAACGCCAAGAGTGCTGCTCAACCCCATTCGACTCTCCAGCAGCCGTCAAGTCGAGCAACCAGGTCGCGGCGGAAGTGCACAGCCTTCGTGGTCGGCTTGGGCTCGAGGACGGCAGCAATGCTGCTTATGCGAAGGGCTGGGGGCAAGCCGCCGGCGAAATCCTCGACAAGGTCCGCGTAGGCACTGCGGAAGGCGCTGGTGCCGCCAAGCGGCTCGGCGCCCAAACGTTCGATCGTGCTACCGAGGTCCTACGTGCGGTTGACATCGATGGTGACGGCCTCCCAGACCAGCCCCGCGCCGCGGCCGCCGCCGAGCAAGCTGGCGTGGCGATCAAGGGCGCAGCGGCCGGGGTCGCGGGAGCGGTTGGAGGCCTGTTCCAGCGCAGGCGCGATACCGCAGCGCCGGTCGCTGATTCTGAGTCCACCTCCCCGGATCACGCTGACTCATGAACGAGTCTCCCATGACTCCGAGCAGCCGGTAGCGGTTCGGCTGATAAGTCACGCATACCCGAAGGATCGGCCTGCGCGCGTCCCGGGTAACGGTCGCGCGTGCGTCCGGCACGACGGTCGGATTGCGGCTTACGTGCTCCGCCGGGGGCCTAGTCAGCGACGACTCCTCTGATGCAGACTCGGCCCATGACCACTGAGTCAGGGCCAAGCGACGGGAGCGCCACTTCGATAAGGCGATGCGGAACATCTACTTGAGAGCCAAGAAGGAGGTCAATTACAACGCGACCTACTTCCTGCACATGCTCGCCGAGCATGGTGGCGTCGAGACGGCGAGGAGATTGAGTACGACAGCGACCCCATCGCAAGGCTTCACTGTGTTGTGGGAGCGACAGCGGCTTTGACCTGACGGTTGAAGCCCATGTGGTGCAGTCGCAGTTCAGCGAGCTTTTCACAGCAGACGAAGTCGAGGCGGCCGCTTCAAGGCTCGCAGCCTACGGCTACTCACCACCCGTCGGCGGTCTCGCCGACTCCCGGGGGCGGCACAAGCGATAGTCACGGCACCGCTGGGCCGCACAGACCGATGTTCGCGGGCGAGACCCGCCGGACGCATCAGGCCGCGCCTCACGAGGATCCGAGAGTCACGAGGCGTCTGGCCCAGTGCAAACGGCGGCAAGTTTTTCCCGAGCGGCTGCGGCTGACGCAGGACTTGCAAGCCGGAAGCTGCCGCATCTTGTTCTCGTCGGCTGGAACAGGCTCCCCGAGGACGGTCCCGTCGGGCCACTTGAAATGCCCACAGTCAGGCCGGTGCCTCATACGCGACTGCCGATTGGTCCGCGAGCCGTCTAGGTGAACCGGGTGGACAATGTGACAGATCTCAGGGTGGTCGATCTCGCTCGTCGTCATGCCGACTACTGTGGTGGGACGACGAGAACCGCGGGTCCAGTTCTCGTTGGCGCCCTGAACCAGGGTGACGGAGAACCAGTGGGTCAAAAGCCGAAGCGGGCCGCCGGCCATCAAGCTCGACGAGATCTGGCGGCAGCGGCGGGCACCCGCACCGTCTGTGATCACACTCACTCGCCGGAGCCACACACACCGGTCGATGACAGCTCGACAAAATGAACTGGACACACGGGACGGGTCACGGTCTCGGCCTTCCGCGCACGAGCTCTGCTGGCCTCCACCTGCGGCGTCAGGGCGGCGATGCCGCCATCGCTCGGCAGATCCTGTGCGTACGCGCGATAGCAAAGGAGTCGATGTTCGGCGGCCAGTTGGTCGACGTCGGCGGTTGACTCAGCCTCAACAGATTTGGGAGCTCGGGCGTAGCCGGGTCCGATAGTGCCGTCCTGATGTACACAAAGGGCGGTGATCGGCGGTTCGCCTTTCAGGGCCGCCTCGATCGCCACGTTCTCGAGTACGACGGCCTATCCAGTAGTCGAGTCGTTGGGTCGTATGAATGCCCGACGCCTCCTGGACCTCGGCTGCCAGTTCCTTGTAGGTGATGACCGCGTGATACCGGCGAGCAGTCATCAACAGGAGGTCACGAGCGACGACGGTCCAAGCGGCGATCGCGTTGGCCTGGCTGACCGTCGCTCCACTCGCGTTGGCTGGCAACTCCACACCCTCTCGTGACACTCGGCCCGGAACGATCCTCGCAGGATCCTAGTCAGTTCGAACGGAAGTCTCGACGGTTTCGGTGGCGCTCCGGCTCTGCTCTCTCCAGCGACGCGGCTCTACCGCTAGCACGTCGGCTACGCCGGGGCCCCAGACAAGGGTCGGCTACTGCCGTACGTCCCGCACGAGGGTCGACTTGCGGAGCTATGTGATCCATCGTCACTGCCAGAGCGCAGCGCACCTGGTGCGGCTGATTCGATCGCCGGCTATCAACGCGTCTTGGTGCTCGGGTTCGTTGACGTACCGGAGCGAGCGCGGTACCTGGCGGCGGATTCGGCCAGGGCTCGCTTAGTTCCACTCAGGCGCTTGTCGACGGGGATCGCTGTGCCGTCGAGGGAGTAGAGGATGCTGATCTCGTCGTCGCGGTTGTCGAGCCGGCCAGCGGCGTCGGCCCACCGGACCCTGGTGACGTCGGGACCGACTGGAGCCAGAGCGCTTCGTCGGTGGTGACCAATCTGACGGTCCGGGCCTCATTGCTGATCACACGGGCGGCCAACGGCGGCCGGTACACGGTGCCGCCGGCGGGGAGCGCCGGTTGGAGCGGCTCGAGATCCCGGACCGGCAGTTCTCCGCGGCGGTGCCACCGGTTCCGCGTCCTCACCTAGGAGATACAGCACGTCGGTCGCGAGGGTTTGCAAGTAGGAGCTGACCATGTCCACGGTGACGCCGTCGAGGAGATCGAGCTCCAACGGGGTGTCCGGTGAATCGAAGAAGAGCATGTCGAGTGTGTGTTCACGGTCACGCCGATCAGCCCTTCCCGACCTGACGCTCTCGCCCGCACCTGCTCCCGGGCCGTGTCCAGCTCCTCGGTGGAGGGCCCCTGTGCCAGCACGTGGCTCATGCAGTTGACCATCACCTCGGAGGCGGCGGTCGTCTTGCCTGGGCCGGGCTCAGCCCAGACGGTGAGGGCCGTGCCGCGGCTTGGAAGGGGCCATCCCTCGCTGTCGACTTGGTACGCGAAGCCGCGCTGGTGACGTATCGCCTCTGCAAGACGGTTCTCGAGCACACGACCGGACAGAAGGTCGAGTCCGGCCGGGTCGGGCGGCGGTAGGACGGCTGACGGCGACGCATTCCGCGTCGAGAAGCAGGGCTACCGCTGGCTCGCTCAGCGGGTCGGCCGGCGGGAGCTGGTGGAGGACGTACCTCGCGAAGGCCTTGTTCGACGCCCACCAGGCAGACCCCGAGTATGGGTATCGGCTGCTGGCGGATGAAGCCGGAGACGCCTGGCACCCAGGATGTGACCGCGGGTGTTTCGGCTGTGCCCGGCCAAAGGCTGGTGGAGCGTCTTCGACAAGCGACGCAGCAAAGCGGCCGGGCCGGGGCCGCCGGCCCACGACGACCGGGTCGTTTGGATCGGCTCTGGGCTCACCGGGCTCGACGGCGTCGTACGCCACCGGCAGCGTGACGGCCGGGCAGATGAGGCACCTGTTCGGGACGGAGCACACCTGCGCTCGGCCAGCCCCTCCTGGCCCTGATGCAACCCTGTGACTGATTATCAGCCGAGGTTCTGGAGGGAGAACGAGGTCGGCAGGCGCCGGTCCTCGATGAATCGCCTGAGTCCCTGGTGTGCCCGAACCGGTGACATCTCCTTGATCGTCTACGAAACGCCTGGTCACAGGCATCCTCATCACCCGGCTAAGCACGCACACTGCCTTGGAGGGGCAGAGGTCATCTGGAATACGAAGGCCCTGGTCAGAGCCATGTACTTACATTACAATGGTGGTTCATCGAGAGGTGCCGAGGAAGACAAGGTCGCTGACTTTGTGTGCAAAACGCCTAGTCAGCGGCAGTTTGGTGGGCCTAAGTGGACTTGAACCACTGACCTCTGCCTTATCAGGGCAGCGCTCTAACCGACTGAGCTATAGGCCCGCGCGAGGCGGAGTGCCACGAAGGCACGATCGGTAAGGCTATCTGATGCGCCGGGCCCGCCTCAAATCAGTTCGAGGCGCGACCTTCGACACGCTCACGCGACGCGGCGCTAGTCCTCGGCGAGGGTGATCTCCAGGCCGCCGAGCATGGTGGCGGCCAGGTTGTAGAGGAACGAGCCCAGGGTGGCCAGGGCGGTGAAGATCACCACATCGACGCAGGCGATCAGGGCGGCGACACCCATCACCTTCTGGGTGTTCACGTACTCCTGGATCCGGAACGGTGTGGTGTCACCGGGCGTGGACACGACGCTCTTCACGATCTCGTTGACCGAGTCGAAGAGCTGCGACGTGCTCAGCACGGTCCAGACCGAGTACACGGCGACCACCAGCATGATGCCGGCCGCGATCGAGAACAGGAACGAGGTCTTCATCACCGACCACGGGTCGAGTCGCGACAGGCGCAGCCGGGCCTTTCGGGTCCGCCGGGCGACGCCGACCTTCGCCTTGTTGGCCGGCACTGTCTCGGGCTTGGTCCCTGGGGGGGTGCGATCGTCGGCAGCGGCTGAGTCCGCGGACCGTCGTCCTGCGGGGAGCCCGGCTGGGTCGGGCTGACCCGCCCCGACGGTGGGGCGGGGCGTGTTCGGGACCGGTTGGCGTACGGCCGGGCCGGCTGGAGCAGTCGGAGCCGCGGTACGCGCCTGGGGAGCGGCGGGCGTCTGGCGCGGACCAGTCGCGGCCTTGTCCGGAGCAGTCGGTGCAGTGCCGGAGACGGTTCGCGCGGTCGAGGCGGTTGCGGCCGCAACACCAGCCGCGGCGGCCGCTCCAGCAGCCACGGCCGGCTTGACCGATCCACCGGGACGTTGGTCGCGCTGACCCGGTTGATCGGCCGTGCGGCCTGTTGGGCCGCTGGGCGACGGCGCACCAGGAGCCTTCTGAGCAGTGGGCGCTTTGGTCGCGCCCGATGCGAGACGATTTGCCGTCCGGCGCCGGCTCCGCCTTCACCGTTGGGGCCTCGGGTGACGCTGTCGCACCGGTCTTGACGTCGGGTTCAGCCTTGGCGTCGGTCCGCTTACGAAGTCCGAGCCGGTCACGCAACGACTGCTTCGGTTGGGCCGGTGGCGGCGGGTCCCAGACCGGTACGGGAGGTCCGGGCTGGACAGCGGGCGCGGGACGGGTCCACGACTGCGCGGGAGTTCCCGGACGACGCTGGCCCTTGGGAGCCCAATGGGCCGCCGGACCGGAGCCTTGAGAATCGGGCGTAGGTCGGTTATTCGAATTGTTCGGGTTGGGGCTGCTGTTCGTGGGTGTCTGAGGCCGCGCCGTCGGGGCCTGATTGCCGGAGCTCACCGGCGGCTGCGGTCGCGGAGTGAGCCCACCGCCCTGCGGAGCGGCCTTCGGAGCGGGCTTCTTGGCCGCCTTCTCACGCGCCGCGGCGGCCGCCGTCCGTGCGGTCGACTGCCCCCGTCGACGAAGTCCGGACGACCGTTCTGCTGCCCGTTCGCCGAAGCGCCGTCCGCGCCGGTCACGCCCTTGCTCTGATCCGGCGCCTGACCGGTGCCTTTGTTGCCCCGCGTCGGTTCACTCACTGTCGTCCTCCCGGACCTCCTCATCGACCGGCTCTACGCCGACGGGTTCGGAGATGCTCTCTGTCCCAGACTCCTCTGCTGCATCAGACGGAGCCTCTTCGGCAAGTACTGCCGCTTCTGCAGTTGTCTCGGGATTGAGCGCGATGACGACGACCGAGTCGCTGTCCCCTACCCCGACGAACTTCACTCCCATCGTGTCACGTCCCTTGACCGGAACCTCGCTGACAGCGCTGCGAGTGATCTGACCGCTCGCCTTGATCGCGATCACCTCATCATTGTCGGTCACGATCAGCCCTCCGACCAAAGAGCCGCGATCCTCGTTGAGTTTCATGGCCTTGATCCCGAGCCCGCCGCGGCCCTGCTGGCGATACTCCGACACCGCTGTTCGCTTTCCGAATCCGCCGTCGGTGACGGTGAAGACATACCGCTCGTCCTCGGCCGATCCGGCTTCGATCACCGACATCGACAGCAACTCGTCACCGTTGCGGAACTTCATCCCGGTCACCCCGGAGGTCGCCCGGCCCATCGGCCGCAACTCCTCGTCGTCGGCCGGGAACCGGATCGACTGTCCCTTCTTCGAGATCAGCAGCACCTCGTCGGTCGCCGCGCACAGCTCGGCGCCGATCAGTTCGTCGTCGTCGTCGCGGAAGTTGACCGCGATGATCCCGGCCTGCCGCGGCGAGTCGTAGAGCGGCAGCGGCGACTTCTTGACCAGGCCGCGCTTGGTGGCCAGCAGCAGGTACGCCGCCGCCTGGTAGTCCCGGATCGCCAGCACCTGGGCGATCTCCTCGTCGGGCAGAAAGGACAGCAGACCGGCGACGTGGCCGCCCTTGGCGTCCCGGCCGGCCTCCGGCAGCTGCCAGACCTTGGCCCGATAGACCCGCCCCTTGTTGGTGAAGAACAGGATCCAGTGGTGGTTGGTGGTCGCGAACAGGTGGTCGACTTCGTCGTCGGTGCGCAGCGCCGCACCGCGTACGCCCTTGCCGCCCCGCTTCTGCACCCGGTAGAGATCAGTGTTGGTCCGCTTCGCGTACCCGCCGCGGGTGATGGTCACCACCACGTCCGAGTCGGGGATGAGGTCCTCGTTGGACAGGTCACCGTCCGCGGCGATGATCTCGGTCCGCCGCTCGTCGCCGTACTTGGCCACGATCTCGGCGAGTTCCTCGCTGACGATGCTTCGCTGCCGCTCGGGTCGGGCCAGGATGTCCATCAGGTCGGCGATCACCGTCTCGATGGCGGCCAGCCGGTCGATGATCCGCTGCCGCTCCAGGGCCGCGAGCCGCCGCAGCTGCATGTCGAGGATCGCGTTGGCCTGCACCTCGTCGATCTCCAGCAGCTGGATCAGCCCGTCCCGGGCTTCTTCGGTGCTCGGGCTGCGGCGGATCAGGGCGATCACCTCGTCCAGCGCGTCGAGCGCCTTGACCAGCCCGCGATAGATGTGGGCGTCGCGTTCGGCCTGGTCGAGCCGGTGCTGGGTGCGCCGCTGGATGACCTCGATCTGGTGGGCGACCCAGTAGGAGATGAACTGATCGAGCCGGAGCGTACGCGGCACGTCGTCGACCAGGGCCAGCATGTTGCAGCCGAAGGTGTCCTGCAGCTGGGTGTGCTTGTAGAGGTTGTTCAGCACCACCCGCGGCTGTGCGTCCCGCTTGAGCACGATGACCAGCCGCTGCCCGGTCCGGGCGGACGTGTCGTCACGGATGTCGGAGATGCCGGTCAGCTTGCCCGTGTTGACCAGGTCGGCGATCTTCTGGGCCAGATTGTCCGGGTTGACCATGTGCGGCAACTCGTTGACGACCAGCAACGTGCGGCCGTTCTTGTCTTCCTCGATGTTGACGATGGCCCGCATGATCACCGAGCCGCGACCCGTCCGGTAGGCGTCGTCGATGCCGCGGCGGCCGACGATCAGCGCGCCGTTGGGGAAGTCGGGGCCCTTGACCCGTTCGATGGCGGCCTCGAGCAGTTCCTCAGGCGTCGCGTTCGGGTTCTCCAGCAACCACTGCACCGCGGAGGCGACCTCGCGCAGGTTGTGGGTCGGGATGTTGGTGGCCATGCCGACCGCAATGCCGGTCGAGCCGTTCACCAGCAGGTTGGGAAAGCGGGACGGCAGCACGACCGGCTCGGACTCCTTGCCGTCGTAGTTCGGCTTGAAATCGACCGTGCTCTCGGTGATGTCGCGAACCATCTCCATGGCCAGCGGCGCCATCTTGCACTCGGTGTAGCGCATCGCCGCCGCGCGGTCGTTGCCGGCGGAACCGAAGTTCCCCTGTCCGGAGACCAGCGGATAGCGCATCACCCACGGCTGCGCGAGGCGTACCAGGGTGTCGTAGATCGCGCTGTCGCCGTGCGGGTGGTACATGCCCATGACCTCGCCGACGACGCGGGCGCACTTGTTCCAACCCCGGTCGGGGCGGTAGCCGCCGTCGAACATGCCGTAGATGATCCGTCGATGCACCGGCTTGAGCCCGTCGCGGACATCCGGCAGCGCGCGGCCGACGATCACGCTCATCGCGTAGTCGAGGTAGGACTTCTGGATCTCGTCCTGCAGATCCACCGGCTCCCGGCGGTCGGTGGTCCTTTCCGGAGGGGTTTCAGTCATGGAATCGGGCTCTCATTCTGCCGACTTGTCAGATAACTCAGCGCGCTCTGGCGAGCTGAGGATCTGACAAGTCGGTGGGCTAGATATCGAGAAAGCGGACGTCTTTGGCGTTGCGCTGGATGAAGATGCGCCGCTGCTCGACGTCCTCGCCCATCAGGATCGAGAACATCTCGTCGGCCCGGGCGGCGTCCTCCAGGGTGACCTGGAGCAGGATCCGCCGGTCCGGATCCATGGTGGTGGCCCAGAGCTGGTCGGGGTTCATCTCACCGAGACCCTTGTAACGCTGGATCGCGTTCTCCCTGGGCAGTCGCTTGCCGTCCTCAGCGCCGATCCGCAGCAGGGCGTCGCGCTCGGCGTCGTTGTAGGCCAGTTCGGCCGGGGCATTGCTCCAGCTGATCTTGAACAGCGGCGGCTGGGCCAGGTACACGTGCCCGGCCTCGATCAACTGCTTCATGAAGCGGAACATCAAGGTCAGCAGCAGCGTCCGGATGTGGGCGCCGTCCACGTCCGCGTCGGCCATCATGACGATCTTGTGATAGCGCAGCTTGGCGATGTCGAAGTCCTCGTGGACGCCGGTGCCGAGCGCGGAGATGATCGCCTGGACCTCTTGATTCTGGAGGATCCGGTCGATTCGCGCCTTCTCCACGTTCAAGATCTTTCCGCGGATCGGCAGGATCGCCTGGACCCGCGGATTGCGCCCGCCCTTGGCCGAACCACCCGCCGAGTCACCCTCGACGATGAAGACCTCGCACTCCTCCGGGTTGGTCGACTGGCAGTCGCTCAGCTTGCCGGGCAGCCCGCCGCCGCCGAGCAGCCCCTTGCGATTGCGGGCCGCCTCCTTGGCCTTGCGGGCCGCCAGCCGGGCGATCGCCGCCGCCTGACCCTTGCGGATGATCATCTTGCCCTCACCGGGATTCTGCTCGAACCAATCCCCCAGCTTGGCGTTGACCACCTGCTGCACGAAGGACCGCGCTTCGGTGTTGCCCAGCTTGGTCTTGGTCTGACCCTCGAACTGCGGCTCGGCCAGCTTCACCGAGACGATCGCGGTGAGCCCCTCCCGGATGTCGTCGCCTGACAACCGATCCTCAGTCTTCTTGATCATGCCCCAGGTCTGGCCCCACACGTTCGCGGTGTAGGTGAGCGCCGATCGGAAGCCCTCCTCGTGGGTGCCGCCCTCGTGGGTGTTGATGGTGTTGGCGAAGGTGTGCACCGACTCCGTGTACGACATGTTCCACTGCATCGCGACCTCGACGCTGATCCCGCTGTCGGGCCGCTCGGCCTCGACCGCGATGACCGAGCTGTGCACGGTCTCCTTGCTCCCGGTCAAATACTTGACGTAGTCGATCAAGCCGTCGTCGTAGCGGAACGTGTCGGTGTCGCGTTGCCCTCGCCGTCCTTGCGGTCGGGCCGCTCGTCGACGATGGTGATGGTCAGACCCTTGTTGAGGAAGGCCATCTCCCGGAAGCGCGCGGCCAGCGTGTCGTAGGAGTACACCGTGGTCTCGAAGATCTCGTGGCTGGCATAGAAGGTGATGTCGGTGCCCGTCTCGTCGCTCTCCTCGAGCCGCTCCAGTGGGGCGACCGGGTCGCCGAGGATGAAGTCCTGGCTCCAGCGGTACCCGTCGCGCTTGACCTCGACCTTGAGCCGCTCGGACAGCGCGTTCACCACGGAGACGCCGACGCCGTGCAGACCGCCCGACACCTTGTAGCCGCCGTCGCCGAACTTGCCACCGGCGTGCAGCACCGTCAGCGCCAGGGTGACGGCGGGGATCTTCTCCTTCGGGTGCTCCTTGACCGGGATGCCGCGGCCGTTGTCGGTGACCCGGATGCCGCCGTCGGCCAGGATCTGCACCAAGATCGTGTCGCAGTAGCCGGCCAGCGCCTCGTCGACGGAGTTGTCGACGACTTCCTGGACCAGATGGTGCAGGCCGCGCTCACCGGTGGAGCCGATGTACATGCCCGGGACGCTTGCGGACCGCGTCCAGACCCTCGAGCACGGTGATCGACTCGGAGTCGTAGTTTCCCGGCGATACCGCGGAGGAGCGGATCTTGTCCAGGTCGCCGGCGGCGGCGGCGAGCTCCTCCTCGGTGATGTTGATCTGAGCGGCGTCTTCCTCGTTGCTGGTTTCGTCGGGGCTGTCGATTAGGTCGGGCGTTGAGGGCACCGGCTCGGGCTCCTGTCACACGGGCGCCGCCCGGACCTGACCGTCGCGATGACGGCGAGGGAGGCGGCAGCCTGGGGTTGCTCGTGGATCGATTGTGTAGGTGTCCAGTTTAGCGTGTGACGCCGACAAATCCGTCAGCGGAGCGGCCCTGGGAACACAAAACTGGTCCTGATTGCCGCTGGACGGCCGATCTGGCGCATTGTGGGTCGCTTCGGGACTCCCGGTACGCGACCACTCCCGTCGAAGGCGCCTCGCGGCGCGCAGCCCGATCGCGAACCGAATTGGGCTCAAGGCCACCATTTCCGCCCACCGGGTGCGAAACGGACATAACCGAGCCCAGCACCCTGGGCTGCCCACACTGAGCCGGCGTCGAAGTGCCAGACGAACCCGCCCCCCGACGAATGGCCTCGCGGCACTCGCCGGGACGTCGCTGGGGCGGCTCAGCCGTAGGTGTCGCGCGGGCCGCGGCCGTCACGGACCGAGCAGCCGGCCCTTCTTCCAGGAGGGGGCGTCCGGACCGACGATCTTGATCTTGGTGATGGTGCCGTCGCCGAGTTGCTCGTTGAGCATGGCGACCAGTTGCGGCGCCATCATCCGGAACTGGGTGGCCCAGGCCGACGAGTCGGTGCGAACGGTCAGCACGCTGTCCTCGTACGCCTCAGGCTTGGAGTGTCCGGCGTTGACCGGACCGACCAGCAGGGCCCAGCGGGCCAGCAGGGTGTGCACGTTGATGTCGGTGACCCAGCCCTTGCTCTCGACCAGCCGCTCGACGGCATCGGACAGCAACTGCGGGTCCCGGGCGTCCGGCCGAGCACCGGACGACTGCGGATCGACCTGCTCCCGGCGGGCACCGCGGCGGCGGCGCCGGCCCTGGCACCGATCGAGCGGGCGATGGACTGCGCCAGGCCGAGCCCGGTCGGGTCGTGCTTCTCCTCCTCGCCCGAGCTCGTCGGGGGGCCCTGGTCAGTCATCGGGATTCACCGCGCCGAGGGTGACTGTGAACCGGCGGCCGCGGAGCATCTCGGGGACGTCGGCGCCGACGGCCGCGGTGACCAGCACCTGCTCGCCGCTCTGGACGCCGGCGGCCAGCCGGGTCCGCCGGGTGCTGTCGAGCTCGGCGAACACGTCATCCAGGATCAGCACCGGCTCGACCCCGTCGGCCCGCAGCAGATGGAAGCTGCCGAGTCTCAGGGCCAGCGCGAGCGACCACGACTCGCCGTGGCTTGCGTAGCCCTTGGCCGGCAGCAGGCCCAGCGAGAGGGTGATGTCGTCGCGGTGCGGACCGACCAGCGAGAGGCCGCGCTGGATCTCCTCCGATCGCCGCTCGGTCATCGCGGCGAGCAGCAGGCCGGCGAGCTCGCCGACGTCCGGTCTGATCGCCGAGCGGGATCGATGCCTTGTACTCCGCCGTGGCGTCGTTGTTGACCGGCGCGATGTCGGCGTACGCCTTGGCCACGTGCGGCGCCAGGTCGGACAAGGTGAGCAGTCGCGCCTCGAGCAGCTCGGCGCCGGCCCGGGCCAGATGGCTGTCCCAGACGTCGAGGGTCGAGCCGGCATCACCACCCGACGGCGGACCGCTCCGGGACCGCCCGCTGAGCGACTTGAGCAGGGTGTTGCGCTGCCGCAGCACCCGGTCGTAGTCCGCGCGGACTCCGGCCAGTCGCGGCCAGCGGGAGGTGATCAGCTCGTCGATGAACCGCCGCCGCTCGCTCGGGTCGCCCTTGACGATGGCCAGGTCTTCGGGGGAGAAGACGACGGTGCGGAGGACGCCGACGATCTCGCGGGCCCGGCGCAGCGGCGACCGGTTGAGCTTGGCCCGGTTGGCCTTGCCCGGGCTGATCTCGATCTCCAGCTGGAGCTGCCGGGGGTCGTCGATCCCGGCCTGCACCCGGGCTCGGACCACGGCCCGCTCGGCACCGGATCGGACCAGGGGCACCTCGGAGGCCACCCGGTGCGAACTCATTGTCGAGAGGTACTCGATGGCTTCGACCAGGTTCGTCTTGCCCTGCCCGTTGGCCCCGAGGAAGGTGGACACCCGGGCCCGAGCGGCACGTCGACGCCCGCGTACGACCGGAAATCGGCCAACTGCAGAAAGTCGACGTACACCTTTGCTCCGCTCGACGACCCAGTCCTATGGCGCCATCCTCCGTCGGTTTCCCACCGGATCCGCGGAAACACCGCGCCAAGAAACTTGCGTACCGCGGCCGCTCAGATCTCGTCGAGCGACGGGCTGTCGGTCTGCACCGCGTGACCGCCGAACTGGTTGCGCATCGCCGCGACCATCTTCATCGCCGGCGACTCGTTCTGCCGGGACACGAACCGGGCGAACAGCGCCGCGGTCAGCGCCGGCACCGGGACCGCGTTGTCGATCGCCGCGTCCACCGTCCAGCGGCCCTCGCCGGAGTCCTCGGCGTAGCCGCGGATCGCGGACAGGTCGGGATCGTCGTCCAGCGCCCGGACGATCAGGTCCAGCAGCCAGGAGCGGATGACCGTGCCCTCGCGCCAGGACTTGAACGTCGCCGGGAACGTTCTTGACGATGTCGACCTTCTCCATCAGTTCCCAGCCCTCGGCGTACGCCTGCATGATCGCGTACTCCATGCCGTTGTGGACCATCTTGGCGAAGTGCCCGGCGCCGTGATCGCCGGCGTGCACGAAGCCGAACTCGCCCTCGGGCTTCAACGCCTCGAAGATCGGCATCACCGCGGCGACGTCGGCCTCGTCGCCGCCGCACATCAGCGCGTAGCCGTTCTCCAGACCCCAGACGCCACCGGACACACCACAGTCGATGAAGTGGATGCCCTTCTCGGCCAGCCGGTCCGCCCGCGGCTGATCGCCGTCCCACTTGGTGTTGCCACCGTCGATCACGATGTCGCCCTCGGAGAGGTGCGGGACCAGATCGTCGAGCACGTTGTCGATGAACTGCACCGGCACCATGATCCAGACGACCTTGGGTGAGCCGGTCAGCTGGGAGACCATGTCCTCGAGACTGGCCGAGTCCGATATCTCGGCATTGGTGTCGTAGCCGACGACGGTATGGCCGGCCTTGCGGATCCGGGTCCGCATGTTGCCGCCCATCTTGCCCAGGCCGATGAGTCCGATATCCATCCGAGGGTCCTTCCTGAAACGCTCTGGAATTGCGTGGACAGAAGAGGCGATCGCCCCGAGGGGCGTGACCACGAACTTTCTATCGCACCCGCCCGCGGGCCATCCGGGGGGTCACTCTTCGCCGGGCCTACGTCGGCAGCCGCATCAGCATGATCACGTGGCGATAGTCGGTCAACGGCTCACCGTCGAGCTCGGCCAGCCCGGTCAACTGGCAGGGCTTGCTCGGCGCAGTGAAGCCGAAGTTCACGTACGGGGTGTCGAACACGCCCAGCGCGTCCAGCAGATAACTCGGATTGAAGCCGGCCGCGGTCACCGCCAGATCTCCGCCGCCCGGCTGCTCGACCGTCGCCTCGATCGCCTCCGATGCCTGCGCCTGGTCACCGGTCGCCGCCTCGAGGGTGATCACGCCGTCGCCGATCAGCATCCGCAACGAGGTGTTGCGCTCGGCGACCAGGGCCACCCGCTTGGCGGCCGCGATGCAATCGGCGGTGTTCACCCGGACGTTCATCGTGGCGGCGGTGTTCATGATGTGCCGGACCTTGGGGAACTCCCCGTCCAGCAGCCGGGTGGTGGTCTGCCGCTCCCCCGCCGCGCCGTGACCCTCGAAGCCGATGATGCCGTCCCCGGAACCGCCGTGGGCCAGGCTCAGGGTGACCTCCTCGCCCGCGGTCATCGACCGGGACGTGTCGTTCAGCACCTTGGCCGGCACCAGCGCGGTCGCCGAGATCTGGGTGGAGCCGGGGTTCCAGGTCAGTTCCTTGAGCGCCATCCGATAGCGATCGGTGGCCAGCAGCGAGATCGACGTCGCCCTCGATCTCCACCCGTACGCCGGTGAACACCGGCAGCAGTTCGTCGCGGCCGGCGGCCACCACCACCTGGGAGACCGCCTGGGCGAACTGGCGCTCGGCACCGATCCGGTCGATTCCGGCATGGCCGGAAGCGACGGATAGTCCGCCACCGGCAGCGTCTGCAGCGTGAACCGGGCGCTGCCGCAGACCAGTTCCATCCTGGAGTCGTCGGCGGTGATGTCGACCGGCTTGGCGGGCAGGCTGCGGGAGATCTCGGCCAGCAACCGGCCGGAGATCAGCGCCTGGCCCTCGTCGGTCACGGTCGCCTTGACGGTGATCTGCGCGGACGTCTCGTAGTCGAAGCTGGAGAACGTCACCCCGGCCGCGTCAGCCCGGACCAGCAGACCGGCCAGGATCGGCACGCTCGGACGAACCGGCAGGCTGCGGGCAGCCCACTGCACGGCCTCGGCCAAGACGTCACGTTCGAGGCGAATCTTCACGCTGGCTCCTTACGACCACTGCCGGGTCAGTTCCTACGCTGGTAGCAGCCCGGGCGATCATACTGTCACCCCTTCCCCCTCATCGCGCTAGTCACTCGCGCAATGACGGGCTCAGGCTTTCTCGCCGGGCAGCACTTCGCGCAGTGCTTCGGCGGCCGCCAGCACCTCGGCCTGCAACGGGACGAGCGGCTCCATCCCGGCTGGGACCTCGCCGCTGAAAACCGGGCGAACCTCGAAGACCAGGTCCAGAATTCCTTCCCGGGTCGGCGCCCGACGCTGGTCCCCCGCGTCCCCGGCCAGCCGGCTGTACTCGTTGACCCGGGCCCGCCAGCCCGGATTGTCCATGCTCTGCTCGGCCCGCATCTCGGTGGCGAGGGCATCGAGCGCCTGCTCGAGCCGCTGCAGCTGCTGCCGCCGGCCTTCGACGTCGAGCTTGATCGGTACGTCCTCGACGACCTCTTCCTCGCGACCGAACAGCTTGCGCAGAAAGCTCATAGATCCTCCTCGATGCTCGAGTGTGCACAGCGAGCGGGCGCTCAGACTTAGACCCTCTTCACCTTATGTATCTCATCGTCTTAGTAGTAGCTGCTGTGGATCCGGTGGATAGCTGCCATTCGCCCCGGTCAGACGCCATCTGCAGGCTGGGGGCGGAGCTGTGGAGATCCTGAAACTACACGGGGAGGATTTTGGGACACGCTAGCGGGCCGGTCTGCGCCGTCCCCGGCCGATCCCCACGGACGGTGGACAGATCCACAGTTGTCCACAGCCTTGTCCCCATGTGTGCAGGCGTCGTAACCGGCCGTTTACTTAGCGCCAATAGCGGCCGGTGGCCTGCTGCTTGATCCGGTTGGTCAGCTCGGTGACCTGGTTGAAGACGCTGCGCCGCTCCCCCATCAGGGTGCGGATCTTCCGGTCGGCGTGCATCACCGTGGTGTGGTCCCGGCCGCCGAACTGCTGGCCGATCTTGGGCAGCGACAGGTCGGTGAGCTCGCGACACAGATACATGGCGATCTGCCGCGCGGTGACCAGCACGTGGGTGCGGCTCTGCCCGCAGAGGTCGTCGATGGTGATGTCGAAGTACGACGCCGTCTGGGCCATGATCATCCCGGTGGTGATCTGGGCCTCGCCGCCCTCGGGGATCAGGTCCTTCAGCACGATCTCGGCGAGCGCCAGGTCGACCTGTTGCCGATTGAGGCTGGCGAAGGCGGTGACCCGGATCAGGGCGCCCTCGAGCTCGCGGATGTTGGTCTGGATCCGGCTGGCGATGAACTCCAGCACCTCAGGTCCGGCGACCAGCCGTTCCTGGGCGGCCTTCTTGCGCAGGATGGCGATCCGCGTCTCGAGGTCGGGCGGCTGGACGTCGGTGATCAGTCCCCAGCCGAACCGGCTGCGGAGGCGCGGTTCGAGGTTCTCCAGCAGTTTCGGTGGCCGATCGGAGGTCATCACGATCTGCTTCTGCGCGTTGTGCAGCGTGTTGAAGGTATGGAAGAACTCTTCCTGCGTCTGTTCCTTGCCCTCCAGGAACTGGATGTCGTCGATCAGCAGCACGTCGATCTCTCGGTAGCGCCGGCGGAATTCCGCGCCCTTGTTCTGGCTGATCGAGTTGATGAAGTCGTTGGTGAGTTCCTCGGTCGACACGTAGCGGACCCGGACCCGGTCGAAATAGCTGCGGACGTAATGCCCGAACGCGTGCAACAGGTGGGTCTTGCCCAAGCCCGGAATCGCCGTAGATGGTCAGCGGGTTGTACGACTTGCCCGGGTTCTCCGCGACGGCGATCGCGGCGGCGTGGGCGAACCGGTTCGAGCTACCGATGACGAAGGTCTCGAAGGAGTACTTGGGATTCAGTCGAGCGTCGACCTCGCGCCGCGACCGATAGCCCTCCCGGTCACCTCCGCCGCCGAAGTCGGGTCGCGACCCGGGCTCGGGTCCGGTACGCGGGCCGTCCGGAGGCGGGAATTCTCCCGATCCGAATCCGCCGCGACCGTCGTCGTTCAGGTAGCGGTCCCGCGGTTCGTCGTAATGCTGGCCGGCATCGAATCGCTGCGGCCCGTCGAATCTCGATCCGTCCTCGTAGCGCGGCCGGCCGTCCAGTCCGGAGCCGTCCATTCCGGACCCCCCGAGCCCACCGGGCGCAAAGCCACCGAAGTCGTCGCCGTACTGCTGCTGCTGATCGGGCTGCTCGAGATCGCTGCTCAGCGACTCGTCGACTTTGACCGCCAACTGCACGGATCGCTTGAAGTAGGCACTGAGCGCGGCTTCGATATCGCTCCGGAACCGGATTTCCAGTTGGTTGCGGGTGAAGTTGTTGGGCACGGCGATCATCAGCAGATCCTCGTGCAGGGCGACCGGCTTGCCGGTCTGCAGCCAGCGTCGAAGCTCTGGGGGCGCGGCGGCGTCGAGGTGCTGCCAGGCGAGGTGGATGGACTCAGCCGCGCTCTCAGAGGGTTCGCTCACTGGTTCTCCGCTGCAAGTCCGTGTGCGCCGACCGATGGAGGAAGCACGAATAGATGAGTCTGGATCGTGGCTTGGTGCGGTGTGGCGTCGTCCGTAGTTAGGTCTAAGCATCCGCTCGCTCCACACTCTTGTCCACAGACTGTGCACAACGGTGCGGACAACGTCGTCGGAGCTCCATGGCCGGTGTGGCCATGAGGTGTCCGGCGGGCTGATTTGAAGAGTTGACGCGAAGCGGCGACGCTAGCAACCGCAGGGACTGCATGCAACCCGTTGGAGGATTTTCGCTGCTCCGTCCGCGTGTCGACTGGACACCGCTCGTCGGGTCGGCTTGTCTCGGCGCGGCTGGTTTGACCGGCTTGGCACGCCCCCGTACCGTTAGGAGGTCGCTGTCCACAGCGACCGTTGTCCGCTGCCCGCAAGCCTTCACCGATGCCGGTGTGGCGGACACGAGTTTATGTCGATGTCAGCCACTGAAGATGTGGGAGTTTTCCCGTGAGCAAGCGCACTTTCCAGCCTAGTAACCGGCGCCGCAGCCGCACCCATGGCTTCCGCCTGCGGATGAGGACCCGCGCTGGTCGCGCCATCCTCGCTGCCCGCCGGCGCAAGGGTCGCGCCGAGCTGTCGGCCTGATCGAGTCGTTCACCGACGACGGTGTTGCCGCGACAGCACAGGATGCGCAGCTCGGAGGATTTCCGGCGGGTGACGAAGCGGGGCGTACGAGCAGGCAGCCCCAGCGTCGTCGTCTACGCGGGACGGTCCGCCGAGCGGTAGTGGCGTGCGCGTCGGCTTCATCGTCGGCCGACCGGTGGGCAACGCGGTGATCCGCAACCGGGTGAAGCGCCGGCTGCGCCATCTCGCCGCCCAGCGAGCTGCCGTCGACCCCGCGCCGGATGTCGACCTCGTGATCCGCGCACTCCCCGAGGCTGCGACGGCCGGCGACGATCTGGTCACCGATCTCGACAGGCGTGGCCGCGCGCGACTGCACCGGCTGACCGCCCAGCCGGCGGTGGCGCGATGAAGTACCTGCTGATCGGCCTGCTGAAGGTGTACCGGCTGGTGATCAGCCCGCTTTACGGCAACGTCTGCCGCTACTACCCGAGCTGCTCGGCGTACGCGCTGCGGGCGGTGTCGGTGCACGGCGCCGCCAAGGGCAGTTGGTTGGCGGCCCGTCGACTGCTCCGCTGCCACCCCTGGGCGTCCGGCTGGGTACGACCCCGTACCGGGACCCCTGAATTCGATGAGGAAATGCGGGAACAGGCGCTCGCACGCGGCTGCACACTGGGGTCCGCTGGGACTGCGCAGTATGACACCGTCATGGTGCCGCAACGAGGTGTGAACTGATGTTTTTCATTCCGATGCTGACCTTCCGATGGGGATCTGGGACTCCATCGTCAAGTTCGGCAGCACGATCATGCAGCCGCTCTACTGGGTGGTGTCGGGCCTCCTGGTGTTCTTCCACAAGGTGTGGTCGCCGGTCTTCGGCCCGGACAGCGGCTGGACCTGGGCGCTGTCGATCGTGTCGTTGACCGTGGTCATCCGGATCGCGCTGATCCCGCTCTTCGTCAAGCAGATCAAGTCCTCCCGGTCCATGCAGCTGCTGCAGCCCAAGGTGCGCGAGCTGCAGAAGAAGTACGGTCACGACCGGGAGAAGCTCGGCCAAGAGACCATGAAGCTGTACAAGGAGAACAACGCCAACCCGTTGGCCTCCTGCCTGCCGCTGTTGCTGCAGACGCCGATCTTCCTCGCGCTGTTCCGGGTACTCGACGGCGCGGCCAACGGCATCGCCCGCGGTCACTGGCTGGAGATCCATCCCGAGCTGCTGGATTCGCTGAACCAGGCGACGATCTTCGGCGCGCGGCTCTCCGACACCTTCATGAAGGTCGGGTTCGCCAACGGCATCACCAGCGTGCACCTGGTCACGCTCTTCCTGATCATTGCGATGACGATCACGCTGTTCATCACCCAGCTCCAGCTGATGCGGAAGAACATGCCGCCCGAGGCGCTGACCGGGCCGTTCGCGCAACAGCAGAAGATCATGCTCTACCTCTTCCCGCTGATCTTCGCCATCGGCGGCATCAACTTCCCGGTCGGCGTGCTGATCTACTGGTTCACCTCGAACCTGTGGACGATGGGCCAGCAGTTCTATGTGATTCGTCGTAACCCCGCTCCCGGCACTCCGGCCTACGAAGCGTGGGAGGCTCGGCGCAAGGCCCACGGCAAGGACCAGGTGCCGGCGCTGGCCGTCGAACCGGTGGCGGAGACCCCGGCTGCCGGGTCCTCGCCCAACAAGGTGGCCCGCCAGCAGCCGCGTAAGCAGACCCGTTCTCAGCGCAAACGCTGAAGCGACCCAGAGCAGGCGGAACGCCGCGCGCCCGGTAAGTTACGTGCGGATTCGTCTCGGCACAGCCATCGTCGCGCTCGGTCAGGAGAGCCGGATGATGCGAGACGGCGCTCGGTGCGCCCCAAGGAAGGAATTGTCGTGAACGACTTAGGGGAACGGATCGCCGACGACGAGTCGGCGGGCGCCGGAGAGTTGCCGGTCGCGGATGCGCCGATGCATCGGCGGCGGACGCCGGACCGGATGCGGAGACTGCGGCCGGATAGCGGCGCCGAGCCGGATGCGACCGCTTCCGATGGTGCGAGTTCGAAGGGTGTGAGGGAGGGTTCGGACAACCCGCTGGACACCGAGGCCGAGGTCGCCGCGGACTACCTCGAGGAACTGCTCGACATCGCCGATCTGGACGGCGACATCGACACCTATATCGAAGGCGACCGCGCCCACGTGTCCATCGTCAGCGAGTCCGAGGTGCTGGTCGGTCCCCACGGCGAGGTGCTCGATGCGCTCCAGGAGCTGACCCGGCTCGCGGTGATGACCGAGACGGGCGAGCGGAGCCGGTTGATGCTGGATGTCGCCGGCTACCGTGATCGGCGCCGCAAGGAGCTCGTCGCGCTGACCACGGACGCGGTCCAGGAGGTCCGGAACAGCAACGATCGGGTGCCGCTCGCTCCGATGAACCCGTTCGAGCGCAAGATCGTGCACGACACGGTCGCGGCGGCGGGCTTGACCAGCGAGTCTGAGGGCGAAGAACCCCGGCGCCACGTGGTGATCATCCCCTAAGATTCCTTGGGTGAATGACCTCGTCAAGAACTATGTGAACGGCAAGTTGGTCGAGTCCGCGGCAACGGAGTTCACCGAACTGGTGGATCCGACCAACGGCAAAGTCATCGGCCGCTCGCCCAAGTCCACGCCCGCCGAGGTCGACGAGGCGGTACGCGCCGCCGCCGAGGCGTTCAAGGACTGGGGTCGCACGACGCCGTCGAAGCGGCAGCATGCGCTGCTCAAGCTGGCCGACGCGATCGAGGAGCACAGCGACGAACTGGTCGAGGCGCAGAGCCGTAACACCGGCCAGATCAAGGCCCTGATCGCCTCCGAGGAGGTCAAGGTCGGTGCCGACCAGCTCCGGTTCTTCGCCGGAGCGGCCCGCAACCTGGAAGGCAAGGCGACCGGGGAGTACATGGAGGGCCTGTCCTCCTCCATTCGTCGGGAGCCGATCGGCGTGGTCGCCCAGGTCACCCCGTGGAACTATCCGCTGATGATGGCGCTGTGGAAGATCGGCCCGGCGATCGCCGCGGGCAACACCGTCGTCCTCAAGCCGAGTGACACCACGCCGGAGTCAACCGTCAAGCTGGCCGAGATCGCCGGCGAGATCCTGCCGCCCGGTGTTTTCAACGTGATCAACGGCGACGGCGAGACCGGCAAGACGCTGGTCGAGCACCCCATTCCCGGCCTGGTCGCCATCACCGGCTCGATCCGGGCCGGCATCTCGGTGGCCGTCTCGGCGGCTCAGCATCTGAAGCGGGCCCACCTCGAACTCGGCGGCAAGGCGCCGGTGGTGGTCTTCGCCGACGCCGACATCGAGGCGGCCGCCGACGGCATCTCGATCGCCGGGTACTTCAACGCCGGCCAGGACTGCACCGCCGCCACCCGGGTGATCGTCGCCGACAAGATCCACGACCAGTTCGTCGAGGCGCTGGTCGCGAAGGCCAAGGACACCCGGCCCGGCGGCCGCGACGACGAGGACGCCGCGTACGGGCCGCTGAACAACGCGGGCCACTTCGCCAAGGTCTGCTCGATCATCGCGGCACTCCCCCAGCACGCCACGGTCGTCACCGGCGGCCGGCAGTTCGGCGACCAGGGCTTCTTCTTCGAGCCGACCGTGATCACCGGGCTGCAGCAGGACGACCAGGCGATCCAGGAGGAGATCTTCGGTCCGGTGATCACCGTGCAGTCCTTCACCGACGAGGCCGACGCACTGGCCAAGGCCAACGGGGTCCCGTACGGACTGTCCTCCAGCGTCTGGACCCGGGATCACGCCACCGCCCTCCGGATGTCCCGCGACCTGGACTTCGGCTGCGTGTGGATCAACACCCACATTCCGCTCGCCGCGGAGATGCCGCACGGTGGCTTCGGGCAGTCGGGGTACGGCAAGGATCTGTCGAGCTACGGCCTCGAGGACTACACCCGGGTCAAGCACGTGATGAGCTCGCTTGACTGACGTCGCTCAGGCGCTCTATCAGGACCACTACCCAGCGATAAGTAAATATGTCGACATATTGGCCTCGACGGGTATCGAATGGGGGGTTATCGGGCCGCGGGAAGTCGACCGTCTCTGGGATCGGCACGTGCTGAACGGGGCCGCGCTGGCGGATCTGCTTCCTCAGGGCAGCACGGTGGTCGACGTCGGCAGTGGCGCCGGGATCCCGGGCATCCCGCTGGCCGTGCTCCGGCCCGACCTCCAGGTCACCCTGCTGGAGCCTTTACTGCGACGGTTCAACTTTCTTACCCAGACTGTGGAGAACCTGGGGATAACCAACACCTCGGTCGTCCGGGGGCGCGCCGAGGAGCACACCGCGCGCTATGACGTCGTCACCGCCCGGGCCCTCGCTCCCCTGGGCCGGCTCGTCGAGTGGTGCGAGCCGCTCCGGGCACGGCACGGGGTGATCCTTGCCCTCAAGGGCCGCTCGGCCGGAGATGAACTGGCTGCCGCTGACCCCGTACTGACCCGTCTCCGGCTGGCTGGGGAGATCCTGACGGTGCGGGCGCACCAGGATGCCGAGCCCGCCACGGTCGTCCGAGTCGCTACTCGAAACGGTTGAACAAGACTCACCCGCAGCGCAAAATCACCGGTTTCGGCTGAGTGTGGCGCGACGGTGCCGGCGCTGATCGTTGTTACGGTTCTTGCGATGACGAGCACAGCTCAAGGGGGTTCGATGGCGGCGGGCGCCGAAGTGGTCAACGAGGTGACCGCGGGGTTGGGCTGGCCGCGAGACGTCCACGCCGACGCTCGAATCGGCTGGCCGGATGTTCCACGTGAAACATTGGAGTGGACGTCACCGGAGCATTTCGCTGAGGTCGCGGCCCGTTCCCGAGCGGCGGAGGGGATCGAGGTCACGGAGAGGGTCGTCGAACCGGCCACCGCGCCGGACGCGCCTGAGCAGGGCCAACCGAACGAGCCGGAGGCCGACCGATCGCCGATCCCCCGTCCTCCCGGACCCCGGCGGGCGAAGTTCGACGAAGCGGAGTTCTCCGAACCGTCGCCCGAACCCGATGAACCGGCCGTTTCACGTGAAACAGCGACGCCGGCCGCGTCGCTGCCCGCTCCGGCGAGCACCCGGGTCTTCGTCGTGGCCAACCAGAAAGGCGGCGTGGGCAAGACCACCAGTTCGGTGAACCTCGCCGCCGCCCTCGCATTGGGCGGTCTTTCGGTACTGGTGATCGACCTCGACCCGCAAGGCAACGCATCCACCGCACTCGGGGTTGACCACCCCCCGGGGACGCCGGGGACCTACGAGGTGCTGATCGCGGGCGACAACCTGGCCGATCATCTGGTCGACTCCCCCGAGGCGCCGCGGCTGAAAGTGCTTCCGGCAACCATCGATCTGGCGGGAGCCGAGATCGAGCTGGTCTCGGTGGTCGCGCGGGAGAATCGCCTGCTTCGATCACTCACGGCGTACCTGAAGGACGATCCGGTCGACTACGTCTTTCTCGACTGTCCCCCGTCGTTGGGGCTGCTGACGCTGAACGCCCTGGTGGCCGCCACCGAGATCCTGATCCCGATCCAGTGCGAGTACTACGCGCTGGAAGGCGTCTCGCAGTTGATGCGCACGATCAACCTGGTCAAGGGCGAACTGAACAGTGGGCTACGGCTGAGCACGGTGCTGCTGACCATGTTCGACGGGCGCACCCGACTGGCTGCCCAGGTTGCGAACGAGGTGCGGATTCACTTCAGCGACGAGACGCTGCCGACGGTCATTCCGCGCTCGGTGCGGATCTCCGAAGCCCCGAGCTACGGCCAGACCGTCCTCACCTACCACCCGGATTCGGCCGGTGCCGTCTCGTACCTCAAAGCAGCCCAGGAGATCGCCCTACGGGGCGCTAAGGAGACCCCATGACGACGACCACCGAACGCCGCGGCCTGGGCCGGGGCCTTGGCGAACTGTTCCTGCGAACCGATGCGCTGCCGCCCGAAGCGCCGGCCGAGCAATCGGTCTTGAACGCCGCCGCCGTGCCTCCCGGGTCGTACTTCGCCGATCTGCCGGTCTCGGACATCTCGCCTAACCCGCGACAGCCGCGAACCGTCTTCGACGAGGAGGCGATGGACGAACTCGTCGAGTCGATCCACGAAGTGGGGCTGCTCCAGCCCGTGGTGGTGCGACCGCTGGCCGACGGACGATTCGAGCTCGTGATGGGGGAGCGGCGCTGGCGAGCCGTCCAGCGCGCCGGACTCGAGACCATCCCGGCGATCGTCCGCGAGACGGAGGAGCACGATCTGCTCCGGGACGCCTTGCTGGAGAACCTGCATCGGGCTCAGCTCAATCCGCTCGAGGAAGCCGCCGCCTACCAGCAGATGCTGGAAGACTTCGGCTGCACGCAGGAGGAGCTGTCCGGACGGATCAAGCGTTCACGGCCCCAGATCTCCAACACCATCCGGCTGCTGCGGCTGCCCGGCACCGTCCAGCGTCGAGTCGCGGCCGGCGTCCTGAGCGCAGGCCACGCGCGGGCCATCCTGGCCATCGACGACCCGGCCGCCCAAGAACGCGTTGCGCAGCGGGTCGTGGCTGAGGGACTCTCCGTTCGGGCCGTCGAGGAACTGGTCACGCTGGGGGAGACCGGACGCGACAGCGGGCCGGACCGACGCCGGCCGCCGAAGCTCGTCGCGCCCGAGGCCCAGGAACTGGCTGCTCAACTGTCCGATCACCTGGAGACGCGGGTGCGGGTCGACCTGGGCAAGGTGAAGGGCAAGATCACCATCGAGTTCGCGACGGTCGACGATCTGCGTCGCATCGTGACCCAGATCAGGTCACCCACCGAGACATATATCGACAAATAGACACTTTGCTCTGAAGGATCAGCGGAGCGTTTCCGGAGCCGGCTCGTTCGGCGTCGAGGTGTCCGTCGCCGCCGCAGCCGCGAGCTTGGCCCGGACGTCCTTGGTCGCCGAGCGCTCAGCGACGAACGACAGGAAGGGGATGGTTCCCGCGAGGGCGATCAGGATCAGGCGCTTCCACGTCCACTTGGCCCGGCGGCCCAGATCGACGGCCGTGATCAGCAAGATCATGTAGAGGTACCCGTGGGGGATCGCGGTCCAGGTGACGACGGTCGAGTCGTTGCCGAGGTACTTCAGTGGTAGCCCGACACAGACCAGCACAACCAGCAGGCAGCCGACGAGATAGGCCATGATCCGATAGCGGATCCACGCGTTGCGCATGGGCCTGAGCCTATGTCGGGTTTCCCGGCGGCTCGGTCGTGATCTCGCTCACGTCTTCGCCGGACCCGCTGAGCTCGCGGCTGCCGACATCCCGAGCCATCCGCACCGCCATCACCAGGGTGAACCCGGCGAACAACCACCATTGGATGGCGTAGGCGCCGTTGCGCAGCCGACCTCGGGCCTCGGGGAGGGAGACCGCCGCCGGAACCAGGTGCTGGGCTTGAGCATCGGTGGGCGTCAGCGTCACGAAGCCGTTGATCAGCGGCCCGGGCCACTGCTGGGCCAGCAACGGGAGCCGAACCGAGCTGAACTCACCCGGCGCAGCCGGCCCGCCCGGCTCCGCCTCCTCCGAGGGCAGCAGTACGCCGGTCTGATGTACCGCTCCGTCCGGCGCGGCCGGGGCTGGTCCGGCGTCGACCAGTCCGCGAACGACCGCGACCACGCTGCCGTCGTCCTGCCGAAGCGCGGTGACCACCCGATAAGGTCCGCGATCACCCACCGGGACCAGCACCTGCAGCGAAGAGTCGTATCGGCCGTCCACGGCGACCGTCCGGCCGTAGCCGTCGGTGACCGTCGCCCCGGCCGAGGCCACGCTGCGCAGCGGGACCGGGGGCGCGGCGGCGCGCCGCTCGGCCGCCGCCGCACCCTGGGCGGTGTAGACCCGGAGTTGCCAGATGCCGAGCAGCACCATCGCGCTGCCCAGGGCGAGCGCAAGCAGCAGGATGAGGGCCTGCTGCACGCGAATCCGGATCGGCAAGGGTGACGTCTCTGACTTCAGGATCTCGCGGCCGGCACGGGCTGATCGTCGCGGGCGAGGGCGGCTCGGACCAGGTCGGCGCACATCTTGCCAAGACTCCAGCCCGCGGCTTCGATGGCCAGCGGCACGGCAGATGTCTCAGTCATTCCGGGCGCCACGTTGACCTCGAGGAACACCGGCTCTCCGTCGGGGGTGACGATCAGGTCGGTGCGGGACAGATCGCGCAGCCCGAGCACCTCGTGCACCCGCAGCGCGAGGTCGGTGCAGCGCTGCGCGGCGTCGCCGTCGAGTTCGGCCGGGCAGAGGAAGCGCGTCGCGCCCGCGGTATAGCGGGCGGTGTAGTCGTAGACACCGGAATCGGGCCGGATCTCCACGATCGGCAGTGCCGCGGGCCCAGGACCGCGATCCGCGACCGCGACGGTCACCTCGACGCCCGAGATGAACTCCTCGATCACCGCCACCGGACCGTACGCGTACGCCCCGACCATCGCCGACGGCAACTCCTCGGCGCGGCTCACCTTGCTGCAGCCCAGAGCGGATCCGCTGCGTGACGGCTTGACCATCATCGGGAAGCCGATCTGATCGCCGAGGGCGCCGACCAGGGTCTGAGCGCCCAATTCGCGGAAGATCTCGTGGGGGAGGGCGATCTGGCGTGGTGTGCGGATCCCGGCGTCGGCGACCACGGTGGTGGAGATGGACTTGTCGAAGGCCACCCGACAGGCCGAAGCGATCGAGCCGACGAACGGAACGCCGAGCAGGGCGAGCACCTCACGAAGGGCGCCGTCCTCACCGGCCTCACCGTGCAGCATCGGGAACACCACGCAACGGCCGAGCCGGGCCAGTCTCGGCAGCAGTGCGGAGTCGACGTCGGACTCGACCACCTCGAGGCCGCGGGAGCGCAAGGCCTGGCTGACCCGCCGCCCGGATCGGAGCGACACCTCGCGTTCGTGCGAGAGCCCGCCGGACAGTACGACGACGATCTCGGCGGGCGACGACTCAGTCACGCGGTCTTCCTCTCATGATCATCTTCGGAATCATGATCAACTCAACCATGATCAACTTCGGCTGGAATCATGATCATCATGTCTGATTCGCTCCCGGCGCCTCGTCCGGCCGGAGCGCCGGACGGCCGTCGGTGGACAGCGCCGCGCCGAAGGTCCGCAGCACGCCCGCCTCGTACTCCATCACCTCACCGAGGCGGCGAGTACCCTCGATAATCCGTTGTGGGGTTGGGAAACAGTACGACAACCGCATGTGCCGACTGCCGAAACCGTCGGCGAAAAAGGCCGTTCCAGGCACGTACGCCACCCGGGCGGTGACCGCCCGGGCCAGCATGGCGTGCGAGTCGAGGCCCGGCGGCAGAGTGACCCAGACGAAGAAGCCGCCGTGGGGGACCGTCCAGGTGGTGCCCGCCGGCATGTGATCATGCAAGCCGGTGATCATCGCGTCCCGACGCTCGCGATACATCTCGCGGAAGATCTTGATCTGACCGCGCCAGTCGTGGTTGGTCAGATAGGCCGCGACCGCGAACTGGGAGAAGACCGGCGGGCACAGCGTCGCCGATTCCTGGGCGAGCACCAGTTTCTCCCGAACGGCGTGCGGCGCCAGCACCCAGCCGACCCGGAATCCGGGGGCGAAGGTCTTGGAGAACGAGCCGAGGTAGACCACGTGATCTTCATTCATCGAGCGCATCGCCGGCAGCGGGTCGCCGTCGAAGCCCAGCAGGCCGTACGGGTTGTCCTCGACCACCAGCACGTCACCCTGCTCGGCGACCCGAAGGATCTCCGCCCGCCGCTCGAGTGACTGGGTGACGCCGGCCGGGTTGTGGAAGTTGGGGATGGTGTAGAGGAACTTGATCTTCTTCCCGGCCTGCTTGACGGCGGCGATCGCCTCGGCCAGTGCGCCCGGAACCAGACCCTGGTCATCCATCGCGACGTGGACCACTTCGCACTGGTAAGCGCGGAAGACCCCGAGCGCACCCACGTAGCTCGGCGCCTCGCAGAGCACCACATCGCCGGGATCGCAGAAGATCCGGGTGACCAGATCCAGGCCCTGCTGCGATCCGACGGTCACCGTCACGTCGTCGGGATGCGCGCTGATCCCCTCGAGCTTCATCACCTCGCAGATCGCTTCCCGGATCGCCGGCTCGCCCTGGCCGGATCCGTACTGCATCGCCCGCTGGCCGTCGGCCAGCACCAGGTGGTTCAGCGTCGAGCCGACGACGTCCAGCGGGAGGTCGGCGATGTTGGGCATGCCACCGGCGAGCGAAACCACCTCCGGCCGGTTGGCTACCGCGAACAGGGCCCGGATCGCCGATGCCGTCATGCCGTGGGTACGCGCCGCGTACCGGTCGACGTAGTTGTCGAGCCGGGTGTCGCGAGGGCGCAGCCGCTCCAGGCCCGACTCGATCGCCTCCGACGGCGAAACCCACTCGCTCACAAGACAAGCGTGCCTCATCCACCGCGGCGACGCACCTCTCGCCGGTGCCTGGGACAGCGGCCTAACATGGCTGCATGCCCAAGACCAGCCCCGGCACTTCGTTGCTTCGTGGGGCGAGCCGGCCGGTCCGCTGGTCGATCTGGCTGGCCGCGGGGATCGTCTTCGGCCTGGTCCTCGGTTTCGCCGCCGGCCTGGCCAAACCCCGGATCAGGAAATGAGAGTCGGAAACATCATGGGATCTCGCCGCCTTCGACCGATGACCGCCGCCGACCTCGCGTCCATGCCCGAGCCGTGCGCCGGCTGTGCGTTCTGGGAGTCGACGCTGTCGGACCTGGCCGCGCCGGCCGATCACACCGACCGTCGGGTGATCAAGGCGGACTGGGCCGAAGCGGTCACTCGACGTTGGGGCTACTGCGGAGTGGTGGCCTGCGCCGAGGACGAGCCGATCGGCTTCCTGACCATGGCGCCGGCCATGTACGTGCCGCGGCTCGGGGCGTTCGCGACCACACCGGTCGGGATCGATGCCGCGGTGGTGATGTCGGTGCTGGTGCTGGAGGAGTATCGCGGCAAGGGCATCGGTCGCCAACTGATCCAGTCGGCCGCCGGACTGGTTGCCCGCCGCGACATCCGCGCGCTGGAGGCGGTCGGCAGCCATCACACCGGGCCGTCCTGCATGCTGCCGGTCGACTGGCTGGAGAAGGTCGGCTTCCAGATCGTCCGTCCACATCCGATCACCCCACGTCTCCGGATGGACCTGCAGAACGCGGTGCGCTGGCGGACCGATCTGACGGCAGCCTGGAACCGGCTGACCGGGCTGGTCGGGCAGCCCTCGACGCCCGAGCCTGCGACCTACGCGCACCGGGAACAGCCGACGACGGCCCCCCTCGGCCCCTGATGGATCCGGCGCGGGCCCTTGCCGATGCGACTCCGGCGCCTTACTGGCTGCGACCGAGCCGAGCGGCCCCGGGCCCGAAGCCGGCTCGTCGGTGACACCGAAGCGGATCTGGTCGTGGTGGGTGGCGGCTTCACCGGATTGTGGGCGGCGTTGCAGGCCATCGAAGCCGATCCGGGCCGCCGCGTCGTGCTGCTCGAGGGGGACCGGATCGCCGACGGGGCGTCGGGTCGCAACGGCGGCTTCTGCGCGGCCAGCATCACCCACGGACTGGCCAACGGTGCCGATCGGTTCGGCGCTGAACTCACCACGCTGCTGCGGATGGGTGACGAGACGCTCGACGCGATTGAGGCGGCCATCACCCGGCACGGCATCGCCTGCGACTTCGAGCGCACCGGCGAGCTGACCGTGGCGGTCGCGCCGTGGCAGGCCGAGAGTCTCGCCGAGGAGCAGCAGGTGGCGGTGCGCTTCGGGCGGGAGTTGGAGTTGATGGACACCGAGCGGGTACGCGCCGAGGTCGCCTCGCCGACCTACCTGGCCGGACTGCACGATCCGCGCGGCACCGCGATCCTGGATCCGGCCCGACTGGCCTGGGGCCTGGCCGCCTCCGGCGAGCGGCTCGGCGTCCGCATCCATGAGAACACCCCGGCCACGGCGCTGGAGCGCACCACCTCCGGTGTCGCGGTACGGACCCCGCACGGCCGGGTATCGGCGCGACGCGTGCTGCTGGCCACCAGTTGCTTCCCGCCGTTGCTGCGCCGCATGGCGGCGTACGTGGTGCCGGTCTGGGACTACTCGCTGATGACCGAGCCGCTGCCGCCCGACGTGCGGGAATCACTCCGCTGGCCAGGCCGGCAGGGCATCGGCGATGCCGGGAACCGCTTCCACTATTACCGGCTCACCGCCGACGACCGGGTGCTGTTCGGTGGCTACGACGCGCTCTACTTCCTCGGCGGCGACATCGACCAGCGCCGGGCGCAGCATCCGGAGACCTTCACCCTGCTCGCGCGAGCATCTGGTCGAGACCTTTCCCCAACTGGCCGAGACGAGGATCTCTCACGCCTGGGGCGGCGCCATCGACACCTGCAGCCGGTTCAGCGCGTTCTGGGGCACAGGCGATGAGTGGTCGGGTCGGCTACGTCGATCGGCTTCACCGGGCTGGGCGTCGGCGCGTCCCACTTCGGCGCGCGTACCGCGCTCGACCTCCTCGACAGCCGAGATACCGAACGTACGCGGCTGCAGATGGTCCGGTCCAAACCGATCCCGTTTCCGCCGGAGCCGCTGCGCTGGACCGGCATCCAGTTGACCCGCGGAGCGCTGGCCCGCGCTGACGATCGCCAGGGACGGCGCGGCATCTGGTTACGGGCGCTGGACAAAGTCGGCCTCGGTTTCGACAGTTGACTCTTGGTGATCCCTTAGAGTCATCACTGCGCGGCACGTCAGGTCTGCGCAGACACGGGGTAGCAGCACAGTCATGCGTATCGTTCTGATTGGATCGGGGGGAGTCGGCGACGCCTTTGCGCGGATCGCCGCCCGCCGCAGCTTTTTCGAAGGGCTCGTGGTGGCCGACTACGACCTGTCCCGGGCCGAGGCCACGGTCGCCGCCGTGCGCGACCAGAACCCGGGCGACTTCCGGTTCGTCGCCGCTCAGGTGGACGCGTCGGACGCGGAGTCGGTGGCCGCGCTGGTTCGCGACCACCGGGCCACGCACGTGATGAACGCGGTCGACCCGCGCTTCGTGATGCCGATCTTCAACGGCGCGTTCGCCGCGGGCGCGGACTACCTGGACATGGCGATGTCGCTGTCCAAGCGCCATCCCGAGGAGCCGTACGCCCGGACCGGGGTGCTGCTTGGCGAGGAGCAGTTCGCGGTCGCGGATCAGTGGCAGCAGGCCGGCCGGCTCGCGCTGGTGGGGATGGGCGTCGAGCCCGGGCTATCCGACGTGTTCGCGCGCCACGCGGCCGACCACCTGTTCTCCGAGATCGACGAGTTGGGCACCCGGGACGGTTCCAACCTGACCGTCGACGGCTACGACTTCGCACCCTCGTTCTCGATCTGGACGACGATCGAGGAGTGCCTGAATCCGCCGGTGATCTGGGAGAAGGATCGCGGCTGGTACGTCACTGAGCCGTTCAGCGAACCGGAGGTGTTCGACTTTCCCGGTGGCATCGGTCCGGTCGAGTGCGTGAACGTCGAGCACGAGGAGGTCCTGTTGATGCCCCGCTGGGTGGACGCCAAGCGGGTCACCTTCAAGTACGGCCTGGGCACCGAGTTCATCGACGTGCTCAAGACCCTGCGCAAACTTGGTCTCGACAAGACCGAGCCGGTCGACGTCAAGGGCACGCACGTTTCGCCGCGTGATGTGGTCGCGGCCGTCCTGCCCGATCCGGCGACCCTGGGCGACCGGATGAACGGCTCGACCTGCGCCGGGCTGTGGGTGACCGGCCTCGGCAAGGACGGGCGACCTCGCGAGGTCTACCTCTACCACGTGGTCGACAACGACACCACGATGATCGAGTACGGCGTTCAGTGCGTGGTCTGGCAGACCGCCGTCAATCCGGTGGTGGCGCTCGAACTGCTGGCCAACGGCATCTGGTCGGGCGCCGGCGTGCTCGGCCCGGAAGCCTTCGACGCGAGCGCGTTCCTCGACCTGCTCGCCGACGGCTACGGCTCGCCCTGGGGGATGGAGGAGCGTACGCCCCGGCCGGACGAGCGATCGGCGACGGTCGCCATGAGCATCGGCGTTGATCACCAATCCACCCTGGCTGTCGAGCGCTTTTGATCAAGGGTGTGGGAAAGTTGGCAGATGACCGCCGACCGCCGTGTTGATCTTGTCCGTAACTCCCGGCTGCAGTTCACCGCCACCAATGCCCGCGGCGGCACGTTGTCCTTCGGCAGCGGTGATCATGGCGAGTTCACCCCGGTCGAGTTGCTGCTGGCCGCGATCGCCGGCTGCACCGGGATGGACGTCGACGCGATCACCAGCAAGCGCGCCGAGGCCGATCGGTTCGAGTTGACCGCCACAGCTGACAAGGTTCGGGACGAGCACGGCAACCACCTGACCAACATCATGATCAACTTCGAGGTGAGCTTTCCCGACGGCGAAAGCGGCGACGCGGCCGAAGCGGTGCTGCCGATCGCGATCCAGAAGTCTCATGATCGACTCTGCACGGTGACGCGGACTGTCGAACTGCCGACGACGGTCACCTCGACCCTGCGTTCGGTGACCGTCGAGAAGGTCGACTGAGCGCCATGGTCCGACGCCCGACACCGCCGCACCTCGCTCAGCTCGAACTGCGCCAGGCCACCGCCGACCAGACCGACGAGTTCTTCGCCGCGACGATGCGCGGCTTCCATGCCGACTACACCGCCGAGCACTGGACGGCGGGTCGCGGCGTGTTCGAGCCGGTGCGCAACTTCGGGTACGCGGTCGACGGTAAGTGGATCTCGACCTGCGGCGCGTACAGCCGGGTGATGACGGTGCCGGGCGGGGCGGTGCCCGTCGCGGCCGTCACCTTCGTCACGGTTCAGCCGTCCTACCGGCGCCGCGGCCTGCTCACCCAGATGATGCAGCACCAACTCGCCGACATCGTCGAGCGCGGCACCGAACCGGTGGCGCTGCTCTGGGCCTCGGAGTCCTCCATCTACGGTCGGTTCGGCTACGGCCTCGCCACTGCGCGCCACCGGATCTCCGGCCCGACGCTGTCGATGGGATTTCGCCCGGAGGTGGACCTCGGCCCGGGGTCGGTCGGGGAACTGGAGCGCGACGAGGCGCTGCCGATCATCGCCGACCTGCATCGCGGCCTGCTGCCGCAGCGGGTCGGCGCGCTCGACCGCAATGAGGCGTGGTGGACGGTGCGTTGGCACGACCCCGAAGCGTGGCGGCACGGAGCCTCCGCCTACCGCTTCGCCGTGCATTACGCGGCCTCGGGCACGCCGGACGGATACGCCGCGTTCCGGGTCAAGGACGACGGACCGCACGCCGGCGCTGAGGTGCGGGTGATCGAGGTCGACGCCGGCTCGCCGCAGGGGTACGCCGCACTCTGGCGGTTCCTGCTGAGCCTCGACCTGGTCCGCGGCTTCACCGCGGACGCTCCGGTCGACGATCCGTTGCGCTATCTGGTCGCCGACCCGGGCATGATCACCGCCGAGTTGCATCCCGGAACGTACGCCAGGCTGGTCGATGTCCGAAGCGCACTCGAGGCCCGGACGTACGCGGCGGAACTGGATGTGGTGATCGGGGTACGGGACCGGATGCTGCCGCAGAATGACGGCGCCGTCCGGCTGCAGGCCGGGCCCGAAGGAGCGTCGACCGCCCGAGCCCGGCGCCGACCCGATCTCACCCTCGACGTCCGCGACCTGGGCGCGATCTATCTCGGCAACGGTGCGCTGGGCAGCCTGCACGCCGCCGGCCTGGTCGAGCAGCGGACCTCCGGCTCAGTTGCGGCGGTCACCGCCGCCTTCACCTCGCGGCGCGCACCGTTCTGCCCAGACTTCTTCTAGAGATATTCCTCGATCGCGCTCAGCAGCACGGACTTGGACTTGGCGCCCTTGAACGCCTTGACCAGTTCGCCGCCGACGTACAGCTGAATGGTCGGCAGTCCGAGCACGTGGTTGTTGGCCGGGGTGATCGGGTTGGTGTTGGTGTCCATCTTGACGAAGGTGACCTTGTCACCGTGGGTCTTGGCAAGCTCCTCGATGATCGGCGCGACCTGCTTGCACGGTCCGCACCAATCGGCCCAGAAGTCCACCAGGACTGGCTTGTCGGACTTGATCACGACCTCGTCGAAGGTCGAGTCGGTCACTTCGGATACTGCACCCATCGAGAACTCCTGCTCGTTGCTGGGCCCGTCCGGGGACGGGAAGATCAAGAAAAGCTGGCGGAACTCATCATGCTGCGCTGGGCGCTGACAAGATCATCAGTTGTCGGCTCCGGTCAGCAGCGCCTCGTCGGCTGCGACCATCGCCTGGCCACCTCCGCCGTCCTGACGATCATCGAGATCGGCGAGATAGCTCTCCGCGTCCAGCGCCGCCGAACAGCCGGTGCCCGCCGCGGTGATCGCCTGGCGGTAGGTGTGGTCGACCAGGTCGCCGCAGGCGAAGACTCCCGGCAGGTTGGTCCGGGTGGACTTCCCGTCGGTGAGCACGTAGCCCTCGGCGTCCAGATGCGACCTGGCCGCGGACCAGTTCCGAGCGCGGATCGTGCCCGATCGCGATGAACAGGCCGGAGACGGGCAGCTCGCTCACGCTGCCGTCGGTGGTGTCGGTCAACGTGACGCCGGACAGCGACTTCTCACCGTGGATGTCCGAGACCGCGGAGTTCCAGGCGAAGTTGATCTTGGGGTCCTTCTCGGCGCGGTCGGCCATGATCTTGCTGGCGCGCAGCTTGTCGCGGCGGTGCACCATGGTCACCGATTGGCGAACCGGGTGAGGAACGTCGCCTCCTCGACGGCGGAGTCGCCACCGCCGACGACGGCGATGTCCTTGTCGCGGAAGAAGAAGCCGTCGCACGTCGCACACCAGGACACGCCGTGGCCGGACAGCCGCTCCTCGTGGTCGAGTCCGAGCTTGCGATAGTTCGAGCCCATCGCGAGGATCACCGTACGGCGGTGTAGGTCTTGCCTTTGCGCGTCGGTGACCGACTTGGTCGGCCGGTGAGGTCCATCGAGACGACGTCGTCGGTGACCATCTCGGCGCCGAAGCGCTCGGCCTGGGCCGCGCATCTCGTCCATCAGTTCCGGACCCTGATGCCGTCGGGAAAACCGGGGAAGTTCTCCACGTCGGTGGTGGTCATCAGCGCGCCGCCCGCGGTGATCGAGCCCTCGAAGACCAGCGGCTTGAGGTTGGCGCGGGCCGCGTAGACGGCCGCGGTGTAGCCGGCCGGGCCGCAGCCGATGATGATGACGTCACGGATGGTGTCGGTGCTCATACTGCCTTTCGGTGCTCAAATCTGATGTCGGGTAACCCTACCTCCGGCGAAACGGTCTGAGTGCCTCTGCTATTCCGCGCCCCGGACTCAGCGGGTCAACACGGCCGACGGGCCGGCGCGAGGCCGCGCGCCACCGCACCCGGTCACCACGGTGGAAGGAGGAATCGTCAGGGGCGAGAGGAGGCTCAGGATGAGGGGGGTCACCCACCGTCACTGCAGCACCTCGACCTCGTAGATACCGCCCCGGTAGCCCTTCCCCTCCTTCGGCAGTGAGGTCAGATACACCAGGACATAGCGGGTGGTCACCGGCTGCTTCGCCGTCAGGGTCGCCGTACGCCCCGCCTTGGATTCCGACGCCACCGTACGCCACCGGCTGTCGGAGCCCATGGGTGGATCGGCGGCCTGAGACGGATTGTTCTTGGGTACGCGAAATTGGACGCTGGTGCCCTTTCCACTCAGCTTGAGCCCGACCTCGCGTACCGGCTGGGCGCTGCCGAGGTCGACGACGATGCCGACGCCACGCTTCAGGTTGCCGAGTTTCGGCGAGCCGATGTAGGTCACGGTGGTCCAGCGGGTCTTGGGATTGCCGTCGTAGGCGAGCGGGACCTGGCCCGGATTCTCCTCGGGCGGGTCGGCCTGGGGGTCGAAATCACGCCCGCCGACCACCACCAACTCGACCGGTTTCGCCGTTGGTGCGTTCGATGCCGGTGCGGACGGCTGCCCCGGAACGGGCGGGCGTCGGTGCGCCGGCCAGTCGCTGATCCAGGACCATCGCCGAGACGACGCCGGCTGCGATCAGCAGCACGGCCAGGATGAACAAGATGCCGATCCAGCGCCGAGGACCGCGCGGAGCCGGCCGGACCACGGTGGTCTGCCCCGACTCGGGCTTGGGCTCGGGTGCTCGGGTGCGGACCACACTGGGCTGGGCCGTCGCGGCCGGTACGGCCGAAGGTCGGGGAACCGTCGGCGTCTGCTCCAGGAGCGAGGACACCGGCTGGGTCGGAGTGTGCTCGATCCGGTCGGACCGAACCCCGACCTTCGGGATCGGCTGGCGCAGCCGGCGTTCGAGATCGGCCGAGGCATCGGCGCTGCCGAGCACTTTGGTCAGGGCGTTGACCACGCCGTGCGCAGTGGTGATCCGCGCCGCGCGGTGCCGCGGTGGGTCCCCCAGAATCTGGTCGCAGACGTTGTCCAGGCTCGGCGACACCCCGGCGCGGACCTGGCGCGGGGTCATCCAGCGGTGCCCGACGGACGGGCGCGTCGGGCAGGCTGAAGCCCGGCCCTCCCGGCCAGCGGCACACCAGTGACGCGTACAGCAGCCGGCCGAGATCGGTCACGTCGACCAGTTCCGGGGTGTCGGCCCCGTGCACGATCCCGTGACGGGTCGGCCGCAGCGCAGCCTCGATCAGCAGGCCGACGATCTTGACGTTGCCGGTCGGGGTGATGATCACCGTGTCGGGATTGATCCGGCGGTGATAGAGCCCGAGGCCGTGCACGCCGGCCAGCGCGTCGGCGACCTCCCGGACGACCCAGGCCGCCTCCAGCCCGGACAGCGGGCCGTGGCTCAAGATCATCTCCAGTGACTGCCCGGTTGCGTACTCGCAGACGATGTAGGAGCTGAGCTCGGGATCGCCGCTGTGCACCGCGTCGAGCACCCTCAAGAAGCGCGAGTCGGTGGCGACCGAGGCCTTGCGGGCGGCGGTCAGCAGGTCGGCCTCGTCCTCGGCGCCGGGCGCCAGCAGGTGGACCAGCACCGAGCGGGACAGCACCAGGTCGACGGCCCGCCAGGTGACGGTCGGCGCCGACTCGGCGAGCAGTTCCTCCAGCCGGTAGCGGGAGGCGAGCACGGTCCCCGCCGGCAGGCTCGCTGCCTTCGAGGCTGCCCCCGCTGCCACCTCGTCTTCGTCATGCGTGCGGGCTACTGCCGCCTGTGCCATTGCGTCTGCGTTCTCGGTCGGGCCGCTGGGCGGCAGGGATGCCACTGCGGCGGTGGGTATTTCTCCGATCGTGTCACGCGGCGACCTGATCACCGTGGGCGAATCGCCGAGTGGTGGGTCAGCAGATTGGTCGAGCGGTTCGCCGGCCGCATCGAGGGGCTGAGCCGTTTCGGGCGCCGGTTCTGCCGCCGGCCCGCTCCCGCGGCGGCGACGCATGGTCGCGACGATGTCCGTCACCTCGCGGATCTCCAGCAGCCGTGCGGCAACCAGGAACATCAGCACCGCAACCAGGGAGCCGACGACGAGCCCCAGAGCCAGCACGAGCCGCGATCCCGACCAGCCGGTGCAGAGCCAGACGATCAGCCAGGCCATCGCGGCGGCCGGAGCGACGGCGACGATGCAGCCGGATGCAGTGCCTGACCAGGGCCTCGCCGTCCAGATCCGGCAGCTTGCGGCGTAGCTTCCGGAAGGAGACGAGGACACCGATCGTGTAGGCGATCGAGTAGGCCAGGCCGAGACCGGCCGCGACCAGCGCCGGCCGGTCGATCAGCATCACGACGGCGACGCCGAAGACCACGTTGGCGGCGGCGATCACGCACTGCAGGAAGAACGTGGAGCGGGTGTCCTCCAACGCGTAGAAGGCGCGCAGGCAGACGTACTGCACGGTGAACGGCACCAGGCCGATGGCCAGCGCCATCAAGCGCGATCCCCACGTACGCCGCGTCGCTGGCTCCCTGACCGAAACCGAAGAGCAACTGGGCCGCCGGCAACCCGAGTACCAGGAACGCGACCGCAGCGGGCAGCAGCGCGGTGACGGCCAGCCGGATGGTCCGGGTGGTCTCGTCGGCGACCCCGACCCGGTCGCCGACCGCGGCCAGCCGGGACGCCGACGGCAACATGGCGGTCGCCAGTGAGACGGTGATCAGCGAGTGCGGCAGGATCCACACCGCGTACGCATAGGTATAGGCACTCAGGCCGCCGCCCTGACCGTCGACCGTGGCCTCGCTGGCCAGCCGGGTGACCACGACCAGAGCGAGCTGGGTGACCACCACGAAGCCGAGCGTCCACTTGGCCAGGTGCATGGTCTTGCCGAGGCCGGTGCGCCGGAAGTCGAAGCGAGGCCGGAAGCGATAACCGGAGGCCCGAGGAACGGCACGAGGACCGCGGCCTGGACAGCGATGCCCAGAGTTGCACCGAGCCCGAGGAGCATCTGCTCACCGGAGGTGAAGGCGCCCGCGTTGTCGCCCCGGCCGAAGACGACCAGGTAAAGGGTCAGGACCAGGATGGACACCACGTTGTTGGCGATTGGCGCCCACATCATCGGCCCGAACCTGTCCCGGGCGTTGAGGATCTGGCCGGCCAGCACGTGAACGCCGTAGAAGAACACCTGGGCACGCAGTAGTAGCCGAGGATGATCATCGACTCGTACTGAGCGCTCAGCGCGGGATCGCGCCACCCGTCGGCGGAGTAGAGTGGATGATGCCGGGCACGGCCAACGTGAGGGCGACCGTGATCAGGCCGAGCCCGAGCAGGCCGAGGGTCATGATCCGGTTGGTGTACGCCTCGCCGCGATCCTTGTCGGCCTTGATCGCCCGGACCAACTGGGGGACCAGCACGGTGTTGAGCACACCGCCGGCCAGCAGGATGTACATGCTGTTCGGAAACTGGTTGGCGAGTTGAACTGCACCAGCTTGGGCATCACCTCCTCGGACACTGGCCGCCGGCCCTTGGACACCAAAACGGCAAGCCTGAGTTTGCCAGCCTGGAGCATGAAGCTGATCTGTTTGCCGCGTGCGCCCTGATCCCTCGATCGCTGTTAGACAAATACTCGATGAGCAAGCTTCGCCGCTGGTATCCGGTGGCCTCGGAACTGTGCGTATCCAGACTCCGAATCAGGGCCGAGCTTGGCATTTGAGAATGAAACCATAGCTTAGAGTCGAACACCAGTATAAGCTGACTTATCTTGCGTTCGGAAAACGGAAGGATGTGCATCATGCAAGCACTCTCAGTTCAAACAATTTCGTTCTGCGGAGTCGGTCCTAGCGATGCCTTGCCAGGCCGATAGCGACGATCACTTAGTCAGCCTGTGGCTCCACGGCCGCGGACGGCACACACGGCGCGCCTACGCCGCTGAACTTCGTCGCTTTCAGGAGTTCGTTGCGGAGCCAATTGCAACGGTGAGGCTCGACGATCTACAACGTTTCATTGATTCGCTCGAGGGACTGGCCGACGCGAGTCGCGCAAGAGCAATCGCGAGCATCAAGAGCTTGTTTGGATTCGCCCATCGAATCGGCTACCTTCGCTTCGACGTAGGAGCAGCAATAGCGACACCGAAGACCCGAAACAGGCTCTCAGAGCGCATTCTGACCGAGGCGCAGGTTATCGCGATGATTACGCTTGAACCGAACAATCGCAACCGGGCATTGCTTCGGACGCTCTGACATCGGTGGCCTCCGCGTGAGCGAGGTAGCTGCACTCTGCTGGCGGGATCTAGTCGCGGCGCGAGGTGAGAGTGAGGGCCAGGTGAGTATCTTTGGCAAGGGGTCCAAGACTCGCGTCGTCTTGCTTCCCGCGAGCTTGTGGCAAGAGCTGATGTCACTAAGGGGTGATGCCGATCAGCAGGACGATCCGGTCTTTCGTTCGCGTAAGAGTGGCCACTCTAGATCAGTCGCGGGTAACGCAGATCGTGCGACGGGCAGCACACCGCGCCGGCATCGCTCGGCAGAACGTCTCACCGCACTGGTTGCGTCACGCGCACGCCTCGCACGTCTCATCGCGGGTGCCCGGCTCATCTTCTTCAACAGACACTCGGGCACAGCTCGCTCAGTACGACGAGCGTCTACGCACACGCGCGGCCGAGCGATTCGAGCAGCCGATATCTGGCGACTTAGAACCGGATTCCAGGATCGAGGCTCTGGCGCAGCTCGGCCAGTTGCTCAAGGAAATGCCGAAGAATGAAGGGCGGGCTGGCCCAGGAAGAGGAAAAGCCGGTTCTCCTGCGCAACCGGCTTTTGAAGGATCGCCGGCTACTCTTGCCGACATGGATAGACAAGAAAACCTCGATATTGTTTTTCGGCTACCCAAGGTCAGACGTCAAAGCGATTCTTAGCCTGTATTTTGCCTTACGGAAAGAGCCCTAGCTGGCGGGTGTCCAATCGGTTGAAACGCCGATATAGCGCAAGAGGATATGTCCAAGCCGAGTGAATATCATGTCCCTTGTGCTTTCGGTAGGCGAGTTGTCCCGTCAAACTTTGGGTCTTCACCCTTTCTTCGTGGGGTATACCGGGCTGCAAGAGGCCGAG
>CAVRSH010000017.1:0-30371 GCA_963723815.1 uncultured Actinomycetota bacterium | reverse complement strand
CACGGCGTCAGGCGACGTGGGCCCTTGTCGATGATGAGGCGCTGGGCTTAGCGGTAGAAGCCCGTCTGGCGAAGGGCTGGCTGTTCAGGGGCGACCTGCGCGCAGACGGTGACGCCGAAGTCGCTCGGGCGTTCATCGGGGAGGTGGACCCGCAGCCCGCCTTCGTCGCGTGACCACTCCACCTCACCCTGGTGACCGAGGACGTCGACCTTCTCGATCCGAGCGGAGGACATCGCCGCCGTTCGGCCGAGACTGGTGATGAGCAGCTCGCCGTCGTCGGGCCAGTCCAGGGCGGTGGCGTAGATGAACTCGCCCTCGATGCCGTTGCGGTAGGTGAACCGGATGTCGGCGCTGGTGTACGTGGTGGCGGACGAGTCGGTGAAGTAGCCGCTGCGCTGCTCGCTCGGGCCCTCAGCGGCGACGACCCACGGCCGGGTGCCATAGATCGCCTGGCCGTGCACGCTGAGCCAACGGCCGATGCGGCGCAGCAGCTCCTGCTCAGGTTCGGCGATCGTCCCGTCTGGTTTGGGGCCGATGTTCAGCAAGAGCACGCCGTTCTTGGACACCACGTCGACCAGCTCGGCGATGATCTCGGGGGCGCTCTTGTAGTCGTGCCCCTCGATCCACGACCAGGAGTTGCGCGAGACCGAGGTGTCGTTCTGCCACACCGTCGGTCGGATGCCGGCCAGCGCGCCACGCTCGATGTCGAAGACGGCCGTGCCGGGCCTGAAGGCCTCGTACTTGTACTGGATGACCACGCCTCGGGCCCAGGTGTGCGGCACGGTTGTAGTAGTAGGCGGCGATCTTGCGCAGCCACGGTTCGAAAGCCGGCTGCTCGATCCACCAGTCGAACCAGAGCACCTGAGGCTGGTAGAGGTCGATGATCTCGACGGTCCGCAGGAACCAGTCGATCATGAACTGGTCGTTGGGCTGCATCGCCTCGGACTGCGCCGGTCCGTAGAAGTCGGCGGTCGCGGGGTCGAGCACGTCGGAGGGGAACTTGGTTCCGCCGTTCATGAACCACCAGTGCTCGGCGCGGTGTGAGGAGGCCCCGAACACCAGGGACTGGTGGCGGACGGCCTCGGCCAGGTCACCGATCACGTCCCGCTTCGGACCCATAGCGGTGGCCTTCCACCTGACTGCGGCCGGAGTCGTACATCGCGAAGCCGTCGTGGTGCTCGGCCACCGGCACCACGAACTGGGCGCCCGCCTGGCGGAACAGCTGCGCCCACTGCGCCGGGTCGTAGTCGGCCGCGGTGAACTGGGGGATGAAGTCCTTGTAGCCGAACTCGTCCTGCGGTCCGTAGGTCTGGCGATGGTGCTCGAATTCCGGCCGGCCCTGCTGGTACATGTTGCCGGGCGTACCACTCGTTGCCGAACGCAGGCACCGAGTAGACGCCCCAATGGATGAAGATGCCGAACTTTGCGTCGCAGAACCACCGCGGCGGCTCGTAGCCCGCGAGGGACTCCCAGGTATCGGTGTACGGACCCGCTTCGATGACGGCGGCGACGCGGTCCAATTCGGGCTGATCACTCATCTACTTCTCCTCATCGACGCAGGGGCGAGGCTGGGTCCACCGGAGCCATCCGGCCCGAGGCCACCGACCCGTCAATCCCGACAAGACTATGAAGTCCGAGGCGAACGTGTGATCCGCGGGGTCGGTGTTCGGCTGTAGACGGTCTCGATGAGTTCGATACCGGCCAGGCGTCAGCCGGGTCGACGGGCAGCGGTGCATCCTCCAAGATGGCGGCGGCAAGTTGATTGTAGAACGTGGCCTGGCTGCCTCGTTCAGTCGGGACGGAGCAGGGAACACCCATCCGCCGGTGCCGTGACTGATCAGGCCGTCCGGATCGGGCCGGACGCGGACTTCGGGTCGTCGTCGGTCACGGTTGGTCCGCCTCCGGCCGCGATCGCGCTGAGGAAAGTTCGAAGTCAGCTGAGACGCCGTCCGCCTGACCGCTGGTGGCCCAACGTTCGAAGGCCGCCCGGGCTCTGGCGTCGGCCATCTCCACCCGCAGACCGTTCACGTCGTGGTACGTGTACCGGTACCGTCCGCTCGCGTCCAGACCGCCGGCTTGGACCGGATACCCGGCGGCCGCGATCCGTTCGCTGGCGCCGTGCGCGTCGTCCACCCAGAACCCCAGGTGGTGAAATGCCAGCGGTCGTCCGTCGGAGTGCCAGACCTGGGAGCCGGCGACGTTCTCGGTCACCTCCAGGTAGGGCGGGCCCTGGCGGGAGACGGTGAAGGTGCCTTCGGAGTGCTCGACGTGGTCGCCCACCCGGACCCTGATCGGCCAGCCCGAGATCGGCTCGGCGAAGGTGAGCCCGAACAGCTCGGTGAGGAGGGCACACGCCTCGGTCAGGTCGTGAACCTGAATGCCGATGTGAGCGTCCTGCAGATCCATGAGGTCCTTTCGATCGGGACAGATAGCTTGGCCACTCAGAGCCGGTTACAGGACTTCGGCGAGGAAGGCGCGGAGCCGGGGGCTCTTGGGGTCGTCGAACACCTCGGCCGGGCTGCCCTGCTCGACGATCACCCCACGGTCCATGAAGATCACCCGGTCGGCGACGTGTCGGGCGAAACCCATCTCGTGGGTCACCACCACCATGGTCATGCCCTGCTGGGCCAGGTCAGCCATCAGCCGCAGCACGCCCTTGACCAACTCAGGATCCAGCGCGCTGGTGGCTTCGTCGAACAGCATCGCCTCGGGCCGCATGGCCAGCGCGCGGGCGATCGCGACCCGCTGTTGCTGGCCCCCGGACAGCCGGCCGGGCCGGAAGCTCGGCCTTGCCGGCCAGACCGACCTGTTCCAGCTCGGCGAGGGCCCGCTGGCGGGCCTCCTCCTTGGACACTCCGGCGACCTTGCGCAACGGCAGGGTGATGTTGTCGAGCACCGTGCGGTGCGGGAAGAGGTTGAACTGCTGGAACACCATGCCGACCCGCTGCCGGAGCTTGTCCGCCGACATGCTCAAGGTGCTTTCACCGTCGAGCAGGATGTCTCCGCCGGTGGGCTCCTCCAGCCGGTTGATGCAGCGCAGTGCGGTGGACTTGCCGGATCCGGACGGTCCGATCATGCACACCACCTGTCCGCTGGCGACGTCGAAGCTGACGCCGTTGAGGACGCGGGCGGCGCCGAAGCTCTTCTGCACCTCCCGCAACGAAAGGCTGCCGCCGCGGAAGGTCTCGGTGATGTGCGGCGTCTCGGTAGTGATCTGGTCTGGGGTCATCTGGTCTGGCTGGGTCATGGTTCTGTCCTCCCCGTTCAGTGGCGGTCGGTGGGGACCAACGGGTCCGTGTCGGATGTCGGGATGCCCACTGGATCGAGCGGGGGCTCCTCCACCGGGGTCCGGCCCTCCCGCAGCCGACGGTCGATGGCGTTGACGATGTGGGTGAGTGGCACGGTCAAGATCAGGTACATCACGCCGGCGGCCACCAGGGGCGAGAGGTTCGCGTTGCTGACCGCCGCATCCTGCCCGATCCGGAAGATCTCCCGCTCGTTGGCGACCAGGCCCAACGTGTAGACCAGGCTGGTGTCCTTGATCACCGCGATGAACTGGTTGACCAGGGTCGGGATGACCCGCCGCAGACCCTGCGGGATGATGGCCAGCCGCATCGCGGCCGGATAGCTCATCCCCAGAGCCCGGGCGGCTTCCAGCTGTCCCTTCTCAACGCTCTGGATTCCGGCGCGCAACACTTCGGCGGTGTAGGCGGCGGTGATCAGGCCCAGCGCGACGATGGCCAGCGGGAAGGGCGACGGACCGAACAGGCTCAGACCGAGCGGAGACAGGGCCTGGCCGAACAGCAGGATGGTCAGGATCGCCGGCAGGCCGCGGAACACGTCGATGTAGATCCGGGCCGGCCAGACGATCCATCTGCGGTGCGACAGGCCCATCAGGGCCAGCGGCAACGCCACCACGAAGCCCAGGAGCGAGGCGCCCAGGGCGAGCAGCAGGGTGTTCTTGATGCCGGTCGCGATCAGCTCCGGCAACACATCGGAGATGAGTTGCCAGTCGAAGAAGGTCTTCAGAAAATCATCCATGATTCTCGCCTCTGAGAGTTAGGTGCGGGGCGTTCAGGGGGCCTTGGGCAGCTCGTACGGCGGCAGGTCCTTGGGCTTGGGGGCCTCGGGGAAGTACTGCAGGTACAGCTTCATCCAGGTGCCGTCTTCGACCAGTTCGCCGAGGGCCTTGTCGACCTGGGTCTTGAGCGCCTCATTGCCCTTCTTGATCGGGAAGGCCGCCGGCTGGTCGAAGGCGGGGACGGCGATCGGCTGGACCAGCTCCGAGTGCTGCTTGATGTAGTCCGTGCCCACCACGTAGTCGAGGAAGTAGCCGTCGACCCGTCCGTTCTGCATGGCCGAGACGCCGGCGTTGTTGTCCGGGAACATGACCAAGGTGGCGTCCGGCATGAAGCGCTTGGCGTACGCCTCCTGGATCGAGCCCTGCAACAGGCCGAGCCGCTTCCCGGCGGTGCTGGCCAGGTCCTCGGTGATCCCGGTGTCCTTGCGGGTGAGCACGCCGAGGTAGCCACCGAGGTAGCCGGCGCTGAAGTCGACGATCTTCTGCCGCTCGACGGTGCCGGCCGTTGAGGCGGCGGCCATGTCATAGCGGCCGGCGGCCACCGAGGGGAACAGGGCCGGGAAGTCGATGGCGGCGAACTCCACCTTCAGCCCCATCTTCTCCCCGATCTTGCGGGTCAGGTCGAGGTCGAAGCCCTTGAACTCGCCGTTCTCGATGTAGGCGTTGGGCTTGGCGTCGGACATGGTGGCAACCGTGAGGGTGCCGGGGGTGATGGTCTGGACGGTGCCGCCGGCTGCGGACGTGCTGGGCGCGGCTTGGCCGCCGGACTCGGATGACGAGCCGCCGCAGGCCGCGAACGTGAGGGCGAGGGTGGCGAGCACAGCGCCGGTGGCGATCCGGCGGATAGCGTTTCCGAATGACATGGGTTTCTCCTGCAATCTGGATGGAATGGGTGGACGGGAGATCAGAGGTAGCGGTTGGGGTTCATGAAGCCGAGGTCGGTGAAGACCGGTTCGCCGACGGCCATCTGGGCGAGCGCCTCGCCGAGACCGGAGGCGTGCTTGAAGGCGTGCCCGCTGTCGCCGCCGCCGACGAGCAACCGTGGATCGTCGTACGGTCGGCCGACCAGGAAGTGCATGTCCGGCGTCCGGGTGATCATGCAGGTCGCCGTGGCACTGGGGATGGGGTCGAGCCCGGGCAGGCTCTGCCGCACCAGCTCGCTCACCAACGCGTAGTCCTTGGCCGAGATCGAGCGGTCGACGGTGTTCGGGTCGACGACCTCGTAGTTCGGGTCGTCCTCGGGGCCGATCTTGACGGCGTGATCGATGTCGGTGCCGTGGCCCCACATGCGGTTGCCATCGGGCAGCTCACGGATGAAGGTGGGGAACCGGTCCAGATCGAACTCGGCCGGGTTCACCGCCGGTCGGAACCAGGTCAGCGGCGTCCGGATGGGCCGCATCGGCAGGTTGGGCATCAACTGGTACAGCCACGGGCCGGGCGTGACGATCGCCTGCTTTACCGAGAAGTCCCGGGCGGCCGTGCGGATCAGCACACCGTCGTCGAGCAGGTCGATGCCCTGCACGGCCACCTGGCTGATCAGCTGCGCACCGGCATCTCCAGCGGCGGAGGTGGCGGCGAGCACCGACGCCTCCGGCCGGGCCACGCCCGCCTCCGGGTCGAAGATCGCCACGTCTTCATCGCGGATCCCTTCGTGCTGCGGATACTCCTTGCGCAGCTCCGAGGCCGAGAGGGTACGCACCTCCTGGCCGTGGAGGTCGGCGGCCTGCCGCACGCCGGAGACCGTCTCGGACTCCGGGGCTCCGATCATCAGCCCGCCGGTCAACCGGACGATCCGGCTGTCAGTCTGCTGCTCCAGTTCCCGCCACAAAGCCAGGGACCGGCGAGCCAGCGGGACCAGACCGGGATGCTCCAGGCACAAGGTGCGAAACAGCCGAGTATGACCGTGGGTGGATCCCTGGCTGTGTCCCGGGCGGAACTGCTCGAAACCGAGCACCTCCTTGTCCCTGGCGGCCAGGCGCCACAGGGCATGGGAGCCCATGGCCCCCAAACCGACAACCGCAAACTCTGCATCGAAGGTGGTCACTGCGCTAACGCCCCTAGCGTGTCCGACATCAGGTGATATCGATATCAACGTGTTGATGCAGTAGCATGGCGGATTGTGAGATCGATGTCAAACCTCCCCGCTCCTGCTGTGGAAGCCACAACCGGCCCCCCGCCTGCCCGGAGCATTCGCCATGGCTGACGGCTCGATGACCTTCGCTGCCGGCGGAGCGGCAGGCCCTGAGATGCGTCGTTCGGCGGTGACCCTGACCGAGGTCGCCGCCCGAGCGGGGGTGTCCCGAGCCACCACTGCGCGCGCCTTGGGCGGCTACGGGTCGGTCAGTGAATCCGCCCGCCAATTGGTTCTGGCCGCGGCTGCGGAGCTGAGATATCGGCCGAACATGGTCGCCAGGAGCACCCGGACCGGGACCGCCTCCATCGTCGGCATCGTCGTCGCCGACATCGGCAGTCCGTTCTTCGGGCGCACCACCCGCAGCATCTCCGACGCCGCCCGCGCTGCCGGGCTCGAAGCGGTCGTCGTGAACACCGATGAGGACATCGAGGTGGAGCGAGCGGCCGTGGGATTGTTGCTGCGACAACGGGTCGCCGGCATTGTCGTCGCCCCGGCGTCCCGCAGCGACGGGCAGCACCTGACCGAGGCTCAGGCCGCGGGCGCGCCGGTGGTCCTGCTGGACCGACGCGTACGCGACGTGGCCGCCGACCGGGTCTACTCCGACAACGAGACGGCAGCGACCGCGGTGATGGCTGAGCTGATCAGCCGGGGTCATCGACGGATCGCCTACGTATCCTCAGCCGCCGGACCCGAGGGCGCGGTGCCGGGCCATTACCCAGCCGTCGACGACCTGGTGACCAGCGCCGGCGACCGGATCCGGGCGTACCTCCGCTCCCTCTCTGACGCCGGTGTCGAGCGGCCCGATGCCTACCTGCGACTCTGTCCGTTCGGTGAGGAGGCGGCGCACCAGGCCACTGCGGAGCTGCTGCGGCTACCGGAACGGCCCACCGCGGTGTTCGCCTCGGACGGCGTGATCGCCCTCGGTGTCCTGCGGGCCATCCACGATGCCGGGCTGGACATCCCGGCAGACATCTCGGTGGTGGCGGGGGATGATCCCACCTGGTCCCGCGTCACCAGGCCGGCGCTGTCCGCGGTCGCGCAACCGGTGCACGAGCTCGGACAGACCGCGATGAACCTGCTGCTGGAACGCATCGCAGATCCCGAACGCGCGATCGAGGAGCGCGTGCTGCCCGCCGCGTTTCTGTCGCGCGGGTCGATCGGCCCCGTGTCATAACCCGCCCCTGATCGCCGGCGTCGAGTCGATCAGTCGGCCGGCGACTAGGTTCTGCCTCCGCCCGTCGACGTCAACCCAGACGTCGTTCTCCTCCGATCCGCCTGCCCACTCCCGATCTCTCCCAGAAAGGTTCACGATGATGATCAACTCCAAGCCCCGTGTCGCTGTTGTCGGCGGCGGTGTCCTCGGCGCTTCGACGGCGCAGCAACTGGCTCGCGGCGACGCCGACGTCGTCTTGGTGACCGAGGCTGAGCTCACGAACAGCGCCTCCGGACGCTCCTTGTCGTGGCTGAACTCCGCCGGTGTCCGCAGCGATCGCTATCACCGGCTGCGGACGGCCGGGATCGACCGCTACCGAACGCTGGCGGCCCACCACCCGGGCAGCGACTGGCTGCGGTTCGACGGCGGACTGGCCTGGTCGCCGGCGGGGGAGGCCGAGCGGCTGCTGGCCCGGCACCGCCACGAGGTCGCGCACGGCTACGAGAGCCATCTGCTGAAACCCGAGGAGATCGCCGCTCAGGTGCCGGGCGTCGATCCGGCCGCGGTTCCGTCCACCGGGGCGGTGTGGAATCCCGGGGAAGGGTGGGTGGACCTGCCCAGCCTCGTACGCTTCTTGATCAAGGATTTCGCCGAGCACGGTGGTCGGCTGGTGACCAACGCGGGACCGTGCAAGATCGAGGTACGCGATGGTGCGGTGAGTGCGGTCCGGGCTGCCGGCGGCGAAAGCTTCGAGGTCGATGCCGCCGTGCTGGCCACCGGTCCGGCGGCGCCCGCGATGGCGGCGGAACTGGGCGTCACCCTTCCCGACGCCACCCCCATCTCGCTGCTGGTGACCACCAAACCGCTGACCCACGACCTCACCGCGGTGCTGAACACCCCGCGGGTGTCGCTGCGCCCAGCGCCGGGTGGCGCCCTCGCGGTCGACGCCGACTGGCCGAGCGAAAGCGTCACGCCCAGCGGCCGATGGCGGCTACCAGGCCCCCGAGGCGGTGGTGGAGGCCCTGCTCGCGGAGGCCTCCCGGGTGCTCACCGGGCACCCACGACTCGAGGCCGACTGGACCGGCATCGGCCCCAAGCCCATCCCCGGGGACGGCGACCCGGTACTCGGTCGGGTCGACGACCTGCCGGGCCTGTCGCTCGCCTTCACCCACAGCGGCGCCACTCTCGGCCTGATCGCCGGCGAACTGCTGGCATACGAAATTCTGGAGGGTACGGCTCACCCGATGCTGGCTGACTTCAATGTCCGCCGGTTCGGCCGACAGCCGACCGAAGGGTAAGCCGCGTTGAGCCGCCGGCCGTGCTGGCTTGAGACTGTAGGAGTCGGAGAGGCCCGCACGGCGGCAGAGAACTAGAGAAGGAAGACGGCAGGTTCGCGCGTGACTGTTGATGTTGACCTGGGGACAGGTCTGGCTGCGTACGGGAGATTTCTCGGGCACGGCCCCGCCTCCCGGCCGTTCGCGTTCGCAGCTCTGGCGCGGATGACACTGTCGATGGTGCCGCTGGGGATCTTGATCCTGGTTGAGCAGGAGCGGCACGCGTACGGCATCGCCGGTGTGGTGAGTGGCGGGTACGCCCTCGGTGCCGCGGTGGGAACACCGGTCTGGGGCCGACTGATGGACCGCTTCGGGCAGGTGGCGGTGTTGCTGCCAACCTCGGTCATCAGCGCCGCCCTGCTGGTCGGACTGGCCGTCGCCACGACGCAGGGAGCACCGGGCCCGGCCCTGGTGGCCATCGCCGTCGGGGTCGGACTCAGCTACCCGGCGATCAGTCCGGCCCTGCGGTCCAGCTTTCGTATTGTGCTGCCGGACCCGCAGGCGCGCCGGGTGGCCTTCGCCCTCGACGCGACCTCGGTGGAGCTGGCCTTCGTCTGTGGCCCGTTGCTGCTCTCGGCGCTGCTGCTTCCCGCGGTGCCGCTGCTTCCCCTCCTGGTCACCGCCGGATTGCTGGCCGGCGGGGGGCTGGCCTATTGCGCGACCGGAGTCGCCCGACGGGCAACTCCGACCGTGCAGCGGGCCGCAGCCGGTCACAACCCGAGATCGGTCGGCAGCGGCTCCCGGACCGCTCTGGCCGCCGGTGGTGTGGCAGCTGTCCTCGCGGTGATGTTGATGCTGAGCATCGGGTTTGGGCAGCTCGACACGTCCATGGCGGCGACCGCGGACCGTGTGCTGGGCGGCACGGAGCGGGTGGGTATCTTGTTCGCCGCGATTGCCGGCGGCAGTACCGTCGGTGGGCTCGCGTTCGGTGCCCGGCGCTGGCCCTTCGACGAGCGTCGTGCGGTTCCGCTTCTGCTCTGCGTCTTCGGGCTGTTCCTTGCCGTGCTGGCTGCGCTACTCAGCATGGGCTCAGCGAGCCTGGTGGTCTTGCTGCCGGTGCTGTTCCTGACCGGGCTGGCCATCGCTCCGACCTTGATCATGCAGCAGGCCCTGCTGGATCAGTTGGCACCCGCGGACCGGCTGAACGAGGCCCAGGCCTTTCTCTCGGCCGCCAACACCACGGGGGCGGCGGTGGGCACGGCGATTGCCGGCATCGTCATCGATGTCGGTGGCCTGCCGTGGTCGTTCGGTGGAGCCGCATTAGGCGTGCTGTTTGCGGCCGGTGTCGCCATCCTCAATCAGCAACGCTGGTCGGTCCCGCAGCGCAGAGGCGCCCCAGCGGAATCCTTGCCGGACGGTCAGTCGGGTTATTAGGCACCCCCTACTTTCACGCTGTTGGCTGTGATGCGGTTGCGAAGGAGCGCCAGCGGTGGCCAGGTCTGTTGTCCACGGCGGTTCAGGAGGTTGGCCCGGAGCAGTACGGGCGGGTTGGTCAGGGGTAGGAGCCTGACGCTGGGTGGGGTCTTGCGGTCGGCGGGCAGCAGGCCGATGCCGAGGCCGGCACCGATGAGGTCTTCGACCAGATCGAGGCTGTCGGCTCGATGGGTGATCTTGAGGGTGAAGTCGGCCATCGCGGCAAGAGTGCGCAGCACCTGTTCATCGGCTGTGTTGCGCGAGTTGCCGATCCAGTCGTGGTGGCGGAATCTGCGCAGCACGGACGCCGCGTCGTCTTGCGAGGAGGGTGGTGCGGTGCCGTCAGGGACACCAAGACTCCACGGCGTGGTCCACAGGGGCTGGGCTGCCAGGGTCTGGTCGATCTGGATCGGAGCCAGGTTGTAGTCGTAGGTGAGGGCAATGTCGGTGCGGTCGAGCATCAGGAGGTCGACGGCTTCGGCCGGTTCGTGTTCGGCGATCATGAGTTCGACGCTTGGATGGGTGTGGGCGATCTCGGCGGCGGTGGGAAGCAGCACGTGACGGATGGCGGTGGCGAAGCCGGCGACCCGGATGACGCCGGATGGTTCGGCTGCCGGGTCGAGATCGGTTTGGGCGGCGTCGACGGCGGCGAGGATGCCGACGGCGTGATCGGCGAGGCGCCTGCCGGCCGAAGTGAGTCTGATGCGTCGACCGTGCGGCTCGACGAGTGGGGTCTGGACCTGGCGGGACAGGTTCGCGATCTGTTGCGACACATTGGACGTCGTGGTGTTGAGTCGTTCGGCGACGGCGCGCATAGATCCGTAGCGGGCTAGTTCGACGAGGAATTCCAGGCGGCGCGTCTCCACCCGGCTATTGTCCGCTACTAGTGAACGATATGTTCGCAATCGTCACGTGGACGCGGACAAAGGTGGTGGTTTCTACTGTCCGCATGCAGTTGATTCGTCAGCCCGGGAGAGCCGGTGTCGGTGCATCGATGGCCATGGTGTCGATGTGTTTTGTGCAGCTCGGTATCGCCGCTTCGGTCGGGCTGTTTGAGCATCTGGGGGCGGAAGGCGCCGCCTGGCTCCGGTTGTCGTGGGCCGGTGTGGTCTTGCTGCTGGTGGTGCGGCCGTGGCGGGTGAGGATCACGCGGTCCGCGCTCACGACGTGCGTGGTGCTGGGCGTGGTCACGGCCGGCTTGACGATGTTGTTCATGGCCGCCGTGGCGCGGCTGCCGTTGGGCACGGCCAGTGCGTTGGAGTTCCTCGGTCCGCTGGGTGTGGCGCTGGCTCGCGGCCGGGCAGTGGCCCGGTTGTGGGCGGTTGTCGCCGGTGGCGGGGTCCTGCTGCTGACGGAGCCGTGGAACGGTGGCATCGATCCGATCGGGATCGTGCTGGCTCTGGGCGCCGCCGCCTGCTGGGCCCTCTACATCGTCTTGACGCAGCGTGCCGGCGATCAGGTCACCGGGTTGCGGGCGCTGGCGATCTCGATGCCGGTCGCCGGGCTGGTGGCCACAATCTTCGTCGGTCCGGCGACCCTGCCCGATCTGACCTGGCAGTTGGCGCTCGCCGGCCTTGGCCTGGCACTGCTGCTGCCGGTCATTCCCTTCAGCCTCGAGATGCTCGCCTTGCGCCGAGTCAGCGCCGCCGCCTTCGGCACCTTGATGAGCCTTGAACCAGGTATCGCCGTCCTGATCGGGTTTCTGCTGCTCGGCCAGGTCCCGCGGCTCTCCGCCGTGGCCGGTGTGCTCCTGGTCGTTGCCGCCGGTATCGGTGCGGTGCGTACCGGTGCTCGCCAAGAACATCTCGACACACCCTCCGGTGCCGCGGCAGAACCGTCCGAGCGCGGGTCAGGAAGACAAGTCGACCTGTACGGCTGAAGCGCCTCGCGGCGACGACCTGGCTGAGGGTGTGGATCGAGATCTGTCGGATGGTGGCTTGATGACGGTGGGGACAACGACCCGACAGCGACGAATACATTGGGCGAGTGCCCGAATGCTGCCCACCGGAGCCCGATGGACCAGGGCCGGGGGCGGAGCCGGCTCGGCTGCTGACGGAGTGGCTGTTGTCCAAGGCCGAGCGGGCCAACCCACAGACGGTGCTCGACGATCCCCATCCTGGTCAGCAGGCGTGGTCGGTCGGCAACCATGTACGGCCGCTCGTCCACGGTGCGACCTACTTCGCCGAGCTGAAGGAGCGCATCGAGGAGACGCGGTCGGGTGATCTGATCATGTTCACCGACTGGCGCGGCGACCCGGACGAGCAGCTCACCGACGATCCCGGAATCGACCATGGTCCGGCTGCTCGGCGCGGCGGATCGCCGAGGGGTCGACGTGCGCGGACTGATCTGGCGCTCGCATTGGGACAAACTCGCCTTCTCCGGAGCGGAGAACCGGCACACCGGGGAGGAGTTGCAGGCCGAAGGCGCGGAGGCGCTGCTCGACATGCGGGTACGTACCGGTGGTTCGCATCACCAGAAGCTCGTCGTGATCCGCTACGCCGGCCGCCCGGAGCGCGACATCGCGTTCGTCGGCGGCATCGACCTGTGCCATTCGCGGCGCGACGATGCGCGGCACCTCGGTGATCCGCAGGCCCAGTCGATGGCCGCGGAATACGGTGAACATCCGGCGTGGCATGACATCCAGGCCGCCATCTCCGGGCCGGCCGTCTACGACGTCGAGACGGTGTTCCGGGAGCGCTGGACTGGATCCGACGCCGCTGAGCCGGAGCCCGATCCGTCGGCTGCACGATCGACTGGCCGGAGATGACCTTCGGCCCGATCCGCTGCCTCCGCAGGCTCCACCGCCGGCCCCGGTGCCCGGCGGTACGCACGTGGTCCAGCTGCTGCGCACCTATCCGAACCTTCGACACGGCCGCGACTACCCGTTCGCCCGCGGTGGCGAGCGGAGTGTGGCGAGGGGCTACTCGCAAAGCGCTCGAGCGGGCCGAACGACTGATCTACGTCGAGGACCAGTACCTGTGGTCGACCGAGGTCGCCGTGACGTTCGCCGACGCCCTGCGGGCAAAGCCCGAGCTGAGGGTGATCGCCGTTCTGCCGCACCTGCCCGACCAGTCCGCGCGGCTGTCTCGCGTACCCCAGGAGCTGGGACGGCACGACACCATGGTCCAGCTGCTGGAGGCCGGTCCCGGGACGGGTCGCCTTCTACGGGATCGAGAACCACCGCGGCCTTCCGGTGTATGTGCATGCGAAGGTCTGCGTGATCGACGACTGGTGGGCGACCATCGGTTCGGACAACTTCAACCGGCGGTCCTGGACCCATGACTCGGAACTGTCGGCTGTCGTCTTGGAGGACCAGGGCGGCGACCACAGCGCATACGCCCGCCGCCTGCGGCTCACCCTGGCGGCCGAGCATCTGGATCGCCAGTTCGGGCCGGAGGGCTATCCCGGTGATATCTCTGCGCTCGAACCCGGCCGTACACCTCGGGATCTGGACGACTCGAAGCTGTTGGAGGTGATGGCCGACTGCGTCGACCCGCATGCCATGTTCGACGCCTTCGTCTCCTCGGCTGAGGCACTCCAGGCGTGGCACGACGGTGGCTATCAGGGTGAGCGGCCCCCGGGCCGGCTGCGACCCATCCGCCGACTGCACCTCTCGCCGGCGACCCGAGCCTGGGCCGGGCCGCTCTACCGGGTGATCCACGACCCCGACGGGCGACCCGGGGCACTGCGCCGACAGCACGCGTTCTGACCATCGTCGTGCCGTCTCGCCCAGACGAACCGACCTCGCGGGAGGTCTCCTCACCGCGTTAGAGTGAGCGGGCGAGTTCGGTGAGTGATTCCGCAAGTTCTTGGGGCGAAGGGTGTGCCCATGCGGACCAAGAGCTCGGGGACTATGGCGGCGCTGGTTCGAAATGACTATCTGTGGCTCATTCCGATCGCGGCTTTCTTCGTGGGGACCACCCGTTGGCTGAGCCGGTCGGACGGGATCGCCGCCACCGGTGGACGGGACGTGTATCAGTACGAACTGATGTCGCGGGTCGCGCCGTCGCTTCCGGTGACCGAGATCGGTTCGGCGTACACCGCCAGGTTTGTCATCCATTGGACCGTTGGCACGATATCGGCGCTGAGCGGCGCGTCCCTGGAGCTGACCTATCGAGTCGCCTGCTTGATGATCATGGTGGCCTTTGCCTTGACTGTCCGGCTGATACTCATCCGGTTGGGGGCAACTCAGTGGGTGCTGTGTCTGGGACTGTGCCTGGCGGTGCTCAACCCGTACGCGTTGCGCTACTACGCGTTGGTGCCCGGCTACTTGTGCGATGTCGTCTTTCAGTTCGGTCTGGCGCTGGCCATTCTCGGGACGGTTTCCCGAAAAGCCGCCGTCTTGGTCGTCGGGGTCATCGTTGCCGCGCTGGCCCGGCAGACCATCGTGGTCGTGGCCCCCATCTTGGCTGTCTGGTTGTTGCTCGAAGGCCGGCGTGAACCGCGTCGGTGGGCGACCTGGCTGACTGCGCTGGTCACCGCAGTCGTCCCGTTCGTCGTCCTGGCCCTGGTCGGTCAACTGACGCGCCGATTCACCTCGCACTTCTCCCCGCGCTTGCCCGAGGACACGATCTTGCCCCTGTTGTCCGATCTTCCGTCCTCGGCGGCGGTGCTGGTCGATCACGTACTCCGAATATCGGCTCCACTGCTGCTCGTGTTCGGCATGCTTCTCGCCCTCATCGTGCTCTACATCCGACGCCGCCGTTCACCTCCGCTGGACAGCTACATGTGTGCGATCGTCGCGGCCGCAATTGTCGGACAGCCATTCGTGATCGGGCCGGCCTTTCCCGGTTTCGCCGGAAATGAACCTCGACTGAGTGCGTTGGGTTTCCTGCCGTTGGTGTTGTGTCTGGCCGCCGCTTTGTTGGACTCGATCAGACACTACGGTCGGGACCCGCCATGGCATTGCTGCTGCTGGTTGCTCTCGCCTCGCTCCACCACATCTACACCTGGATCGGCCCGGCGAACGCCACGCAGTTCCTCGCGGTCCAAGCCTCGGCGGCCGGTCTGGCTTTCATCCTGGTTCTCTGTGTCGATGCGCAGTGCACCACCCCTGCGCAGCGGGATGCCTCAACCGAGTTGATCTTCACCAGCGGATTCCAAGCGCTGGATACGGATGCTCGGCCCTCAACGCGGGCCTAGCCGAGGCGGGTGACGCCTCGGCGGCCGGTTTCCCCCGTTGTGCGCGGAGACGGCTCGGTTTTCGGGCGGTTCGGGGCCGTTTGGTGCCGATTGTGCGGGGACGGCTGCACGATCGCTTCCTCGGGTCGCGCTCGGTGAGGCGGAAACAATGTCCCCGTTGAGCGCGCCTGAGCTCGGCTAGCTCTCCTCGGAGAGCCGGAGGCTGCGCAGCCGCTGGCCGGCGTACCAGGTGCAGCCGACCACGACGATGATCAGCAGCGGCAGCGCGACCGCGAGGTCCGTCGCCGAGGTGATCCCGAGCCCTTCCGCCCGGGGACCCACGAAGCGTTCGGTCAGGGCGAGCCCCCACTGCTGGATGCTCAACGCCTGCGCGCCGGGGACGAACTGGCCGATCAGCGACTCCCAGATCAGCGCGTACAGCAATCCGATGACTACGGCGTTGCGGGTGATCACGGCGAGCAGCAGGAACAGCGCGCAGTACGCCATCCCCGCGGCCAGAGCGCCGACGGCGTAGCTGAGGGCGAATCCGACCTCGCCGACGAGGACCATCCCGGCGATGAAGATCGGCAGCGCACCGAACAGCGTGACCACGCCGATGGCGACCGCCAATTTGGTGACGACGATGACCGGCCGGTTCAGCGGCTTCGCCAGCAGGTAGACGATGGACCCGTCGTCGATCTCCGGCCCGATCACGCCGGTGCCGGCGATCAGGCCCAGCAACGGAAGCAGCACGCCGAGGCCGAAGGCTCCGAGCAGCTGAGCGCTCAGTCCCTCACTCAGCACCGTCGCCACGTCCTGGTCGGTCGCAGCGAGTACGCGGGCGAAGACGCACAGCGCCAGCAGGACCAGCGGCAGGAGCAGCAGCAGGAGCGTCCGCCGCCGACCGAGCACGTTCCGGGCGGTCAGTCGCGCGACGGTGGCGTTCATCGGGCCACCAGGTAGGCGAAGACGCTCTCCAGCGACTCATCGGCTGGATGGACCTCGTGCAGCCGGATGCCGCGGTCGGCGGCGAGCCGGGGCAGCGCCCGGACGAAGCCGTGGAAGTCGACGGCCTGGATGTGGACACCGCCGGCACCGTCGGCCGCTCCCATCCCGAACTCCTCCTGGCCCGAGACGAGCTCGACGCTCGACGTGCTCGGGTCGGCGATCAACGCGGAGGCCAGCGCCCGGTCGTCGCTGGAGCGGACCGTGTACTGGTGCGGGCGCTGGGTCATCAACCGGCGGATCTCGCGGAAGTTCCCCGACGCCGCGTGCCGGCCGGCGACCATGACTTCGATGCGTCCGGCGATCTGCTCGACCTCCTCGAGGATGTGCGAGCTGAACAGCACGGTGCGGCCACTGTCGCCCATGGTGTGCAGGAGCTCCATCAGTTGGAGCCGCTGCCGCGGGTCCATGCCGTTGAACGGCTCGTCCAGCAGCAGCACCTCAGGGTCGTGGACGACCGCGGTCGCCATCTTGATCCGCTGCTTCATGCCCTTGGAGTAGGTGCGGATGTCCCGGTCCTGGACCTCGGTCATCTGGACGGTCTCCAGCGCTCGGCGGGCGGCGGCCTCCGGATCCGGGCAGGCGGTGCAGCTTGGCGTTGGCCAGCACGAACTCCCAACCGGAGAAGGAGTCGTACATCGTCCTCGCGCTCCGGCACCAGCCCGAGGGCGCGGTAGATGCTCTCGTTGCGCCACACCTGGTCGCCGTCCAAGGTCACTGCGCCGGTCGAAGGGCGACAAGAAGCCGGCCATCATGTGGATCAGCGTCGACTTGCCGGCGCCGTTGGGACCCAAGAGCCCGGTGACACCCGGACCGATCCGCATGGTGACGTCGTTGACCGCGACGACGTTCCCGAACCATCGCGAGACCTGCTCGAGCTGGATGGTGCTCATGCCCCCGCCACCTTCCGATATCGAATGAGCAGGGCCGCGTAGCAGCCGACGACCAGAACCACGATAGACAGCGATGAAGAGCGGCGTGCCCGACGTGCCGGGCGGAGCCGCCGGGAGTGAACTCTGGGCTCCGAACAGCCTGGTCACCACGCCGTCCACCAGTGAGAACGGCGACAGCAGCCCGGAGTAGCCGGCGAGCCGATCATGCTGCCGAACTCCGTCGGCGATGCCCAGCACCGCAAGCTGGACGCCGGAGAGGATGAGCAGGACGGAGATGACCGCCGCGACGCCCAACCCGCGGCGGGGGGTCATGGCCGCGACCAGCAGCCCGATGCCGGCGATGACCAGGGCGTAGAGCAGGGCGGCGGCCATCGAGCGCAGGTAGTCCGGCAGCTTGTCCCGCAGCGGCAGCTTCGCCAGCAGCGCGCCGAGGAACAGGATGGTCAGCGGAAGCGCCATCAGCACGAACAGCGCCGTCACCATCGCGGCGTACTTGGCCAGGACGTAGTCCGACCGGTCCAGCGGACGGGAGAAGTACAGCGAGATCACCCGGTATCGCAGGTCGCGGGACATGATGGCCGGGGCCTGGGCCGCGACGAAGATGCGCGACGACGACCTGCACTCGGAACGGATACGAGGTGTAGGTGATCGGCAGCCGGTCGGCGCCGAAGGCTGCGGTGACGATGCTGATGATCAGCGCCGGGCAGGGTGATCCCGGCCAGCAGCAGCAGCGGCATGATCTTGGAGCGCGCAGAGCGGCCGAGCCCGTAACTGCCTCTCAGGCTCTCGGCGAACAAGGACTTGCGTAGGTAACCGCGACCCAGCCGAGGTCCGTCGTAGTGCCGGTACCCGATGTCATGGATGGCTCCCTGCCAGGACCCTGGCTGCCCGGGCCCAGGCTGCCCGGCCAGCTCAGCCGACGTGGACATGCGCACCTCCTGCTGCGGTCTCGAACATCTCGGCCATTCGGTGCCGCTGCCGCTCCATCCGCACCAGGCCCACGTCGAGCCGGGCGGCGCCGTCGCGCACCAGGTCGAAGACGGTCGTCATCCGGCAGGTCCAACTCGATCAGCCGGCCCGCGGTGCGGACGATGACGCCCTGCTCGGTCAACAGCTCGGCCAATCCGGTCGGGTCACCATCGACCTCCACCACCACGACCGCCGATCTCCGTCGTCATGGCCGCCGTGCTGGAGTAACGCAGCAACACACCGCCGTCGATCACCACCACGCTGTCGCAGACTCGCTCCAGCTCGCCGAGGAGGTGGGAGGTGACCAGGACGGAGATGTTGAACTCGGTCCCGATCCGGCGGATCAGGCCGAGCATGTCGTCGCGGCCGGCCGGGTCGAGGCCGTTGGTCGGCTCGTCGAGGATCACCAGCTGTCGGGTCGTGGACCAGCGCCTGGGCGAGCTTGACCCGCTGCTTCATGCCGGTGGAGTAGCCGCCGATCGGCCGGTAGCGCTCCTCGTACAGCCCGACATGGCGCAGCGTGTCGGCGGCGCGCTCGCGCGCCGCCGTGGTCGGCAGGCCGGACATCCGGGCCATGTGGACGACGAACTCCGTCGCCGAGACGTCGGGCGGGAGGCAGTCGTGCTCGGGCATGTACCCGACCCGCTCGCGAATGGCCGCTCCCTCGGTCGCCACGTCGAGCCCCAGCACACTGGCTTGGCCGGAGGTCGCCGGGAGCAGACCGAGCAGGATCTTCAGCAAGCGTGGACTTGCCGGCGCCGTTCGCGCCCACGAGGCCCGACGACCCCGGGAGCGATGTCAAGGGTCAGCTCACTCACGGCGGTCACCGCGGGGAACCGCTTCACCAGACTCTGGGTGCGGATCAAGGACATGGCTGCAGCCTAAGATCAACTCGGCGTCACCCCCGGTAAACCAGGTGCGAGTCAGGTCCCAACTCCGGGGTTCCCCGGACACCGGGGTCGTCATCCCGGCAGGTGCTGGCATACGGGCCTAGGATCCGCCCTGGGCGGGGGCGTTTCCCGGCATCTGCTGGCGATGTCATGCCGGCTCAGGCGTGTCGATGCGGGCGTGGAAGCGGAAGCGGTCGCCGCGGAAGACCGACCGGGTCCACTCGACGACCTGGCCCTCGGCGTCCCAGGCGGTGCGGTGCACCAGCAGCAGCGGGAGTCCGACGTCGGTGCTCAGCAGTTGCGCCTCGTCCGGGTTGGCGAGCGCGGTTTCCACGTCGTCCTCGGCTGAGGTGATGTGGACGCCGTACGCCTCGCGCAGGGTCGCGTACAGGGATCCGCGGCGGTCCAGCTCGGCCCGCAGCCGCGGCAGTTTCCCGGGCAGGTGGGCGATCTCGTGGGCGAGCGGCTCGTCGGCCAGGCAGCGGAGCCGTTCCAGGCGATGGACGCGGGTGCCGGCCCGTACGCCGAGCTTGTCGGCCACCACCTGGCTGGCGGGGATCTGGTCGAGGGACAGGATCACGCTCGTCGGGTGCTGGCCGTCGAGGTCCTGGCTGAACGACGTGAGCTGGCGGACGTGCATCAGCTTGGGCTGCGCGACGAACGTGCCGCTGCCCTGGATCCGTTCCAGCCGCCCTTCAACCACCAGCTCGGCCAGCGCCTGCCGCACTGTCGTACGCGACGTCTCGAACTGGTCGGCCAACTCCCGTTCGGTGGGCAACGGCGTCCCAACGGGCGCGCCGTCGATCAGCTCGGCGATGCGCAACTTCTGGGTGTAGTACTTCGGCACCTTCACCGATGCTTCCTTCCGGTTGACAAACCAGATTGGTCTATGCCAATCTTACCGCACCCAATTGGTCTATACCTTTAAGACCTCGAACGGAAGGAGCGGCGACGTGGGCATCCTCCAGGATCTGCGCAGTTCGTCTCGGTTAGGGCTATTGGTGGCCGTCTCGGCCGCCACCGTCGGCATCATCTACGGCTACGACTCCTCAAACATCGGCGGGAGCGCTGCTGTTCATCACCAAGGAGTTCAACCTCTCGCGTCGGTCAGCAGCAGCTGGTCACCACGGCGGTCGTCGTCGGCGAGGTGTTGGGCGCCCTGTTCGGCGGCGCGCTCGCGAACCGGATCGGCCGCAAGCGGTCGATGGTCCTGGTCGCGGGCACGTTCGCCCTGTTCTCCTTGATGTCGGCGATGGCCTGGAGCGTGCCCTCGCTGATCGTGGCCCGACTCCTGCTCGGCCTGACCATCGGCGTGTCCGTCGTCGTCGTCCCGGTGTTCGTGGCCGAGTCGGCCGCCACCAAGGTTCGCGGCGCCCTGCTGGTGCTGTACCAGGTCGCCACGGTGATCGGCATCATCCTCGGCTACCTGGTCGCCTGGGCCCTCGCGCAGACCGAAAGCTGGCGGTGGATGCTCGGCCTCGCCGCCATTCCCGGCGCGCTGATCACGCTGATGCTGCTGCGGCTGCCCGACACGGCCCGCTGGTACATGATGCGGGGACGCCGCGCCGAGGCCCGGAAGACCCTGGCTCAGGTGGAAGGACCCGGTGTCGACCTCGACGCCGAGCTGGACGACATGCAGGCCGCCCTCTCGCAGGGTAAGAAGGGATCGTGGCGAGACATGATCCGCAAGCCGTTCCTGCGGGCCACCATCTTCGTGGTCGGGCTCGGGTTCTTCGTCCAGATCACCGGCATCAACGCGATCGTCTACTACAGCCCGCGGATCTTTCAGGCCATGGGATTCGAAGGCAACGCCGCACTCCTCGGGCTGCCCGCTCTGGTCCAGGTCGCCGGCCTCGCTGCCGTCTTCGTCTCGCTCGTGCTCGTCGACCGGATGGGCCGTCGCCCGATCCTGCTCACCGGCATCGGCATCATGATCGTCGCCAACGCGCTGCTGATCGCCGTCTTCAGCGTTGGCTCGGACTTCGGCGGCGCGCTCACCTTCCTCGGGTTCCTCGGCCTGCTGTTGTTCACCGTCGGATTCACCTTCGGGTTCGGTGCCCTGGTCTGGGTGTACGCCGGCGAGAGCCTGCCGGCCCAGCTGCGGTCCCTCGGGGCGAGCGCGATGCTGACCGCCGACCTGGTCGCCAACGTCGCGGTGGCGGCGATCTTCCTGACCCTGCTCACCCAGCTCGGCGGCGCCGGGACGTTCGTGGTGTTCGGGGTGTTGGCCCTGGCCGCGTTCGTCTTCGTCTTCCGGCTGGCCCCCGAGACCAAGAACCGGCCGCTCGAGGACATCCGGCTGTACTGGGAGAACGGCGGCAAGTGGCCGGCCGACCTCCCGGTCGGAGACCACCACCTCGCCGAGACGAGCGCACGTTAGATGGCAGCGCACGTACTGGGACTCGACATCGGCGGGTCGAAGACCCACGCCGTTCTCTCCGCTGGTGACATCGTGCTGGCCGACGTGCTGGCCGGCAGCGCCAACCCGTCCTCGGTCGGCGTCGAAGAGGCATCCCGCCAGCTCGACGCCATCTTCGCCCAGCTCCGCGGGCATGGCCCGATCGCCGCGGTGTGCGCCGGTGCCGCCGGAGTCGACACGTCCGAAGGCGAGGAACGGTTCCGGAGGCTGCTCGCCGACCGGGCACCGGCCGCGGAGATCAGCGTGGTGCACGACTCGGCGCTGATCCTCGCCGCCGCCGGAGCCGGCACCGGGATCGCCGTCATCTCCGGCACCGGCTCGGTCGGCTGGGGCCGCAACTCTGAAGGGCAGGTCGCCCGGGCCGGCGGCTGGGGCTACCTGCTCGGGGACGAAGGCAGCGGCTACTGGGTCACCCGGACCGCGGTCCAGCACGCCCTGCGCCGCGCCGACGACGGGGCGCCGGCGGACCGGCTGTCCCAGCAGCTTGCCGCCGACTGCGGTCTGCAACGCGTCGAGCAACTGCTGGACCACTTCTACGCCAACCCGGAACGTCGCTACTGGGCCAGCCGGGCCCGGATCGTGTTCGAGCTCGCCGCCGAGCACGATCCGGTCAGCGCGGCGATCGTCGCCGCCGCGGCCGACGCCCTGACGTCGCTGGCCACCCGGGTTGGCGCCGCGCTCGGCATCGAAGGCCCGGTGGTGCTGGCCGGCGGGCTCGCCGTTCACCAGCCGGCGCTGCAGCAGGCGGTCCGGGACCGGCTCAACTCGGTCGGGATGACCGACGTTCGGGTCCTCGACCGGGACCCGGTCTACGGCGCGGTCAATCTGGCTCAAGCCCTGCACAGCCACCCGGCCGATGCGCGCCCGAAAGCCCGAGGCTCGATCATGAGGTCAGCGATCGTGGTCGTCATCGTGCCTACCTACGGCCACCGCGTCACCGCAGAGCCGTCCGACCCCTCTCAGGAGAGTTGATCATGCAGGTTGTCATCGTGGATACCCCGGCCGAGGTCGGCCGGGTCGCCGCCGCCAAGATCACTTCTCTGATCCGCCGGCGAGCCGACGCCGTGCTCGGCCTGGCCACCGGATCATCGCCGCTGGCCATCTACGCCGAACTGGCCCGGCAGGTCCGAGAGGAAGGGCTCGACTGCTCGGCGGTTCGAGCCTTCGCCCTCGACGAGTACGTCGGGCTGCCCGCCGACCACCCGGAGAGCTACCGGTCGGTGATCCGGCGCGAAGTCGTGGAACCTCTCGGACTCACCCCGGCGCTGGTGCACGTTCCCGACGGCACGGCTGAGGACGTGGTCGCCGCCTGCGCGGCGTACGAGCAGCAGATCAGCGAGGTCGGTCCGGTCGACATCCAGATCCTCGGGATCGGGTCGAACGGCCACATCGGCTTCAACGAGCCCACGTCGTCCTTCGCCTCCCGGACCCGGATCAAGACCCTGGCCCCGAAGACCCGCGCCGACAACGCCCGCTTCTTCGCCTCCGCCGACGAGGTGCCGACCCACTGCCTCACCCAGGGGCTGGGCACCATCCTCGGCGCCAAGACGCTGCTGCTGGTGGCGCAAGGTGAGAAGAAGGCCGATGCGGTGGCGAAGATGGTCGAGGGCCCGCTGATCAGCATGTGCCCCGCCACCGCACTGCAGTTGCACGGCGACGCCATCGTCGTGGTCGATCAGGCCGCGGCCAGCCGGCTGACCCTGACCGACTACTACAACTACACGTTCGCGAACCTGCCCGCCTGGCAGCGTTTCTACGACCCGTCGGACGCGGCGTCCGAACCATCCGAGCCGACCGGACCGCAGTGACCGTCCTCGCCGCCGGTCGCGTGGTGACCGGGACCGACGTCCACGCGCCCGGCTGGGTGGCGTACGAGGCGGACAAGATCACCGCCGTCGGCACCGGCCGCCCGGACCGGGTCGACCTCGACCTGGGCGCCGATGCCGTCGTCGTCCCGGGGTTCGTCGACCTCCATGTCCACGGGGGTGGCGGTGGCTCCTTCACGATGGGCGATCCGGACTCCGCCCTGCAGGCCGTCCGCACCCACCGGGCTCATGGCACCACGGCCACGATGGCCAGCGTGGTCACGGCCAGCCCGGCCAGGCTGCTGGACTCGGTTTCCATGCTGGCGGATCTGTACGAGGCCGGCGAGATCGTCGGCATCCACCTCGAAGGACCCTGGATCAGCGCCCACCGGTGCGGAGCCCACGACCCGACCCAGCTACGCGACCCCGACCCGGCCGAGATCGCCCGACTCCTCGCGGCCGGTCGGGGTGCCATCGCCATGGTCACGCTGGCCCCTGAGCTTCCCGGCGGACTGGACGCCATCCGCCAGGTCGTCGCCGCCGGAGCCATCGCGGCCGTCGGGCACACCGACGCCAGCTACGAGATCGTCGTCGAAGCCATCGCCGCCGGAGCCCGGGTCGGCACCCACCTGTTCAACGCCATGCGGCCGGTCCACCACCGGCAGCCCGGACCGATCGTGGCCCTGCTGGAAGACCCGCGGGTCACCGTGGAACTGATCGCCGACGGCATCCACCTGCACCCGGCCCTCTACCGGCACATCAGCGACACCACCGACCCGGACCGGGTCGCGCTTGTCACCGACGCCATGGTGGCGGCCGCGTTCCGCGACGGCACGTACCAACTGGGCCCGATGCAGGTCACCGTCACCGACGGCGTCGCTCATCTCACCGGTACCGACACCATCGCCGGCAGCACCACGACGACGGACCGGCTGTTCCGTGCCGCCGCCGCCGATCCCACCGGTGCCGTCCCGCGACAGCCGTCAGATGAGGCGCTGCTCCGAGCCGTTCGGCAGACCTCGGTCAATCCCGCCCGGACGCTCGGTCGTACCGACATCGGCCTCCTCGAAGCCGGACGGCGGGCCGATCTCGTCGCCCTCGACCAGCATCTGCAGATCACCCACGTCATCCGAGCCGGCATCAGCAACAACTAGGCTCCCGAGCCATGACCAACGACGAGATTGCCCGAGCCGTTCTGGATGCCGGTCGCTACGTCGTGCTGGCGACCGCGGACGCCGACGGGGTTCCCTGGGCGTCACCGGTGTGGTTCGCGACGGAAGACTACCGCGAGGTGTTCTGGGTGTCCTACCCCGGTGCGCGGCATTCCCAGAACATCGCCGTACGGCCGCGAATCGCCATGGTCGTGTTCGATTCCACCGCGGCCCCGCTCACCGGACAGGGGGTCTACATGTCCGCCACCGCGGAGCAGGTGACCGACCCCGCCGCGCTCGAGCACGGGCTCGGCGTCTTCTCGCGGGAGTCCGCGCGTCAGGAGAGCGAGGGACTTGAGGTCGACCAGGTCACCGGCGACGCGCGGCTGCGGTTGTACCGGGCCACCGTGGATGAGCACTCGATCCTCGACCCCGACGTACCGATCGATCAGCGCATCGTCGTGCAGCCTTGACCCTGCCGGCCATGCTCAAACTCAGCTACCCACCGGTGACCAGGACCTCGAAGCGGAAGTCCTGGCGGCCTGGGACGGGCACGGTGCCGTACGGCTGCTCGATCCACGACCTGCATCACGGGCCAAACCGCTCGAACGGCTTCGCGATCACCGGCTCTTCGACGTGGAGTCCGCGGAGGCGGCCCTCGCCGTGCCGGGAGCTCTGGCCCGGCAACTGGCGACGGCGAGCCCACCGCCGGGAGTGCCGCGGCTGAGCGAGGCCGCGCTCACCTGGGTCGACGAACTCCCTCGGCTGGTGCGCGAAACCGGCTATCCCGACCCGCCCCGCGTCCTTGCCGCCGCCGTTGCGACCTGCCGAGAACTCGGACCCGATCAACGTTCCGCCGCCAGGTGCAGGTCTTTGCCGAAGCGGCCGGAGCGAGCCTCGACCGCACGCTCGCCTGGACCCAGACCCGGGCCCTGCTGGCGGCGCTCCGCATCCGCCGCAGCGGCCAGCATGACGACGACGGACTCCACCAATGGGTGGCCGAAACCCTCATCGACTAGGAGGTCCAGAGATCGGCAGATCTTTACGCCGGCGGATGCTCGGCACCATGATGCATTGAGGGGGCGAGGGTCCCTGATAACCGGACACGAAAGTGGTGGCTGCGTGAGTCCTTCGACGTCGACAAGTGACCGGTTGTTGATCAAGTTGCGAGACGTCGAGGCGTTCGCGGCGGCTGATCCGCGGGCCAATCTTCGACCGCTCTACGCGAGTACGCGACCCGTCGGCAGCCTGGGCCTGGCGTCAGGGCCTTCCTGGTATATGGCCGATATCGCTGTCACCGCTGAGAATCCGTGGGATCTGGCGCATCGGGAAGTGGCGGCCCAACTGGGCATTGACGCCTCGGACGTTCTTTTCGCCGAACCCGACCTGCTGCACACGATCTACCCCGACCCGGGCGCCGACCGACACCGGAGGACCGTTCGCCGCCGCGGAACAGTGCGTGGCGAACCCGCAGGAGACCCGCGGCGGCAAAGCGGCGGGCCCGGACCGGTTCGCCTGGCATCTCGAGGACGACTTCACGCAACTCCGATCGGCTCGGGCCCAGGTGAATTTCACCGAGCCGCGGACCCGCATCGCTCACGTCGACACGGGCTACTACCGGGCGCACGAAACGGTGCCGGAACACATCGCTCACCAGTTGGAGCGCAGTTTCGTCGACGACGGCCGCGATCCGAACAGCGCCGAGGACCCCGACAATCAGGTTCTGCTGCTGGACAACTCCGGCCACGGCACCGGAACGATCGGGATTCTCGCCGGCGGGAAGGTCGCCGCCCAGGGCGGTGAGTATCTGGGTGGGGCACCGGACGCGGAGATCCTGCCGCTCCGGATCGCCGACAGTGTGGTTCTGCTCAGGACCAGCGCGCTGGCCCAGGCGTTGGACTACGCGGTCCAGCAGCGGTGCGACGTACTCACCCTCAGCATGGGCGGCCTACCGTCGCGAGCCTGGGCCGAGGCGGTCGACCACGCGTACGAGCAGGGCGTCTGCATCTGCGCAGCGGCCGGCAACCATTTCGGCATCGCCCCGCCCCGGACGATGGTGTATCCGGCCCGCTACGACCGGGTCGTCGCCGTCTGTGGAGTCATGGCCAATGGGGCGCCGTACGCTGACCTCGACGGGATCGTGATGGAGGGCAGTTTCGGGCCGGACTCGGCCATGGACACCGCCATGGCGACCTACACCCCGAACATCCCCTGGGCCCGGTTCGGCTGCCCGGGGACCATCCGGCTGAACGGCGAAGGCACCTCGGCGGCCACACCGCAGGTGGCCGCGGCCGCGGCGCTGTGGTTGGAGAAGTACAAGACCGTACTGCCGCGGAACTGGCGCCGCGTCGAAGCCGTCCGGCAACGCCCTGTTCAGTTCGGCGGCGATGAAGAACGACCACAAGCACTTCGGCAACGGCGTGCTCCGGGCCGTCGAGGCGCTGAAGGTCCTTCCCGATCTGAACCGGCCGCGGAGCGACGAGTCGACCGCCTCTTTTGCCCTGCTCCGCCTGATCACCGGTCTCGGCATCGACGAACCGACGCCGCGCGAGAGCATGTTCAACCTCGAGCTGGCGCAACGGTGGCTGCTGAACCCGGACTTGGCGGAGGCCGTCCCCGACCCCCGGACGCACGAGACCCTCGAGGGGCCTCTCCTTCGCCGGGTCATGGACGCCATCATCGAGGACCCCGGCGCCTCACTGGCGCTCCGCAAGCACGTCGCTGCCCGTTATCCCGTCGCTACCGGCTCATCCGCGACCCCGAACCAACTCAACCGCGAGGTCGTCCCCGACGTCGTCCGAGCCCTCGACGCGATTCCCAACATCGCGGCCCCGCCGTACCGACGGCTGCGGGTGTACACCGCCGATCCCAGTCTGGCCACCCGCTTCGACCGGGCCGCCCTCAACGAGACCACCCTCCGGGTCCGCTGGGAGAACCTCACCCCGCCGGCGGCGCGACGCAGCGCCGGCAACGCCGGCAATGGCAGCGGACGCAAAGGCGTCCGTGCCGACTCCGGCCACGCTGGGCGAGTACTTCAGCGTCGACGACGTCGATCCGCCTGACGGACACTACGGACTGGTCAATCTCGACGACCCGCGACTGATCGCCCAGGACGGCTGGGCGCCGTCGGAGGGAAATCCGCACTTCCACCAGCAGATGGTGTACGCGGTGGCGCTCAAGACCGTCGAGAACTTCGAATCGGCCCTCGGCCGGCCGGTCCTGTGGCGCTCGACCGACGCAGAACGGACGACGAGGCTTCCGGCAACGGCTCACGCTCCGACCGCATGCCCTGCGCCAGGCCAACGCCTACTACAGCCCCGAGGAAGTCGCCCTGCTGTTCGGGTACTTCGACGCCTCGGCCGACGACCCCGGTGACCACTGGCCCGGCACCCGCGTCTACTCCTGCCTCTCCCACGACATCGTCGCCCACGAAACCACCCACGCGATCCTCGACGGGATGTACCGCCGATTCAACGAACCCACCAACAAGGACGTCCTGGCCCTGCACGAGGGCTTCGCCGACATCGTCGCCCTGATGCAGCACTTCACCATGCCGGATCTGCTCGCGCACGAGATCGCCAAGACCCGCGGCGACCTGGCGGCTGAGTCCATCCTCGGCAGCCTGGCCATCCAGTTCGGCCAAGCCACCGGTCGCGGCGGGGCGCTCCGCGAAGCCATCGGGCGCAACGTGGACGGCGCCTGGGTCCGCAACCAGGCCGACCCGAACCTGTACGACACGGCCAGTACGCCGCACAGCCGCGGCGCCATCCTGGTCGCCGCCGTCTTCGACGCCTACCTCACCATCTACCAGGCCCGGACGGCCGACCTGATTCGGCTGGCCACCGGCGGTACCGGTCTCTCCAGCCCGGGGCGATCCACCCCGACCTCGTCCATCGCCTTGCCGACGAGGCCGCCAAGGCCGCCGGCCATGTCCTCAACATGGCGATCCGGGCCCTGGACTACCTCCCGCCGGTCGACGTCACCTTCTTCGAGTACCTCCGCGCGCTTGATCACCGCCGACTATGACCTGGTCCGGGACGACCAGTACAACTACCGGGTCGCATTCGTCGAGGCGTTCCGCCGCCGCGGCATCCATCCGGAGAACCTCTCCGGCGACCCCTTCGGCGATCCGCCCAGGACGCTCTCGGTCGAAACGCTGCGCTGGCAGGCACCCGAGCAGAAGACGTTCACCGACCAGCAGTGGAAGGGCATCCGAGCCCAGTACCAGACGGTCTGCTCGGATCTGCGCAAGTACGCCGACGCCAGCGTCTACCTGCTCCGCAACCGGGCCGAGCTCTATGCCGTCACCGAGAAGCACCGACGGGCGCTCAAACGACAACTGGTCAAGACGTTCCAGGCCTCGCCGCAATTCGCCGAACAGCTCGGGGTGGACCCCGATGCGCCGTTCGAGGTGGAGGAGCTGCGACGGGTGACCCGAGTCAGCCCCAGCGGCCGCCAGTCCCCGCAGGTCGTCGTGGCATTGACCCAGTCGAAGGACCTGACCGCCGACGGTGGCGTCGGCTACACGTTCCGCGGCGGCTCGACGCTGATCGTCGACCTGCTCAAGAACGACATCCTCTACAGCATCAGAAAGCGGATCAGCAACGAGCAACGGCAGGAACGCGCCGCCCAGTTCGTGAACCACGTCGAGTCCGACCCGCTCCGGGCGCTGTTCCTCTCGCCGCACCGGACCGAGCCGTTCGCTGCGCTGCACGCCCTGACCGACCAGTAGCGTTTCACCGCCGTCGTTCCTCGCCGGCCCAATGACCGAGAGCCGGGGTTAGCCGCTCGGCGCCACACCCGGGCTCGGCAGGGACCACAGGGTGATGCCATGGCCCTGGTGGGCGGTGATCAGGCGCTGGTCCGCGAGGTTCGTCGCCGTGACGGCGAAAGCGGAGAAGGGGAAGACGATCCGGCTGTCTCTCGCAAGGTGGAACAGTCCCACACACGAACGTCTCCCGGTCTTCCGCTGACCACTCGGCCGTCGGCGAGTCCGGCCAGCGCGACGACCCCGTCCTCGCCGAAATCGGCGAGTTCGACGATTGCAGCGGTGGGCGTTCGCGGGTCCCAGATCAGCAGCTTTCCGCCATCGGAGCTGACCACGAGGCGACCATCGGGCAGCGCGGCCAGCGCGACGACCATGCCGTCGACTCCGGCCCACTTGGTGGGCTCCATCGCTGGGCGTGGCCGGATCCCACAGGAGCACCCGTCCGTCGTCGTGGGCGCTGACCACACGTCCGTCAGAAAGAAGGGCCAACGGATGCGGGTGCCCGTTCGGCTCCTCCTTCGAGCGGGTCGCCCCCGAAGGTGACCATGTTCCCGCTCGGTGGTGTGGGTCCCGAAGACGCAGCCGTCGGCCGCCGCTGCTGACCAGGCGGCCGTCGGGCAGCGCCACCAGCGAGCACGAGTCTTCGAAGTCCTCCTCCTCATCGATCTCGTCGGTGGACGGACCGAAGCTGCACCGCACCGCTGCTAGGGCGGTCGGGGTCCCACAGCAGGGGCCGCCAACCGGCTCCATCGCTGGCCAGACGGCCGTCGGGCAGCGGCAGCAGGGCGCGGATCAGCAGGTGCCGGCCGAATTCAACGGGTTCTCCCAGACGGTCGCCGGATCCCAGACGGCAACGTGACCGCGGCGGCCGGCGGTGACGGCCCGACCATCGGGCAGCGCGCCACCGCATCCGACCAGGCATCTTCGACGCGGGTATCGCCCGACTCGTCACTCAGCGCACCGGTGTCCCAGACCCGCACCCGGCCGTCGCCGCCACCGCTGACGACCCGCCGGTCCGGCAACACGGCGACCGCCGATATCGGTCCGTCGTGGCTACCCAGGTCGAAGGCGCCGCTGGTCGGTGACGCGAGGTTCCAGATTTTCTCGACGTGACAGTCGTAGTCGCCGGTGACCACTCGGTCGACCCCGAGGACCGCGATCCCGCCTACCGCGCTCTCCTGCTTCGGGCGGCCCATCTCGACCGGCACGCCCGGTTGCCGCGGGTCCCAGACGCC
>CAVRSH010000016.1:0-29859 GCA_963723815.1 uncultured Actinomycetota bacterium | reverse complement strand
TCCGCACTCATATGCTCGGCGCACTGACGGTGACGCCACCGGTGATCCCGCATGCCCCGGTACAGCATTCGAGCTACCGCCATGGACATGAGCGCAACCGGCGGCACAATCACGGCCGTCGCTCGGGGGAAGACGTCGCTGCCGAGGATGCCGAGAGCAACGAAACAGAGCATCACGCTGACGATCGCGACCGTCAGGCCAAGGCCGAAGATCTCGTCAAAGCTCGCTGTCCGGTAGCGGCCGCGGTACAGCTTCATCGGGGTTTCCACCACCAGCTGCAACAAGCAGGCGGTGACGAGGTAGACCGCCAGTGCCCTGTACTGCCGCGGATACAAATGGACGGAACGAGCGGCGACTACGAGAAAGGTGGCTAAGGTCCAGCTGGAGCAGTCCCACAGGACGCGGGCAACACGTCGGCGCCAATGCGGTTCAAGCACGAGGAAAGCCTCCGGCCTACCCCGAGCCGACATGATGGGCTACACGGTCAGTAGCAAGCCAACGCTATTCGATTCCTACGCCCTTGTCACATCGGGACAACGCGAACCGGAACGCCACGCCAAATTTCGCCTCCTTCGACACTGTCACTGTCGAGCAGGCGCGGGGCTGCGTGGATTGTTTGACTATCTGGTGCTGTCGGGAGTCCGGCCGGACAACCCGGTTCCGGCTGGCCGCCGCGGCGGGCGCACCATGAACCGGCCGCCAGTCAGAGTACCGGAGTTGCCGACCCGCTGGGCATCCGCCAACCGCCTTGGCGCATCGACGCTGCGGATGTCAATGGTCATGAGCAGCCTTATCTGCCGATCACCCAGGAGTTGGGCATCGGTATCCCTCATACCGCCTTCCCCAATGCGTCGACCCAGGTCGTCCCGGTCCACCAGATGGGCTTCCGCAGAGTGGTGTCGAAGATGCTGGTCCCGATGCCCGCTGTGGTGGCTGCTGGGCGCGAGGATCTGGGGAACGCGCCGGTCTGCACTCCGGTGCCGGCCCGAACATAGCGCGGTCGGTGTGCATTGGTTCCAAGGTCATGGGTGTTGTCGGTGACGAAACAGACCTGACCGACCGTCGAATCCCATAAGATTGCTATAGGCCCCGAAATATTTTGTCGTTGCCGCCGCTCCGTCGCCCACATACACCCGGCCGTTCACGTTGTCCAAACCGAGGCGTTCGTACGAGTCAGTTGTGCGTTTCCCGCGAAGCTTGGAGGCCGAAATTTCCACCGCCCACGCGGTGTTCTGGTGACACTTGAGCCTTGGGCGCCGGCTCCCATGATCCGAACGGCAGGAAGAGATGATGAAGACCTGTTCTCAACCGAAAGCACGGCATGGCGCGCTGATCCGCCGCCGTCACCCACCATGCGGTTCCTTGCGCGTGTCATCAGCGTATTAGCAGTTCCGGCCTCATCGGTTTCAACGATCTCCTGAGACCCGTACCCATGGCTGATGACGTTACCCACGCTGCCCGCGCGCCAGATCACCCGAGCCCCCGGCCCGGTATTCTCCCACCGGCAGTTCATGAAGTAGTTGTCGTTGCCCGCACAGTCCAGGTGATACTCAACAACATCCGCCGACTCTATTGAAGTGCCCCAGAAGCTGTTGTTATTCACCTTGTGGGCGGTCGCGTCGACCAGGATCTGTCCGCTTCCGGGGAGCTTCGTGCCCTCGTTCGAGTTGTGCGAAAGTCGACCCCCATAAAAGTTGTTCTGGTTTGCCCACCCGGTAGTGTCGGCACGAAAGCGCAAATTCTGCTTATTGTTATCAAGATGACCGAGCGTGATGTTGCAGTAGGCCGTGCCTTTGCCGGTCCCGGCGATGATCAGACCAGTCTCAAAATTCTGAATATGCGGGACGGTGAGATCCAGGTTAGAACTGTTCTGCACGAGCACCCCCACAGACCCTGAGACCTGTCCCCAGCCATTCATAGTCTTGGAGGCGGCGATCACCCGTGGTAGGCGCACGGTCTGCGGAAGGAGTTCGTGCCGGAGGCACCGACCTCTAGGGCGGTGCCCTCGCCGTAGAACCTGATCGTTGCGTCGGAGAGGTCAGCGCTTTCAGTAATCCGCAAGCTGCGGGTGGTTCTGAAAGTTCCCTTGGCGAATGCACGAGCACCCAGCGTCGACGCTGCGTCGAGCGCCGACTGCAGTGCGAGTGAGTCATCAGTTTTTCCATCGCCCACCACACCAGGTTGGTCACAGAGATTGAAAACGAGATCGCCCTTGCTGACCTGGTCGTTGATCGCCGCGTGAATGATGTCATGATGCTGCTGATGCAGCGCGATCGAAGCGTCCACTTCCGAGTCGGGATACGTGGTGTTGATATTGACCGGCAGCCTGGCCATCAGTAGCCACCTCCGTATCCGCGGCCGTACACGGCCACGGACGTCAACTCATCGGCTGCTGCTGGCTTCGACGAGAAACCTTGCGTTACTACAGACAAGCCTAATGCTGCCAGCAGGGTACGTCTGGTCACCTGCCCAGTTGAGAATGCGTCCTTCATGAAATCCCTCGAATCGTAGATGGAAGCGAACAGCGTCGCGACCCTGATCGGGGATTGACAGTTGGCATCTTCGCCTCAAACACTGAGTTTGCGGCACCTTTCCATCCGATCCCCGTTAATGGATTGGCTGCCCGATCTCAACGAGCATTCGCTAAGCCTGTCGAAATCCCGATGACGACATACTTGCTGCCCAGACTCTGCAGATGCTTTGGATTGCCGGTGGACCGGTCGAAGACTTGCGAAGGATTCGCTGGACTCGCCGGGGCCCTGCGCGCGATCGGGCCCCGGCCGGCACCGCCCATGTCTCGCAACGCACCTCGGCCCTACCAGGTGGCAATCAGTCCCCGTTCCCAGACGAAGATTTGGTCGAGCAGCTTCGGGTGAGTGCGAGCATCGACGCTGCTTATGAGACGGTAAGCGGTCGATATGGTGTGTGTCCCGAGGCCCTCCTGTACGAGATCTGGTCCTGTTCTACGGCAGGCTGAAAGATTTGTCGTGTCATATCGGTCGCAATCCGCCTGCGCACGACCATGACGTGTCGACGCTTACCCCGGGACAATCCCGGTCTTCCCTGCGGTACAGCCCCGCTACGGCGTGGGCCGCCCCGAGCAAACGACCGTGGGATTCATGGAATGGCGTCAGCCGTGTAACACCGTTGCTGGCCGGGCGCCTCCGCGAGTACCCGATGGTTGGGCAGGTGCGGCCACCGGCGACTTCCCGAGGACCTATGCTGTCCGTGACGGAACTCTCACAGTTCGCGCCGATCGGGGCGGCGTACATCACGACAGGATCCCCATGGCGCAGTTCATTCCTCCCGAGTCGAATCTCGACGAGGGTCCGCCGCCTCCACCGCGCCAAGCGGTCGAGGCGCTGGTTGTTGCGCGGTCTGGCTGTGGTCATCGCGCTGATCGCCGTCACGGCTGCCGCCGCCGGTATCTACGTGGGATCGGTCAGCAAGAGCTTCACCGACAACGTCCATCGCGAGAAACTACTGCCCAGCTATCCGTCGGAATCCGCCTCACCCGGTAAGAAGGCCGAGGGGTCCGACGGGTCCAAGCCGCGCTCGAACGGCAAGACCGCCGCACTGAACTACGTCTTCATGGGCTCGGACAGCCGAGATGCCAGAGACGCCGGCGCCGGCCGTAGTGACAGCCTGATGGTGATGCATCTGTCTGCCGACCGGAAGGACGCGTACCTGATCTCGTTCCCCCGCGACATGTACGTCGACATCCCGGGCTACGGAAAGAACAAGATCAACGCCGCGTACTCGTTCGGCGGTCCCCAACTGGCCGTGGCGACGCTCGAGGACCTGCTGCACAGCCGGATGGACCACGTGGCCATCATCGACTTCGACGGCTTCATCCGGCTGACCGAGGACCTCGGCGGCGTCACCGTGGTGAACGAGCACGCCTCCAAGTCCCGCGGCTACACCTTCCCGGCCGGCAAGATCACCATCAAGGGCGACGAGGCTCTGGCCTTCGTCCGGGAGCGCTACGAACTGCCCAACGGTGACCTGGATCGGGCCGAACGTCAACGGCTGGTCGTCAAGGCCATCCTGGAGAAGGGCCTGAGTCCGGAGACGATCAGCAACCCGGCGAAGTTCACCGCCTTCGTCTCCGGCGTGGCGAAGCACCTGGTCGTCGACGAGGGGCTCACCGACAAGGAGATCCGCCGGCACCGCGGTGTCCCTTCGGCTGAATGCGAACGACCTGCACCTGCTGCAGGCGCCGATCAGCGGTTTCGGCACGATCAACGGAGCCAGCATCGACGTGGTCGACCGGGCTTCGGATGGCCGAACTCGCCAAGGCGCTGCGCGCCGACACCATGGACGACTACCTCGAGCGGTATCCGGCGAGTTGAGCACCGCGGACATCGGTCCGGATCGTGGCCGATAGCCTCCAGTGCCCGTGACCTACACCGCCTCCGATGACCGATACGACATCCAGCCCTACCGGCGTTGCGGCCGCAGCGGCCTGATGCTGCCCGCCGTGTCGCTCGGCTTCTGGCACAACTTCGGCGACGACAAGCCGCTGGAGACCCAGCGGGCGGTGGCCCGGCGGGCGTTCGACCTCGGCGTGACCCACTTCGACCTGGCCAACAACTACGGACCGCCGTACGGCGCGGCCGAGGTCAACGCCGGCCGGATCCTCGCCGAGGACTTCGCGGCCCACCGCGACGAGTTGATCATCTCGACCAAGGCCGGCTGGGACATGTGGCCCGGCCCGTACGGCGACCTCGGCTCCCGCAAGTACCTGACCGCCAGCCTCGACCAGTCGCTCCAGCGCCTGGGCTCGACTACGTCGACATCTTCTACCACCACCGGCCCGACCCGGACACCCCGCTGGAGGAGACGATGGGCGCGCTCGACGCCGCCGTCCGCGCCGGCAAGGCGCTCTATGTCGGCGTCTCCTCCTACTCCCCGCGAGCACACCGCCAAGGCCGCCGGCATCCTCCGCGAGCTCGGCACGCCGCTGACCATCCACCAGCCGTCGTACTCGATGTTCAACCGCTGGATCGAAACCGGCCTGCTCGAGGTCTGTGGTCAGGAGGGCGTCGGCATGATCGCCTTCACCGCGCTCGCCCAGGGCCTGCTCACCGATCGGTACCTCGACGGCGTGCCGGCCGATTCGCGGGCCGCGCAGGGCAAGTCGCTGGACCGGGATTCCATCACCGAGGCGACCCTTGGCCGGGTCCGGGCGTTGAACGAGATCGCCAAGGGACGCGGTCAGAGCCTCGCCCAGCTGGCCCTCGCCTGGGTGCTGCGCGACGAGCGGGTCACCTCGACCCTGATCGGTGCGAGCAGCGTCGCCCAGCTCGAGGACAACGTCGCGGCGGTCCAGCGGCTCGATTTCACCGCCGACGAACTGGCCGAGATCGACAAGTACGCGGTGGAGTCGGGCGTGCGACCTGTGGGCCGGGGCGCGCAGCGCGACGGAGTGAGCCGGCGCATCGTCGATCGCGGAGGGCCGTCTGGTCCGTTGTGCGCGCAAACGTCCCCGAAACCTGGCTGAATCGAGCCGTCTGGTCCGTTGTGCGCGCTAACGCCCCCTGGACAGTCAGCCTTCGACTCAGGCGAGCCGCATGGAGACTCGGGTCACCCACCGATGCAGATCGGGCTCTTCCTCCGGATCGGTGAGGTACTCCTCCAGTCGGCAGCCCCAGTAACGCTGGTCGGGAGTGGCGTCCAGGGCGAGCCCCTCCCGGTCCGCCCATGCGAGCAGCCGGCCAGTGGTCTCGACCAGATCGTCGGGATGACCGTGGTGCAGGACAGTGGCATAGCGGCCGGCGGGGAGCTCTCCGGCCAGCACCCGGTCGTCGCCGGGAATGGCCGCACCGATCGTTACGCCGCACTGGATCTCGAGCCGGTCCGGCATCTCGATCGTGAGGTAGCGCCAGAACGGCGGTCCGGCCGGCGCGATGCCGCGCTGGCCGAGCCAGCCGAACACCTCACCCGCCAGGGGCACGGCCTGCCCGAGCTCGGCCATGGACAGGGTCGCGGGAATCGCGAGGTACGGCTGGGCCTGCCGTTCGGAGATCTCCGGCGTGTTCGTGGTCATGATTGGTTTGACCGGATCAGACCTCGAAAGTCATCGCAGGGCGCGCTGGACGGCTCCGGTCCGTTCTGCGGCGGCGGCGACGGCCGCATCGCGCGCCTCGGCGGCCTCCGCGTCGGTGAGCGTTCGATCGGGCGCCCGGAACCGCAGGGCGTAGGCCAGCGACTTCTTCCCGTCGCCGATCTGCTCGCCGGTGTAGACGTCGAAGAGCGTGATCGACTCCAGCAGCGGCCCGGCCCCGAAGCGCAGCGCCGCCTCCACCGCCGCCGCCGGCATGTCGGCGGCGACGATCAGCGCCACGTCCTCCTTGGCGACCGGGAAGCTCGAGATGGCCAGCACGTCGCCGCGGGCCGGGGCGGCCGCGATCAGCGCGTCGAGGTCGATCTCAGCCGCGGCCGTCCGGGCCGGCAGACCGTACGCCGCAGCGACCGTCGGATGCAGCTCGCCGGCGTACCCGATCACCGTGCCGTCCGGAGCGACGAACTCTGCGCAGCGGCCCGGATGCCAAGGCGCCTCCTCGACGGCCCGCCGGCTCAGCTGTAGTCCGACCGCTGCGGCCGCGACTTCGACGAAGGCGATCGCCTGCGGCCAGCCGGCCGCTTCCCCGGACCCGGTCCAGCCGGCGCTTCGCCACTGACCCGTCAGTACGACGGCCAGATGCCGCGGCTGCCGGCCGAGCGCGCGGTCGAGCGCCGCCAGTTCCTCAGCGGACGGACGCTGGGTGACCGGCGGCCGGGGCGCGGAATCAGCGGATCGTTGGCGAAGAACACCGAGCCGGTCTCGTACAGAGCAAGATCATCCATGCCGCGGCTCCGGTTGCGGGCGACCGCGCCGAAGATCCCCGGCAGCAACGTGGTGCGCAGGTACGGGCTGGTCTCCGACAGCGGGTTGATGATCTTGTTCAGCCGGCGGCGCTCATCGTCGGCCGGCAGGCCCGAGCCGGTCGAGCTCGTCGACCGAGACGAACGGGAAGCTCAAGATCTCCACGAACCCGGACGGTGGCCAGCGCGGCGTTGACCGCCCGCCGGGCCCGCTGGCTGCGGGTCAGCCCGCGACCGACCGGGCGCCCGCGGCACGACAGCCGGGATGGTGTCGAAGCCGATCAGCCGGCCGACCTCCTCGACGTAGTCGTACGGGTCGGTCAGGTCGGGTCGCCAGCTCGGCGCGGTGATCGACAACGTTCCATGATCATCGTGGACGTCCGCCCCGATCGAGGAGATCAGCGCGACGACGGTGTCATGATCGACATCGGTGCCGAGGATGGCGGCCGGGCAGCGTGTCGGCGATCGTGGTGGTGGCGCGCGGTGGCAGCGTGCCGCGGACCGTCTCGGCGGCGGCCAGCGTCCCGCCGGCCAGCTCGACCAGCAGCTGGGCGACCCGGTGGGCGGCCGCGTAGGTCGCGGCCGGATCCACCCCCCGCTCGAACCGGCGCGACGCCTCCGACGACAACTTGTGCCGCCGCGAGGTGCGGGCGATGGTCATCGCGTCGAAGTGCGCGGCCTCGATCATCACGTTGCGTCGTGGCGTCGGAGAGCTCGGTCGTCGCCCCGCCCATCACCCCGGCCAGGCCGATCGGTCCCGAGTCGTCGGTGATCAACAGGTCGTCGGCGTGCAGCGGCCGGGCCACGTCGTCCAGGGTGGTGAGCTTCTCGCCCGTCGGCCGCCTTGCGGACCACGATCGGTCCGTCGAGCCGGTCCGCGTCGTAGGCGTGGATCGGCTGGCCGGTCTCCAGCATCACGTAGTTGGTGATGTCGACGGCCAGCGAGATCGACCGCATCCCCGCCAGTTGCACCCGCCGGGACAGCCAGCGCGGGCTCGGCCGGTTCGGGTCGATCCCGGTCACCCCGATCGCGACGAAGAGCGGGCAGGCCTCGGACTCGAGCTCGACCGGATGACCTGTCGGTGACCTCCAGCGGCACCGGACGATCCACCGGGTCGGTGAACGCCACCCCGGTCGCCTGGGCCGCCTCCCGGGCCAGACCGCGCATCGACAGGCAGTAGCCGCGGTCCGGCGTCACCGCGATGTCCAGCACGTCGTCCCGCAACAGCAGCACCGGCGCCGCGTCGGCACCCGGGGCAAGATCGTCATCGGTCAGCACCATGATGCCTTCATGATCATCACCGAGGCCGAGCTCGCGCGCCGAGCAGATCATCCCGTCGGAGATGTGGCCGTAGGTCTTCCGGGCGGCGATGGCGAACTCGCCGGGCAGCACGGCATCCGGGCAGGGCGACCACGACATGATCACCGACCGCGAAGTTGCGGGCGCCGCAGACGATGCCGCGGACCCCGTCTCCGTTTGCGCCCGACGTCGACCTGGCACCAGCGGATCGTCTTGCCGTTCTTCTGCGGCTCCTCGACGAACTCCAGCACCCTGCCGATCACCACCGGCCCGGTGACGTCGGCCCCGACGTGATCAACGGTCTCGACCTCCAGACCGGCCCGGATCAATGCGTCGGCCAGTTGCCGCGGCGTCAAGATCATCGGGCAACGCGGCGTACTCCCGCAGCCAGCCCAGCGGCGCCCTCATCGCCGTCCCTTCTCGATCGCGCTCATCGCGCGAGTCCGACCAGCGAACGGCTGAACCGGACGTCGCCCTCGATCATGTCGCGCATGTCCTCGGACGTTGTTGCGGAACATCAGGGTGCGGTCAACGCCCATCCCGAAGGCGAAGCCGGAGTAGACGTCGGGGTCGATGCCACAGGCCACGCAGCACCCGCGGATTGACCACCCCGCAGCCGCCCCACTCGATCCAGCCCTCGCTCTTGCAGGTCCGGCACGGGTTCGCGGGGTCGCCGACCGAAGCGCCGTGGCAGACGAAGCACTCCAGATCGACTTCGGCCGACGGCTCGGTGAACGGGAAGTAGTTGGGCCGCATCCGGGTCCGGGTCTCGCCGAACATCGCCTGGGCGAAATGATCGAGGGTGCCGCGCAGGTGACCGAGGGTGAGCCCCTTGTCGATCGCGAGCCCCTCGATCTGGTGGAAGACCGGCAGGTGCGTCGCGTCGTACTCGTCGGCCCGGTAGACCCGTCCGGGGCAGACCACGTAGATCGGCGGCTCGCGGGTGAGCATCGTGCGGGCCTGCACCGGCGAGGTGTGGGTCCGCAGCACCAGGCCGGCGGTCGTCCGATCCGACGAACAGCGTGTCCTGCATGGTCCGCGCCGGGTGGTCGGGAATGAAGTTGAGGGCGTCGAAGTTCATCCACTCCGCCTCGAGCTCGGGTCCCTCGGCGACCTCCCAGCCCATGCCGACGAACACGTCCTCCATCAGGTTCATCAGCGCGGTGACCGGGTGCACCGCCCCGAGCGGCGCGATGGCGACCGGCAGCGTGACGTCGACCCGCTCCTCGGCGAGGGTCCGCTCCAGTTCGGCCGCGGAGATCTCGGCCTCGCGGGCCTTCAGCGCCTGGTTGATGGTGCCGCGGGCCTGGCCGATCCGCGACCCGGCGTCCTTGCGCGCCTGCGGCGGCAGCGCGCCGATCTCCCGGTTGGCCAGCGCGATCGGCGACCGGTCACCGGCGTGGGCCAGCCGGGCCTGCTTGAGTTCGGCCACCGAGGTCGCAGCCTGGAACGCGGCGAGCGCCTCGGCCACCATGGCCTCGACGTGCGCGGCATCCAGCGGCGCGACCTGAACGGGGTCGTAGCTCTTGTTCGGCCCGGACATGGGCTCCCCTCTGCGTCTGCGGCGCGCGATGCGCCCGGGACAGTCTAGGAAGTGCCGCCGACTTGTCAGATCCTTAGTCGCTCTGGCGCGCTGAGGATCTGACGGCTCGGACGCAGGTCAGCTGTTGCGCGGTGGCGGAGGCGTAGAGCAAGACGGCGGCGGCGGTGGACAGGTTGAGGCTCTCGGCCCGGCCGTACATCGGCAGCGCGACGAGCCCGTCCAGCAGCGCCGCGCGGTCCGGCCGGCAGGCCCCAGGCCTCGTTCCCGAGCACCCACATCGTCGGCCGGGTCAAGCTCGCCCGCCGCGCCGAGCTCGTCGACGGTCGCGGTCGCCGGCCCCGTCGGCGCCGAGCACCTGCAGGCCGGCGGCTCGGGCGACGGCCACCGCCTCACCGAGATCGGCGCCCGACCGCGATCGGCAGGTGGAACAGCTGCCGGTGCTGGCCCGTACGGTCTTGCCGTTGTACAGATCGACCGAGTCGCCGGTGACCAGGACCGCGTCGGCTCCGAACGCGTCGGCGCAGCGGATCACCGTACCGAGGTTGCCGGGGTCGCGAATCTGGTCGCACGCACCACCAGCCGCGGCGAGCCGCCAACGCCTCGGCCAAGGGCACGTCGACGGTCCGGCAGACCGCCACGATGCCCTGTGGCGTGACGGTGTCAGTCACTCGGCGAGCTCGTCGGACCGGAGGCGGTGGAGACGCGAGATCGGTCGCCGGCGGCGCGCGTCGAGCAGGTCCCGTGCCGCTCGACCGCGTCGGCGCCGACCAGCACGTCCAGCACGGTGCCGGGCCGGCCGCAGGGCCTCGGCGACCGCCTGCCGGCCCTCGGCGAGGAACCGCCTGTTCGCTGTCCGCTCCTTCCGCCGGAGCAGCCGACGAGCCGATCGCAACAGCCCCAGACTGGCCGGGGGTGGCGCGATCGGCTCGTGATCGTCAGACAGCGCGACCTCAGGCCGCGGTGCCGGTGGCCGGGCGTTGGCCGTTGCCGCATCGACCGTGGACGTGTGCCTTGGCCAGCTCGACCAGCGCGGCGAAGGCCGGCGCATCGCTGACCGCGAGTTCGGCGAGGATCTTGCGGTCGACCTCGACCCCGGCGGCCTTCAGGCCGGAGATGAAGCGGTTGTAGGTCATGCCCTCCGCGCGGGCGGCCGCGTTGATCCGCTGGATCCACAGCTTGCGGAAATCGCCCTTGCGGGCGCGACGGTCGCGGTAGGCGTAGACCAGCGAGTGGGCGACCTGCTCCTTGGCCTTGCGGTACAGCCGGGACCGCTGGCCCCGGTATCCGGACGCCTGCTCGAGGACCTCGCGGCGCTTCTTGTGTGCATTGACTGAACGCTTGACGCGTGCCATTGCAGTTACTCCTTAGTTCTTGGGTGGTGGGCTCAGGCGCGCTTGCCGAGCAGCTTCTTGGCCTTGGCAGCGTCGCCGGGCTGCATCACGGCGTCGCCATCGAGGCGCCGGGTCCGCGTGCTGGCCTTGTGCTCGTTCAGGTGCATCTTGCCCGCCTTGCGGTGCATCAGCTTGCCCGTCCCCGTGAACTTGAACCGCTTCTTGGCACCGGAGTGCGTCTTCATCTTCGGCATGGTTGCCGCTCCATCTCTGTTCAGTCGTGCTGTGGTGCTCTGTGCCGGCGTTGCCGGAGGACTAGCTCAGGTCGACGTCCGCGATCGAGGTTGTCGGCCGGGCCCCGCCGCCGCTTGGTCGTCGGCTCCGAGGCGTGCTGCGCCCGTCGGGCGGCCTCCGCCTGTGCTCGGCCTCCTGCTCGGCCTGCCGCGCGGCCATCCGGCGATCCCGCTCGGCGGCAGCCTCGGCACGCGCCTCGGTCTTCTTCTTGTGCGGACCCAGCACCATCAACATGTTGCGGCCGTCCTGCTTGGGCGAGGACTCGACGAAACCGAACTCGTCGACGTCCGCCGCCAGCTTCTTCAGCAGGTTGTAGCCGAGTTCGGGCCGCGACTGCTCGCGTCCACGGAACATGATCGTGATCTTGACCTTGTCGCCGGCCTTGAGGAACCGCACGACGTGACCCTTCTTGGTCTCGTAGTCGTGGATGTCGATCTTCGGCCGGAGCTTCATTTCCTTGATCACGGTGTTGGTCTGGTTACGGCGGCTCTCCCGCGCCTTCTGCGCGTTCTCGTACTTGAACTTGCCGTAGTCCATGAGCTTGGCGACCGGTGGTCGCGCCATCGGGGCGACTTCCACCAGGTCAAGCTCAGCCTCGCGCGCCAGGCGCAAGGCGTCTTCGATGCGTACGATCCCTACCTGCTCTCCGGCGGGTCCGACGAGTCGGACCTCGGAGACGCGAATGCGATCGTTGATTCGCGGTTCGGTGCTGATATGTCCTCCAATTGGTTGTGAACGTCGAATCGACGCGGCTGGAGAATGCGAAAGGGTCTTCGCGCACGCGAAGACCCTGAACACCACGAATAGCCGGCGCAGCGCGCCGTCATCCGTAGACCAACCCGACAACAATCGTTAGATGCCGCCCGGGTGGGAGATCAGGTCTCCGCTTGCAGATCCGCAGTCCAGCCGGATCGGTCGGAGCCAAGATATCACCGCGGGCGCCATGCGGCACATCCTGCGGGTCCTGGTTCCTACCGCCGTACAACGGTCGAGCAGATGCCGCTATTCCGGAGCGGAGTCTGCGCCGTCGTTCTGGACCTCGACGGGAGAACTGATTGCCCAGCCGAAGACGTCCGGGGCCGTCTCGACCAGTCGGTGTCCGGCGGCCAGTTCGTCCAGCACCTCGCCGTCGATGGCCAGCGGCTCAGGGCCCGCGAAGTCGATCAACACAACCGCCGACGCCTTCGGACAGGGCGGTCTTCGCCGCGAGGTCGATGGTCACCGGTACCGGACGGGCATCGACCCGCCAGGCTCGCATCGAATCCAGCCCGGTGAAGGCCAGGAACGCCCGTCTTCCGTCGGACGTCTGCAGCATCACCACGGACATCTCGGCCTCCTTGTCCGAGGTGAGCCCGTCGACAGTCTGGCCCAGCCGGGTCGCCGTCGCGATGACCGGTACCAGCAGCCGGGCTTCGCAGAGCGCGACGATGGCTCGAAGATAGGCCGACGGTGTGGCCTCCGCCGCCGCGGCAGCCAACGCGGCCCGGGTCTCCTCGCGCGCGGTGCCGTCGTCGTCCGGGAAGGGACTTGGCCCGAGGTTCCGCTGGTGTTCCACGCAACCATCCTGCCTCCCTTGTCCTTCGGGGGCATGCGGGCGAGTCCGGGATAAAAGGGTGGGCTCCCGGATCGGCATCGGGGCCTAGGGCGTGGCAGGGTTGAAGGATGCCTGCTGTTGACACCGTGTTGCTGCCTCTCTGCGTCGGATTGACCCTGCTCGGCGTGATCGCCACCGGAATCGCGTGGCGGCGCGGAAACAAGGGCCGGGTCGTGCAGGGCATCGGCCTGGCACTGGCGCCGATCGCGCTCTACTTCAGCGGGTTGCTCCGGCTGCTGTGGGACGCCATCGTGGCGATCGGCAACTGGGCATCGAAGATCATCTTCTCGCCGGCTGTCTGGTTCGGGCTCTCGCTGCTCGCCCTCTGCCTGGTGCTCTGGGTGGTCGGCGGCATCGTGGCGCGGCGGTCTCCGGCGGCGAAGTCCAAGGCCGTCGGCAAGGCGGATGGCAAGCAGGCCTTGCCCGCCCAATCCGCGAAGGCCCCAGTCCTCGAACGCCCAGTCTTCAAAGTCCCGGGCGGCCAAGACAACCAGGAACGCGCCACCGATCGACGACGAGATGGCCGAGATCGAAGCGCTGCTCAAGTCCCGCGGTATCGAGTGACGCGGCTTCGCAACTCCTCGACCGCCGCCTGAGCGGGCGCACCGTCACCGGCCTGGATGCCCATCAGCATTCGCTTCTCGGCGTCGAGATCGACTTCGAACGGCCGGCCGTCCGCCGGGGTCAGCAGCAGCAGCGCCCAGGGGTCACCGCTGCGCAACAGGATCTTGTGCACCCGGGACCACGGGACCTGATGCCGGCGGAGTCCGTTGCGGATGGTCAGCCCCGAAGCATCGGCCCGAACGTAGCTCGCGGCCGCCGCGACGATGACCAGGATCAACGCAGCCATTACGCCGAGCAACGTCAGCAACTGCGAGATCGTGAACAGGGCGCGGATCTCCCTCGGCAGGGCGAACCAGCCGAACGAGCGTCAGGGCGATCAGGCCGATCGTCGCGATGACCGCGATCACCCGCAACCGGTGCGGCCGGGCGACGAAGATCGGCTGGGGTTGCACCGGTGGTTGCACGACCACTAGATCCGGCAGGCCGCGATGTCGGTGACCAGGATCGCCCGGGCGCCGAGTTCCCACAGATCGTCCATGATCTGCTGGGCCTCCGCGCGGGGCACCATCGCGCGTACGGCGTGCCAGCCCTGCTTGGCCAGCGGCGAGACCGTCGGCGACTCCAGCCCCGGAGTGATCGCACACGCGGCCTCGACGACTGCGTCGCTCACGTCGTAGTCCATCATCACGTAGTTGCGGGCGACCAGTACGCCCTCCAGCCGGCGCTCCAGTTGATCAAGACCGGCCGGACGATCGGCCCCGTTCCGCCGGATCAGGATCGCCTCGGACTGCAGGATCGGGTCGCCGAACAGTTCCAGCCCGGCTTGCCGCAGCGTCGTGCCGGTCTCCACGACGTCGGCGATCACGTCGGCCACTCCCAGCCGGATCGCCGTCTCCACGGCGCCGTCAAGTGAGATCAGCCGGGTCGCGACACCGTGCTCAGCCAGATAGGTCTCGACCAGTCCCGGATAGGAGGTCGCCAGCCGCAGATCGTGGAGCTTGCCGACGGCCATCTCGCTGCCTGCCGGTGCGGCGAAGCGGAAGCGGCTGCGGCCGAACCCGAGCGGCATGATCTCGGTCGCATGAGCTCGTGAGTCGAGCAGCATGTCGCGGCCGGTGATGCCGACGTCGAGGGTGCCCTCCCCCACGTACACGGCGATGTCGCGCGGCCGCAGATAGAAGAATTCCACCCCGTTGGCCTCGTCGAGCAGCACGAGCTCCTTGAGGTCGGTGCGTTGCGCGTACCCGGCCTCGCGCAGCATCTCCGCGGCCGGCTCGGACAGCGAGCCCTTGTTGGGGACCGCGATCTTGATCAGAGGTCGGTCATTCGGCCGGCTGGAACTCACGGCGCTCATCCTAGGTGCGGACTCGGCTGAAGCCCGGCACTAAAGGGCGGCTGAGATTCCGTCCGGTCGGACTCACAAGTGGGCGTAGACGTCCTCCAGGCGGAGATCGAGGGCCAGCATCATCACCTGGAGGTGATAGAGCAGTTGGCTGATCTCCTCGGCGGCTTGGTCCTTCGACTGGTACTCCGCCGCCATCCATACCTCGGCCGCCTCCTCGACGACCTTCTTGCCGATCTCGTGCACACCGGCCTCGACCCGATCCACGGTGGACGAGCCCGGCTCTCGGGCGGCGAGCTTCGCGGTCAGCTCGGCGAAGAGGCTGTCGAAGGTCTTGGGCGGCGCGTCGGTCACGGGCGTGAAGCCTATCGGCGCGCCCCGCACACGTGTCCTGAGCCGGTCGAAGGACCGTCATCTGGCCTTCGACCGGCTCAGAGCGCGCAGTGGGCCGGATCAGCCGACGGTTTCGACCACCGGGTCGGCCACGCCGTCGGGATGGACGGGTGGCAGATCCCGCTCCCGTCGTTCGATCCGGAGCCAGGACACGAAGCCGACCACGCAGAAGATGCCGTAGATCATGTACATGATCGCCGTCGGGTAGTACTGCGCGTACAACAGCAGCGGGACCCCGACCGCGTCGACGGCGATCCAGACCAGCCAGAACTCGACCCAGCCGCGAGCCATCCCGTACGTGGCCAGGATCGAGCCGGCCAGGATCCAGGCGTCCGCCTGGGGGTTCCAGGAGCCGAGAGCCTTCAGGGCGAAATAGAAGACCGCCCAGAGCACGACGCCACCGACCAGCAGTTCGAGGCGACCTCGGGCGCCGGCCCATTTCGGCCGTACCCCGAGCCCGCCGCTCCCACTCGACTTGCGGTACTGGTACCACCGCACCCAGCCGTAGATGCTGACGATGATGAAGAAGATCTGCCGGCCGGACTGGCCCCACAGATCGAGCTTGTGTGCGGTGTCGAAGGGGCCACCCAGGGCACCCCCGATGAACACCGTGAACAGCAACACGTTGCCCACGATGCCGATGGGCCAGGCCGCGACCTTGCGTCGCATACCCAGCAAGGCGCTGGCCAGGCCGAAGCCGTTGCCGATGATCTCTCGCCAGTAGATGCCGGTGGCGCCAACGTCGAGCTTGGCGCTCAGCAACCGCGAGAGCAGTTCTTGCAGATCCATGTCGGGATCCCTCCACTCATCCGGTCGCACGAATGCCGGGGTGGAAGAGACCTCACCACGCGCCGTCCGGGCGTGCGGTGAAGCACTCGCGTGAACCTCCCATCCGGACTTTCACCGTCGGTCCTGGAATTTCACCAGGTCAACCGCAGACTGGTTGCCTGCGGGTCGCGGACTGTCACCGCCGGTTCGGACTTGCACCGACCCCGGAACACGCGCGAGTTAGTAACTCGTCGGGGACGATTGTAGCGCCGAGTTGTCAGACTTTCAGCGCGCGTTCATGTCCGCTCGCGCATCGCGCTTAACCTCGCCCTAAACGTCCTCGATCGAGCGACGGAAAAGCGTTGCCGCTCGCTCTCGGCCGTCCAGGACGAGGGCGTGCGATTGCCGACGCTCGCGGACGACACACTGAGAATCTGACAACTCGGTGGGTCAGAGCCGGATGCCGAGGAGGGCGTCGCAGGCGCGGGCGACGAGGCCGGGGGCGTCGGTGTCGTCGCCGTCGATCGAGGTGGAGGCGCCGGCCCAGGCGTCGACGGCGGCCAGGGCGGTGGGGGCGTCGAGGTCGCCGGCGAGGGCGGCGCGCATCTGCACGAGCACCTCGTCGGCGTTCACACCGGCGTCGAGCCGTACGGCCTCGCGCCAGCGGGCCAACCGATCCTCGGCCGAGGCCAGAGCCTCGTCGGTCCACTCCCAGTCCTCGCGGTAGTGGTGCGCCAGCAGCGCCAGCCGAATGGCCATCGGATCGACTCCGGCGGCGCGCAGAGTGGAGACGAAGACAAGATTTCCCTTGGATTTGGACATCTTCTCGCCGTCCAGCCCGACCATCCCGCTGTGCAGGTACGCCTGGGCGAACGGCTGGTCGCTGGCCACCCGGGCCTCGGACGCACACATCTCGTGGTGCGGGAAGATCAGGTCCGTGCCGCCGGCCTGGACGTCGAAGTTCGGGCCGAGCAGGTCCAGGGAGATCGCGGTGCACTCGAGGTGCCAGCCCGGTCGTCCGGCGCCCATCGGCGCCGCCCAGGACGGCTCACCGGGACGAGCCAGGCGCCAGACCAGGCAGTCCAGGGGCGACTTCTTCCCGGGCCGATCGGGATCGCCGCCGCGCTCGGCGAAGACCTCCGCCGCATCGGTCTCGCTCAGCCGGGACAGCGACCCGAATTCGTCGTCACTGGCTTGGGCGAAATACAGATCGGGATACTCCGGATCGTCGAGCGGATAGACCGCCTCCTTGGCCAGGAGGTCCTGCACCAGGTCGACGACGAGCGGGATCGACTCGACCGCACCCACATAGTGGGTCGGCGCGAGCACGTTCAGCGCCGCCATGTCCTCACGAAACAATTGGGTCTGACGCTCGGCCAGTTCGTCCCACTGGATCCCCATGTCCGCCGCCCGCTCCAGCAGCGGATCGTCGATGTCGGTGACGTTCTGCACGTAGTTGACGTCGAGTCCGGCATCGAGCCAGACCCGGTGCAGCAGATCAAAGGCCACATAGGTGTTCGCGTGCCCGATGTGGGTGGCGTCATAGGGCGTGATGCCGCAGACATACAGCCGCGCCGTCCCCTCCGGCGGTCCGATCGCCACCGTCTCCCGCCGCCCGCTGTCGAAGGCCTGAATCCGGTGCCGCTGGTGGGCGGCGGGAAGCTTCGGGGGCGGTGCCGATGTCCAAGCCTGCATGGCCGTCACCCTATGCGGCGCGCTGTCGCCGCCGCGCGACTGATCAGAACGGCGGCCACGGGATCGACGGCCACTCACCACGGGGCCGCGGCATCCGGCCGCGGTGCAGCAGTAGGTCGGCCCGCCGGATCATCGCGGCGATCTCGAGTTCGCTGAGCAGGGTGTCGAGCTGATCGGGGGCGTGATCGCGCGCCTGGCGTACGGCTTCGCGCTCGCGCTCGGTGAGCTCGGCGCCGGCCCAGCCCCAGAGCAGGGTCCGGAGTTTGTGATCGGTGTGGAAGCTCACTCCATGATCGACTCCGAACACCCGGCCCTCGCTGCCGAGGATGTGACCGCCCTTGCGGTCAGCATTGTTGATCAAGACGTCGAAGACGGCCAGCAGCCTCAGGTCGGGCACGTCGGCGTGGATCACCGAGACCGGCCGGTCCTGGGCGTCCAACCCGTCGACGCAGGAGAACCAGCCCTGCGCGGGCACGTCCTTGCTCGGCACCAGATCGACCAGTTGGTTCGTCTCGTCCTCGTCGACGTCGACCCAGGCCTGCAACGACCCCGGGCCCAGCGGGCCATCGACGAAGACGGTGACCGGCACGCAGTCGAAGCCACCGATCCGGGACACCTCGTACGCCGCAACCTCGCGCAGGCCCAAGGTCCGGTGCGGGAAGTCCCACAGCGGCCGCTCCCCCTCGACCGGCTTGTAGACGCACTGCCGGCAACTGTCGCCGGCGGTGAGTTCGGTGAGGAAGGTCGCGTTCGACGCCTGCATCAGCCGGCCCGAGATCCGCAGTTCACCCTCGGTCAGGGTCGCGGTCAGCGCGGGATGGATGGGCCGCACCGGCCCTTCGACAGCCAAGACGGGTTCAGTCGAATAACGGCCGACGGTAGCCGTTGGCCCGGGGGCAGATGTGCCCGGCCGGGTCGATCGGCTGCAGACAGAACGGGCAGGGTGGCCGGCCGGCGGCGACCAGCGCCTGCGCCCGGGCGACGAAATCGCGGGCGTACGAGGCGGTGATCTTGACCACGAACACCTCGTCGGCGTTGATCTCCTCGGCGTCCTCCGCGGGCGGGGTGCCGGATGGGCCGCCGCCCTCCGCGTCCTCCTCGACATCCACGGTGGAGAACAGCTCGATCACGATCCGGTCGATCGTCGGATCCCAGGCGATGGTCATCGTGCCGACCCGGAACTCCTCGGTGATCGGCGCGTCCAGCGGATCGGTGTCGCTGGTCTTGGTGGCCGCCGGCGGCACGCTCACCCCGCCGGAGCTCCGCCGGAGCACCTCGTCGAGGACCTTGTCGAGATGCTCGGCCAGCACCGAGACCTGCTGCTTCTCGCAGGCGACGCTGGTGATCCGGTTGCCCTCCCGCGCCTGCAGGAAGAACGTCCGCTCACCGGGCTGCCCAACCGTGCCGGCGACGAACCGGTCAGGCGCGTCGTAGCGGTGCACCAAGATCGCCATGCGCTACAGGATAGTCAACTCTCAACCAGCGGTATCCGCGGCGCCGAGCCCTCCGCCCACGGCCGCGTCTGCGCTCTTCGGCCGCCGCCGACGCTGCTTGGGCCGCGGCGCGAAGATCGCCCCGAGATCGGCGGTCGTCGAGTTGACCGTGATCACGTACGGCCGGGCGTCGGTGTAGCGGATGATCGAGATCGAAGCCGGGTCGACCACGATCCGCTGGAAGCTGTCCAGGTGCATGCCCAGTGCGTCGGCCAGGATCGCCTTGATCGGGTCGCCGTGGGAGACGGCCACCCAGACCGAGTCGGCGCCGTGCTCCGCGCCGATCCGCGCGTCCCAGCTGCGGATCGCGCCGGTCGTCCGGGCCGCCATCTCCGACATCGACTCGCCGCCGGGGAACCTGACCGCCGACGGCTGCTGCTGGACCGCGCCCCACAGTTTGTCCTTGCTGAGCTCGCGCAGCGACTTCCCGGTCCACTCGCCGTAACCGCACTCGATCAGGCCCTGCTCGGTGATCACCGGCGCTTGGGTCGTACGGGCCACCGCGAGCGCCTGCGCGGTCTGCCGGCAGCGCCGCAGCGGGGAACTGACGATGGCGCGGACCGGTACCTCGGCGATCCGGGCCCCGACCTCGGCCGCCTGCCGCCGGCCGACTTCGTCGAGCTCGACGCCGGAGGAGCGCCCGGCCAGTACCCCCGAGGTGTTGGCCGACGTGCGGCCGTGGCGGATCAGCAGCACGGTGGTCATAGCCGCGAGGCTACCGACTGGTAGCGGCCGCGGACGTAGCCGAGGAGCCCGTCGGCCTGCTCAGGACCGATCTCGACGTACTCGATGGTCGCCCGGATCAGCAGGCCCCAGCCGGCGTGGGCCGGCTCGGCGATCACTCGGGCGCCGAGCCAACCCGGGCCGTCGTCCAGGACCGGACCCCAGTCGCTGGCGTGCCAGGCGGCGAGTTTGAAGGCCCCGCCGGGCGCGGGGCCGATGCCGGCGAACGCGTCCGCCAGCCCGCGGTGGGCCCAACTGAGCAGGTTCACCGTGACGGTCGACGTCGTGGCGAGCAGGTCGGCCAGCTCGGACTCCTCGTCCAAGATCCCGATCACCTCCGCCGGACTGCCCTCGGCGACCAAGAACGACGACAGCGTCCAGCCGGCGGAGCGCTGCCCGTCCGTCGCCGCCCAGACACTGACCGGCGCGACCATCCGCCCGCGAAACCGGCGGAGCGGATCGCGCTCCGGTTCCGGCGCCGCGAACGGATGGCTGGAGTGGATCGTCACGCCCCAGTTCTACCGCCTCGTGTGTCCGGGATCACCGACGCGGCGGCCGGCACGAAGGTGGGTCCCGGTCCGACACCCCTTAACGTTGTCCGGGTGCTCGCGGCGAGAGCACGGAACGAGGAGACCTGATGAGTTGGCTTGAGGCACTGGTGCTGGGCATCGTGCAGGGGCTGACGGAGTTCCTGCCGATCTCCTCCAGCGCCCATCAGTCGATCGTCGGCCAGTTGTTCGGCGGCGTCGACCCGGGTTCCGCCTTCACCGCGATCACTCAGCTCGGCACCGAGACTGCGGTGATCATCTACTTCCGGCACGACATCTGGAAGATCCTCCGGCACTGGTCCCTGTCCCTGGTCGGCAAGCTCGACCGCAACGATCCCGAGGCCAAGATGGGCTGGCTGGTGATCCTCGGATCGATCCCGATCGTGGTGCTCGGCGTGCTCTTCCAGGACGCCATCGACTCGACCCTGCGCAACCTGTGGATGACCGCGGCCATGCTCGCCGGCTTCGGCATCGTGATCGGTGTCGTCGACCACTTCGCCCGCAACAGCCGGCCGCTGGAATCCCTCACCTGGAAGCACGGCATCATCTTCGGCCTGGCCCAGTCGCTCGCCCTGATCCCCGGCGTCTCCCGCTCCGGGGCGACGATCACGGCCGGCTTGGCGATGGGCTACCAGCGCGTGGCGGCCGCTCGCTATTCCTTCCTGCTGGCCATTCCGGCGGTTCTCGGTTCGGGATTCTTCAAGCTGGCCGACATTTCCAGCGACCCGGTGCCGCCGGCCTGGGGCAAGATCGCGCTGGCCACCGCGGTGGCCTTCGTGATCGGTTATGCAGTGATCGCCTGGCTGCTGCGCTACATCAGCACGCACAACTTCCTGCCGTTCGTGATCTACCGCCTCGCTCTGGCGGCCCTGGTGGTGATCTTGCTGTTGACCGGCGTGCTCTCACCCCTCCCGCCGAGCTGATCACCGGACGGCTGCGACCGGGCTGAGCGTCAGCCGACCCCGGCCCGCTCGTACGCCTCGGCGGCCACGGTGAGGGTGTCGAGCTTCTGCTCGACCGTGCTGCCGTACGGGGCCAGCGAGCAGGTGGTTGCGCCCGAGGCGGCGAGGGCCTGAAACCCGTCGGCGATCCGCTGCCGGTCGCCCAGCAGTGAGGTCTGGTCGATGAACTCGAACGGCACCGCCGCCATCGCATCCCGCTGCCGGCGATCGAGATAGAGGTCCTGGATCTTGGCCGCGGCGTCGGCGTAACCCATCCGGACGGCCAGCGCGTTGTAGAAGTTCTGCGTCCGGCTGCCCATTCCGCCGAGGTAGAGCGCCGCGTACCCGCGCACCGGATCGGCGCAGGCGCGCGGATCGTCGCCGACCACCAGCGGGACGGTGGGCACCACATCGAAGCCGTCCAGGGTCTCGCCGACCCGGTCCCGCCCGGCCAGCACGTGACCGAGCTGTTCGGACGCGTAGCCCGGGGCGTAGAAGATGGCCAGCCAGCCGTCGGCCACCTCGCCGGCCAGTTCGAGGTTCTTGGGTCCTACCGCGGCCAGGTAGATCGGCAGGTGCTCAGTGACCGGTGCGATCGTCAGCTTGAGCGGCTTGCCCGGCCCGTCGGCCAGCGGAAGCTGGTAGTGCACGCCGTCGAAGGCCACCGTCTTGCGGGCGAGTGCGGTGCGGACCACCGCGATGTACTCCCGGGTCCGGGCCAGCGGGGAGCCGAACCGGACGCCGTGCCAGCCCTCGGACACCTGGGGGCCGGAGACGCCCAGGCCCAGCACGAACCGGCCGCCGGTGAGCACGTCCAGACTCGCCGCGGTCATCGCGGTCATCGCCGGGCTGCGGGCCGGAATCTGCATCACGGCGGATCCGACCCGGATCGTCGAGGTTTGCCCGGCCAGCCAGGCCAGCACCGTGGGGCTGTCGGAGCCGTACGCCTCGGCGGCCCACACCACGTCGAATCCCAGCTCCTCGGCGTGCTGGACCAGCCGGAGCTGATCGCGCGGGTCGTCGGAGCCGACGAGATAACCCAGGTTGAGGCCGAGACGCATGCTGTTCACGGTAACCGGCCGCGGCGTCCGGGGCCCGGCGGCCGTTAGGGTCGACACCATGGAAGGTCGGCAGGTCGGGTCCAGCGGACTGCGCGTCTCGCGCCTCGGCCTGGGCACCATGACCTGGGGCCGCGACACCACCGACGATCAGGCCCGCGGTCTGCTGGAGATGTTCTGCGAGGCCGGCGGGACCTTGATCGACACGGCTGCGGCGTACGGCGCCGGCGACGCGGAGCGGCTGATCGGCAAGTTGATCACCGATCTGGGGAACCGCGACGACCTGGTGATCGCCACGAAGGCGGGCTTCGTGATCAAGAGTGGCGCCCGTCTGGTCGATACGTCACGCCGCGCCCTGCTTCGTGATCTTGAGGGATCCCTTGCGCGGTTGGGAACCGATCATGTCGACCTCTGGCAACTGCACGCCTGGGGCAGCGCGCCGCTCGAGGAATCGCTCAGCGCTGTTGATCATGCGGTGTCGGCCGGCATGGTCCGCTATGCCGGGATCTCCAACTTCGTCGGCTGGCAGACCGCGCAGGCCGCGACCTGGCAGTCGGCGTTCCCCGGGCGGACGCCGATCAGCAGTGCTCAGGTGGAGTATTCGCTGCTCGCGCGGCGCGCCGAGGTCGAGGTGCTGCCGGCCGCCCGCGCCTTCGGCATGGGGGTCTTTCCCTGGTCGCCGCTGGGCCGGGGCGTGCTGACCGGGCAGTACCGGACGGGTACGCCCCGCGGGTCACGGGCCGCGACGGATCACTTCGCATGGTTCGTCGAGCCGTATCTGGAGCATCGGAGCCGTGGCGTGGTTGAGGCGGTGGTCCGGGCGGCGGAGGGGCTCGACCTGACCCCGCTGCAGGTGGCGCTGCTCTGGGTCCGCGACGCCCCGGCGGTCACCGCGCCGTTGTTGGGTGCCCGGACCGCCGGTCAACTGGCGCCGGCCCTGGCCATCGAAGATCAGCGACTTCCGGCCGAGATCATCTCCGCCCTCGACGACGTCTCCGGCGGACCCAACTCACTCCGCTGATCCGGCGCGGCTGACGTTGACGGTGCCGTAACGGCCGCTGCCACCGACCACCCGGATGATCTTGCGGCGGATCCAGACGTCACGGGTGCCGTCGCGATAGCGGCGGAGCCTGGTCAGCTCCCAGCCCCCGTACTCGGCCTGATCGGTCAGCAGTTGCCGGACCGCGCTGCGCGACAGGTGCCGGCCCAACCGGATCCGCTCGATCTCGTACTCCACGGTTGAGGTCCTCATCGCGCTCCAGCCTAGTGGTTGCGGCTATTCACGGCCGAAGAATGGTCAGGCCTGATCGAGGAACCGATCGAGCACCCGGGCGCCGAATTCCAGCGACTCGGTCGGCACCCGCTCGTCGACGCCGTGGAACATGCTGACGAAGTCCAGTTCCGGTGGCAGCCGGAGCGGCGCGAAACCGAAGCAGCGGATGCCGACCCGGTCCCACGCCTTGGCGTCGGTCCCGCCGCTCATCAGGTACGGCACCGCGCGGGCGCCCCGGTCCTCGGCCAGCAGGCAGGACTGCATCGCCTCGACCAGCGCGCCGGAGAACTCGGTCTCGACCGCCGGCTGTCCGGTGACCACCTCATAGCGCACCTTGTCGCCGAGCAGGTCCGCGATCGTGGCGTAGAACTCGTCCTCGCCGCCCGGCACGAACCGACCGTCGATCGCGGCGGTCGCCCGGCCGGGAATGACGTTGTGCTTGTAGCCGGCCGACAGCATCGTCGGGTTGGCCGTGTTGGACATGGTCGCGCCGACCATCCGGGCGATGCTTCCCAGCCGGGCCAGGGTCTCCTCGGCCCGATCGGGATCAAGGTCGATGTCGAACGCCTCGGACACCGCCTCCAGGAAGGCCCGCTGCGCGTCGGTGATCTTGTGCGGCCACTCGTAGGCACCGATCCGGGCGACCGCCGCGGCCAGTTCGGTGACGGCGTTCTCGTCGTTGCGGAACGAACCGTGACCGGCCCGGCCGTCGGCGATGAGATTGATCCAGGCCAGCCCCTTCTCGGCGGTCTGGATCAGGTAGAGCCGAAGGTCGTCGTCGACCGTCAGCGAGAAGCCGCCCACCTCACCGATGGCCTCGGTGCAACCCTCGACGACCTCGGGATGCTTGTCGATCAGCCAGCGCGCGCCGAGGCCGCTGCCCGCTTCCTCGTCGGCGGTGAAGATCAGCCGGATCGGTCGGCGCGGCGCCGCACCGGCCCGGGCCCGGGCGCGGACGACGCTCAGCACCATGGCGTCGAAGTCCTTCATGTCGACCGCGCCCCGGCCCCAGACGCAGCCGTCGCGGATCTCACCGGCGAACGGTGGCACCGACCAGTCGTCGGCGTTGGCCGGCACCACGTCGAGATGTCCGTGGATCAGCAGCGGGGACACGCGAGCGGTCCACACCCTCGGGTTCCCAGTGCGCGACCAGCGAGGTGCGGTTGGGTTCGGGCTCGAAGAGCTCGCTGCTGATGCCGACCTCGTCGAGCAGTTCGGCCACCCGCTCCGCCGCAACCCGCTCGCCCGGTCCGGGGTCGGGCCCGAAGTTGCTGGTGTCGATCCTGATCAGCTCGCGGCACAGGTCGACGACCTCCGCGTCGGGCGCGTAGTCGCCACGGCGATCGGGCCCGGCGCGATCGGGTTCGGCGCGATCAGGCCTGGTGCGATCGGATTCCGGGCGATCAGGTTCGGGGCTCACCTGATCATCTTCACCCATCCGGTGCGGCCCGACCGATGGCACCGGCCACCGCACGTCTCTCGCGGTCGCCCGCTCGCGGCCTCACGTTTGCCATCGAGGGACGGCAGACCGATGTCGTTCCGGCCTCTGCGGCGCCGGTTTGCCATCCTTGGACGGAAAACGAGGACCTGGCGGGGGCGATCGCGGTTGCGAATCGGTTCGGTTGAGGCCGTCGGGATTGCTATAGTGCGTGGGCGCCTCGCAGGGTCGAGGCGCTGGTCCGGGTGGCGGAATAGGTAGACGCGCTAGCTTGAGGTGCTAGTGCCCTTTACGGGGCATGGGGGTTCAAGTCCCCCCTCGGACACAACAGGAGTTGGACCCGTACGGTGGTAGCGTCGCGACCTCGTTCGATCGAGGAGAGGTACCCCGCTCGTGAGTTACCCACAGGTGCAGACCAGCGCACCACCACTGGACTGGCCGCACTACGGCATCGGTTTCGTCGATGCGATCAAGCGTGCCTACAAGAAGTACGCGGCGTTCTCCGGGCGCGCGAGCCGGAGTGAGTACTGGTGGTTCGCGCTGTACCTGACTCTGGTGTACCTGGTGCTCGGCACCGCTACGGCTGCGGCCGGCATCGCCACATCCCCCGACGGCGGCGACACCCCCGGCGCTGTGGCCTTACTCCCGGGCATCCCGCTGATCTTGATCATGCTCGCCTCGATCGTGCCGGGCATCGCGGTGTCGATTCGCCGGCTGCACGACGCCGGCTACAGCGGCTGGCTGTACCTGATCAATCTGGTGCCCTACCTCGGCGGACTGGTGTTGATCATCTTCCTCGCCATGCCGACCTCACCGGCCGCCGCAAAGTACGGTCCGCCGCCACCACCGGGCTATCCACCGAATCCCTACTACCCACCGGTTTCGGACTACCCGCAGCAGCAGGGCTACCCACCCGGGCAGGGTTACCCACCTCAGCAGGTTCACCCACCTCAGGCACCGCAGCAGTACTGAGCGGGTGGGCGCAGCCGTGCGGCCCGGCGTACTGCTGTTGATCTTCGTATCCGCCACCGGCCGCCTCCTCAGGTCAAGAGAGGCCCCTGACCGCGATCCGTTGACCCCCTATGGAGTTCGCCACTAGGGTCGAACCGGCGATTTCATTCAGGGGAGCAGATGAGTCTCGGCCAAGAGCTCGTAGCCATCGCCCTCGGGTATGCCCGCGCCCGGTTCACCGAGCTCCGCACCGCCGTACTCGCCGACGCCGACGCGTTCGCCCAGGCTCTCGGTCCGGGCGCGACCGCCGCCCAGGTCGCCGCTCACCTTGACCTGGCCAAGGCGGCGTTCGATGCCGCCGGCAGCGATCTCGACGCCCGCAATCTCGTCGCATCGGCCAACCAATTCGGCATCGGCGTCAACGAACTGAACGAGGCCGCCAAGGCCGCCGGCGCCGACCTCCGACCGGTTCTGCTCCGGGAGATCGGCTGGACCAATGCCGACCCGCAGGGCCTGGCCGGCCAGCTCGGTCTGCCGGACAGCCCGTCCGATCTGAAGATCAACGACGGTGCGCTCGTCTACACCCTGACCGCGCCCGAACGGACCATCCTGCCGGTCCCGACGGTGAAGTTCGACAAGCTGGAACTGACCGCCCGGCTGCGCATCGATCCGCTCAGGCCGGGTCCCCCGCTGACGGTCAGCATCAGCCTCGAGGAGGCCGAGATCGGCATCGGCGGCGGTCCGATCGCCTCGTTGCTCGGCGGCGCCTCCGGCACGGCCCAGTCCACGATCATCCTGGGCTTCGACACCGACCGCGGGCTCACCCTGTCCGGCAGCGCCTCACCCCGGGTCGTGCTGCCGGCGCGGCCGGCACTGGGACCGATCGACATCCGGGAGATCACCCTCGAGCTGCCACCCGGCGTACCCGACACCGTCGACGTCGGAGGCACGTTCACGGCCGACCTCGGCGGGGTGATCAAGGCCACCGTGACCGGTGCCGGTGTGCACCTGCACGTCGATCCCGATGCTGCCCTCGGCCGGCAACAACCCACTCGCCGTCTCGCTGAAGGGCCCGACCGGGATCGGCCTGAGCCTCGACACCGGGCTGGTCCGCGGCGGCGGATTCCTCGGCGTCCGACCGGGCGGCTTCGGCGGCGCGTTGCAATTGCGGCTCGGACCCATCGACGTCAAGGCGGTCGGCCTGCTGACCGTCGAGCCGAGCTTCGCCCTCGTCGTGGTCATGTCGGTGGAGTTCATCCCGGCGATCGACCTGAGCTTCGGCTTCACCCTGAACGCGGTGGGCGGCATCCTCGGCATCGAGCATCGGCTGGACACCGACGCGTTGCGCGCCAAGATCAGCGACGGCGCCCTTGACCACATCATGTTCCCCGACGACCCGGTCGCGGCCGCGCCGGCGATCCTGGACACCCTGGAACAGGTCTTCCCTGTTCGATCATGGTTCGATCGTCATCGGGCCGATGGTGGAGATCGGCTGGGGCCGGCCGATCAGCTTCCTGACCGCGCAGCTCGGGGTGATCTTGAGCCTGCCCGATCCCAAGATCGTGATCATCGGCCGGGTCCGGATCGCCCTGCCGGCACCGGAGCTGCCGATCGTCGACCTGCGCGCGACGGTCTACGGCGAGATCACCCCCGAGTACTTGTTGATCTTGGTCAGTCTGCGCGGCTCGCGGATCGCCGGCTTCACCGTCGGCGGCGACATCGGCATGTTGATCAGGTGGGCCGGGGGCGCGGAGTTCGCCATCAGTGCCGGCGGATTCCATCCGCGCTACACCCCGCCCCCGCAGCTGTCCGGGATGGAGCGGCTGCAGATGGACCTGTCGCCGCCCGCGATCCTCACCCTGCGGGCCGAGTCGTACTTCGCGCTGACCAGTAACAGCGTCCAGCTTGGCTGTCGGGTGGAGATGGGCGCCGATCTGGGCGTGGCGTCGATCACCGGGTCACTTCCACTTCGACGCGCTGGTGATCTTCGCGCCGCACTTCATGTTCATGATCGATCTCGGCATCGGGCTGACGGTCCGCGCGTTCGGCGTCACGCTCTGCGGGGTCAACATCCAGCTCCACCTGGAGGGCCCCGCCCCGTGGCGGGCCGAGGGCTCGGCCGAGGTCGAGATCCTCTGGTGGGACGTGGACATCGACGTCGGCCCCTTCACCTGGGGCGACGACGACAATCCCCCGCCGGAGCCGATCGACGCCCGTCAACTGGTGTTCGACGCCATCGACCACAAGCCCGGCGCCTGGGCCGCCCTGACCCCGCCCGGCACCGATCAGCTGGTCAAGATGCTGCCGCCCAAGCCGAGCGACACCGCCGTGACCGTCCATCCGCTCGGGCTGTTCGAGGTCCGGCAGCACGCCGTACCGCTGGAGACCGAGATCGTCCGGATCGGCGGCAACCCGGTGCCCGGCGGCAAGCAGCGGATCCACCTCGGCCAGCCCAAAGCAGGCGCCGAGGCCGTCGCGGGGGTCAGCGAGGTCACCGACCTGTTCTCGGCCGGCAACTTCCTCAACCTCACCGACGACCAGAGGATGTCCCGCCCGAGCTTCGAGCCGATGCCGGCGGGCGCCCGGATCCGGCCGCCGGGCGAGAAGGCCGCCTGGGCCGCCGCCCGGCAGGCCGAGCTGAAGTACGAGACGTTCGTCGCCGACCCCGACGGGCTGCCCGGGATGCGGCTGCGCGCGGAGGCGGTCGACACCCTGTTCTTGAACTCGGCGGCCGTCGGCCTCAATGCCGGAGCGGCCGGCCGCAGTCAGCTGCGCGCCGGTCGCCGCTACTCGACCGAGCCCGACCCCATCGTGGTCGCCGACGCCGCCGAGAGCACCGTACGAGCCAAGTCGACGCTGGCCAGTGCCGCAGCGACGACCATGACTTACACCCACGCCGCCGAGGTGGCGCAGGACGCCGACCTGCAGGTGGCCCGGCTGGGGGTGGGGTGATGGCGGAGACGTTGCGGTCCGCGGCGGGTGCGGCCTTCTACGAGCACGACGTGATCAACTTCTTCGCCCCGGTGATCGGACCGGAGAAGGCGATCCTCAACCAGTACGTCTTCCTGCCCCACGCCCGGTCGGGGATCTCGGCCGGGCTGTCGAATCGCTTCGCCTGGAACGATCCGGTGCGAGCCTCGGTCGAGATGAGTGTGCCCATCGCCGATGACCGGGTGCCGGCCGCGGAATTGTCGGCGGCGATCACGGTGAACGTGTTCGGGCCGGGCGACGTCACTGAGCTCGACGCCCGTCAGGTGATCCGCACCTACCCGAAGGCCGACGCTCACAACACCGAGGTCGACGACCTGGTCCAGGTCGAATTCGACCGGCCCGAGTTGCCGTGGTTGTTCACCCCGGCCGCCCCGGACGCCAACGGGCGGCTAGTGCCCTGGATCACCCTGGTGGTGGCCGAGGAGGACACGCTGATCTGGGGGCAGGCCCGCGGCGCCGACCCGGGTCGCCGCCATCCGCCGCGACCAACTGCAGCCGCTCGACGAGGCCTGGGCCTGGGCCCACGCCCAGGTGATGGGGACCAAACCGGCCACCGCCGAGAGTCACGACCTCGAGGACCGGCTCAGCGACCGCAACGCCAAGTTCAATCTGTCCCGGCTGCTGTGCCCGCGCCGCCTCGAGCCCGGCACGTCCTACGTGGCCTGCGTCGTGCCCACCTTCTCCGCCGGCAACCAGGCCGGCCAGGGCGTCACGCCCGACACGACGCTGCAGCCGTCCTGGACGACGGCTGG
>CAVRSH010000015.1:0-48577 GCA_963723815.1 uncultured Actinomycetota bacterium | reverse complement strand
ACCAACGCTCAACAGCTATTACCGCCATACTCGCCCGGCCGTTGTCATGCTTGCGGCGCGACCCCGGATCATCTATCGGGCGACGGCTGACGCCTGGTCGAGACATACGGATTACCCGGTCAAGGATCACGAGCCGGCGCAGGTCCGACCGCTCCCAAGCGCTCCAGGCCAGTACATGATCAACTTCCCCCAGGTCACCGTTGGCGTAGATTGAAACGGCCGTCATTCACGCTTGCGACATCAGGAGGCCACCGGTGAATGTGTCCAGCGGACCCAGCGATTGGAACCAGAAGATCATCGAGGAGTTCCGCGCAAACGCGGGCAAGGTCGGGGGCTATTTCGAGGGTGCGCACATGATTCTCATCCACCATATCGGCGCGCGCTCCGGCAAGGAGCGGGTCAACCCGGTCACCTATCTGCCAGACGGGGATGACATGGTCATCGCCGCGACCAAGAGCGGGGCTCCGACCAACCCGGACTGGTACTACAACCTGAAGGCACACCCGCGAATCACGGTCGAGGTGGGGACCGAGACCTTCCCGGTCGAGGCGGCTGAGGTGACGGGCGAGGAGCGCGACGAACTCTGGGGTCGGCTCGTCGAGTTGCGGCCAGGGTTCGCCGCGTACGAGACCAAGACGTCACGCATTTTCCCGATGTTCAGGCTGACGCGTCTCTCGTAGTTGGCGTCAAGGCCGTCCGGTGCCTATTCGCCTCACTGACGTGTGCCGACTCCGGACCAAAAGTGCGAAGGTCCAGGTTCCGCGGGGCTCGACAACAATATCGGCCCGTGACCCCGCGCTGTGCCGCGCGTCCCCGCGCCGCGTCGACCAGAATTCATCGCGGCACACGGCTCGGGCATGCCCCCTCCGGCGAAGTCGCGGTGTTCCGGCCGCGGGTCCTTGGTGCCGTAGAAGAGGGAGCGCCAACGCGGCGGCAACCGCTGAGCGTTGAGCGTGGCCGTCTGCGACCCGATCCCAGGCGGCGCGACCGGTTGATCGGCAGGTATCCGGTGGATCTGTCCACGACGTGCCATGTCCTCGCGTCGGGGTCGAACCCAAGCCGATGACGGTTTGGCGTACGGCCCGAACACGGCGTCATCGCGGGTGCCGACATGATCAGCTAATGAGACCCCGATCTGTCGCGACGCTGCGACGCCACGAGAGGCAATTGAGCGCTTCATTGCTTTTTCGTAACGAAGTCCCGCACCTGGGAATGCATGTCATTGAAAACGTCGATGCTGGCACCTCTGGGGCGGTCGTTCCCGTCCCGGATCCGAATAATCGAGTCCCCGCCATTGCTCTCAAGCAAAGTGTCCGATACCTGGCACAAATGATTCTTGAGATCGAGTGCATCGGTGCCCGATCCATTTGTATGTGTGGGCGTTCGGGGTCTCTTGTGGATGGACCACGGGAGCGTGGCGACCGATTGCCGGCGAGAGTCGCTTGAGTAATCTCGGCCACACTTTTTGGAAAGGGCATATTGCCATGAATTCACGGGGGACCCTCATCGCCGCCACGCTGAGCTTGACGCTCTTGGCCGCGGCCGGACTCGGGTCGACCGCCACGGCGGCGCCACGGGCGTCGGTCAAGGACGCGGCGGCGAAGACCTACATCGTCAAGACCAGATCCGTTTCTGCCGCCAGCGGTGTGGCCAGCGCGGCGGAAGCGGCCGGCGGTGAGATCAAGAATCGTGTACCAGCGGGTCTATCCGGGCTTCTCCGCGAAGCTGACCGCCGCCGAGGTGGAGGAGGTGAAGGCGAACCCGAAGGTCGTGTCGGTGATCGCCGACCAGGCGGTGCACGCCACCACGACCCAGACCGACCCGACCTGGGGTCTGGATCGGATCGACCAACGACCCACGACCGGCGACAGCAAGTACAGCTACGACACGACTGGTGCGGGCGTCACCGCCTACGTCGTGGACACCGGGATCCGGCCGACCCACAATCAGTTCGGCGGACGGGCGGTCAGCGGCTACGACTTCGTCGACAACGACGGCGATGCCTCCGACTGCAACGGCCACGGCACCCACGTATCCGGCACGGTCGGCGGCTCGACCTACGGTGTCGCCAAAGCCGTCTCCCTGGTCGGCGTCCGAGTCCTGGACTGCGGAGGATCTGGCAGCTTCGCCGGCGTGATCGCCGGAATCGACTGGGTCACGGTGAACCACTCGGGGCCCTCCGTGCTCAACATGAGCCTGGCCGGTGGCGGCTATCAGCCAGTGGATGATGCCGTCGCAGCCGCTACGGCGGCCGGCGTGACGGTGGTCGTGGCCGCCGCCAACGACGATGACGACGCCTGCAACTACAGCCCGGCCCGGGCCCCGAGTGCCATCACCGTGGGCGCCACCGATGACACCGACACCCGGGCCTGGTTCTCCAACTGGGGTTCCTGCGTCGACCTGTTCGCGCCTGGGGTGGATGTCTTGTCGGCCTGGTCGACCGCCGACGATGCCGTGAACACGATCAGTGGGACGTCGATGGCTTCGCCGCATGTGGCGGGGATCGTGGCCCGGTATCGGCAGGCTCATCCGGGAGATTCCCCGGCCCAGGTGACGGCTGCGCTGCTGGCCGCCGCGACCCCCGGTGTCGTCATCGACCCGAACGCCTCGCCGAACCTGCTCGCCTATGCTGCGCCGTCCTCGCGCCGCCCGTCGCACTGCCCGGCAAGGCGGTGATCAAGAAGGCCTCCTCGGGCACCAAGGCAAGCAAAGGCGTGTCGGTGACCGGGCGCTGGGGCAAACCGACCTCCGGCGGTGCGGTGACCCAGTACTACGTCACCGCGATCCGCAAGTCCAACGGCGCCAAGAAGACCGTCGCGGTGTCCTCGAGCGTCCTGAGCAAGAAGATCACCGGACTGACGAGGAACGCCAACTATGTCGTCCGTGTGTACGCCAAAAATGCGGCCGGCAACGGCCCGATCTCGAAGACCTCGAACACCGTCACAGCCCGCTGACGTTGTCGACGCAATGCGGTGCTGAGACACCAATCACAGAAACCAAATAGCGCAAGTGAGGCGAACCGGAGGCGTCACCCGAGCCGCTCAGGCGGCGAAGGTGACGCCTTCTTCCCGACAATCGGGCTCATCACCACCAGCACCCTGGCGAGTCGCGCCGTCAGGTCGAAGCCTGACCAGATCCGCTGTCTGGTCGGGTCAGCCGCCGGAGGAGGGGTCCGAACGATCTGAACACAGGCTCCCGCGGAGGTCGCTTCCTCGGTGAGCAGGGTCATGAACATCCTTTGTGGGCGTCCGTGGCCTTCCCAAGCTGAGAATGCGGCGATGCCCGTTTACCAACCGGCCATTCCACAGTTGCTCGGTGCGCAAATAGGCGGACAGTCAGGAGAGCTCGCGCGACCTCTCCCCGAGGCTGACGACTGTCGAAGGCATGGATGAGGTGTCTGCAGCACGGTCTGACAGCGATGAGCGGACGTGTGATTCCGCGCAGATTGTCGTCGCCGGTCACCCGGGCGGGATGAGGCGGGCAGCGCGAGCCACTGTTACGATCCGTTTGACCGGCTCACCACGTGGGGCCCGAGAGGAAGCTTCCGCGGATGGGGTGTCTGCTCGCACTGCTTGCCGGGTTCGCCCCGAGAGTCGTGCTGGTGCTGATCTGGATCTTCTCGAACCTGGTGGATCGCGCCTTCCACGGCTTCGTCATCCCGCTGCTCGGGCTGATCTTCTTCCCCTACGCGACCTTGTTCTACGTCCTTGCCTACAGCCCGGTTATCGGGGGCTTGAGCGGGTGGGGTTGGGTCTTCGTCGTGATCGGCTTCATCTTCGACATCGGTCACTGGGTTGGTGGAGGTGTGACCGGTCGGCGGCGTAACGCCAGCGCGTAGCCGTCCGGATGAAACAGGACCTGTCAGGGCATGGCTCAGCTAACGATTCAGATCCTGGACCGCACGCAGCTGATCCGTGAGCGACTCCATGACGCGCTGGGCGGTCAGCGGCGCATACGCACCCAGGACCGGCTCGTAGCGAAACTGCCAACTGATCGTGTTACTGAAGGCGAGTACGTGAATGGCGAGTTTGGTGCCGTCATTGGTCGTCAGGACGTAGGCGATCTGCGGTGGCGCGTTCCCGGCGAGGGACAGCGGCGTGACTGTGAGCATCCCCCTGCTCGCCGGGCGTGCGTGCACCTCCACCGGCACGTCCCGGCAGTTGTCGAGCGCGGCGGCCAGCCGCTGGTATTCCCGGTCAGCACTGGCCACATCGGTGAACCGATAGGTGAAGAGTGATACCGCCGAGCGATCCAGCTGCCAGAAAGTGCCGACTCCGTCGAGGGCTTCTCGCGGGGCACGATTCAACACGGTCGCCTCGAACAAGGGCTCGCATGCAGCGGGGAGGATGTATCCGTCCTGTTCGCTCGACCGAAGGCGGTCGATCACCGAGGCGTCATTAGTCCCGTCGGAACGCACCATTCCGTAGTACACGCCTTGGAGGTCGGAAAGGGAGAACAGCGGCGCCTGGACTGGCCAGAATCGCCAGGCCATGAGTCCGGCCAGCAGAGCGACGAGCACCGCGAACAGGATGAATGTGCCTCGCCGCGATAGACGGTCCGCGGCGCCCAAGCCCACAGTCAGGACCTCGGGTTCAGATTGAGACGCGGTCGTCACATGCCTCGATCGTAGTCACCGGGAGGTAGCCGACACTGCGTGGCGAGCCCGGCCGGCGGGCAGCTGCTGATGTCGAAGAACGGCTGACGGAGCCTCGGAGGCTAGTACTCGAGGTTCGTGGCGGCCCGTCCCATGCGGTCGGGTACGGAGGCGGCCGGCGCGTCGCCGAATCGATCGCGTCGGCGATGACCGCAGCGGCGGGCACGACCGCTGGGCCGCCCGCCAAAGGAGCCCAGGATGGGCGGCCGGCGCACCGCAGTGATCACCAGGTCGCGTTGCCCGATGCCGCTCTCGGACTGGAGTCACCGTGGAAAGCAACGGTGGCAGCCGGTCAGGCCCGACTTGTCGGACCTGAGAAATCCCTTGGCCTGAACGAGTTGCGCTTCACTCGGAAGATCGGCCGCGGCCGCGTCGCACCCTTTACTGGGAGCGATCCAAGTGCGACGATCAGCACAACGATGTGGATACATGCAAGTAGCTCGCGTTGACTCTAGCCCTGATAGGTGGTGAGTTTGGTCTGGGTTCTTGCTGAGAGCGAGGCGAGGCAATGAGGCAGATCGCCGCCGGGACGCGAACTCTCCCCGGCCGTGCCGCCAGAGACTGCACATCGCGCATCAGCCCCGTGACGGCAAGAACCAACCAGGCGCGGGCGCGTACCGATTCGCAGATATTGACGACTGCGCGCGCTCGCCGGACCCCGGGGTCAACCGGCGGTTCACCCTGCAGCAGGCACCCTTCCGGGGGTCGCGCCAACCGCTGCTGACACCGATTACTCCAGAGTGGGGCCACTCCCGACATCACTCGCCCGAGGAAGGAAACAATGAACGACAATCACGATCAGACTGAGCCGTCAACGCAGATGGCCGGCTCCGGTTCCGGCTGGGGGAGCACCTGGACTCCCAGTCGGCGACGCTTCCTCACCTTGACCGGTCTCACCCTCAGCGGTGCTGCTCTCGGTCTGGGAGCATCGGGCTGCGGCACCGCGCAGACCGGTAGCAGCACCGGGCAAGCTGGGAAGGGTCGTGCCGGCGCGTCCGGGGAGACGCTGTTCGTGGCCGGCTTCCAATGGGGTCCGCCGAAGAGCTTCAACCCGTTCGCGGCTGTCGCCCGACTGGCCCACAGCCCAGGCCCAGAGCCAGTTCATCTACGAGACCTTGCTGCGCTTCAACATGATCGACGGCTCGCTCCTGCCGGGGCTGGCCAAAGAGCTCCAGCAGCCTGATGACCAGACCATGACCCTGCCGCTGCAGGAGGGCACTAAGTGGTCCGACGGGTCTGACCTCACCGCTGACGACGTCGTCTTCACCTTCGAGCTCGGCAAGACGGCCTCCGTCTACTTCGCCACTCTGTGGAAGTACGTCGACTCGGTCAAGGCCACCGATCCTCGCACGGTCGAGATCAAGCTGAAGACCAAGCCATACAACCCCATCATCGTAAAGAACTTCATCTGCCAGAGTTCTTATCGTGCCCAAGGCGGTCTTCGGCAGTATCTCCGCCGGACAATATCCCAGCCGATACCAACCTCAAGCCAATCGGATCCGGTCCCTTCTTGCTGGACAAGTACGACCAGACTCAGGTCAACCTCAAGCGGAACGACAATTACTGGGGCAAGGCCGTCTTCGGGACGCCGCCGATGACGACCATCAACCACCCGATCTTCAAGAGCAACAATGACGGCGACCTCAAGTTGGAGAGCGGCGAAATCGATGCCAGCCAGCAGTTCACCGCCCAGATCTGGAAGATGTGGGAGTCCGGCAAGCCGGTCAGCACCTGGATCAAGAAGAAGCCGTACCACCTGCCTGGAAACCTGCCGCTATTGATCTTCAACCTGAACAAGAAGGGCCTGGACAACCCGAAGGTCCGCCTGGCCATCGCGTACGGCATCGACTACGCGAATATCGCTACCACGGCCATGTCGGACTACTCCGAGCCGGCCAAGGCGAGCCTCATCGTACCGACCGGCTTTGAGTCGAAGTTCTATCGACGTCGGCGGCGGTGGAGGCCGCCGGCTGGAAGTACGACCCAGCCAAGGCGGTCGATATCTTGGAGAACGAACTGAAGGCCAAGAAGGGCTCAGACGGCATCTACGTGCTGCCGGACGGCACCAAGCTCGGCGGCTGGAAGCTGATCACGCCCACCGGGTGGACCGACTGGAACACGGCCTGCGAGATCGTGGCCAAGTCGGCCAAGGAGATCGGGATCGGCATCAGCACCGAGTTCCCGCAAGCCCCGACAATGCAGTCCAGGATGCAGAACGGCGACTTCGAGCTCTGCATGTTCTCCTACACCGGCGTCAACCCTGCCAGTCCGTGGATCCGTTTCCGCGACGCACTGGATGACAGGGGAGTACCGGCTCCCGGCAAAGCCGCATTCTGGAACTACAACCGGTTCAAGCACCCCGATGTCCCAGCCCTGCTCGACACCGCCGCAGCGGCGAAGTCTGATGCGGATGCAAAGAAGGCATACGCCGCTCTCGACAAGATCTATCGCGAGAGTGTTCCTGTGGTGCCACTGATGTACCGTCCGCTGGAGTTCTACGAGTTCAACACGAGCAACTGGGAGAACTTCCCGACCGAGGAGAACCCGTACGCTCCACCCATGTGGCAGGGTGCCGGGATCCAGTGGCTGTTCAAGATCAAAAAGGTTGGAACCTGAGACTGAACGTCATCTGAGATAAAGGAGCGAAGGCGGGCACCATGGCGCTAGCAAAATACCTCGGACGCAAGGTTGCATGGACCCTGGTGGTCTTCATTGTGGCCCTATTGCTGAACTTCCTCCTCCCTCGCCTCATCCCTGGCAATCCGGTCGACACCATCGTCAGCCAGCTTGCCATGGGTGGGGGGACCGGCGGCGAACAGCTAGAGCAGATCCACGCGCACTACATGGCCGAATTCGGCCTCGACAAGCCTTTGTGGCAGCAGTTCTTCATCTATGTCGGCAAGGTGTTCCAGGGCGACCTCGGCACGTCCTTTGCGCAGTACCCAGCCTCGGTCAACACCTTGATCGGGCAGGCGCTGCCCTGGAGTATCGCGATCATGCTTCCGGCGATCATCGTCGGTTGGATTCTCGGCAACCTGCTCGGCGCAGTGGCGGCGTTCAAGGGCGGCTGGCTGGACCGGGGCGCTTTCATTGGGTCGCTGTTCTTCTCCAGCGTTCCGCCTTTTGCTCTCGCGATCATCATGTTGTTCCTGATCGCGGTGAAGGGGGGCGTCCTGCCGGTCGGCGGCGCGTACTCCTTCGGACTGACACCCGAGTTTTCCTTGGCCTTCTTCGGTGACGCCATCACTTACTGGTGGTTACCGTTCTGGTCACTCGTCCTCGTCTTCATCGGAGGCCAGGCTGTGGGCATGCGATCCATGGCCATCTACGAGCTCGGCTCGGATTACGTGAACTTCAACCGTGGTCTTGGCGTGAAGGAGGGCCACACGGTCCGCTATATCTTCCGCAATGCGATGCTGCCGCAGTTCACGGGCCTGGCGCTGTCCATCGCCGCCATCATCACGGGCGGCCTGATCACCGAGCTGGTGTTTTCCTACCCCGGCCTCGGCACCTTGTTGTTCAGCGCCATCGGCCAGAACGACTACCCGGTGATTTCGGCGATCACCCTCTTGGTCACGATCGCCGTGCTCGTTGCCAACCTCACGGCTGACATCCTCACCGGCTTTATCGATCCCCGGATCCGAGCGGTTCAGAGCGGAGAGCGCTGATGAGTCTACGTGGTTTGAGTCCTCGATTTTGGGTGGCCGCCGTGCTGGTCGCCTTCGTCATCCTCGTCGCGTTGATCGGACCATTGATCGTCTCGACCAACCCGGATGCCACAGTCGGCGGGCTCTACGAAGAACCGCGGTGCTGCGGCGCGCTCATCCTCGGCGCTGACAACGAGGGCCAGAGCGTGATCGCCAATCTTGTCTACGGCACTCGGACCTCACTGATCGTCGGGCTGATCGCGGGACTTATCGGCACCGCCATCGGTCTCGTTGTCGGTCTGGTTGCCGGCTACCGCGGCGGCTGGGTAGACGATGTGCTGAGCGCCATTGTGAACGTCGGCCTCGCCATCCCGGTGATCGTGATGGTGATCTTGGTCTCGGTGTCACTACCGCAACGCAACCTGTACACGTTGGCTCTGGTGATCGGGTTTTTCGGCTGGTTCTGGGTGGCGCGCGCCGTACGCGCGCAGTCCAGCAGCATCCGAACCCGCGAACACATCGACGTAGCCAAGCTCTCCGGAGCCGGATTCTGGTCGATTCTGCGCCGCGACGTCCTGCCTTACCTACTCTCGTATGTCGTTATGGCCTGCATCCTGCAGATCTCCGGCGCCATCTTGTTCGAGTCCACGCTGAGCATGCTCGGCTTGGGCGCCTCGAATACGACCAGCCTCGGCACGATGCTCTATTGGGCCATCCAGTGGGGATCTGTGCGGACCGGAGCCTGGTGGGCGTTCGTCCCACCGACGCTGATGCTGACCTTGATCGTCTTCTCGTTACTGCTGTTGCAGTCCAGCCTCAATGAGGTGTTCAACCCGCGGCTACGTCGCGGTCGGGGCGCACGGAAGAAGGCAGTCGAGGAAGGCACCGAGCTCGAGACGCCGGTCGAGGCCGACGACGCCGGTCCGGTTGGGTCTACCGGCATCCTCGAGACGCCTGCATCGGTGAGGGAGGCCCGCTGATGGGCACCTTGGTCAATGCCGAGAACATCCGTGGGGTGTATTACACCGGAGCCAAAGATGTCGTGGCGGTCAACGATGTCTCGCTGAAGATCGAGGAGGGCGAGGTTCTTGGGCTGGCCGGCGAGTCGGGCAGCGGCAAGACCACGCTCGGCTCGATCATCTCCCTCATCGCTCGGCCGCCGTTGCATGTTGAGCACGGCACGCTGGAGATCGACGGCAAGGTCCAGGAGCTCGGTAGCCACGCGAAGATTCCCCGTACCTGGCGCGGGGCCGTGGTTTCCATGCTGCCGCAGGGCGCGATGAACTCGATCAGCCCCACCAAGCGGATCCGTGAGCCTGGTATACGACGTGATGCGGTCACACGACCCCAAGATCTCCAAAGATGAGGCGCTCGACCGGGCCCGGGAGCGGATCACGACATTGGGCCTGCCGGCCCGGGTCCTGGACGCGTACCCGCACCAGCTGTCCGGTGGCATGAAGCAGCGCACGGTCACGATCATCAGTACGCTGCTCAATCCGCGGCTCTTGGTCGCCGATGAGCCAACCTCCGCACTCGACGTCACCTCGCAGAAGATCTTGATCGAGATGTTGCTGGAGATGCTCAAGGAAAGGATCATGTCCGGGGTGATCTTCGTGACCCACGACCTCCCGGTGCTGCGCACGGCGGCAACCAGGATCGCCGTGATGTACCAGGGCAGAATCGTTGAATTAGGACCTACCGCGATCGTGGTGGAAGCTCCCGAGCACCCTTATACGCAGGCTCTGATGAGCTCGGTGCTGGCGCCGGAGCCGGCGTACGCCAACACCAGGATCGAGGGCATGAGCAGCTTCGACCGCTCCCTCTTCGACGCACCGGCGGTGATTCACCGATGACTGAGATCTATCGAGCCGAGCACATCACCAAGACGTTCGGCCACGGCAAGCACGAAGTCCAGGCGGTCAAGGACGTCTCGTTCAGCCTCGAACAAGGACAGGTCACCACCATCGTGGGCGAGAGCGGGTCAGGCAAGTCGACGATCGCCAGGATGGTGCTCGGCCTGATGCCCATCACCTCCGGCAAGTTGATCTTTGACGGCAAGGACGTCACGAAACTCAAGGGACGCGCTCGGACCGAGTACTGGCGAGATGTGCAGGCGGTGTTCCAGGACCCGTTCTCGTCGTTCAACCAGTTCTTCACCGTCGGCAAGCTCCTCGACCGTTCCATGATCATGGTCGGCAAGAAGGTGGGCCAGGAGCGCCTCGAGGAGTCGTTGGGTTACGTCGGCATGGACCTCACCGAGCTGGACCGCTATCCCCACCAACTCTCAGGCGGTCAGCGGCAGCGGGTCATGATCGCGCGGGCGCTCATGATGCGGCCGAAACTCCTGATTGCCGACGAGGCGACGTCCATGCTTGATGCATCGCTGCGGGTGAACGTCCTCAATGTCCTCAAGGATCTCCGCGAGGAACTCGGCATCACCGTGCTGTTCATCACTCATGACATCGGTCAGGCCTGCTACCTCGCGGACCGGGTGCTGGTCATGGAGCACGGTGTCATGGTGGAGCAGGGCACAACCGACGAAGTGATCTTCAACCCGCAGCACGAGTACACCCGACGCCTCCTCGCCGATGTGCCGAAGCTGCACGAGGAGCTCGAGCTGCACGACCTGCACGAACTGCAGCAAGACGGCCGAGCGGACCTCAGCCCGACTCAGGGGACCGATGCTGCGCGCTGAACTGCGCACTGGCTGGACTGTGAGAGCCAGTGCCGGCGACCCGTCAGGACGCGTGCCGGGGACGTATCCGGCCGAGGTGCCGGGCTGCGTTCACACCGACTTGATGGCGGCTGGTCTCATTCCCGATCCCTACCTGGACGGGAATGAGACGGCCCTTACGTGGATGTATGACATCGACTGGGGCTATGCGACGAGGCTGGACCCCGATGCGATCGACCTGAGGCCGGCCGGGCCTGGCGAGCGCATCGATCTCGTCTTCGATGGCATCGACACCGTCGGGACCGTACGGCTGGGGGAGGGCCCGGACAAGGTCGAGCTCGGCCGCACCTACAACATGCATCGCTCGTACCGCTTCGACATCTCGCAGCACCTCACCGGCCGGCCGGTCGGGCTCGAAGTCGATCTTCACTCGGCCACCGCGTACGCCGAATCCGAGCGACAGCGGCTCGGCGAGCGCTCCGGGGCATACCCGGCGCCGTACAACTTCCTTCGCAAGATGGCCTGCAGCTTTGGCTGGGACTGGGGACCCGACCTCCGTACGGCGGGGTTGTGGAAGCCGGTACGGCTCGAGCGGTGGAGCGTCGCGCGGCTGGCTCAGGTGGTGCCCCTGGTAACCCTCGACGACGCTCGTACCGGTCGGGTCGAGCTGCGGATCGACCTGGAGCGCCTGGATCCACAGCGACCTCTGTGGTTGGCCGCCGAGATCCTCGGCCACCGAGTCGAGACGGCGGTGGAGGCTGGCGCTGCGAGCGCGTCCCTTGTCGTAGAGGTGCCCGATGCGCCTGTTTGGTGGCCAGTTGGCTACGGCGACCAGCCGCTGGCGGACCTCACGCTCACCCTCTTCACTGCCGACGAGGAACTCGATCGGTGGCAGCGGAGGCTGGGCTTCCGCACGGTGGAACTGGACACGGCCCGCGACGAGAGAGGCACCGCCTTCACCATCTCGCGTCAACGGCCGGCCCACGTTCGTCAAAGGTGTCAACTGGATCCCCGATGATCACTTCCTGACCCGGATCACTCCTGAGCGTGTGGCACGGCGCCTCGATCAGGCCCTAGGTGCCCAGGTGAACCTGATTCGGGTCTGGGGCGGTGGAATCTACGAGAGCGAGGACTTCTATCGGGCGTGCGATGAGCGTGGAATTCTGGTCTGGCAGGATTTTCTGTTGGCGTGCGCGGCCTACCCAGAAGAGTCACCGCTGTGGGAGGAGATTGAAGCCGAGGCGCGCGAGAACGTCGTACGACTGGCGCCGCATCCGTCGCTGGTGCTGTTCAACGGCGGCAATGAAAATCTGTGGGGCTACGAGGACTGGAATTGGCAGGAGCGGCTCAACGGGCGTACGTGGGGCGCCCGGTATGCCCATGAGCTCTTCCCGAAGATCGTCGCGGAGCTCGATCCGACGCGGCCTTACAGCGATAACAGTCCGTACTCCCCGGGTGTGAATGGCGAGCGCGCCCATCCCAACGATCCCGACCACGGCACCCACCACCAGTGGGACGTCTGGAACCGCATCGACTACGAGGCCTACCGCAGTGAGATCCCCCGGTTCTGCTCCGAGTTCGGATTCCAGGCCCCGCCAGCCTGGCGCACTTTGATCGACTGGGTGCACGCGGCGGATGGCGGCCCGCTCGATGCGGACAGCGATCCCAAGAATGATGCGAATTTCCTTCTCCACCAAAAGGCCGATGATGGCAACGGCAAGCTCGACCGTGGCTTGACCCCGCACCTTGGGGTGCCGGACAACTTTGCGGACTGGCACTGGGCCACGCAGCTCAATCAGGCCCGCGCGGTCACGTACGCGATTGATCACTATCGGCGTTGGTGGCCACGGACGGCCGGCGCGATCGTCTGGCAGCTCAACGACTGCTGGCCGGTCACCTCCTGGGCGGCGATCGACTTCGAAGAGCGGCCGAAGCCGCTGTGGTACGCGCTGCGGCGCGCGTTTGCGCCGCGGAACGTGGTCTTCGCCGACGACAACGGCATCATCTCGGCCGTGGTGCTCAACGACACCGACCAACCCTGGCAGGGTGAACTCAGATTGAGCCGCGAGCAGCTCAACGGCCGCGTGCTGAGGAATGCCACGGTCGGTGTCAGCGTCGAGTCGAGAACGTCTACGCTGATTGCGCTACCTCCCGAGATTTCCCAACCTGAGGACCCGACGGCCGAGATCGTGGTCGCCCGCCTCGACGGCGTGACTGCGGTGCACGCGTTCGTGCCGGATCTCGATCTTGCCTTGGAGGCGGATCCGATCGACGCCGAGGTGGCGCGGACCGACGACGGCTACGCCGTGACGGTGACGGCCCGCTCATTTGCCCTCGATGTCACCTTGCTGGCTGATCGAGCGGCCGCCGACGCCAGAGTCGATGATGCTCTGGTCACACTGCCCGCGGGCGAGAGCCGGACTTTCCGTGTTCGGACGAACGTCCGGAATCTTGAGCAGGTCCTCGACCGGCAACCGGTCCTGAGGACCGCCAACGACCTCCAGCACCTTTAGAGCCCTGTTGGGCGAAGTAGAACTCCTCGTTCCGGCCGAACTGGCTGAGCTGCACGAAAAATACTCGGGCGAGGCTGGTCGAGTGTGGATCGCCGGGTTGCCGGCAATGGCCGTTTCCTATCTGGATCGATGGCAGTTGGCGATTGACGGCCAGGTTGCCTCCGGCGCTGTTGCGCTGATCATCCCGGTTGCTCTCGCCGACGGCTCCAAAGCGGTGCTCAAACTGCAGCCTGTTGACGACGAGACCGGCGGTGAGCCGGCTGCACTGAAGGCGTGGGCGGGACAGGGAGCCGTGCGACTGCTCGAACACGATCCCTCCTCGGGAGCGATGCTGCTCGAGCGGCTCGACGCCTCGCGCGACCTGTCGACCATGCCGGACGACCTCGCCGCCGCCCAGATCATTGCCGAGTTGCTGGTGCAACTCAACTCCGTGCCCGCGCCGGTCGGCATGCGCCGCCTCAGCGATGTGGCTGCGGCCACCCTGGCGGGGACGCCGGACGCAATTCAGCGGGTGGTGGATCACAACGAACGGCAACTCTTGATCACCTGCGCAGCCCGGTTCCAGGAGCTGATCACGGATCGGATCGACAGTCGGTTGCTGCATTGGGACCTGCATTACTTCAACACCCTTTCGCCGCTGGACGACGCACGGCAGTGGAAGGCGATCGATCCGAAGCCGCTCAGCGGCGATTCCGGGTTCGAGTTGTTGCCGGCCTTGTGGAACCGCTGGGACGACCTGATCGAGACCGGCGACCTTCGCCGAGCCCTGCTGCGCCGCTTCGACCTCATGACAGGCGTCCTCGGACTGGACCGGTCACGCGCGGCCGGCTGGACCCTGGGACGAGTGCTCCAGGTGGCCGTCTGGGATCTCGTCAGGTTCAACGAGGGTCGCATCTACCCTGAGCATCGCACCATCGCCGAGGTGCTCCTCGACGCGCGCATCTAGGATCCAGCGGGTCAACGCCCTGGTCGAGATGTCTGGCGCCGTGGGTCCTGAGCTGTCCGGAATGATGCTGCACCTCCCGGCGTCGCTCAGCTCTCACCGAGACTCTACGCATACCCGCTTGTACAAACAGACATTGGTGTAGTCTGCGCGTGGAGGTGTTCGATGAGTCAAGCTGCAGAGGCAATGGACCGGACGTTCCATGCTCTGGCCGACCCGAACCGTCGCGCCATCCTGGCGATTGTTCGCAACAAGCGTTCCGCGGTCGGCGAGGTCGCGAAGGCGCTGGGGTTGTCCCAGCAGATCGTGTCCCACCACCTGAAGGTGCTTCGAGCAGCCGGCCTGGTGACCGGCTCGCGGTCAGGCACCCGCCATCTGTTCGCCGTCCGGGTGGAGGGCCTCGCGGTCGGTAAGGGGTTCTTCGATGACTTCTGGCCTGAGCGGCTCAGTGCACTGAAGCGTGCGGTGGAAGCTCTCCGCCCCGCCGTCGTCGAGGGCGCCGGCTTCTGTAGCAGTGAGCAGCGATGACTGAGCATCGGACGTCGATCGACATCGAGGCAGCTCCTGAGGTGGTCTTCGAGTACTTGGTGACGGACGACCGGGATGACCTCGTGGATGGGCCAGTGGGCCTCCCTCGACCCCGTTCCCGGAGGGGAGTTCGCGGTTGACATCGCGGGCTACCCCGTGCGAGGCATGTTCCTCGAGGTGGACCCACCTCGACGAGTCACGGTCTCCTGGGGGTTTGCCGGTAGCAGAGCCTTCCTCCCGGCACCTCGACGGTGTCCTTCGAATTGACCCCGATCAGAGACGGGACCCGGGTTGAGGTCGTCCACACCGACTTGCCCGCTGACGACGTCCCTGGCCATATCGAGGGTTGGGCGCATTTCCTGCCCCGCCTCGCTCGGGCTATCGCCGGCGAGCAGTTTCCAACCGACACCTGGCAACCGACCACCACCGAGGAGAGTGCTGATGTCTGAAAACGATGCGCTGTCGACCGTCGAGGCCTACCACCAAGCCTGGACCAGCGGTGAAGTCGACCGGGCCCTGGCGTACGTCTCGGACGACGTCCGGTGCTTCGCCCCCGACGAGAACGTCACCAGCAAGAGCGACTGGCACCGTTACCTCACCCGCTTCGTTCCGATGCTGACCGGCGCTCCAGAGCACGCACGGATGACCGACGGTGACCGGGTGGCCTTGTGGTACTTCCCCCAGACCGCGGCGACGACGACCACGCTGGCCAGTGAACTCTTCACCGTAGACAACGGACAGATCGTCGAGATCCGCCTCGCCTTCGACCGCCTCAGCTACATGCCGAAGTCTCAGCAACGGCCATGACACAGAATCCCGCGGGCCAGCGCAAAGGCGCGGGTACGCCTGGACCGCCGGCGAGCGTTCCGTCCGGCGGGTGCGGTGTTCCGACCCGGAGACTCCGGTACTGATCACCGACGGCTCGCCGGGTGGCGGCAAGCGTGCGCGTTACCTGGGCGCGATGTGTCGCTGTGCTTGTCAGTTGCTTCCCAGTCCGGGGACCTGGCCCAGCGCGGGGCGTGTTCGGGCAGCACGCCGAGGCCCACGAGATGCGCCGGGATCGCCCGGAGGATCGGGAATCGCCGCAGCAGCCGTGCGGGGAGGGGCAGGTTGGTGGCGGCGGGCTGTTTGGTGTCGGAGTTGAGCGGCCCTGCTTGGAGCAGGCGGTGCGCGGCGCGCTGGAAGGTCTGGGTCAGCGCGGTCGGTGCCCACCGTCGTAGCTGAACCCGCCGCAAGGTGCTGCGGCGTGAGGGTCTTGCTGGCCAACTTCGGCCCGAGGATACGGCCGGCGGCGAGGGCGTCCTGGATGGCCAGATTGATGCCAACCCCACCGACCGGTGACATGGCGTGGGCGGCGTCGCCGATGATCAGCAGTCCGTCGGCGTACCAGCGCCGCAGCCGGCTCAGCGTGACCGTGAGGAGTTGGACGTCCTCGAACGATTCGACGGCGTCGACCCGGTCCGCGAGCCAGGGGAGGGCGAGGGCGATCCGAGACCGAAAGGCGGCGATGCCCGCATCCCGGAGTGCCCGGTCGGCCCCCTTCTTGATCAGATAGCCGATCTGGAAGTAGGCGCCTCGGTCGATCAGCACCAGCATGGCGCCGCGGGTGAGGCGACCGATGGCGTTGGCCGGGTCGTGTTCACGTCGCGGAAGGCGGAACCACTCGACGTCCATCGGAGTCCCGAACTGCCGTGGCGTCAGGCCCGCGGCCGCGCGGACGGTGGAATGCCGGCCGTCACAGGCCACCACCAGGTCCGCGCTCAGCTCGTGGTCGGCCCCCTCTGCTCGATAGCGCACGCCGACCACCCGCCGCTGCTCGCGCAACAGGCCGGTGACCTCGGCGTTCATGATCAACTCATACGTCGGCTCCCGCCGTCCAGCGTCGGCGACGACGTCGAGGAAGTCCCATTGCGGGACCAGGGCGATGTGCTTGTGGCGGCCCGGGAGCCAGCGGAGCTCGGAGACCGGGACCTCGCCGGCGTCGAGGTGGGCGGTCAGCGACTCGATGTAACGGACCGTCGGCAAGGCGTTGAACTCTCCGCCGAGGCCGAGCTCGTCGAGCACGGTCAGGGTCGAGGCATGCACCGTGTCCCCGCGGAAGTCGCGGAGGAAGTCGGCGTGCTTCTCCAGCACGGTGACCTCGAACCCCGCAACGGGCCAGCAGCAGGCCGAGCATGAGACCCGCCGGGCCTCCGCCGACGACGCAGCAGGTCGTCCGACCAGAACTCACCATGCGATGAAGAATGCGCCCGGAGGAAGAACGGCACAAGTGTGCCGGCGACGAGAGGGGCACGGAGCGGCCCGGCATCCTCGCGAAAGCGCCCTCGGCTTCGTTGCCGGGGGCGCTTTCGCGTCATTCGGGGCAGCCCCGCCAGCCCTCGAAGACAATCCTGGCGGGGCCCCGGGCTGCATGGCCTTGTTGGACCGTCTCGGAACCCTGCTGGTCGTTTACCCCGCAAGGTCGACGTGAAACCTCTCCTGCTCCCGGCTTCGTGGGCCGGCGTTCCCGCAGGGACGGCATCTAGCTTCCTCGACCCGAGGAAGCTGGGGCGATCCGGGCGCGCCGGGAGTGGCGGCGGTGTCGGTCTGGGTGCTGCACCGATGAGTGATCGTCGCGGTCTGTAACAACGCCCACGAGGAACTCGACGCGACGCTGCCCCGAGTGCACTGGTCGATCCCGGATCCAGTCCGCCGGGAACGGCTGCCGTATTCTGAGAGGCCTACAGCGACATCACTCGCCGGTTGCAGTACCTCGCCGACCGGCGATCGGATACCCGCTCGGCCGATGAGTACCTCACTTCGATTCCGTCAGCTGGGAAGAGTCCCGTCAACCACCCGGTCCGGGCGTTCGGCGTAGGTCGGCGGCGCGAACCCAGGTCTGTACGCCATCCGGGCCACGGACCCGGCCCCACCACTCCCCCCGCTCGAGCACCCAGAAGTCCAGTTCACCGGCCGGCCGCCAGGCAGCTGACTCGACCACTGTCGGCGGACTGACCTGACGCCGTTCGGCCTGGGTCCGCTGCCCGTACCGGTTGTACACGACGTCAAGATCCATCGCCTTCTGACGAGCCTCGATCTCGCCCAGATCGGTGGCCTTCCAGCTCATCACGGCACTGTCCCAGATGCCCCACAGTCCGGAGCCGATATGCCGAGCGAAGAACCTCACCCTGCTATTAGAACACCAATACGATTATGAATCGACAGGCTCCTGACAGGTGGTGCGGCATCGTCGCGCGGGCCGGTCCGGGATGGGACTGGAGGGCTGTCTGGTCCGTTGTGCGCGCGAAACCAGCCGCGATGTCCGGCCGAAATCGGGGCCTTGTGGTCCGTTGTGCGCGCAAACGGCCGCAGGTGCGCGCGAACGGCCGCGGGTCAGGCAGCGCGGCGGACCGCGTGGCCGTGCTTGGCCAGCAGCGCCGCGGAGAGGGCTGAGTAGACGCCCTCGAGGTTGGTCATGCGGACCGCGTCCGCCTCATCGATCGTGACCCCGAACGCGCATTCAAGAGTGGTGCGAATCTCATCGGCGCGATGGCTGTCGGCGTCACGATATTCCCGAAACGGCCTTGTCGGCGTGACCACAAACGGCTCGATATCAATGATTTCGCAGACCAGCTCTTTGATCTCGTCTTTGATCGCCGGAGTTACTAATGACATGACATTCCCCCAAACTCTTGTCATCGGCGCGATGCGCAAAGCCAAACGCGCGTATGCAATCAAGAAGTGACCGAGACCAGCTGAAATACCCATCTCAGGACACATTTAGGCGATTCCCAGTCGCCGCACCAGCGCGCTGCCGACCGTGGTATCTGTCCTGGTGGTTCCTGCTCTCTGACTAGTGACCACGCCGTCGGCGTGGGCCAACTGCTGTGAGGGGCGAAGGTTGCCATGGTGGACCGCAGGTCGCTGACCCGGCGAGAGTCGGCCGACCCCGCCCTGACCATGTGGCGCGGAGCCCTGATCGGTTCGGAGTTGCCGAGCGTCACGGGCGGCATCAGGACCGCCGGCGTTGACCTGACTGACCGAGCCAAACTCGTGGCGGCCAGGCACCGGTGGAAGGGTGCGCTGGAGGCCCGGATCTTCTCCGCTGAGGAGCGCGACCGGCTGCAATTGGACGACGATGCCGTCTTCTGCGCTGCGTTCGGAATCAAGGAAAGTGTGATCAAGGTGCTGGGCGGACTGCCCAGAGGGGCCGGTTTCCAGGACATCCGCCTTGACCGCACCGATCTCGGCTGGGGGGTCGGGCTCCGCGGTCGGGCTGCCGTCTTCCGGTGCCGCGACATCAGTCGGGCCGATGGTCTGCGACGCCCGGGAATGGCCGGGCATGCCACCGCTGGCCTGGGCCGCCGCGACGACCAGAAGCGGGGCCTGAATGTCGACGCGCCTCGTCTGGGCCCCGGCAGCGTCTTCCTCTTCCCGGGCTCAGGGCAGCCAGCATCCGGGTATGGGCCGCGAGCTTCAGGTGTGCCGTCCATCGGCTCGAGCCATTGTGACGCAGGCCGCCGAACGGGTTGATGCGCCGATCTCGGAGTGGCTGGAGCGGGCTGATGCCGCGACGCTCGCCGATCCAGAAGTCGCCCAACTGACCATCTTCGTGATGTCGGTCGTCTTCGGCGCGGAACTCGAGCACTCCGGTCAAAATCCGGTGGCCGTGGCCGGTCACAGCCTCGGCGAGTACTCGGCTCTGGTGGCCGCCGGCTGCCTCGACTGGCCGGTCGCACTGGACCTGGTGGCCGTCCGGGGACGCTCGATGGCCGCTGCTGCCCGGGCCCGACCGGGGGCGATGGGCGCCATCGTCGGGCTGCCGATCGAGGTCGTCGTTGACCTGTGCGCGGACCAGAGCGAGCCGGGCAAGCCGGTGCTGGTGGCCAACATCAACTCCGCCCGGCAGGCCGTCATCTCCGGCGCACCGGCCGCGGTCGCGGCGGTGCTGGACGATGCGCGCAGCCGAGGAGCGTTGCGGGCCCGAGCACTGCCGGTCGGCGGTGCCTACCACACGGGTCTGATGGCCTCGGCCGAGAAGGAGTTGGCGCCGCTGATTGCTCGCGGCCCCGCTCCGACCGCCGCGGGTGCCGTTCATCTCGAGCATCGACGGCCAACCGGTCACCGATGTCGAGGCGTACCGGCGGCTGCTGCTGACCCAGATCACCCAGCCGGTCCGGTGGTTCGACGTCCTCCGCACCCTTCAGCGGCTGGGTGCGGCTGACTTCATCGAAGTGGGTCCGGGGCGGGTCCTGTCCGGGCTGGTTCGCGAGAGTGATCGCGCCGCCACCCAACGCAACGTCGTGTCAGCACTCGCCCGGTCCGGCCGCGCCTCGGCGCCGATGCCGGCCCTCAGTCATTCGGAGGCATGAGCCATGTCAGATCTGGACGGTCAGGTCGTTCTGGTCACCGGCGCCAGTCGAGGGATCGGTCTCGGCATCTCCTGCGGTCTCGCCCGGGCCGGCGCTCAGGTCGTGATGAACTACCGCAGCGACGCGCAGCGGGCCGACGAGGCTCTCGAGCAGGTACGAGCCCTCAATCCCACCGCCTCCCTGTTCCAGGCCGACATCGCCGTACCCAAAGACGTCACCACCATGTTTCGCCACGTCCAGCAGAGCTTCGGCCGGCTCGACGGGCTGGTGCAGAACGCGGGCATCACCGCCGACGGATACGCGCTGATGATGGGCGACGAGAAGTGGCAACGCGTGATCGACACGAACCTCTCCGGCGCGTTCGCCTGCCTGCGGGCGGCGAGCCGGATGATGACCCGGCAGCGCTCGGGCGCGATCGTGGCGGTCGCCTCGACGAGCGGGTTGAGCGCTCCGGCCGGACAGGTCAACTACGCCGCCTCCAAGGCGGGGCTGCTGGCCACGGTCCGGGTGCTGGCCAAAGAGCTCGGGCCGAGCAACGTACGGGTCAACGCCGTCGTCCCCGGTTTCGTCGAGACCGCCATGACCAGGGCCATGCCGGCCGGCCGGCTCGAGGAGTATCTGGAGCACATTCCGCTGCGCCGCATCGGCCAGCCCGAAGAGGTGGCCGACCTCGTCCTCTTCCTGCTCTCCGCGCAGTCGCGCTACATCACCGGGGCCTCCCTGGTGATCGACGGCGGAATGACCTGCTAGTTCACCTTATTGATGTCCCAAGTATCACCGGAGAGCACTACTGCCTCCGTAAAGAAAGAATTCACCTCAAGCGGAGGGCTTTGCAAATGAGCATGACGTTGGAAGAGGCTGTCACCCATACAAAGGTGCGCCACGAACTCTCTGCCAGAATGAAAGATCTGCTGGTCGACCGGCTGAGTGTCCCCGTGGATCCCGCCATGATCGGCGACGACCAGCCGCTATTCGGGCGCGGCTTGGAATTGGACTCCATCGACACGCTGGAACTGGCGATGGCCGTCGAAGAGGAATTCGGCGTCGTCATCACCGACGATGACACCGACACGCTGCTGTCGCTGAACCGGTTGGTCGACCACGTGCTGGCGAATCAGCCATGAGCCTCGGATGCGGTATCGGCTCGGCGGTCAACCGAACACCTGACGGTGCTGAGCGTTGACGAGATCGCCCGACTGCTCCCGCATCGCTACCCGTTCGCCCTGCTGGACCGGGTCACCGCACTGGTGCCCGGAGTACGGGCCGAGGCGATCAAGAACGTCAGCGCCGCCGATCCGATCCTGGCCGGTCACTTTCCCGGCCGGATGATCTATCCGGGTGTGTTGTTGATCGAGTGCATCGCCCAACTGGCGGCGGTCGTGTACGGCACGGCGGCCGCCCAGCGCGCAACCGGCGAACTTGTCGCCGATGTCGCCGGCCAGGTGGGATATCTCGCGGAGGTCCGCCAGGCCAAGTTCCTTCAGCCGGTCTATCCGGGCGATCAGGTGCTGCTCCAGGTGCAGGCCGGAACGCGGATCGGCCGACTGATGTCGGTCACCGGGCAGGCCTCGGTCAACGCCAAGGTCGTGATGACCGCACGGCTGGCCGTGACCGACCGGGAACCCGACGAAACGCCCGACTCCGACGCGACCTCGTCGGTGACGACCATCCGTCCCTGACCACGGCGAATCCGTCGCGACATTTCTGACCAGAGGAGAACTGACATGGAACTTCAGTACAGCAACACCCAGGCTGAGCACGAGGTGATCCGGAGTGCCTGCGGACTGGTCGACTATCGCGGCCTCGGGCTCTTCAAGGTGTCCGGTCGAGACGACCAGGCGTTCGTCGGCGGCGTCATCACCCGCAACGTCGACTTTCTCCTCGAGGGACAGGCGTCGAGTGCGCTGCTCCTTCGGGAGGACGGGACCGTCCTGGCCGACGTGCTGGTCTACCGCACCGAGGACTCGTTCCTGCTGGAGGTGCCGCCGACCCAGGCGGCCCGAGGCCTGGACCCACCTCCACGTCCACGCCGACGACTATGACGACGTGTTCATCGCCGACATCAGCGATGACTTCGCCGGCTACGGACTCGAAGGTCCCCGGTCGTTCCGGGCGATCCAAGGGCTGCTGCCGTTCCCGGTGTCGTCCATGTCGTACATGAGTTTTGTCCCCGTCGAGGTGCCCGGATCAGCCGACGGGACCATGCTGGTCAGCCGGACCGGGGTCACCGGCGAGTACGGCTACAAGCTCCACGTGCCCGTCGCGCAGTCCGCCGCGGTCCGCGACCAACTCGTGGCCGCCGGCGCCGAGCCGGTGGGACTGGCGGCGCTGCGCATCGCCCGGATGGAAGCACGCTTCGCCGATCTGGACACCGAGGTCGACGGGGAGACGTTGACGCCATTCGACCTGGGCATCCAGTGGATGGTGAGCTTCGACGACCACGAGTTCGTGGGCCGGGACCAGCTGCTCGACTACTGGCAGTCCGAGCCGGCCATCCGGCCGGTGTGCTGGCGCGCCGAGGGTGAGATCGTTCCCGAGCCTGGTTCGGACGTCTTCATCGACGGTGAACCGGTCGGAGTGGTCGGCTTCGCGGTGCACTCGCCCCGGCTCGATGCGGTGATCGGCACCGCCCGGCTGCAGTCGAGCGTCGCCGCCGTCGGCGTCGAACTCCAGGTCGGAACCGGGCGGGTGCCCGGGCTGACGACCTCCGCGCCTTTCCTCGTTCCCACCAGCTTCGGCGTGACGCTCGAATAGAGCGCCGTGGCCGTGATCAGTCAGCAGGCTCAGCAGCGAATGAAGGGTGCGACATGAACGACAATGCCAGCACAGGCGGCAGGAGTGTCGCGCGTGACCGGATTGGGCATGGTCTGTGCCCTCGGGTCCGGGGTCGAGGAGACCTGGCAGGCGGTCGTGGCCGGGGCGAGCGGGATCCGCAAGACCGAACGGATCGACACCACGCAACTGAGCTGTCACTACTCCGGTGAGGTGGTGGAACTGGCCACCCCGAAGCGGAAGATACGGGGCCGGACCGACCGCGCGGTGACGATGGCCATGGTCGCGGCCGACGAGGCGGTCGCCGCCTCCGGGCTGCCGCTGGACGGCATCGACCCTTATCGTCTCGGGGTCGCCCTCGGCACGTCGGTCGGCGGACTGGCGTCGGGGGAGAAGTACTACTGGGACCTGCTGCGGCGAGGCGACCGACCGAGCACCCCCGCCGACTTGTTGATCTACCCGCTCTACACCTCCGCCGATGCCCTGAGCGTCGCGTTCGGCGCCAAGGGCGCGAAGGTGGTCATCTCCAACGCCTGTGCGGCCGGGGCGAACTCGATCGGCTGGGCCGCCGATGCCATCAGCGCCGGCCGGGCCGACGTGATGCTGGCCGGCGGGGTCGATGTGCTGGACATCTTGTCGCTCGCCGGATTCGACAGCCTGAACGCCCTCGATCCCGAGCCGTGCGCACCCTATTCCCGCAGCTCCGGGCTGAACATCGGCGAAGGCGCCGCCATCCTCATCCTCGAGGACGCCGAACATGCGGCCCGCCGCGGGGCGACGGTGCTGAGCTACCTGCAGTCGTACGCGTTGACCAGCGACGCCCACCATGCGACGGCGCCGGATCCCGCGGGCAGCGGCGCCAACCGGGCCATCCGTCGAGCGCTGACCCGGGCCGAGCTGACGCCGGCCGACGTGGACTACATCAACGGCCACGGCACCGGCACCCCGGCCAATGACAGCGCCGAGTCCCGGGCCATCGCGGCCCTGTTCGCCGACAGCCCCGAGCCCCCGATGTCGAGCAGCAAGAGCCAACTCGGCCACATGCTCGGCAACGCCGGGGCCGGCGAAGCCGCGCTGTGCGTGCTGGCCATCCGCGACCAGGTGCTGCCACCGACGGTGAACGTCAGCCAGGCGACGACCCGGCCGGACGTGGTCGCCAACACCTCGCGGGCCCATGACATCGACGTGGTGGTGTCCAACTCCTTCGCGTTCGGCGGCAACAACTGTGCGCTGGTGCTGTCCAAGGAACCCGTCCGGCGATCGGCGAGACCGGCCGCGCGCCGCGCCGTCATCACCGGGGCCGGGGTGATCTCCAGCGTCGGCGCGGGTCGAGCGGCCTTCATCGAGGCATTGCAGAGCGGCCGCGCCGGTAACCAGACCAGCGAGAGCGACACCCACCTGTCCCGGACCAGTCGCTCGGCGCCGGCCGACACGAAGGCCTGCCGACGGCTGGTCGACCCGGCGTACGCCCGCCACCTGGACCAGCTCGGCCTGATGACGCTGGCGGCGTCGCGGCTGGCGGTCAAGGACGCCGCCGTCAATCTCGGACGGGGTGACAGCGACCGGATCGGGATGATCTTCGGGACCTGCACCGGTCCGCTGGAGACGGTCGGCAAGCTGATCGAGACCATCGGCCAGCAGGGCCCAGACAAGGTGAGTCCCCGGCTGTTCCCCAACTCGGTGATGAACGCCGCAGCCGGCCACACCTGCCTGTCGTTCAAGATCAAAGGCCCGTTGTCGACGCTGGCCATCGGCACGGCGTCCGGGCTGCTCGGTCTCGGGTACGCGGCCGACCTGATCCGTTCCGGCGAGGCGGACGTGATGCTGGCCAGCGCGGCGGACGAGTTCACCCCGCTGATCCACCTCGGCTACGAGCATCTGGGCCTGCTGACCGACGACATCACCCAGCCGTACCAGCAGCAGGCTTCGGGCTTCGTGCTGGGCTCGGGCGGGGTCACGCTGATCGTCGAGGACCTCGAGCACGCCCGGGCCCGAGGGGCGACGGTGCTGGCCGAGGTGCTCGGCTACGCCTCGACCTCCGACGCCTTCCGCGTCGCCGGCAATGACCCGTCCGGCGAGGCGCTGCGCCCGCTGCCACCAGTTGGCCCTCGCCGACGCCGGACTGCTGCCGTCCGACGTACCGACCGTCTACGGCGACGCGCGCGGCACGGCCGCCATCGACCGGGCCGAGGAACGGGCCATCGCCGCGACCTGGGAGCCGGGTCAGACCAGCCTGGTCAATCTGGCCGGCCAGGTCGGGCACGTGCACGCCACGTCGCCGATGCTGTCGGCGGTCAGCGCGCTGGAGACCATCGCCACCGGCTGGCGGCCGAGCGCGTCGCCGAGCGCGAGTGTCCGGCCCGGCATCGCCGGCTACCTGGGCGACGGGCCCGGCACGCCGGGACGACCGGCGCTGGTCAGCGCGGTCAACTGGGGCGGCACGAACGTCTCGCTGGTCCTCGGCCCGGTCGAGGCCTAGGCAGCGTCCATGCTGCACCTGGTCGTCGTACGGATCCCGCCGGACGGCGCTGCCGTCCGGAACTGGGCGACGTTCCTGACCTCGGCCGAGCGCGGCTATGCCGGGGGACGGCTGCGCGCCGACGAGCACATCGCGGCGCGGATGGCCGCCCGGCAGGCGGTGATGGATGTTCTCGGCTGGGAGGCACATCCGCCGTGGCGCGCCATCGAGGTGGTCCGCGGGCCGGCCGGCGAGCCGCGGGTGAGTCTGAGCGGCGAGGCCGAAGAGCTCCGTCGGTCCCGGGGGCACCCGGTCCCCGGGATCTCGCTCAGCCACGCGGCCGGGTTCGCCGCGGCCGTGGCCTGGCTGCCCGACACCGGTGAGGTCGCTCCATGAACGGTGACGGCCTGCTGGGCCGATCGGCGCTGGTCACCGGGGCCGGGGGTGCCATCGGTCAGGCGGTGGCCCGGGTGCTGGTCGATGCGGGCGCCGGCGTGCTGCTCGGCGACCTCGAGCCGGCCGGCTCCGAGCGGGTGGCCGAGAGCCTGAAGGGCTGCCGGGGGCGCGCGGTCGCCGTCCAGCATGACGTCACGGATTCGGCCTCCTGGTCGAGCTTCCTCCGGACGGGCCGGCGGATCTTCGGCTATCCCGCGATCCTGGTCAACTGCGCCGGCGTACTCGACCTGCAGAGTCTTGAGGCGATCAGCGAGCAGGACTGGGCGCGGGTGATCGACGTCAACCAGCGCGGCACCTGGCTGGGCCTGCGCGCCCTGGCGCCGGTGATGCGGATCGCCGGTGGCGGCGTGATCGTCAACATCAGCTCCGTTTTCGGCACCGTCGGCACGGGCGCTTCCTTCGCCTACCACGCGTCCAAGGGGGCGGTTCAGGCCATGACCAAGGCCGCCGCCGTCGAGCTAGCCCCGTACGGGATCAGGGTCAACGGGGTGGCGCCCGGGCTGGTGGCGTCCCGGATGTCCGACGCGCTGCCGGACACCTACCGGAACCGCCACGTCGAGGCGACCCCGCTCAAACGATTGGGCACCAGCGACGACGTCGCCTGGGCCGTGCACTACCTGGTCTCGGACCGGGCGTCGTTCGTCACCGGAGCCGAGATCGTCGTGGACGGCGGCTACCTCGCCCGATAGCGCTCGGCGCACTCACATCAGCAAACCACCGACAGCAGAGAAGGGAGCTCCAGATGTGCGGTATCACCGGATGGGTCGACTTCCGCCGCGACCTGAGAGCCCATCGGGTCGACATCGACGCGATGACCGACTCGCTGGCTCTGCGCGGACCGGACGCCCGCGGGGTCTGGATCGACCGGCACGCGGCGATCGGGCACCGCCGGCTGGCGGTGATCGACCTCGAAGGCGGCGTCCAGCCGATGGTGGCCGAGGACGCCGCGCGTCGTGCTGACCTTCAGCGGGGAGATCTACAACTTCGTCGCCCTGCGCCGCGAACTGGCCGGCCTCGGGCACCGACTTCCGGACCCGGTCGGACACCGAGGTCGTGCTCCGGGCCTACCTCGAGTGGGGGGCGGACTGCCTGCCCCGGTTCGACGGCATGTTCGCCTTCGGGGTCTGGGATGGGCGGACCGACACCTTGTTCCTGGCCCGGGACCGGCTCGGCGTCAAACCGCTCTACTACCACCAGTACGGCCACGGCCTGGTCTTCGGCTCCGAGCCCAAGGCCCTGCTGGCCAGCCCGGTGTTCGACGCCGTCCTCGACGATGTCGGCCTGACCAGGCTGTTCGCGATGTTCGGCACCCATCAACCCGGTCACGGGGTGCTGCGCGGACTCTCCGAGGTCCGGCCCGGCTGGTCGGTCAGCTTCAGCCGATCCGGCGTCGCGGTCGAGCAGTACTGGGCCCTCACCTCATCCGACCACGTCGAGGACTGGCCGGAGACCGTCGCCCACGTCCGGGCGCTGCTGGACGACATCGTCAGCCGGCAACTGACCTCCGACGTTCCGCTGTGCGCCCTGGTCTCCGGCGGGGTCGACTCCAGCGCCATCGCGGTGCTCGCCGCCCGGCAACTCGCCGGCCGGCGCCAGACCCTGTCGACGTTCTCGGTGGACTTCCGCAACGCGGCCCGGCGGTTCGTGGCCGACGAGAACCGGCCGGCGCTGGACGCCCCGTACGTCGCGCAGTTCGCCGCGGCCGTGAACGTGAACCACCGCAACGTGGTGCTCGACACCCCGGACATCCTGAACGTCCTCGACGCCGCCACCCGGGCCCGTGACCTGCCCTGCCTCGGCGACCTCGACGCGTCATTGCTGCTGCTGTTCCAGGCCATCCGGGGCAAGTCGACGGTGGCCCTGTCCGGGGAGTCCGCCGACGAGGTCTTCGGTGGGTACGCCTGGTTCCACGACCCCGTCCGCGGTCGCGCGGTCCGGCTTTCCCGTGGAGCCCCGACGACGAAGGCTTCGCCGGGGTGCTCCGCCCCGAGCTCAAGGCCAGGCTGCGGCCGGGTGACTACGTCCGCGACCAGTACGCGCAGGCGCTGGCCGAGACCCCGGTCCGCGACGGCGACTCCGCCCAGGAGGCCCGCATGCGACAGGTCTCCTACCTGGCGCTGACCCGCTTTCTCCCGGTGCTGCTGGACCGCAAGGACCGGATGAGCATGGCTTCGGCCCTCGAAGTCCGGGTGCCGTTCTGCGACCACCGGCTGGTGGAATACCTGTTCAACACACCGTGGGCGCTGAAGAACCATGGCGGCAGCCGCAAAGCCGTCCTACGGTCCGCGGTGAGTGACTTGCTCCCCGAGCAGATCGTGCAGCGCCCCAAGAGCATGTACCCGTCGGCCGTCGACGACTTCTTCGATGCCGCCGTACGCCGGCGCGCCCGGGCGCTGTTGGACAACGGCTCGGTCGTCGGCGAATTCGTCGATCGGGTCCGGGTGGAGGCCCTGATCGACGGCACCAGCGCCCGGCCGCCGTGGCTGCAGCGGCTGTCACTGGCGTACCTGGACCAGATCGATCGTTGGCTGGCCTCGTTCGACGTCCGGCTGGACGCGGCGGCCTAGGCGGGAGGGAACATGACCGACAACTGGAGGGTGACGGTGGAGCCTGACGCCTGCATCGGCAGCGGCATCTGTCGCTCGCTGGCCCCGCAGGTGTTCGTGCTCGGTGACGACCGGGTCTCCCGGCCGGCTCGCGACCTGGTGGGCGAAGACCTCACCGTCGCCGACGCCGCCAACTGCTGTCCGGTGCAGGCGATCCTGGTCACCGAGGTCGCCACCGGCCGGCTGATCGCTCCGGAGGAATGATGCCTCGGCTGCTGCTGGTGCTCGGCTCTCGGGGAGCGCCCGTCGACGGTCTGCTCAGGTCGCTGGCTCCGGTCGGCGAGGTCGTCGTGCTCACCAGCGCCGACGTGCTCGGTGAGCGGGTCGACGACCTGAGCCCCGCGGTCACCGCGATCGTCGCGCCGAACCGCCAGGCCATGGTGTCGACCGCACTCAGGCACCATCTCGTCCGCTCGGTCGACGGTGTGGTCCCTATCACCGAGGACACGATCGAGATCGCCGCGGCGCTGAGCGACCGGCTTCGGCTGCCGGGCCAGCCGGCCAAGTCCATGCCGGCGTTGCGGGACAAGCTGCGGCAGCGCGACGCGCTTCGGGCGGCCGGTGTGCCCGGTCCCGCGTACGCCCGGGTGACCACCCCGGCCGAGGGCGTGCACGCCCTGCTCCGGGTACCGCTACCCGCAGTGCTGAAGCCATGCCGCGGCAGCGGCGGCGCATTGGTCCGGCGGATCGAACCAGGAATGGACGTCGCCGCGATCGTGGCGAAGATGCTCGCCTCGCGCGCCGGCGCGCGGGGGGCGGTCGACCCGAACACCGCACTCATCCTTGAGTCGGTGCTGGTCGGGGCTCCTCGCGAGACCGATGGTCTCGCGCCCTATGTCAGCGTGGAGACGCTGGCGGTCGGCGGCCGCTTCCATCATCTCTGCGTCACCGACCGGTTCCCCCTGGCTCCGCCGCTGCTGGAGACCGGGATGTTGCTGCCGTCGTGCCTGGGCGCGGCGCAGCAGGCCGGCGTCGCCACCATGGCCGAGCAGGCCCTGCGGGCGCTGAATTTCCAGCACGGCGCCGCCCATACCGAGTTGATGCTGACCTCGGAGGGACCCCGGGTGATCGAGGTGAACGCGCGGGTCGGCGGTGCCGTACCGTTCCTGCTGCCGATCGCGGCCGGCTACGACGTGGTGACCCAGATCGGCCGGTTGGCACTGGGCCTGGCCCCGGAACTGCCGACCTTCTCCGGCCGGTTCGCGGTGTTCGTCGCCCCGCAGCATCGGGTCGGCCAGACCGTGGACTGCGTGGCCGGCCTCACCGAGGCGCGAACCATCCCGGGCGTGCAGGCGGTCATCCCCGTCGCGACCCAGCCGGGCACCGACACCACGGCCGACCAGAACACGATGATCGCGGCCGTGCTCGCCGCCGCCGGCAGCCCGGCCGAGGCAGTCCAGATCCATCGGCTGATCCACGCCACGGTGCAGCCCCACTATCGGGCCGACGCCGGGTTCGAACGACGCTTCACGGTCTCCGCGTGAGTAGACGTATCAGAATCACCGGACGAGGCCTCAGGTATCACGTAAAGAATTCGCGAAGTCAAGCGGCTCACGGCGCAGCCGTTTGCTCGGCCTCAACATTCGCGCCGCATCGGAACCACATAAGTCCTCAGGCGAGATGAGAGAGCGGAATGAGTCATGCCACGTTGGATTGAGTCGGCGCCGCGCATCATGAGGCTGGGGTTCGTCGAAACCTCGGTTCAGGTGCGCTGGTCAGAGTGCGATGTCTACGGACATGCCTACTACGGGAACTACCCCGCCTGGTGCGATCTGGGCCGAGAAGCATTCGCCAACGCCGTCGGCGTGACGAACTATCTCGACTTCCAGATCACCACCACCGAATTCCATATTCGCTACCACACGCCGGCTCGTTATCGAGACGAGCTTTTGGTGCGTACCTGGACGGCCACGCCAACGGCGCGACTGGACTGCTATTACGAGATCTACCGCAAGGTCGGTGGCCAACTGATCGCCGAAGCGCGCTCGAACCACGCTCTGGTCGACCTGCGCGAGGGTCTCAGGATGCGCGCGCCGGAGGATTTCCACGAGAAATTCGAGGCCTTTCTGGATCGCCAGGGCGCGGCCCGGCGAGATGGTGCCGCCGTCGGCAACGGATCCCACCCGGTCAGGCCGCAGTCATGAGCCGGCCCGCCTGGATCAGCGCCGTGCCGGACACCCCGGACCGGACCGTCAAGTACACGCTGTCCGAGGACGCCATCCCCACCCATTGGTACAACGTGCTGGCTGACCTCCCGCAGCGGCCGCCCCGGCCGCTGGACCCGCGGACGCTGCAGCCCGTGTCACCGCAGGCGATGACCTCGCTGACGCCGATGGCTCTGCTGCGGCAGGACGGCGCCACCGAGCGCGAGATCGAGATCCCCGAACCGGTCCGCGACGTCTACCGCCGGTACCGGCCCAGCCCGCTCTACCGGGCGCGGGCACTGGAGGCCGATCTCGGCACGCCGGCCCGGATCTACTACAAGTACGAGGGGCTGAGCCCGACCGGATCTCACAAGGTCAACACCGCGGTGCCGCAGGTGTACTACAACGCGCAGGAGGGCGTCCGGCGCCTCACCACCGAGACCGGAGCGGGCCAGTGGGGAACGGCGCTCGCCTTCGCCTGCGGTCAGTTCGACGTCAACTGTGACGTGTGGTGGGTCGGCGCTTCCTACGACCAGAAGCCGTACCGGAAGACCATGATGGAGATGTTCGGGGCCACCGTGCACCGCTCGCCCTCACCCGACACCGAGATCGGCCGGGCCGCCCTGGCCGAGGATCCGCACTCGCTGGGCAGCATCGGACTGGCCGTCAGCGAGGCGGTCGAGGTGGCGCTGCAGGACCAGGGCGCCGGCTACGCGCTGGGCAGCGTCGCCAGCCACGTGCTGCTGCACCAGACGATCATCGGTCAGGAGGCGCTCGCGCAACTCGAGCTCGCCGAGGACTATCCCGACGTGCTCATCTCGTGCGTGGGCGGCGGCTCCGGGATCGGTGGGCTGGCCTTTCCGTTCCTTCCTGACAAGCTCAGTGGCCGTCGGGAGCTCCAGATCGTCGCGGCCGAACCCAGTGCCTGCCCCTCGATGACGCGGGGGCGCTACGCGTGGGACTACGGCGACAAGCAGGGCCTGACCCCGCTGATGAAGATGTACACCCTCGGCCACGGGTTCGTGCCGGCGGCGATCCACGCCGGCGGGCTCCGCTACCACGGCGTCGCGCCGCTGGTCTCCGCGGTGGCTCACCAGGGGTTGATGGACGCCATGGCCATCCCGCAGACGGAATGCTTCGAGGCCGGTATGCGGTTCGCCCGCACCGAGGGGATCATTCCGGCGCCGGAGTCCACCCACGCGGTCGCCGCCGCTATCGAGCACGCCGAGCGAGCGAAGCGGACCCGCACCGAGACGGTGATCCTGGTGCTGATCACCGGTCACGCGCACTTCGACCTCTCGGCGTACGAGTCGTTCCGCGACGGCCAGATCCACGACGAGGTCGTGACGGACCAACAGCTCGAACACTTCCTGTCCGAGCTGCCCGACGTCCCCGAGTTCGGAGCCCCGTGATGCCGGGCCTACCCCTGGAGCAGCTGCGGCCCGCATTGCGCGGGGTGGCCTTGGCGCCGGGACAGCCGGGCTACGACGAGGCCAGGTCGGTCTACAACGCCTCGATCGACCGCCGTCCGGCGGTGATCGTCAGATGCCTGGGCACGGCCGACGTCGTCCAGGCCGTGCGCTTCGCCGCCAACGCCGGCCTGCCGGTGGCCGTACGCGGCGGCGGGCACAGCGTCGCCGGGCACGGCACCTGCGACGACGGACTGCTGATCGACCTGTCCCTGATGCGCGGCGTCCAGGTCGACCCGGCCAGCCAACGGGTCCGGGTCCAGGGCGGCGCCACGCTGGCCGACCTCGACCACGAGTCACAGCTGTTCGGGCTCGCCGTACCCACCGGCCAGGTCTCCGAAACCGGCGTCGGCGGCCTGGCCCTGAACGGCGGGATGGGGATGTTGCAGCGCCGGTTCGGTCTGACCTGCGACAACCTGCGCTCGGCCCAGGTCGTCACCGCGGCCGGCGAGGTCGTCGTCGCCAGCGAGACCAGCCATCCCGATCTGTTCTGGGCCCTGCGCGGCGGGGGCGGAAACTTCGGCGTCGTCACCTCGTTCGAGTTCCAGGCCCACCGGGTCGGGCCCATCATCTTGGCCGGGCTGGTCGGCTACCCGGTCGAGCGCGCCCCCGAGGTGCTGGCCGCCCTGCGGGACTTCATCGTCGACGCCCCCGAGGAGCTGAGCGCGGACGCCCTCTTCATGCACGCGCCGCCGTTACCGGTGGTGCCGCCCGAACACCACGGGTCCCTGGTCATCGGCATCTTCCTGCGCTACAGCGGAAACCCGGAGGATGGCTTCGCGGTGATCGAGCCGCTGCGCCGGCTGGGCGGAGCGCTGTTCGACTTCGCCGTGCCGATGCCGTTCACCATGGTCCAGGGCATGCTCGACCCGCTGAATCCCCGGGGCAACCACCACTACTGGAGCGGGGAGTACCTGGGTGAGCTCGGCGACGAGCAGATCGACGCGCTGACCCAGCTCGGGTCCCGGCTGCCCGGCCGGCACTGCCTGGTCGAGGTCATCCCGTTCAACGCCGCGGTCACCCGCGTCCCCGCCGACGCCACGGCCTTCGCCCACCGCGACGAGGGCTGGTTGGTGCACCTGCTGGGCCAGTGGCACGAGCCCGCGGACGCCGCGACCGTCACCGCCTGGGTCAAGGGAAGCGGCGCCGCGCTGCGCGCGCTCGGCACCGGAGACAGCTACCTCAATCTGGTCACCGACGACGAGGAGGTCGATCGGGTCTCGGCCTTCTGGAGCGCGGATCGACTTCACCGGCTGGCCGGGATCAAGACCCGCTACGACCCGGAGAACACGTTCCGCTTCAACCACAACATCTCCCCGCTCGCGGGCGAAGCGCAGGCCGAGGTCAACGCCGAGGTCAAGGCCGAAGTCAAGGAGGACGCCGCATGAGCACCACCGAGCAGGACCTGGACACCACAGCGGTCTTCCATCCCGACACCTACGTCCACGGCGTACCGCACGAACTGTTCGCCCGACTCCGCCGGGCCGGGGGAGTGGTCTGGGTGCCGGAGCCGCCGGTCGATGGCTGGCCGCCCGGCACCGGCTACTGGGCGGTGCTCAACCATCCGGACGCCGAGACGGTGCTCCGTACGCCGTCGGTCTTCTCCTCCAGTCGAGGGCTGACGCAGATCTTCGACGCTCCGCCGCCGATGCTGCCGCCGCTCCGCAAGATCATGATCAACATGGATCCGCCGGAGCACTCCCGGCTGCGCGGCCTGCTCACCAAGGCGTTCGCCCCGCGCGCGGTGGCCAGGCTGGAGGCCGGCATCTCCGAGCTGGCCCGCGGCCGGGTCGCCGCCGTCCGCGACCGCGGCGAGTGTGATTTCGCCCGCGACATCGCCGCCGACCTGCCGCTCCTGTCGCTCGCCGAGATCCTCGGCGTGCCCGAGTCGGACCGCTGGCTGATGTTCGACTGGAGCAACCGGGTGATCGGCATCCTGGACGCGGAGTACACGGTGAGCAACGAGTTCCGGCTGCACAACGGATCCGAACTGGCCCAGCGGGCGCTGAAGGAGCGGCCGCAGCCCGACGCCAACGGCCGGCTGCCCGACGCCCGGCTGCCGAACGGGATGGCCGACCTCTATGCCTACGCGCGCGAGCTCGCGGAGTATCGCCGGGCCAATCCGGGCAACGACATCATGTCCCTGCTGCTCGAGCAGGTCGACGCCGAGGGTGGCCGGGTCTCGGTCGAGGAGTTCCAGCACCTGTTCTGGCTGTTCTGCATCGCCGGCAACGAGACTGTCCGCAACGCCCTTCCCGGCTGCCTGTACGGGCTGCTCGGCGCGCCGGACGCGCACCGCGATCTGCTCGAGGACCGCAGCCTGCTGCCAACCGCGGTCGAGGAACTACTCCGCTGGTGGAGCCCGGTGATCCAGTTCCGCCGGACGGCGATCCAGAACACCACGCTGTCCGGGGTCGACATCAACGAGGGCGACAAAGTGGTGGCCTATCTGGCTTCGGCCAATCGCGACGAGACGGTCTTCACCGCTCCCGACGAGATCGACATCAGGCGGCGCCCCAACCCGCACGTCGCGTTCGGCCACGGACCGCACTTCTGCGTGGCGTCACAGCTGGCCCGGACCCAGGTACGCGCCATGCTGGACGCCGTCCTCGACGGCTTGCCCGGGCTCGAGCTCGCGGGACCGCCGGACCGGTTGCGGTCCAACTTCCAGAACGGCATCAAGCACCTGCCGATCAAGTGGACCCTGCCATGACCGCTGAAGCTGGCAGCCGCGCGAACCGCCACGGTTCCCGACCCGGATCAGCTCTACCCGGCCTGCTACGGTCCCAAGTTCGGCCGGGTGCTCGGCGACCCGCAGGTCGTCTTCCTCAAGCCCCTGGTGCAGTCGCCGTTCACCTCGGTCGGTGACTACACCTACTACGCCGATCCCAAGGATCCGCTCGGGTTCGAGCGGAACAACGTGCTGTTCCACCACGGGCCGGAGCGGCTGGTCATCGGGCAGCTACACCCAGCTCGCCCGCGGGGTCCGCTTCATCATGAACTCGGCGAATCATCGGCGAGACGGCCTGTCCACCTTCCCGTTCCCGATCTTCGGTGGCGAATGGCTGGATCAGATGGACCTGTTCGCGCGAGCGGCCGATGGCGGCCGACACGGTCGTCGGGAACGACGTCTGGATCGGCACCGACGTGGTGGTGATGCCGGGCGTGACCATCGGCGACGGGGCCATCGTGGCCGCCACCTCGACGGTCACCTCCGACGTCGCCCCGTACACGGTGGTCGGCGGCAACCCGGCCACGCTGATCAGGGAGCGGTTCGATCGGCAGCAGGTCGAGCGCCTGCTGCGGATCGCCTGGTGGCGTTGGGATGTACGTGACGTCAGCCGCCATCTCGACGTGATCATGGCCGGTGACGTGGACGACCTGGAGCGGGTCTTCGCCGAGGAGGTCCGCTGATGCTCTACGCCCTGTTCTGCTACGCCGACGAGGCGGCGCTGTCTCAGCTCCCGCGCGAGACGATGAACGCCCTCGTGGAGAGTCACGTCCGCTACGACTACGAGCTGATCCGCACCGAGGAGCCGGGCCGGGTGCTGGCCGAACGCTGGCTGAAGCCGTCCGCCACCGGAGTGACCGTACGCCCCGACCCCGCCGGCGAGATCCATGCCGACCGCCGTCGTCGAGCCGGCCGAGCCCTCGTCGGATGCCCTGACCATGTTCTACCTGTTGAACTGCGAGAGCGACGACGAGGCGATCCGCCTGGCCGGCCGCTATCCCTGGCTCGACTACGGCCACGTCGAGGTGCGGCCCGTGATGGGCGAGTGGGACTACGCCCCGAGTATCGACACCGCCGCCACCCCGGCCCAGGTCTGGAGCGTCTACGAAGACGTCGACTCCTGGATCCTCTGGTACCCGGGGGCGACCGATGTCCGGCTCGCCGGCGGCCTGGTCGAGGGCGCCCGCGGCAAGGTGACGACGACCCAGGGACAGGTGCTGCCGATCCGGGTGATGCTCGGTGGACCGCGACGAGGGATTCGTGACCGAGACGGCTGTCGCCGACGACTGCACACTCCAGGTCCGGCACACCCTCGCCGAACAACCGGGGGCGGCGGCTGCCGGATCACCCACCAGGCCGTCATCCCCCGACGGGCCCTGGATCTGCTCGGGATGGATTTCAGCAAGACCTTCAACCAAGAGCTGCGCGACAGCCTGCAAGCGTTGACCACCATCGCCGAGAGGATCACCCCGTGAGCCGCAGAGCACTCATCGCCGCCGCCGTGATCGTCGTCGCCTGGCTGGGCGTGGCCGGCTTCCTCGGCTCCCGCGGCGTCCACCTCAGCGAGGTCAGCCAGAGCGGCAGCCTGTCCTACCTGCCCCCCGAGTCGGAGTCGGTCGCGGTGCTCAACCTCAGCAAGTCGTTCGGCCCGGAGCAGGACACCCTGCCCGCGGTCGTGGTGTTCGAGCGCACCTCCGGACTGACCGACGGCGACAAGACCGCCGTGGCCGACGCCGCCGCCTCGATCGACCGGTCGCTCGGCTCCGCGATGACGGGCAAGACGATCGGTCCGATCTTCTCCGAGGACGGTCAGGCGGCCCAGCTGATCGTGCTGTTCACCGGCACCAACACGTCCACCGTGGTGCCGCACGTCGAGGAGCTCAGGGACCTGCTCGAGCCTCCGGCCGGGCTGAGCGCGTACGTGACCGGACCGGCGGGGACGGCGGCCGACCTGCACGACGCCACCGGGGCGATCGACATCCTGCTCATCGTCGTCACCAGCGTGGTGATCCTGCTGATCCTGGTCGTGGTCTACCGCAGCGTGCTGCTGCCGTTGCTGGTGCTGACCGTGGCCGGCATCGGCCTGCTCGCCGCGATGGGGTTGCTGTACCTGCTGGCCGACCAGGGTGTGATCACCATCGGCTCCGAGGTCCAGGGGATCTTCAGCGTGCTGATCCTGGGCGCGGGTACCGACTACGCCCTGCTGATGATCGGCCGCTACCGCGAGCAGTTGAAGGAAGGCGGCGACTCGAAGGTCGCCCTCCGTCTCGCCTGGCGGCACTCGCTGGCCCCGATCATCTCCAGTGGGGGCACGGTGATCCTGGCCCTGCTCTGCCTGCTGTTCAGCGATCTCGGGCTCAATCGGGCGCTGGGGCCGGCCGGCGCCATCGGCGTGGCGTGCGCGGTGATCGTGATGATCACCTTGCTGCCGGCCGTCCTGCTGCTCTGCGGGCGCGCCGTTTTCTGGCCGCGCCGGGAGGCGAACGCCCGACCGGCCGAGCCGGTCCAGGTCCGTCGGCAGCCGTGGACTCTGGGGCCGGATCAGCTCGCTGGTCGAACGCCGCAGTCATCTGGTGTGGATCGGCAGCGTCTTCGTCCTGGCGCTGATGGCGCTGGGCGTGACCCAGCTCAACGCCAAGGGTCTCTCCGACGCCGACTACATCCTTGACGACAACATCGGCTCCAAGATCGGCACCCAGATCGTGGATCGGCACTTCCCCGGCGGCGGGTCCAACCCGGCCGTGCTGATCGCCAGGGCCCCGCAGGCGCAGCAGGTGGCGGCCGCGGCCGCCGCCGTGCCCGGGGTCGCTCAGGTCGTGCCGTACACCGGAGCTCGAGGACGGCGGCAACGACGGCCAGCCGAAGGTGGTCAACGGCCTGGTCCAGTACAACGTCATCCTCGACGCCAACCCGCAGAGCCAGGAAGCGCAGGCCGCGGTGGAGCGGCTCCGCGACGCCGTGCACGCGGTTCCGGGAGCCAACGCCATGGTCGGGGGCGCCACCGCCATCGCGCTCGACTTCAACACCACCGCCGCCGAGGACCGCGGACTGCTCCCGCTGCTGCTGCTGGTCGTGCTGGTCGTGGTCGCCATCCTGCTCCGGGCGCTGATCGCTCCGATCCTGCTCGTGGCCACGGTGGTCCTGTCCTACCTGGCCGCGATCGGGGTCTCGGCCCTGGTCTTCGAGTACATCTTCGGTTTCCCCGGCGTGGACTCGACCTTCCCGCTGCACACGTTCGTCTTCCTGGTCGCCCTGGGCGTGGACTACAACATCTTCCTGATCACCAGAGTCCACGAGGAGTCGATCCGCCACGGCACCAAGCAGGGCGTGCTGATCGGCCTGCGAACGACCGGCGGGGTGATCAGCTCGGCCGGGATCGTCCTGGCGGCGACCTTCGCCGCCCTGGCCGTCGTCCCCCTGGTGCTCCTGATCGAGCTGGCGTTCACGGTCGCCTTCGGGGTCCTGCTCGACACCTTGCTGGTGCGCACGCTCCTCGTACCGTCGCTGATCTACGACGTCGGCCGCTTCGTCTGGTGGCCCGGTCAGCTCTGGATCGGGGCTCGCCGGGCGATGCCGGTGCACCGGCCGGAACCGCGTCGAGTGCTCAAGCCCGTCTACTGAAACCCGTCTTCGGACATCAGGGAAGGACCGCACATGTGGAAGACCGAGTACACCGCGGAATCGCCGGCCGGGCCGGAGGCGATCTGGCAGCTGATGGCCGACGTCACCAGTTGGCCGCGCTGGAACAAGGCCGTGGAGGCGGTCGAGCTGGACGGACCCTTCGAAGCCGGTACGGCGGGCCGGCTGACGCCTCCAGGCCAGGAGCCGCTCCCGTTCCGGGTCGTCGAGGCCCGGCGGGGCGAGGGCTACGTCTCGGAAACCGACATCGCGGAGACCGTGACGTTGCGGGCGGAGAACTCGATCATCGCGCGGCCGGACGGCGGGGGTGTCAGGTCCTCCTGCGGGTCTGCCTGGTCGGTCCGGCCGCCGACTACTTCGGCCAGAGCTTCGGCCCGGCCATCGCCGCGGGCCTGCCCAAGACCGGCGCGGCGCTGGTCGCGGAATCCCAGTCGGTCCGGTTGTCATGACCCAGCCGTACGCCCTGCTGCTGCTCACCAGCACGTCGGAACTGGGCGCGACCGGACGGCCGACCGGGGCGTACCTGCCTGAGGTGCTGGACGCGTGGACCGTACTGACCGAACGCGGTTTCCGACTTGGCATGGCTTCTCCATCGGGCGGCCGCCCACCGTTGGAAGCAGTCGACCCCGACAATCCGGACCACCTGAACTTCCTGAGCGACCCGCAGGTGAAACGGGCCCTGGAGCGAGGGCTGCGGACGGACGAGATCGCGGAGCTACCCCAGGTCGTCTATCTGATCGGCGGGCACGGGGCGGTGTTCGACCTGCCGCACGATCCCGCCCTGATCAGGCTGGTTGAGGACGTCTACCGCGCCGGAGGTGTGGTGGCCGCGGTCTGCCACGGCCCGGCCGGACTGCTCGGCGCCGAGGTCGACGGCCGGCCACTGGTCTCCGGGCATCGGGTGGCCTGCTTCAGCAACGCCGAGGAGCGCGCCATCGGGATGACCAAGATCGTCCCGTTCATGCTGGCCGACGCGCTCGCGGCGCAGGGGGCCAGCTATGACGAGGGGCCGGCGTTCATGCCGCACGTGGTGTCCGACGCTCGGCTGGTCACCGGGCAGAACCCGGTCTCGGCCCGGCTGGTCGCCGAGCGTGCCGCGGACAGCTGGCTCGGTTCGCGCCGCCTTGCGGCCGGATGTCTCGGACGAAGCCCGATTGGGTATCGGAGCTTCATGACCTCACTCGCCCGCCTGGTCACCACCTCGATCGCGGTCATCGCCGCGCTGGTGTGCATCGGCGAGCTGCTCTCGCCCCGGTGGCGGCTGACCGACGTGCAGCATGTCCCGGATCTGCCCACCGTGCCGCAGCCGACGAGCGAGACCATCGCCCAGCCGCGCAACGAGGTGGCCGAGGAGCCGGTCACCATCGAGGTGCCCGGCGATCGGCTGGACGGGCCGGATCGTCCGGCCGGCGGGAGCCGGGCGGTTCCCGGCGGTGGTTCTGGTGTCGGGCGCCGGCGCCACCACGGCTGACCACCTTCTGCCGCTCGCCCGCGAACTGGCGGCGCAGGGTGTGGTCGCGCTGACCTACAGCAAGCGCACCAACGGCTATCACCCGGTCTTCCGGCGCGACTTCGAACTGCTGGCCGACGACGCGCTCGCCGTCGCCAAGACGCTGGCCGGCCGGGACTATGTGGATCCGGATCGGCTCGGGTTGTGGGGTCTGAGTGAAGGGGCCGGCTGGGTGGTTCCGGTGGCGGCCAGCAAGGACGACGCCATCCGCTTCACCATCCTGGTCTCGGCTCCGGTCACGACGCCGGGGCAGGAGGTCAGCTGGTCGACCGATGTGGCCCTGCAGCGCAGCGGCCTGCCGCAGGGCTTCGCCAGGTGGTGGTCCGGGCGCTCAACCTTCCGGGCGGGCCGAGTGTACTCGCACTTCGACCCGATCCCCTATCTCGCCACGGTGTCCCAGCCGACTCTGGTCATCTACGGACTCCGCGACGCCGCCCTGCCACCGGCTCAGGACGCCGAGCGGCTGCTCGCCGCCCTGCGAACCGCGGGCAACGACGCCGTCACGGTGCGCTTCTTCGACGCGGAGCACGGCCTGACGCTCGACGGCGAGCCCGCGGTCGGCTACCTGCCGACGATGACCGGATGGATCAAGGGCCTCCCGGGCAGCGCAGTTCCGCCGACCGGTCTGAAGCTGGCCGGCGCCCAACCCGGAGCGGAGCCGGCGCTGCCCCAGATCGAGCGGGCAGGCCGGGATCTCGGGGTGTTCGGCTTTGCTCCGCTGGCCCTGTCCGGTCTGGGTCTTGCCGTCTATCTCGGCTGTGGGCTGCGGCGCCGTCTCGGGTCGGGTTCCCGCCCGTCGGTCGAGGACTGGCGGCCGGTTGGACGCCCGCTGAGCCGGGCCGTCGCGGCCGTGCTGTTGATGGAAGGCGCCTTCGCCGGCGCGGTCGGCGTCGGAGTCGGCGCGGCGCTCGCCGAACCCGATTTGGCCGTGGTCGCCGACGGCCTGTGGGGGTTGCATCGGGTGCTGGCCGTCGCCGCCGTACCGCTGGCCGTCTTCGCCGGGTTTCGCTATCGAGACGCGCGCCGCGGCGGCTGGAGCCCGGCGCCGCTGGATCGGGCCCAACTCGTCGCCGGCGCGGTGGTCGTCGTCTCGCTGCTCCTCGAGGGCGCGTACTGGGAGCACTTCGGCCTGCGCTGGTAGACGATCTTGCCAGTGACAAGTTGCCAGTGGTAAGATGAGTCATGAACACCCGCTACCACCACGGCGACCTGCGCCGGGCCGTGCTCGAGCAGGCGGCCGAGGTGATCGGCCGGGACGGGATCGCCAGCCTGAGCTTGCGTTCGATCGCGGACGACCTGGGGGTGAGCCACACCGCTCCGATGCATCACTTCGGCAGCCGCGAGGGTGTGCTGAACGCGTTGGCCGTTGAGGGCTTCGAACTGTTGGAGCAGCGGCTGGGCACGGCCGCCCCGCTCGGCTTTCTCGAGGTCGGCGTCGCGTACGTGGAGTTCGCCGTCAGCCACCCCGGCCACTTCGCGGTGATGTACGCACCGGACGTGCTCGACCTCGAGCAACCGGCCCTTGTCGCAGGCGAGGACCCGGACCTTCAGCGCGCTGCTGTCGGGCACCTCCGGCCGGTCCGGTGACGACGCCGTCAGCGCCGCCGCGGCCGCGACCGCGGCCTGGTCGCTGGTGCACGGACTGGCCATCCTCATCCTCTCGGGCAGCCTCGACGCATCCGGGCTGAGAGCAGCGGTCGGAGACGGTGACGTCGGCGCCGTCGCTCGCCGGGCCGCCGCATTCCTGTTCGTTCCCGAGTCCAGCGCTTAAGGAGAAGTCATGGAACTCAGCCCGTCGTCCAGCATCACCGTCGGCGCCGTGTTGCTCACCGTCATCGCCGTCGGCTACGGCGGCACCTTCCTGCTCAGCCTCGTCACCGGACGAGCGCAGGCGAACGACCTGCAGAAGTCGTTCTACCGGGCCGGCCATGCCCACGCCGGCGTCTTGATCACCCTCGGTCTCGTGGTGCTGATCGTGACGTCCAACCACGGCGTTCCGGGATGGGCGCACAGCCTGGCCTCGGGTGTGCTGTACGCGGCCATCCTGATTCCGGCCGGCTTCTTCCTGTCGGTTATCGGAAACGACCCGAAACGACCCAACAAGCTGATCATCCTGCTCTGGCTCGGCGTCGCCTCCCTCACCATCGGGCTGGTCTCGGCCGGGGTCGGCCTGATCATGGCCGGCACGAGCTGATTCCGGCTCCGCCGGATGTATCACTGCTCCGGCTCGTGACTCCAAAGGAGTGAGCGGTCGATCCCCCCGGTGACCTCAAAGGAATCCTCATGACACCCGTCGAATGGAACCCATCAGTGACGAGGCGGCCCCGCCGGCACGCGCCGCCCGGTGGCCACCAGAGTCACCGTGAGCGCGTTGGCGATCGGTCTGATCGTCGGCACCCTGGTCGCGGTGACGGCCGTCAAGGCCATGTCGTCGACCGGAACTGAAGATTGCCGCACCAGCGAGGCCGCCGCTGCGCATCGTCGCGGTGCCCGAAGTCGCCGACGTGATCAGCCGCGTCGTCCAGGAGACCGACAAGCGAGTGCGGGAGCTGTCCGCTCCCGATGGCGATCATCGCCGATGATGCAGCGACCACCGCGGCCGCGATCAGGGACGAGGCGATCGACCGACCGGATGTCTGGATCCCCGACTCGTCCGCCTGGACCGAACGGGCGACGACGCCCGGCACCGGCCTGCCGGACGACAATCCCTCGGTCGCCAGCTCACCGCTGACTCTGGCGGTTCCCGCGCCGGTGCGCGAAGGCCATCCGTTCGGACGGCAAGGCGCTCACCCTGGCCGACCTGATGCCCAGCTCACCCGACGTCGCCGGTCCGGCGCGGTGGGTGCTGCCCGCTCCCGATCGTTCCGCCGGGACCGTTGGTGCCCTTCTCGGGCTGAAGGCCGCGGCGGCCGATCATGCCGATTCCAGCGCGCTGCTCGGCACCGTGATCCGGGCGGCCAGCACCGAGCCGATCACGCTCGGAGCACTGAGCAAGACTTCGCCCAAGCTCGCCGTAGCCGTGAGCGAGCAGCAGTTGTACGCGCACAACGTCAGCCAACCGAACCGAACCCTGGTCGGCGCCTATCCACGGGCCGACGGCTTCGCGTTCGACTACCCCTTCATCGTGCTCGCGGCCGAACGCAGCCGGCGGGCCGAGGCCAACGAACTGCTCAAGTCGCTGCAGAGCGAGGCTGGCGCTCGGCTGTTCGCCGAGGACGGCTTCCGCTCGCCGACCGGGGTCAGTGGATCGGAGCTTGCCGCCGTACCCGGGCTGGACGCCGCCAAGGACCGGGCCGGCAGGGTACCGGACTCGTCATCGGTCGACTCCGCGATCGGCGCGTACGACCGCGTCGTCCGCCCGTCACGGCTGCTCGCCGTCATCGACGCCTCGGGATCGATGGGCAAGACGGTGCCGGGCAGCCGCGGAGCCACCCGGCTCGACCTGGCGGTGCAGGCCTCGCTCAGCGGGCTCGCCGTCTATCCCGACGAGGCGGCGATCGGCCTGTGGATCTTCTCGACCGACCTCACCGCCAAGACCGACTACCGTCCGCTGGCCAAAGTGAGTCCGCTCGGCCGCGGAGCTGACGGGATCAGCGGTCGCGAACGGATGGCGCAGGCCCTCGCCAAGGTCGGGGTGCAGAAGGGCCGGACCGGCCTGTACGACACCGTCCTTGCCGCGGTTCGCGACGTCAGACGCACCTGGGATCCGGATCGGGTCAACTCGGTCGTCGTCATCACCGACGGGGCCGACAGCGACCGGCGCACCATCGGCCGGGATCGGCTGCTGGCGAAGCTGCGCAAGGAGAATGATCCGAAGCGACCGGTCACCGTCTTCGCCATCGCGTACGGCCCGACCGGTGACCTCGACACCCTGACCAAGATCAGCGAGGCAACGGGCGGCCGGGCCTATGCGGCTCCCGACCCGCGGATGATCAGTCGGGTGATGGCCGATGCCATCGGCCGTCGGGCCTGCAGCCCGGATTGCTGATCCCGACCATCGCCTGAGCTTGTCGAAGGGCAAGATGGCGGTCGGTCGACAGGCTCAGGACACGGGTCGGCCGGATCCGCTAGAGCGGAGGGTTGCCGTGCTTGCGTCCGGCCCGCTCGTCGATGCGCTTGGTGCGCAGCATCTCCAGGCCTTCGGCCACCACCCGGCGGGTGTCGCGAGGGTCGATGACCTCGTCGACGTAGCCACGTTCGGCCGAGTAGTACGGGTTCGTCAGCTCGTCGGCGTAACGCTGTCCCAGTACCCGGCGCAGTGCCTCCGGGGCGGATGAGTTCTCCAGTTCCCGCCGGAAGATCACGTCGGTCGCCGCTTCTGCGCCCATCACCGCCACCTCGTTGGTCGGCCAGGCGAACGACAGGTCCGCTCCGATCGAACGGGAATCCATCACGATGTACGCGCCGCCGTACGCCTTCCGCAGAATGACCTGGATGCGCGGAACCGTCGCCTCGCAGTAGGCGTACAGAAGCTTCGCCCCGTGCCGGATGATCCCGTTGTGCTCCTGGTCGACCCCGGGCAGGAAGCCCGGGACGTCGGCGAGCGTCACCAGGGGAATGTTGAAGGCGTCGCACATTCGGACGAATCTGGCCGCCTTCTCCGCCGCATGGATGTCGAGCGCGCCGGCCTGGAACAGCGGCTGATTGCCGACGATCCCGACCACGTGGCCGTCGATGCGCGCCAGGGCGCAGATGACGTTGGGGGCGAACTCCTGATGCAGTTCGGTCAGCTCATGGTCGTCGACGATCTCGGCGGCCACGTCGCGCATGTCGTAGGGCAGTCTCGGGTCGACCGGCACCAGATCCAGCAGTCGATCGCAGCGCCGGAAGGGATCGTCGTCGGGCTCGAACCAGGGGGGTGCTTCCCCGTGGTTGGACGGCAGCAACGACAACAGGTAGCGGACGTCCTCGAGGCAGGACACCTCGTCGTCGTGGGTGAAGGTCGCCACACCGGAGCGGATGGCGTGCGCGTGGGCGCCGCCGAGCTCCTCGTGGGTGACCACTTCACTGGTCACGGCTTTGATCACGTTGGGGCCGGTGAGATACATGTGCGAGGTACCCCGCACCATGAAGACGAAATCGGTCAACGCGGGCGAGTAGCGCCGCCCCACCCGCGCACGGTCCCAGCATCACGCTGATCTGGGGGATCACGCCGGAGGCGGTCACGTTCCGGCGGAAGATGCCGCCGTAGCCGGCAAGTCCGTTGACGCCCTCCTGGATTCGGGCCCCGCCGCTGTCGTTGAGCGCGACCAGCGGTGCGCGGACCGAGATGGCCAGGTCCATCAGCTTGTGGATCTTGGCCGCTTGGGCGCTGCCGAGCGATCCGCCGTAGATGCGGAAGTCGTGCGCGTAGACGAAGACCTTGCGGCCGTTGACCAGCCCCCAGCCGGTGACCACGCCATCGGTGTACGGGCGGCGAGACTCCATGCCGAACCCGCTGGCCTGATGACGGCGGAAGGTTTCCAGCTCGTTGAAGGACCCCGGGTCGAGCAGCATCGTGATCCGCTCGCGCGCCTTGTGCCGGCCACCGGCGCGACCGTCGAGCCGCCGCACCTCCTCGTGCCGGTGAGCCTCCCTGCGCTCGGCGTCGAGTTGGTCGAGCTTGTCCATCCAGGTTTCCGGCCGGGTCGGCCGCCGCTGGAGCGGCAGCACGGTTGCGGCCTCGTGTTCTGCGAGATCGTCACGACCGAAGCCGGACCGCGACGTCGGCGACGGCCTGTCCTCCGGGACTGCAGTCATGCCGACCTCCTCCAATTGGCTCGCGGAATTCGATCCGAATATGCAGCGGCCAGATCATTTACCTGCGTCCTGCGTCTTAGCCACGACGTCGAATGGCGTCTATCCAATAGAGGCGGTCCAATCAGACCTAGATACGATGCGGGGCTCATCGTCGGAATGCCGCCCTCAGAACCGCGAGAGAACGACCCAGATCAAGATGACGACGGCGACGGCAATCGCCACCGCGATCAGCGCAATCGAGAAGCAGCCCTCGCCGACCGGAGGCAGATTCCGAGTAGCCCGGTTGGCCGTCCGGAGGCGTCGCCGGGTAATTGCCCCCGTACGACTGTTGCCGGTACGGATTGCCCGCGGATGGCCCTCCAGGTCGCTCGGAGGGGCTCGGAGGTTGGGTCACTGGGCTGGGCACAGTGCCGGGGAGTGTCCAGGTCGGCTGGGCGGTGCCGGCCAGGGCATTGCGCCGAAGCGACTGAAAGTGCAGCCGCCTGAGGGTCGGGGGCGGTAACTCCGGTTGGGTCGACCTCGGCATGGGTTCTTCCCAATAGGTCGGTCGAACGAAGAACGGACGCCCGAGGGACAGGGCGTGCTCCCATTCCTGCTTGACGTACTCGGATCGCATGGCGTTCGAGGACCAGAAAAGCTGGAAGATGTCGGCGTCGTCGATCAGTTCGAGCAGCCGGGCGTTCCAGTCCTCGCCCGAACGGAGCACGGTTCGATCGCGGGTGTACACGTCCCCCAACGCTCGACCCAGCACCTCCGCCTGCTCGACGATGGCGACGTCCAAGTGGCTGTACGAGGGGAAGATCTTGCGATAGGGGTGAGCGTGCACGGGCTCCATCGCCCCAGTTGCGCGGCTCGATCTTCCCGTTGAGGACGCTGCTTGCGGTCGGCTCCAGGGTCGGTTTGGCTGCCGTGCTGTCGACCCTGATGACGAGGTCGACGTCGGCGAGGATCAGCACGCCGAGGAAGACCGTCAGCCGCCCGCGGGCGACCGGAACGGTGACCGCCGGGCTGGCCCGAAGCCGGAACTCCTCCTTGTGGACATCCTCGACCCAACGGAACGTTCGTCCGTGGCGGGTTGAACTCGATTCCTTCGATGTCGGGCACAAAGGTCAGTTCACTCTCCCGGGGGACGGCCCCCCGGGCATCCGACGTGGGGCTGCCGTAGTCCATCAGGTCGCCGCCCAGGATCTGGGCCGCCCAGTCCTTGACCCGGTCGACCGGATCGGGCTCGTCGGCTGGTGCATCCGGGAACGCTCAGCCAGATGGGCAAAGGCGAGTAGTGGGTACCAGACCCGCGACCCTGCACCGCCTGAGGGCGGTAGACCGTGAACTGCACGTTCTCGTCGATCACGTTCTGCTCAATCACGGCCGCATCGATGACGGGCGCGCGCACAAACGTCCCGCCGGTGGAGTCCAGGTGCCGAGACCTCGACGTCGAGGTGTCGGGTGTCACCCCACGTCGGATGGCGGGGACGACTTCGTCGCGCAGCACAGCCACCTCGACCCGCAGGTCAGGCCCGGACGCGACGAAGACCACCCGAACGGTGCGCCGCACAGACTTGGCGCTCGTCTGACCATGCTGGCCGGCCACAGAACGAGTCTGCCGGAGTTCCAATGCGGGCGCATCCCCTGGCCGACCGGCCGTCCTCGGCGCCAAATATGGTGGTGGCCAACGCTGCTGAACCCAGCTGCTGCCTTGACTGACGATGACGAAGGAGTCGTACCCACCATGCACGTTGCTGTGATCGGTGCCGCCGGGATGATCGGGCGCAAGCTGACGGACCGGCTGGTCGCCGAGGGCCGGATAGGGGAAACCGCGATCGAGAAATTCACCCTGGTGGACGTGATCACGCCGCCGGCGCCGACGGGCTGGACCGGGGAACTGCAGCTCGACACGGCAGACCTCTCCGTGGCCGGTGCTCCGGAAGAGCTGCTGCAGGGCCGACCGGACGTGATCTTCCACCTGGCGGCGATGGTGTCGGGCGAGGCCGAAAAGGACTTCGAGAAGGGCTATCGGGTCAACCTCGACGGCACCCGGGCGTTGCTCGAGGCGATCCGGGCAGCCAATGCCGCCGACGGCTACCGACCGCGGCTGGTGTTCACGTCCTCCCTCGCGGTGTACGGGGCGCCGTTCCCGAACCCCATCCCGGACGACTTCCACGTCACCCCGCTGACCAGCTACGGCGCTCAGAAGGCCATGGGCGAGCTGCTGCTGAACGACTACACCCGCCGCGGGTTCGTCGACGGCATCGGTATCCGCCTGCCGACGATCTGCATCCGCCCCGGCAAGCCGAACCAGGCGGCGTCCGGATTCTTCTCCAGCATCTTGCGGGAGCCGCTGGTCGGTCTGGAAGCCGTGCTGCCCGTACGGACACCCTCCGGCACTGGTTCGCGTCGCCGCGGGCCGCGGTCGGGTTCCTGCTGCACGCCGCCGCGCTCGACGGCGACGAGGTCGGATCCAACCGGGTCCTGATCATGCCCGGGCTGAGCGCCACGGTGGCCGACGAGATCGAGGCCCTTCGGGCGGTGGCCGGCGAGGACGCCGTCAAGCTGATCAGGCGCGAGCCCGACGAGGCGATCATGAAGATCGTCGAGGCCTGGGCACCCGGGTTCGAGGCGCGCCGGGCGCGCGACCTCGGCTTCGTGGCCGAGAGCTCGTTCGAGGAGATCATCCGGGTGCACATCGAGGACGAGCTCCGGAGCAAGACCAACCTGAACGAAGGCGCCAGCAACAGCAACATCA
>CAVRSH010000014.1:0-26282 GCA_963723815.1 uncultured Actinomycetota bacterium | reverse complement strand
CGGACCCGCAGATTCCGGCGAAGTGCACCCGTATCCGCACCTCACCGCTGCCCGGCTCGGGCCGGGGAACCAGTTCCGTCCGCATGTCGTGCTTCGCATGGATCCGCACCGCCTGCACGACGTCAGTCTGCCATTCGAGGGCCCTGACCCGCGCTCCACCCCGGTGGCTCACCTTCGCGCCTGACCACGTGAGCCGGTTGCTCGGTGCCGGCGGCTCGGTGCGGCGAATCTGGTGATGTTAGTTTCGACTGCCTCGGAGCGTGGATTCACGCCGGGATATGATTCACCTATTGCTCAGACCCAATGGAAAAGGACTTTGGTCCTATTTCTAAGAGGGCCCAACGGGAAAAGGACTTTGGTCCTATTTCTTAGAGCTAAATAGGGGATTCTTTGAGGTGGTCTGCAGGTGATTGTCGCTCAGCAGATTTGGTTATCAATCTGTGACCCTGATTGTCGCATTCTGATTTGGTTAATGACCCGAACAATGTCATATTTGTCGACAGCCGGGCACGTTAGCTTCGGCACATTTGCGGTCCTGCGGGGGGCGAGCGCCCAATCCCCAAGGAGATCGACTATGTCCCCCATGGACACCTACCTGCGCGGCATCTTGTACGTCCTGCGCGGCCGCATCGACGGCCACAAAGAGCGTGGAGCCACCGCGGTCGAGTACGGACTGATGGTCGGCCTGATCGCCGCGGTCATCATCACCGTGGTTGCGCTGCTCGGCACGAGGCTCACCGCGCTGTTCGCGACAGTCGCACCGGCCCTTGCGTGACGATCCTTTAACGGTCGATGTGAGCCGGACGGTGACGCCATGACCCGACGTCGCCGTGCCGGCTCACATCTGTTCCGAGCGGTCGACGGTGCTGGCAAGAGGCCGGGAGCGGGGCGCCTCCGCGGTCGAGTTCGCCCTGGTGGTGCCGGTGCTCCTGATCCTGGTCTTCGGCATCGCCGAATTCGGCCGGGCCTACAACACACAGGCCATTCTGTCCGGGGCGGCCAGGGAGGGTGTCCGATCGATGGCGCTGCAGAACAACCAGACGGCCGCGAAGAATGCCGCCAAGGCCGCGGCCCCCACCCTGACCTTGACCAACATCACGGTCTCCCCGACCAGTTGCGCGGTCACCGGCTTGAACCCGCCGGCTCAGGCTTCGGTCGTGATCACTTACTCGATGCCCATGCTCACGAAGCTCTTTCGTACCTCGCCCATCGTGTTGACCGGCAAAGGATTCATGCTGTGCAACGGATAAGGGCTGAGCGAGGCGCGGTAGCGGTCATGGTCGCGCTCCTGATGGTGCCGATACTGGGGTTCGCCGCCCTCGGCGTCGACATCGCCGGTGCGTACGTGCAACGTCAACAGTTGCAGACCGGCGCGGACGCGGCCGCGCTCGCGATTGCGCAGAAATGCGGTCGCGGTGCCTGCGCCGCAACCGCGACCGCCCAGAGCTACGCCGCTCTCAACCTCCCTTCGGGCAGGTCGACGGCGACCGTGACGTCCCTGACCTCCTCGGCCGTGAGCGTGACGCAACTCCGGCGTCCGGCACCACCTGTTCGCACCGATTGTCGGCATCTCCTCGACCGCGATCCGGACCCCATGCCACGGTGGTCTGGGGATCCCCGACGGGAGGAACGGCGATGCTCCCGTTGGCCTTCTCTCTCTGCGAGTGGAAGGCACAGACCGGCGGCGGGATGCCTTCGGGAACCACCGAACGGACCATCAGCCTCACCAAGAGCTCGGCCTCGGCAACCGACTGCACCGGCCCCTCGGGCAATATCGTGCCCGGCGGCTTCGGCTGGCTCACCGCCGACAGCGGCACCTGCCATACCACCAGCACGATCGCTGGGGTACTGCACTCCGATCCGGGAAACTCCGTCCCGAGTTCGTGCACCGCGAGCGATCTCACCGCGTCGCTCAACCGCACCGTGCTTCTTCCGATCTTCGACCAGTTCGCCGGAACGGGAAGTAGCGCGACCTATCGGATCTACGGATACGCCGCCTTTGTCGTGACCGGCTATCACTTCGGTGGCCAGAACAATTACAACGATCCGTGTAATGGGAACAACCGGTGCATCAAGGGTTACTTCGCCCGGTTCGTGGATTTGTCCGAGGCTTTCGAATTCGGTGCCGGCGCGCCGCAACTCGGCAGCTCAATCATCAAGATGACCGAGTAGGTGGACTGAAATGGCCAAACGTCGTATTGCCGCTGCCTTGGTTGCCGTTTTGCTGGCGAGTGGCGCGGGATTGGTTCTCGTCACCTATGTGAAGGGCGCTGACCAGCGAGCTTTGCAGGGCATGGAAGGCGTCCGGGTCCTCGTCGTTGCCAAAGCCATCAAGAGCGGTTCACTGGCAGAGGGTCTGGGTCAGCAGGTCTCCACCGAACTCATGCCGGCACGAACCGTTGTCGCCGGCGCCTTGACCAGTCTGAGCGCGGTTCGCGGACAGGTCACCACATCGGATCTGACCCCCGGTGAACAACTGCTCGCCAGCCGCTTTGCCGATCCTGCGTCTCTGCTGCCGCCGGATCGGGTCAAAGTGCCACCGGGGATGCAGGAGGTGTCCGTCGCCCTGGCGTCCGAAAGAGCCATGGGTGGCAACCTCATCCCGGGCGATCGGGTCGGGATCGTCATGTCAATCGACAAGGACGACAAGATTCCTGCGCGAAGCCAGACGATTCTGCACAAAGTCCTCGTGAGCAGGATCACCGGCGGCAACGTGACGGCGGAGTCAAAGAGTGGCAAATCGGATCAGGACCCGGCCGCCGAGACAGTCCTGGTCACCTTTGCCGTCAGCGCCCACGACGCCGAGAAGGTGGTCTACGCGGCTCACTACGGGAAACCGTGGCTCTCCCTGGAACCGGCTGACGCCGTCGTCACCGGATCCACCGGGGTCAACGGGGTCACCGCAGACAGCTTCAGACAGTGACGCGCTCAGACAGTTCGGCGGCGCCGGGTGCCGGTCACCAGATCGTCCTGGCCACAGCGTCCTCCGACCTTCAGCGGCGGCTCGACCAAGCCACCGAAGGCAACTTCCGTGCCCTGCCGCTCGGCCCGCTTCCGCCGAGCCCAGCCGCGCTCTTCGCGCACCTCAAGAACGCTCCCCGCCCGGAGATCATCCTCCTCGACTCGGGGCCGGATCCCCGGCCGGCCCTGGAACTGGCGGCGCGCTTCGACGCACAGTGTCCCGGCGTCAGTGTGATCGTGGTCAGCGACCGGGGGCTGGAGATCGGCAGAGACGCCATGCGCGTCGGCGTCCGCGACATCTTGAGTCCACTGGCTGAGGTGGATGACATCCGGTCGGTGCTCGACCGTACGCACGAAGTCAGCCGGGTGCGCACGTCGGAGCCGGAAAGCCCGCACGGCGGCGCTCATTCGCCGACTGGTCGGGTGATCACCGTGGCCTCCGCCAAGGGCGGCGTCGGCAAGACCACCGTGGCGACGAATCTGGCCGTCGGTCTGGCGCGAACCGGGCGGAATTCAACGGTCCTGGTCGACCTGGACGTCCAATTCGGCGACGTGGCGTCGGCCCTCAACCTCGATCCCGAATACTGCCTGCCCGATGCGGTCCGCGGACAGGCCAGCCGCGATCCGATGGTGCTCAAGACCTTCCTCAGCCTGCACGAGACCGGGCTCCACGTCATCTGCGGCCCACGGACGCCGGCCGAAGCGGACGCTGTCACGGCAGACGATGTCGGCCATCTCCTGCACATGCTGGTCTCGGAGTTCCAGTACGTGGTGGTCGACACCGCTCCCGGCCTGTCGGAGCATGTACTGGCGGCGATGGACCAGACCACCGAGCTCGTCCTGGTCACCAGCATGGATGTGCCGGGGGTACGTGGACTCCGCAAGGAACTGGACGCGCTCACCCAACTCGGCATGCTGACCGACTCTCGCCACGTCGTGCTGAACTTCGCCGCTGAGCGCGGAGGTCTTTCCGTGAGTGACGTGGAGGCCACGATCGGCGCCCGGGTGGACTATCTGCTGCCCCGGTCCAAGGCGGCACTTGAGTCCGTCAACCAAGGCATCCCGTTGCTGCAGAGCAAGAAGGGACGCGACCCGATGACGCGGCAGTTGGACCGGTTGTTGACGCGGTTCACTGCGCAAGCCGAACCGGTAGGCAGCGCCAAGGAGAGTCGCAAGGAACTCCGTCGCGCCGCCAAGTCGACCGATTCACAACCGAAGCGGGCCGCGCCGCGCTGGTACCGCGTCCGGAAGGCGGTCGCCTGATGAAGCTCTCGGCCCGGCTCGCGGCCGCCGGTCACCACAGCCCGGGGCAGCCCGACCACGGACACACCCGCGAACGCCTCCCCGAGCAGCCCGGCGAGCTTCCGATCGAGTCGGGCACCGCCTCGGTGGACACGCTCGTCACGTCGCTGACCGCCGATCCGCCGGTCGCGTCACCATCGCCGCCGGTGCCGGGCTGGAAAGCTGTTCCAACCACCAGGCCAGCGGCGACCAGGTCGGCGCCTCCGGCCCCCGGGATTGCGGCCAAGGACGCACTGACCAAGCTCAAGGAGAGCACCGCCGAAGCGCTGTACAAGCGGATGGGTACGCGGCTCAACGATGCCTCGCTCGACGAGGACCAACTGCACGCCATGGTCAGGGGCGAGCTGAACAACGTCGTCGAGGCCGAGAAGATCCCGCTCAGCACCGAGCAGCGCCAGCGCCTGATCCGCGACGTCGAGGCCGACGTCTTCGGTCACGGACCGCTGCAACGACTGCTCGACGACCCGACGGTCACCGAGATCATGGTGAATGGGCCGAACCGGGTCTATGTGGAACAGGGCGGCAAGCTGACGCGCACCGACGCCCGTTTCGACTCCGAAGAGCACCTGCGCCGGATGATCGAGCGGATCGTCTCCCGGGTCGGCCGGCGGATCGACGAGTCGTCGCCGCTGGTGGATGCGCGACTCGCCGACGGGTCGCGAGTCAACGCGGTGATCCCGCCCCTGTCGTTCAGCGGTTCGACGCTCACCATCCGCAAGTTCGCCAAGGATCCGTTGAAGATCGACGACCTGATCCGGTTCGGCACGCTGACACCGGAGATGGCGGAACTGCTGCACGCCTGCGTGCAGGCCCGCCTGAACATCATCGTGTCCGGCGGCACCGGCAGCGGCAAGACGACCCTGCTCAACGTGTTGTCCTCGTTCATCCCCGAGGGCGAGCGCATCGTCACCATCGAAGACGCCGTCGAACTCCAGTTGCAGCAAGAACACGTCGTACGCCTCGAGAGCCGTCCGGCCAATATCGAGGGCCGAGGCGAGATCGGCGTTCGAGAGCTCGTCCGGAACTCGCTGCGGATGCGACCCGACCGCATCATCGTCGGAGAGGTGCGAGGCGGCGAGACCTTGGACATGCTCCAGGCCATGAACACCGGGCATGACGGCTCGCTGTCCACCGTGCACGCCAACTCGCCGCGGGACGCCATCGCCCGGCTTGAAACCCTGGTGCTGATGGCCGGGATGGACCTGCCGCTGCGCGCGATCCGCGACCAGATCTCCTCCGCGGTCGACGTCGTGATCCAACTGAGCCGACTCCGTGACGGCACCCGGCGGGTGACGTTCGTGACCGAGGTGCAGGGTATGGAAGGACAGACCGTCACCATGCAGGACGCCTTCCTCTTCGACTACTCGGCCGGGGTGGATGCCAACGGGCGCTTTCTGGGCAAACCCAGCCCCACCGGCGTCCGGCCGCGGTTCACCGACAAGTTCACCGACCTGGGCATCAGGCTTTCGCCCGGCGTCTTCGCAGCCCCGCCGCCGACTGCGGCCCGCCGATGAACCTCGCCGGCCTCTCCCAGATAGCGGCCGCCGCTGTCGTAGCGTGCGCTCTTGCCGTCCTCGTTGGGGTCTTCGCCGTGCTCGCGCCCGGGCCATCGACTTTGCCGCTGGCGCGGCGCCGGCCCGCCACCGTCGGCGGACCGAGCCGGCTGACCCGATCCACCACCCTCGCCACCGATGTGATCGACCGGCTGATCCGCCGTCGGGCCGACGTCGAGGTCCACACGGCCATGCTGGAGCGGGCCGGGGTGAAGATACGTCTCCAGGACTTCGTCCTGCTGGTGATCGCCGGCTCCCTGGTCGCCGGGGCAGCGGGATTTCTGCTCACAGGTCCGCTGCTGGGCCTCCTGCTCGCGATCGCCGTACCGGTGCTTGCGCGGGTTGTTCTCAACGTCCTCGCCGGCCGCCGTCGCAGCGCGTTCGCCGACCAACTGGACGACTCGCTCCAGCTCCTGGCCAGCAGCCTGCGCGCCGGCCACAGCCTGTTGCAGGCGATCGCGTCGGTTGCCCGGGAGGCCGAGGAGCCCACCAAGGATGAATTCGCTCGGATCCTCAACGAGACCCGGGTCGGACGGGAGCTCCGGATCGCCCTGGATGAGACTGCAGCTCGGATGGCCAGTGACGACTTCGTCTGGGTGACCCAGGCGATCGCGATCAACCGCGAGGTCGGCGGCAACCTCGCCGAGGTGCTGGACGGCGTCGGGCACACGATCCGGGAGCGCAACCAGATTCGCGGTCAGGTCAAGGCCCTGAGCGCCGAGGGCAAGCTGTCGGCGTACGTGCTGATGGCTCTGCCCATCGGCGTGGTCTTGTTCCTCTCAATGGCGAACCCGGACTACATCGGGAAGCTGGTCGAGAGCCTGGCGGGCTACGTGATGGTCGGCGTCTGCGTGGTGCTGATGATCGTCGGAGCGCTCTGGCTGCGCAAAGTCGTCAGCTTCAAATTCTGACGTTCCCCGGGTCTGTTAAGGAAAGGACATCGTGTTACCGACTGTGGTGCTGGCTTCGATAGCCGCTCTGAGCCTTTCGATCCTTCTCGTCGGCTGGTCGATGACCTCCGGCCGAGATCGGGGCCAACTGCGAGCGCGGGCGAACCTCCAGCGCGGACTGCTGGGTCGGGCCGAGACTGGATCCGACGGGTCGGCGGGCGCGCGGGACGGTCATAACGAAGGCTTGCGTCTGTTGGTTCTTCGACTGACGCCCAAGCGTTCGGTGCGCAACCTGGACCGCTTGCTCTCCCGGGCCGGAAGACCGCCGGCGTGGCCGCTGCACCGGTTGCTGGCGGCCAAACTCGTGGTCCCCGCCATCTTCGCCGCAATGACCGTTGCCGTGATCAGCGCATCACCGGGAAAGTTGGTTGTGGCCGTCGCCGTGGTCGTCACCGTGGTCAGTCGTTTCCTGCCGGAGTTGCTGCTGCACAGTCGTGGCCAGGAGCGAGCGCAGAAAATCGGCCTGGCGCTGCCGGACACCTTGGACCAGATGACGATCGCCGTCGAAGCCGGGTTGGGATTCGACTCGGCGATGGCCCGGGCCGCGAAGAACGGAAAGGGTCCACTCGCCCAGGAGTTGGCGCGGACCATGCAGGACATGCTGGTGGGGCAGTCGCGCCGGCAGGCCTACGAATCCCTGGCCTCGCGGACCGGCGTGCCACCGCTGCGCAAGTTCGTCCGGGCGATCATCCAGGCTGATCTCTACGGGATCGCCGTTGCCGACGTGCTCCGAACGCAAGCCGACCAGTTGCGGATCAAGCGCCGGCAGCGGGCGGAGGAGAAGGCCATGCAGATCCCCATCAAGGTGATCTTCCCCTTGATGCTGTGCATCCTGCCCGTGCTCTTCATCGTGCTGCTCGGCCCGGCGGCCATGGACATCGTTGCGGCGTTCACCAGATGATGCCGGCGGCGGTGATCGTGGTGACGGCACTCTGCGCCGGCGCCTCCGGGTTCGGGCTCAGCCGGTGGGCGCGCGTGCTGGCCGGTGCTGAGTCGAGGTGGCTCCGTACCTGGATTCTGGTCGCGTTGACCAGCCTGGGCGGGGTCGGCGCGGCGATGACGGCGGAGAGCGCCGCCGAGTTGCTCGCCTACTCGCTGTTGGCCGTGTTCCTGGCCGTGCTGGTCGTCGTCGACCTGGCCGTCTTCCGGCTGCCCGACCTGGTCGTCGGCCCGCTCTATCTGGTCCTCTTCGGGTCCTTGACCGTAGCGGCCGCCATCGATGGCGACTGGAGCCGCCTCGGACGGGCTGCTGCGGCCGCCGGCATCATCGCTCTCGGCTACTTCGTGCTCCTCTTGATCGCACCGGCGAACCTCGGCCTGGGAGATGTGAAGCTTGCCGGCGTGATCGGCGCATTCCTGGGCTGGCTCGGTTGGCCCAACGCGCTGGTCGGGACGCTGGCCGCATTCGTTCTGGGCGGTGTGTTCGCCCTCGGCCTGGTGGTTGCGAGGCGAGCCCACCGACACACCGCTTTCGCGTTCGGACCGTGGATGGTGGCCGGCGCTGCTGTCGGGGCGGCCTTCGGATCCACGGTCGTCTGACCGCTGCGCGTTCGGTGAGTCGTTGCTAGCCTGAGCGCCATGAAAAAGCCGTTGAGGTGCTTGCTGTTCTTCCACGACTGGAGCCTCAAGACCAACGACGAGGGTCAGCAGTACAAGATCTGTGATCGTTGCGGCGCCTATCGCGACTTCTCACCGGCGGCCGGCGCGTCCTAGGCCGACCATCGCAGTCGCTTATGTCGTTGGCTTCCCTGAGGCCCGGAATCTCGGATTCAACAGCGGTAATGTGCTCAGGAACCCAACCACGGCAACAGGAGCACATGATGGTCTCTCGTCTCAACCCGTACATCGGCTTCACCGACAACGCTCGGCAGGCGATGGAGTTCTACCAGTCGGTTTTCGGCGGCACGCTGGTGATGAACACGTTCGGCGAGTACGGCACCGAGGGTGAGGACGCCGACAAGATCATGCACGCTCAGCTCGAGACCGACAAGGGCTACACCCTGATGGGCGCGGACACGATCGCCGGCATGGAGCGCGACTCCGGGAGCAGCATCACCATCAGCCTCAGTGGCGACGAGGGCGAGGACCTTCGCGGCTACTTCGAGAAGCTGTCCGAGGGTGGCACGGTCTCGCTTCCGCTGGAGAAGCAGATGTGGGGCGACGAGTTCGGTCAGTGCACCGACAAGTTCGGCGTCAACTGGATGATCAACATCGGTCAGCCGCAGGCCTGATCGGGTCGATGGGGCGATGACGACCGGCGGTGGGCTCGAGGGCCAATTCCCCGCCGGTGTCGTGCGGATGGCCGCCGCCGCCCAGGCTCGCGGACTGGACGTCGAGGTGCGGCCCAGACCCCAGCCAACAGCCTGGAGGAAGCCGCGGCGATCCTCGGGATCCGACCGGCCGACATCGCCAAGACGATCGTGGTCCGCCGCGCCAGTGACGCCTACCTGTTCGCTGTCGTGCCGGGCGACACTCAGATCGCCTGGCCGAAGGTGCGCGCCCTGGTCGGCGTCAACAAGCTCAAGTTTCCCGACGCCGCCGAGGCGCTGGCGGCCACCGGTTACGAGCGCGGCACCATCACCCCGATCGGCAGCGAACCGGAGTGGCCGGTGTTCATCGACCAGCGCCTGGTCGGGTGCCGGGTGGCCATGGGCGCCGGCGCACACGGCTTCAGCGCGTTCCTTGACATCGACGATCTGGTGCGCTCCTACGGTGCAGTGGTCGCCGATCTCGTCGATTGAGGGCAACCCGATCCATCGTCGAGGTCTCGAGCTTGGGTGGGTGCGGAGCGCGCCACAGGGCCGGTGACCCGGACGATCCTGCCCCTAAACTCGCCGTATGCCACAGCCCGGTGCGGTCAGTCGAATCTCGCTGAGCATCGCCTGGTTGCTGCTCGGACTGGCCATGATCGCCGTCCCGACCTGGCTTGGCTGGACCCGCTGGTCGGCCATCCTCAGCGGGCATCCGGCCATGCTGGTGTGCGGGATCGTCTGCGGGATGCTGGGCTTCGTCGCGGTGGCGTGGTCGATCGCCACGCTGGTGATCGGCGACCGGCTGGATCGGGAGGGCAATCCTGATCGGCCCGCTCGCCGGACGCCCGAACAGCTGGAACGCCGAGCCCGCTGGCGGCTCATCGCGGCCATTCCGGCGCTGATCATCTGCCTGCTGCTGGTCGCCGCGCTCGCGTACGCCCGGCCGTTCGTGGCCACGCCGGTCGCGGTGTCGGCGCTGATGTCTGAGAAGGGCGTGCAGATCAACGAGCGACTGAGCTGGTACGAGTTGATGCCGGTGAAGCAGGACAAGACCGGCAAGGCGATCAAGCCCACGACGGGGCTGATCGTCGTTCCCGGGGCCCGGGTCGACGCCCGGGCCTATGCCAACGTTCTGCGCCCGCTGGCCGCTGCGGGTTACCTGGTCGCCGTCCTGAAGGAGCCGTTCGGCTTTTCGGTGGTTCAGCCCGAGCACGCCGAGACCGTGATCGATCTCCATCCGGAGATCACCCATTGGGCGGTCGGCGGTCATTCGCTCGGCGGGGTGACGGCGGCGTCGTTCGCCGACTCCAACGAGCAGATCAACGGCCTCGTGCTGTACGGCTCCTATCCGGCCGACCCGATCGAACGCACAGACCTCAAGGTCCTCTCGATCTCCGGCAGCGCCGACGGTCTCACCACCCCGGCCGATATCGAAGCATCTAAGGCGAACCTTCCCCCGACGACCACCTTCGTGGTGATCGAGGGTGCCTCACACAGCACCTTCGGCGACTACGGGACCCAGCCCGGTGACGGCCTGGGGGCGGGCGATCGCGCGGCCCAGCAGGCCCGATCAGCAAGGCGACGCAGACTGTTTCTCGCCTCGCTGACCCCGCCCCCGCCGCCGAAGAAGAAGAAGAAGTAGCGACTCGACGGCAAGTCCGGGCGCGGCGTGACCACTAGGATCGGTTGCCATGAGCGAGCTCGGCCTCCGGCAGGCCCAGGAAAAGATGGCGGCCGCCGGCATCAATCAGCAGGCCATCGACGTCTTCACCCACTACTACCACCAGGTCGAGGACGGCGTCACCGGCTTCATCGCCGAGGACAGCATCGAGCCGTTGACCGATCCGGATCTGTTGAGCGAGGCCGTCGTCGCGCCCGAGGACGCCGCGGCGGCGCTGGCCGAGACCGTGATCATCAAGCTCAACGGCGGGCTCGGCACCTCGATGGGGATGGAGAAGGCCAAGTCGCTGTTGCCGGTCCGCGATGGCCGGACCTTCCTCGACCTCATCGTTGATCAGGTACGGCACGCGCGGCAGGCGTACCAGGTCAAGCTGCCGCTGATCTTGATGAACAGCTTCCGGACCCGCGACGACACCCTGGCCGCGCTCGCTGCTTACGACGATCTCGAGGTCGACGGCCTCGAGCTGGATTTCCTGCAGAGCCAGGAGCCCAAGCTGCGCGCCGACGACCTGACCCCGGTCGAGTGGCCGGCCGACCCGATGCTGGAGTGGTGCCCGCCGGGACACGGCGATCTCTACACCTCGCTGTCCGCCTCCGGCGTACTGGATCGCCTTGTCTCGCTGGGCTATCGGTATGCGTCGGTGTCCAACTCAGACAATCTCGGTGCCGCGCCGAACGCGGTGATCGCCGGCTGGTTCGCCGCCAGCGGAGCTCCGTACGCAGCGGAGATCTGCCGCCGGACCGCCGCCGACCGCAAAGGTGGCCACCTGGCGATCCGCAAAGCCGATCAGCAGTTGATCTTGCGCGACACCGCGCAGACGTCGGATGACGAGATGCACTACTTCACCGACGAGTTCCGGCACCCGTACTTCCACACCAACAATCTGTGGTTCGACCTCCGACGACTGGCGCAGACGCTGAAGGAGCGGGACTCGGTGCTGGGCCTGCCGTTGATCAAGAACGCGAAGACCGTCGACCCCGCCGACCCCAGTTCGCCGAAGGTGATCCAGATCGAGAGCGCCATGGGTGCCGCGGTCGAGGTCTTCGAAGGCGCCACCGCCATCGGCGTCGGCCGCGACCGGTTCCTCCCGGTCAAGACCACGAACGACCTGCTGCTGCTGCGCTCCGACGTCTACGACCTCGCCGACGACGGCCGGTTGATCATGGTGGCCGACCCGGCACCGCTCGTCGAGCTCGATTCCGGCAACTACAAGACGATCGGGGCCTTCGACCAGCGATTCCCGGACGGCGCGCCGTCGCTGAAGGCGGCCAGCCGGTTCAGCGTCAACGGCGATTGGACCTTCGGCGCGCGCGTCTCGGTGATCGGCGACGTCACCCTGCCGGACGAGGGCTCGCCGCAAACGGTGCCCGCCGGCTCCACCCTGGTGGAGCGCAGCTAGGCGGTCAGTGGATGGTGACGACCTCGTCGTAGTCGAGTCGCGGCTGCCGCGGCCGGAAGCCCTCGTCGGACGGATGCCCGATGTTGACCACGAGCATGGCGCGGTGCCGACCATCGGGGAAGAACTCCCGGCTTACGCCCTCGGCGTCGAAGCCGCCCATCGGCCCGGCAGCCAGCCCCGCGGCTCGGACACCGATGATGAAGTAGCCGATCTGCAGCGAGGTGTTGAGAGTGGCGGCGCCGGCGCGCATCGTCTCGTCGGCGAACGCGGCCTTCGCCCCGGGATTGACCGGGAAGACCTTGGGCATCTCGTCGTGGAAGTCCAGATCGGCGGCGAGCACGGCCACCAGCGGGGCGGCGAGGGTCTTGGCCTTGTTGCCCTCGGCCATGTGGGCCACGAGGCGCTCGCGGGCCTCGCCGGACTGGATCAGAGCGACCCGGAGCGGCTGCGTGTTCATCGCGGTCGGGCCCCACTTGATCAGGTCATAGACCGCCTTCAGTTGCGCGTCGCTCACCGGAGCGTCGGTGAAGGCGTTGGCGGTGTGGGCGTCGCGGAAGAGCAGGTCGGCGACATCAGAGCCGATCGCCAGATCGGCGTCGAAGTCGAAGTCGTATTCGGCGAGAACGGTGGGGGAGATCTCTAACTGCGTCATACTTAGTTGAACAATCAACAATCAGATACATTCCCGGGCTATGCGGTGACGCCGCTCACGTCGGTGCAGCCGCCCGGCAGCGCTGCGAGAATGTCCCCGTGAACGACGTGGCCGAGCAGCCGTGGCATCAGGCGCTGGCGTACGCGGTGACCGGCCGGCTGCTCCCCAATCTCGGACTCCAGGAGCGTGCCGACGTGGTCGCGCTGGCCGCGGACCTGCGGCGGCGAGTGGCCGAGGGCGAAATCACGCTGCTCGATCCGTCCGGCACGGCGCTCCCGCCCGACCTGCGTGCGCGACTCGGCGCAGCGCAGTTCGCCGCCGCGCTGGCCGGCCTGCGCAGCGAGCTCGACCTGGCCCGGGCGCCGCGTACCGCTCCTCGTCCTGGCCGGCCGCTCACCGCGGACGAGCGACGGCTGCTGGCCGACGTACCGCCGCACCACGGCTCCTGACGCGGCACGGCGAGCGCTCCGGTCAGTCCGAGGATCACTCATCGAACAGCACGCGTGAAATGGAACCGCCGCCGCCGACGGGACTATCGCCAGATGACGGTCAAGGTCCCTGAGACGGCGGCGCGCGCCAGAACACCGGCTGTCGCGCTGTCCACATCCACCAGCACCAAGGCGCCGGAGCTGTCAGCCAACGAGTCGTCGTCGCGCCGCGGCACGGTCACCACCCGGGCCGACTGGGCGACGACGGAGGCTTTCTCCGACTCGGGGTCGGCGGCGAGCACGTCGACCACGTCACCCGGATGCAGGAGGGCGGCGAGTTCGGCGTCGGCGAGGCGGAGCGGGGCCAGCACGTGTCCGCGACCGACGCCGACTCTGGTCGAGATGAGGGCCAGGCTGGTCAGCACCTGCCGGCGGGCGATCGGGGCGGCAAGGGTCTGACCGACCAACGCATCCGGGTCGGAAACGGCACCTTCCGGCGCATCGGCGGCCACCACCCGGTCCACGCTGACGTCACCGGAGCTGATCACTGCAGCCGCCGGCCAGTTGTCGCTTCGCGCGCACCACCTCGACCGTGGGCGGCCCTGCTGGGGCCGCCGCGGCGATGCCCGTCAGTACGGCGCCGAGCGCCGCGATGACGGCGAGCTTCCGCCGATGCCAGGACGCAGCCCGAGCCAGGCTGCGGAAGGGATGCCGCCTGGTCTTCTGCTGCACCTTGACCGAGCGGGCACCGGCGCCGGTGTCGAGAGTCTTGCGAGTACGGCGGCTGCCGGGCGGCGAAGTTGTCCGGTTCGTCATGCCTAGACGTTAAGGACGCGCGGCCCGATCGTCCGCGCCGTCCACAGGCTCAGGTCGAGGTGACTTTCGAGGCTGTGGACGAGGCCTCGCTCGACGCCGACTTCTTGCCCTCGGACTTGCTCGCGGACGAAGATGCGCCAGCGGTCGCGGGCTCCTTCGCCGGCTTGTCGGACTTGGTCTCCGTGCTCGTCGAGTCGCCCTTGCCGGAGCTGTCGCCGTTCGTGTCGGGCTTGCGGCTGTCGTTGCGGTAGAAGCCCGAACCCTTGAACACCACGCCGACCGCGTTGAAGACCTTGCGCAGCCGGCCGCCGCAGTTGGGGCACTCGGTGAGCGCCGCGTCGCTGAACTTCTGCACGGCCTCGAGGTCGTGGCCGCACTCGGTACACCGGTACTGGTAGGTAGGCATCGTGTTCTTTCTCGCTCGCGACGGCGCTTAGCACTCAAGCATACCGACTGCTAACGCCCGATGCGCTCATCTCGCGGGCCTGCCGGCTTGCGCCGAAACGCCGCCGCGGCAGCCACTTACCGCGCCGAGATGCCGTCTACCGCATCGAATTCGCCGCGGTAGGCGACGGTTTAACACCGAACGTGCGGAAACCAACACAGGCGGGCGGCGGACGGGGGTGACCACTAGAGTTGGACGGTGCGTCGCATCCCCCGCTGGCTGGTCTTCACGGCTGTGGTGCTCGTGCTGGCGCTCGGCGGGCTGAGCAGTGTGGCGATCGGCACGGTACGGCAGTCGTTCGCCCAGTTGGAGGGGCGGATCTCGCTGCCGGGACTGGCGGGTTCGGTCGAGGTGCTGCGGGATGCGTACGGGGTGCCGCACATCTACGCCGACAACGCCGAGGACCTGTTCGAGGCCCAGGGCTACGTGCAGGCGCAGGACCGGTTCTACGAGATGGACTTCCGCCGGCATCTGGCGGCGGGCCGGCTCTCGGAGCTCTACGGCAAGTCCCAGGTGGAGACCGACGCCTACGTCCGGACACTCGGCTGGCGGCGCGTCGCGGAGCAGGAGCTGAGCCTGCTCGCTCCGTCGACCCGGCGCTACCTCGACGCCTACGCATCCGGTGTCAATGCCTATCTGCACGGGCGGACGGCCGACGACCTGTCGCTGGAGTACGCGCTGCTCGGCCTCCAGGGACTCGACTACACCCCGGAGGACTGGACGGCGGCGGACTCGGTCTCCTGGCTGAAGGTGATGGCCTGGCAGCTCGGCTCCAATATGGAGGAGGAGTCCGAACGCGCGGTGATCTCGGCCAGCCTCGGCGCCGGCCGCGCCGCACGGCTGTTCCCGGACTACCCGATCGACGGCTTCGAGCCGATCGTCAACCGCGGAACCGTGGTCGGGAAGGCCTTCGATCCGACCGCGCAGCGGGCCCCCGCCAGCGCCCTGCCCGACGGTCTCAGCTCTGATCAGCTCGACGCCGCCCTGCCGGCGCTGATCTCGGCGAGCAAGATCAACTCGGCGATCCCCGAGGTCCTCCGCTCCGCCGGGCTGGGGGCGGAGACCGGCTCGAACTCCTGGGCCGTGGCCGGCTCGCGGACGGCGACCGGGCAGGCGATCCTGGCGAACGACCCGCACCTGGCCACATCGATCCCCTCGGCCTTCGCCCAGGTCGGATTGCACTGCCGAACGCTGTCCCCGACGTGTGCCTTCGACGTCAGCGGTTTCAGCATGGCGGCCACACCCGGCGTGGTGATCGGCAAGAACACCAAGATGGCCTGGGGATCTGACGACCAGCTACGTGGACGTCGCAGGACCTCTATCTCGAGGAGGTTCGGGGCGACACGGTGCGGGTCGGGCAGACCTACCTGCCGCTGCAGGTGATCGAGGAGGAGATCCGGGTCCGCGGCGAGGACGAGCCGCGCAAGATCAGGATCCGGTCGTCGAGACACGGCCCGCTGCTGTCCGATGTCGATGATCAACTTCGGCTGGTCGGGCAGCGGCGCCTCCGAGCCCAGCAAGGACCCGTACGCGGTCGCGCTGAGCTGGGTCGCCCTCACTCCAGGACGCAGCATGGATGCGCTGCTGGCCATCGACCAGGCCACCGACTTCACCCAGTTCCGGGCCGCGGCCGCTCTGCTCGCGGCGCCGTCGCAGAACATGATCTACGCCGATACCTCGGGCAACATCGGCTACCAGTTGCCCGGGGTCGTCCCGATGCGCAGCCGGTCGAACGGCCAGATTCCGTCACCGGGCTGGGACCCGCGCTACGACTGGCGCGGCACCATCCCCTTCGCCGAACTGCCCTATGTGTACAACCCGCCGGCCGGCTACATCGTGGCCGCCAACCAGCCGATCATCGGACCGCAGTACCCGTATCCGCTCGGCTCGGCGTACTCGTACGGGTGGCGCAGCCAGGAGATCATCGACCGGCTCCGCGACACCTCGGCGCTCACCGTTGATATGGCCGAGGAGATCTTCTACGACGAGACGATCCGGGTCGCCGCCGATCTGGTGCCGAACCTGCTCAAGATCAAAGTCAGCGACCCCTGGGTGCTCGAGGGGCAGCAGACCCTGGTGGGCTGGGACTACTCGTCGGCGGCCGGATCACCGGCGGCCGCGTACTTCAACGTCATCTTCCACAACATCTTGAAGCTGACCTTCCGCGACGAACTGCCCGAGGATCAGTGGCCGCATGGCGGGGACCGCTGGTATGCCGTCGTCGACACACTCCTTGCCGAGCCACGCGACGCGTGGTGGGACGACGTCACCACCAAGGACAAGGTCGAAACCCGCGACGACATCCTTCTGGCCGCGATGACCAGTGCGCGTAAAGAGATCACGTCGCTGATGGCCCGGGACACCGACGAGTGGCAGTGGGGCAGGTTGCACACGGTGACGTTGCGCAACTCGACCCTGGGCACGAGCGGCATCCCGCCGATCGAACGCCTGTTCAATCGTGGCGACTATCAGGTCGGCGGTGGCCCGGGGATCGTCAACGCGATGTCCTACGACGACACCGTGGGATACACGGTGACCAGTGGGCCAGCGATGCGCATGCTGGTCGATCTGGGCAACCTCGACGATTCGCGCTGGGTCAACCAGAGCGGCGTCTCCGGCCACGCCTACCACCGCAACTACGACGATCAGACCGACCTGTGGGCGACCGGCAAGATGTGGCCGTTCGTGTCGTCCCGGGCGGCGGTCGAGGCCTCGACGACCCATCGGCTGGAATTGTCCTCGAACGGCTGAGCGGCAAGCGGTAAGATCTCCTGCGAATGGCGACGATCCGGCAATCACCGGTGAGCCTCCGGAAGAACGGGCTTCAGACGTCAGGACGAAGCCTCAGTAGAACCGGACGGGTGGGCCCGTGACAGCCTTCGACGAGCGGTCGAGCGCACGCCTTCGCGGCTGGGTTCGGCAAGCGGGGTGGTACCGCGGCGGAGACGTCGTCCTCGCAGCCGAGTGACTGACCAGACGAGAGCGACCGCACCGTGACGATCTATCCCAAAGCCACCAGTACGCACCCTTCGACAAGCTCAGGGCACCGAGCGATCCCGGCCAGTCCGAACTTCCCGGAGCTGGAGGAACGGGTGCTGGCCTTCTGGAAGGCCGACGACACCTTCAACGCGTCGGTGCAGCGCAATCCGGCGGGCGAGAACGGCGACAACGAGTTCGTCTTCTACGACGGGCCACCCTTCGCGAACGGACTGCCGCACTACGGGCACCTGCTGACCGGCTATGTGAAGGACATCGTGCCGCGATACCAGACGATGCGCGGCCGGCATGTCGAGCGACGATTCGGCTGGGACTGCCACGGGCTTCCGGCCGAGCTGGAGACGATGTCGCAGCTCGGCCTCAAGACCAAAGCCGACATCGAGGAACTCGGCATCGAGAAGTTCAACGACGCCTGCCGCAAGTCGGTGCTGCGCTACACCCAGGAATGGCAGGACTACGTCACCCGCCAGGCCCGCTGGGTGGACTTCGATCATGACTACAAGACCCTCGAGCCGGACTACATGGAGAGCGTGCTCTGGGCCTTCAAATCCCTGTACGACAAGGGATTGGTGTACTCCGGGCTGCGGGTGCTGCCGTACTGCTGGAGCGACGAGACGCCGCTGTCCAACCACGAGTTGCGGATGGACGACGAGGTCTACCAGAGCCGCCAGGATCCGGCCGTCACGGTCGGGCTGCGGTTGGAGACCGGCGAACTTGCGTTGATCTGGACCACCACGCCGTGGACGCTGCCGAGCAACCTGGCGATCATGGTCCGGCCCGGACATCGACTATGTGGTGGTCGAGTCGGATTTCACCGGCACCACCGAGCGATACGTGATCGCCGAGGCACGGGTCGCGTCGTACGCCCGTGAACTCTTCGGGGATCCGAAGGCGGATTGGAGCAGCCGGGTGGTGGAGCGGCTGACCGGCGCCGACCTGCTCGGCCGCTCGTACACACCGCCGTTCTCCTACTACCTGGGGCACCGTAACGCCCATCGGGTGCTGGAGGCCGACTTCGTCACCACCGAGGACGGCACCGGACTGGTGCACAGCGCCGGCGGGTTCGGTGAGGAGGACATGCAGGTCACCGATGCCAATGACATCGAGGTCGGTCCTGCCGGTCGGCCCGGACGGCAAGTTCACCGCGCCGGTGAACGAGTACGCCGGGCTCCAGGTGTTCGACGCCAACCTGCTCATCGTCGACGACCTCAAGGCCGCGACCCGTGGCGCGACGGCCGGATCGGTCACCCCGGGAACCGTGCTGCTGCGGCACGAGAGCTACGCGCACCCCTATCCGCACTGCTGGCGCTGCAAGAACCCGCTGATCTACAAGGCGGTCTCGAGTTGGTTCGTCGAGGTCACCAAGGTCAAGGACCGGATGGGCGAGCTCAACCAGCAGATCAACTGGGTGCCCGAGCACGTCAAGGACGGGCAGTTCGGCAAGTGGGTGTCGAACGCGCGGGACTGGTCGATCAGCCGGAATCGCTACTGGGGCACGCCGATCCCGATCTGGGAGTCCGATGACCCGGCCTACCCGCGCCGGGACGTCTACGGATCGATCGCTGAACTCGAAGCCGACTTCGGTGTTCCGGTCGATGATCTTCATCGGCCGTTCATCGATGAGCTGACCCGGCCCAACCCGGACGATCCGACGGGTCGATCGACGATGCGCCGGATCTCCGATGTGCTGGACGTGTGGTTCGACTCCGGGTCGATGCCCTATGCCCAGGTGCACTATCCGTTCGAGAACGCCGACTGGTTCGAGAACCACTACCCGGGCGACTTCATCGTCGAGTACATCGGGCAGACCCGCGGCTGGTTCTACACCATGCACATCCTGGCCACCGCGCTCTTCGACCGGCCGGCGTTCCGGAACTGCATCAGCCACGGCATCGTGCTGGGCAGCGACGGGCAGAAGATGAGCAAGTCGCTGCGCAACTATCCCGCCGTCAACGAGGTCTTCGACCGCGACGGCGCCGACGCGATGCGCTGGTTCTTGATGTCGTCGCCGATCCTGCGCGGCGGCAACCTGATCGTCACCGAGCAGGGCATCCGCGAGGGCGTCCGCCAGGTGCTGATCCCGCTGTGGAACGCGTGGTACTTCTTCAGCCTGTACGCGAACGTCGCGCAGGGCGGCGCCGGCTACGACGCCAAGATCAACTCCGGTTCGACCGACGTGCTGGATCGCTACATCCTGGCCAAGCTGGCCGAATTCGTCGGCGACCTGACCGGCGAACTCGACGCGCTGAACGTCGCGGCCGCCTGCGACGCGACCCGCGGATTCCTCGAGGTGCTGTCCAACTGGTACATCCGGCGCTCCCGGGATCGCTTCTGGGACGGGGATTCCGCCGGCTCGCTGGCCGCCTTCGACACCCTCTACACGGTGCTCGAAACCGACGACGCGGGCGCTGGCGCCGCTGCTGCCGCTGACCGCCGAGGAGATCTGGCGCGGCCTGACCGGCGGCCGTTCGGTGCACCTGACCGACTGGCCCGACCCGGCCCGGCTGACCAAGGATGTTGATCTTGTCGCCGCGATGGATCGAGTGCGCGAGGTGTGTTCGACCGGATCGGCGCTGCGCAAGGCGGAACGGCTGCGGGTGCGGCTGCCTTTGTCGTCCCTGACCGTGGTCGCCGACGGATCGGCGGCGCTGCAGCCGTTCGCGGAGTTGATCACCGATGAACTGAACGTCCGCGACCTCGTGCTGACCGACGTGAGCACTGCGGACCAGGGCGCGTTCGGCGTACGCCAAAGCCTCCAGGTCAATGCTCGTGCGGCCGGACCACGCCTCGGCAAGCAGGTCCAGGTCGCCATCAAGGCCAGCAAGTCCGGCGACTGGTCGGCCGACGACCAAGGGGTCACCGCCGGCGGAATCGCTCTGCTGGAAGGGGAGTACACCCTGCAGACGGTTGTCGCCGACGCGCACCCCGATGATCGGCGGGCGGTCGCCATGCTTCCCGGCGGCGGCTTCGTGATCTTGGATACCGCGGTGACGCCCGAGTTGGCGGCCGAAGGGCTGGCGCGCGACGTCGTCCGCGCCGTGCAGCAGGCCCGTCGCGACGCCGGGCTGGACGTCAGCGACCGGATCGCGCTGACGCTCGGCGGCGACGCCGACGTCCGGGCCGCGATCAAGATGCACGCCGGGTTGATCACCTCCGAGACCCTGGCTGGATCGCTGGCGATCGGCGAGCCCGGAGCAGGAACGCCGATCCCGATCGGCGACGGCCAGTCGGTGATCGTCGGGCTGAGTCGGAGCTGACAGAGCCTGCCGACGCGCTCACGCGACACTTTTCTGCTCGCGCCCCGTCAATAGGTGGGGCGTCGAGGGGATAGGTGGGGCGTGAGCGCGATCCTGGGGCAGACTTCTGTGTCGTGATTCGCCGTCGGGTGCTGGTTCGGGGTCGGGTACAGGGGGTGTTCTTCCGCGACACCTGCCGCCGGGAGGCTCGCGCTCGCCGCATCGCGGGCTGGGTGACCAACACCGACGACGGGGCCGTCGAGGCCGTCTTCGAAGGTGACGCAGACGCCGTTCAAGAACTGGTCGATTGGGCCCGCCGCGGACCGTCCCAGGCCGAAGTTCGCAGCATCGAGGTCCACGAGGAGCCGGTCAGAGGCGAGCTCGGGTTCAAGGTCGTCTGACCCGGAAACGCAACCGGCGGCTCACCCCGAAGAGTGAGCCGCCGGAGGCGTGATTGCGGTTACCGACTGCCCTCCTTGGCGGCCGCTTCCTTCGCGGCGGCCTTCTTCGCCAGGGCCTTCTGTTCGGCCTTGGCCTTGGCCACGCGATCCGCGATCGCCACTGGTGAGGCGTCCTTGTTGCCCGGACGGATGTTGACCCAGACCTGCTTGTTCTTGTTGCCGGTCTTTAGGATCCGGACCTTCACACCGAGGGACAGGTCGGCGTAGGTCCCGTAGTCCTCGTCCGGAATTGCCGGCCGTCCGTCGGTCGGATTCCCGGTACCGAGCACATGGCCGTCGCCGAGCCCGGTGCCGAAGAGGCGGTAGAGGACCTTCCCGTTCTTGTCGACGACCCTGGTGGAGTAGATCGTGTTGTCGAGCGACGGCACGACTGTCGAGGCGTCGTTGTCCCGGAAGTAGAACGGGTCCTTTTCATCCAGATCGGGCCGGTACTCGAAGCCCGGATACCAGGTCTTGGCATCGGTGAAGGACGTCACCGGCGCCCGCTTGCCGAACCGGTTGCAGTACGTGCCGTAAGGGTCGTTGCTGCCGTCGGGATAGCAATAGGTGAACGCATACCGTCCGACCTTGCCGAACGCGACGTCGTTGGCCTGTTGCCGAGAGGACAGGTTGTCCAGACCACTCGGATTCGCCTTCGCCGCTTTCCCGCTCAGCCGCGCCGGTTCGTAGTGGGCGTCCACCAGCAGCACGGTGCCCTTCGAGCCGATGCTCGGCGGGTCGAACAGGTTGTTGCTGATGTCGTTGAACGAGTTCGACGCATCGCGCTGCCAGATCAGCAGACCGGGAGCGTTGTACGGCGTCCGCTTGACCCTCCACTCGTCGCCGACCTGATAGACGGTGGTGTACGGCGTCTTCAGGCCCTTGTCGTAGCCGTCGAAGTTGCGCCACTCCGCGATGTAGTACTGCTCGTAGTCGAACGCACCCGAGGTCTGCACCCAGCCCGCCCCGGTCGTACCGGCCAGCGAGCCGTCCTCGGCCGTCCAGCCGTTCAGGCCGCCCTCGACATCGTCGCTGAAGACCTCCGTCCCGTCGTCGGTGATCGAGAAGTCGTCGGCGAACCAGCCGCGATCCTCGAACGCCGGATCGGTCAGGTAACGCAGTCTCAGCTGAATGGTGCTGCCGGCGTACGGCGTCAGGTCGACATAGTCGTGGCGATAGCCGCCGCTGTCGCCGGTCAGACCGTTCTGCAGACCGCCGAAGGTCCCGGCCAGGTTGCCGTTGGGATCCTCATCGGTGGAGACCATCTTCCCGGCCTCGTCGAAGACCTCCTCCTGCTTCCAGGTCTTGCCATCGTCGGTCGACGTCTCGATGAAGCCGTAGTCCCACAGCTCCTCGATCGTGTAGTTGTCCCAGCTCCAGAAGCGGACATCGCCGCCCTCGGGCACGTCGATCGAGCGCGTCAGGCGAGTGTCGGCGAAGCTCTGGTCAGAGGAACTCCACCAGGCCAGTTCGCCACTGTGCGGCTCACCCACCTGGACGTGCTTGGTCGGCAGATTGATCTTCACCGCGGCATCGGTGCCCTTGGGCGGTCGGGATCCCTGGCCCAGCAGCACCTTGGTGATGTCACCGTTGTAGTCGAGCACCTTGGGCTCGACCCAGCCGAGCACGTACTTGCTCCAAGCGCCCATGTGGGTTGGCAGCGTCTGGAAGAGCTCACCACTGTGCGAACCGGTGCTCATCAGATCCCACCAGCCGACGTCGGTGTCGGTCGGGCCGATCGAGTCGTAGAGGTCCGGCAGGCCGAGGTCGTGGCCGTATTCATGGGCGATGACGCCGATCCCGGCATCCTCAGGCTGGGTGGTGAAGTTGAAGACCCGGAGACCGTCTGCCCCGGGCACCTCGATGCCGCCGGTCGTGGCGCCGACCACCTGGCTCGACGACCACTCCGCGTAGGTCCCCTCGGCGCCGCCGTCGTCGGCCTGGTCCTTACCCGCGTGCAGGACGACCACGTGGTCGATCGCCCCGTCGGGCTCGAACAGGTCGCCGTCGTCGTCGATGTCGCCCTGATCCTCGTGGTCATAGTCGGCCCAGGGGAAGCTCGGGTCAGCCGTGGCCAGTGCCGTCACCGCGTCGATGGCCATCTGACCGGTGCCGCGGGGGTTGCCTGGGTGCCCGACGTCGCTCGCCGCCCCGGCGTCGCAGGTGTCAGCGGAGTACCAGGCCTCGGAGTGCGGGAGGGTCAGCCACGGCGAGACCGTCCCGCCGAGTTGGTAGCGGCCCTTCGACATCTCGTTGTAGAAGTTGCGCACCGTGCGGCCGCTGATGTCCAGGCCGCCCTTGAGGTCCTTGCGGATGTGCTGCTTGACCCCGGTCTTGGAGTAGATCATCTTCTCGTAGAGCTTGGAGGAGAAGTTCGGCACCCAGAACGTGTTGTTGTCGGTGCCCTTGCCGACATTCGCGGGGTTGGGCAGGTTGTTGTGCAGAGGACCGTTCAACAGGGTGCCCGCCGGCTCGGTCACGCAGCCGGTCGGGTCGGAAGGATCGTTGGGCCGTTCGAAGCCGGAGAAATCGTCATTGGCGTTCGGGTTGAACTCGACCAGAATCGTCAGCAACTTGGCGTTGGTGACGGCCGGCTCGCCGGCCGCCTTGGCGCTCCTCCGCGGGCTGATGTCCTTGGTCGTCGCCAGGGCCTCGCGCTTCGCCAGTTGCTTCGCGGCCGGGGGGAAGCCGGTGATCCGCTTGGCGTCCGGGCGCTCCGCCTGGGCCTTCTTGGCCTTGCCGCCAGCCTGCGCGTCCTCGGACTCGTTCTGGGGAACGGCCGGAGCAACGTTGTTGAAGTAGTAGTCCCGATCGGTCTGGAGCAGCGACTTGGTGACGGCAGGCGCGGCGCCCGGTGTCGGGGCTGCCAGTTGAGACTGGGCGAACAGTGGAGCGCAGATGAGTGCGCCGGCCGATAGCAGCGCTATTCGTTTGACTGATCTTGACATATGGTGCGGATCCCCTCGTGCACAGGAAATAAAGTCCGGTGAAACTTAACCGCGTTGTCTTCTCGCGCGCAAGACTTTCACTGTGGACACGCCACAAAGCCGTGAGATCTCAAGCTGGCCGAAGGTAGGCACTCGCCACCCAGAGGTGCGACAAGGCGTAGGCGCGGAAGGGTCGCCATCGCTCTGCTCGGGCCGAGGCGGCTGGCGCGGCGACCCCACCCAGCGCCCGGCGGAGCACCAGATCTCCGGGCGTGAATGCATCGAGGTCACCCGACGTCACGGCCAGATAGTCAGCGGTCCAGGGTCCGATGCCCGGCAGAGCCAGGAGTTCCCTCCGGCTGAGCGGAGACCGGGTGCTCCGTGCGGCGAACGCCGCGGCGACCGCCTGAACGCTCCTGGATCGGGAACCCGTGAGGCCGACGGCAGCGCGAAGCTCCTCGGGCTCCGCATCGCGCAGCACCTCCGGCCTCGGGAACGTCATCAGGCCGCCGGGTCCGCTCCTCCCGTACGCCGCCACCAGGCGGCCGGCGAACGTCCGGGCCGCGGCGACCGAGACCTGTTGGCCGAGCACCGTGCCGATCGCGGCTTCGAAGGGGATGGGGTGGCCGAGAACCCGCAGCCGCGGTCGTGCCTCGACCATCGGGGCCAGCAGTGGATCGGCGCTGAGGCACTCATTGACCGGTCCGAGATCGCTGTCGAGATCGAACCAGCGCCGAATGAGCCGGTCCGTGCGTGCCTGTTCGGCGGGATCGAGGTCGGCGCTGGCCACCAGCACGCCGCGATCATCGACCTCGATGCTGATCAGGTACGGGCCGTCGGGACCTTCGATCAGCCGGTCGTACCGACCGGCGGACTCGTCGACCACCTCGAGTCCCGGTACGGCATGCGCGGCGAGCATCCGGAGGACGATGGCGGACTCCAGGCCGCCGGTGGCACCGATCCGCCGGCTGATCACGGTGCGACTACCCGTCGACGATCAGCGGTGGCTCACAGGTGATCATCCGGCTCGGGGTGATGATGACGTCGACCCGCCGATCCCACGGCTGAATCGGAATGGTGTCCAACACCTCGTCGTCATTGAGCAGCAGCCAGACCGGCGCGCTCTGGGAGGCGTGTTTGAGGGCGCGGTCGTACCAGCCTCCGCCCCGTCCGAGCCGATCACCGCGCCGGTTGGCGGCGAGCCCGGGGCAGACGATCAACTCCGCCTCGGGCAGTTGCTCGCTGGGCAACGGGTCACCCGTCGGCTCGAGGATCGAGAAGGCACCGGTGCGCAATGCGTCGGGCCCCTCGTAGGGCGCCCAGGCCGGCTTGTCCAGCCGTCCGCCGACCGGATGCGACAGCACAGGCAGCAGCACCCGGACCTCATGCGCAGCGAGCCAGGCGACCAGTTGAAGCGAGCCCGGCTCGGCGCCCATTGACAGGTACGCGGCAACCGTGTCGGGCATCCGATCGGCCAGCGAGCTCTCGATGATCGACATGCGCGCCTCGTCGGCAGCCTGCCGGTCCTTCGCGGGCCGCATGTCGCGCCGGAACAGGATGGCTTTGCGCAGGGTGCGCTTGGCGCCGTCGATGGCCGCGACATCGACCGGGTCGAGCGTCTGGTCGGGCGGCGGACATCCCGCAAGCTTAGTGTCGGCCTTCGTGGTCGACCGGGTCGTCGGCCGGTGGCGCGGTGCTGGCCCGGAGCACCAGGCGGGTGGGTACCATGATCGACTTCCGACGTCCGGGTGCGCGGCCGGCCAGCGAGAGGGCGAGCTCGGCCGCCTGCCGTCCTAGTTGATCAACCGGCTGCGCCACGGTGCTGAGGCCGAATTTCGCCGCCATGGCGTGCCCGTCGAACCCGATCACGGACAGCGACTGGGGCACGCGGACGCCCAGCAGCGACAACTCGGCCAGCAGGCTCATCGCCAACTCGTCGGACTCGACCACCAGGCCGGTCGGCATCGGCGGCCTCCCGATGAGCTCGGAGACGACGATGGCACCCTCATCCCGGCCGCTCGCGGTGATGACGCGCTGACCGGGCGCGGCGATCCCCGCTTCGGTCATCACCTGACGGTAGCCGGATAGCCGATCCGAGGAGCTGGGATGGGTGCCGGCCGCGTGGGCCCAGCCCACGAAGGCGATCCGCCGATGTCCGAGGCTGAGCAGGTGACGGGTGGCTCCCGCCGCACCGGCCGCGTCGTCGATCGACACCGCGGCTGCGCCGCGGACCCGCTGGTTGA
>CAVRSH010000013.1:0-87955 GCA_963723815.1 uncultured Actinomycetota bacterium | reverse complement strand
TACAAAACACCTCACGTGTGGCTATTTCGATAGCCACGCGGGAGGTGTTTTTTTTGCGTTTCGGTGGGTCAGGTGATCGGTGCCCGCCAGATGATCGTGTGCAGTAAGTCGGCGGAGTCGCGCTCGACCGAATTGCGCCGCTTCGGCCGCGACTGCCGGCCGACGGCGTCGTCACCGAGCCAACTGGGTACGCCGAACGGCAGGTCGGCCGGCGGGATCCGGGCATAGTCGGATTCGGCGAAAGCGTCCGAGTAGTTGGGTCCAGCGTTATTGCCGTCCGGATCGGGAGTGACCGTACCCCGGAGGTCGACGACGGCGGCCCGCCATTCGTCGATCAGCCGCTTGGCGTCCCGGCTCGACGGGTGCGGGACCTGCTTGATCGGCACATCGGGCTTGGTGTCCCACTGCTCCACCGCAATCCGGGCTTGCTGACCGAAGGCCACCACGGCCTGGAGAGACGGTCCACTCACCAGGTCGAGCAGTGCGTTCCGCCAGGTGCGTTGGGCCGGCTCGGACAGGATCGGGATCGCGCTCTGCGCGCGCGAAGGCAGCAGGGCGTACGCGTACGCGTTCAGGCAGGTGTAACTGCGGGTCAGGCCGAGCTTGGTGAGGAAGCCCTGCACCCGTTGGCCGGCATCACCGACCAGGGTCCGGCCGGCCACCCGTTCGGTGGGACCGGGATCGGAGGCGATGCACAGCACCTTCGCCGAGCCGTCCATCCGGCCGCGGTAGAAGATCGGGCCCCAGTCGTACCAGAAGAGGTCCCGGTGCGCCTGGTAACTCGGCACGTTGGCCAAGTGGTCGGCGACAGCAGCGGGCGGTCCGGGGTCGAACTCAGCCATCATGATCTCCATTCAGCAGGTCGGTGCAGAAGGCGAGCAGGTCCTTGTTGCTCTCGAGCAGGTCGCGGCGGGTCATCTCGTACGGGATGCCGGGGATGCCCAGATCCTCGATCGGGATGCCGTCGCCGTCCGCCGACCGGATGGCCCGGCGGAATGCGATGGTGAAGTGCGCCCCACCGGGCAGTGAGGCGAGTGCGTGGTCGGTGCCGTCGAGCGCATCGCGCAGTTGGGCGGACGTCCAGACGTTGGCGCCGCCGGCGCCGGTCGCCTGACCGACGCTGACCAGGTCTCCGATCTGGTGATCGACCCAACCGGCCGCGAACAGGTCACCCGAGGAGTAGGTGTTGGCGTCGACGATCAGCACGGACCGCCCGGGGTAGATCCAGGTCTGGTCGTTGCACCACGTCGGATCGGTGAGGGCGAGGGGCTGGGCCCACAGTTCCCCGGTGGAGACCGCGTCCTGCAACGACTGGCTCCAGGCCTCCAACTCGATCCGGTTGAACGGGTTGTCGGCCAGTTGCCGGGTCAACGGCGTCGCCAGCAACGAGAACCGCGTCGGTTGGATGGGCCGGCGGGTGGTGAACAGCTGAAGAGCACGTTCGGCCGCCCAGATCAACCCGCCGGGGTTGGCGCGCAGGTCGATGATGAGTCCGGTCTGGGGCAGCAGTCCGAGCAGTCGGATCAGTTCGGCGACGAACGCGTCGTCGTCGTTGACGTCGAACGACCAGATTCGCAGGTAGCCGACCTTCCGGCTCAGGGCCTTCGCCGCCAGCACGTCCTGCATCGGCGTTTCGATCCACTCCCCGAGCTTCGGTCGGGCGTCGGCGGCCGCCGGCGCCTTCGGACGATCCTGGTCGCCGGCCCAGAGTCTGGTGGAGTACATCTGCTTCTTGGCCCGGCGGTTGGCCTCGGCGGCGGGATCGGTGCCCTGCTTCAGGGCGCCGAGGGAACCCGATTTCTGGTCCATGGCCGTGGCCGCCTTACCCGGGCGCAACACCCGCCAGTGGAGCCGCACCTCGCGTACCGCGGCTCGTCCGGTCCGGTAGCCGACGATCACCCAGTACTCATCGGGCGGTGGCCCATAGTCCAGTGCCCGCAGGGTCAGCGACTCGAGCGCTCGCGCCCGTCGCGAATCGGGTCGGCCACCGGTCTCCTGGTCGGCGTACACCTCGACCGCCCGGGCGAACGGGATGCCGTTCCAGGAAACGAGTTCCGAGCCCGCCTGCAGCCGGTACCGATCCTCCAGCTTCTCGCCGGGACCCAACAGGTAGTCGGTGTCGTCGATCGCGTCAGCGTTCAGCTTGCTGACCAGATAGCGCGGTGCCCGGTCAGGTCCGTACTGCTCGACGAGGAACGGCAGCACCGCGACCTGGTCACCGAGGGTCTGAGGTCCGACGTAGCGGGTATGAGCATCGCGAAGCCCGGTGACGATCGTGGTGACCGCCCGGTGGAATTCGGAGTTGGGCAGATCCGCCGCACGGCGGCGCAGCAGGGTCAGGGCCTGGATCGGATCGGAGGCATAGGCGGCCCGCTTCGCCGGGAGGTGGGCGTACGTGCCCCCCAGCGCCTCGATCAGGATGTCGAGGATCTGCAGGCGCTGCCCGCCGTCGAGTTCGGCGTCGGCGCGGCCGCCGGCCCGCTTCAGCGCCTCGGGCAGCAGCATCCCCCGGCGCGCGCGGCTCAGGGTGCTGTCACGGCCGGCTCGGGTCGGATCGTCGCTCATGTCGCCTCAGTTGTAGTAGCGCGCGAGGTCGTCGAGGATGCCGCCGTGGAAGCCGCGGCCGGTCACCGACGCCAGCCACTCGGCATCGTGGGTCAGTGACTGCAGAGGCGGGACGACCAACTCGTCCAGATTCTTGGGCAGCCCGCCGATCGGGCCCAGCCCGGTCGGCATGTCGAGGGCCAGCCGGAGCGGAGCATTCGGTCGGTCCAGCTTCCCGGCCCAACTGGCGAACATGGATTGTGCGGCTTCGACCTCGCGGCGGGGATGAGTACGCACCTCGTCCATCCGGTCGCCGATCTCAGACCACTCCCACGTCGCGGGCGGGTTGCTCGGCTGGGTGATCAACATCTTCATCGACCGGCGACCGACCGGCACCGTCGTCATCGCCGGAACCCCCGATGCGCTCGCCGCGACGGCCTTCGCGGTCAGCTCGTCGGTGCCGTAACGCGGGATGCCGTCGATCACGACGAGATCGATGTCGTCCTCGGTGGAGGCCATGATCGTGCCGAACGGATCGGCACCCCGCTTGGCCCCGATCACCACCAGGTCGGCCTGCGCCTGGGGCTGCAGCCTTCCCACCTGGCGTCCCCAGGCCCTTTCCAGGACATCGCCCGGCTGGCTGGTGGCCATCGCCACGATGTCGAAATCGGTGAGCGTCCAGCCGAGGGCGTCAGCGGTCAGCCGGGCCGACTTGAGCTCTCCCTGGATCTGTTTGGTGCCCGACGGCGCCCAGTCCGATCCGAGGCAGACCGGCACCCCCGCGGCGCGCGCGGCCGGCACGTCGGCAGTCTGCCCGTACAGCCACAGGTTGGAGAACGGCGACCAGGCCACGGCTCCGGGGGCCCGCCAGTCCTGGTACCACTGGCGGATCAACGGCGTTGGTGTGCACGGCGACGAACTGGGGCCGCAGGCACCCGGCCCGCTCGGCGTCGGTGAACTCCCGGGCCACGATGCTGCCGCGCTGGCCCTCCGAGCAGTGATAGATGAAGACCGAACCGTTGCGCATCTTGTTGGCCCGGTCGGCCAACGCGGCCGTCTTCATGGTGAGAACCGAGGCGTACACCAGGTTCGGGTTGCGGCTGTCGAAGCTCTCGTCGTCGATGTTGCGGACCAGCCAGCCGTTCCGCGGCTTGTTCTTCGGCGGCGAACCCTGGATCGAGGTGGTACCACCGACGATCGCCTTCGCCTCGACGTAAGCCAGCAACTCCTGCGGGCAGGCGGTGATCAGCGCGTACGCAGGCCAGGTGGTGGCCTTGGAGTAGCTGGCGGCCCGGGTCCAGGAGTTGTGGTGCAGGAACGGCGTCTGCTGCTTCGGTTCGGTCCACAGCGGCAGGGTGTTGTAGGCCAGGTGATTGTGCAGGTCGATGAGGCCCGGGATGACCAGCGACGTGCCCACGTCGATGACCGTTGCGCCCGCCGACCCCGGTGGACCCGCCGCGCGGCCCTCGGTCACAGCGACGATCCGGCCGTCGTCACCGATCCAGACCCGGCCGGTGAACACCGCCGATTCGCTCGGCGCCACGGTGGTGTCCTGCGTCATAGCCACGATCCGCCCGCGGATGGCCCACATGGACGCCTCCCTCTCTGCAACTCTCGCCGGCTACTCCTGGAAGAGTCGCCGTCAGGTTGTTCCGATACCTCAGGGTGAGAAGTGCGCCCGCAGGATCGAGCCGTAGCGCTCGCTGATCTCGGCGGCGGCCTGCTCGTCCGCCTGGGTCGGCTCGTGCGTGCTGAGCACCGGAACGCTCCATTCGGGCAGCGACCCGGTCAGGGCCCAGGCGGCCTGCCGGGCCGCGCCGACCGCGACGCTCTCGAAGGTGTCGGTCACCACGATGGGCAGCCCGAAGACCGCCGTGGCGATCTTGCGGACCGCGTCGGACTGCGAGGCGCCGCCGGTCAGCGTGATCGCGCTGATCTCACCGATCTGCTCGCGGAGCACCTCGACCCCGTACGCGAGGCTCCACAGCACGCCCTCGACGGCGGCCCTGGCCACGTTGGCCGGGGTCAGGTTCCGGAGTGTCATGCCGACGAGTTGGCCGCGGGCGTCCGGCAACGGCGGCGTGCGTTCGCCCTCGAGGTACGGCATGAAGCTCAGCCCGTCGCTGCCTCGGCTGGCCGACAACGCCAGCCGGCTCAATTCGTCCAGGCCGACCCCGAGGACCTGCGCCGTGGCCACCAGGTTGCGGGCCCCGTTCAGGGTGCAGACCAGCGGCATGAACTCCCCGGTCGCGTCCGCGAACCCGGCCACCGTCCCGGTGGGTTCGTGGGTCTGTCTCGTGCTGCGGGTGAACGCCGTCCCGCTGGTGCCGAGGGAGACGACGGCGGCTCCGGCCGACACCCCGAGGCCGAGGCCGGCGGCCATGTTGTCCCCGGTGCCGGCGGCCAGCGCCACACCGGTCTGGGTGTGGCCGACGATCTCGGTCGGAGAGGCCACCCGCGGCAGTTCCAGCTCGTGGCCGAGAGCCCGGGTGACCAGATCCTGGCGATACTCGTTGGCGGTGGCGTCGAAGTAGCAGGTGCCCGAGGCGTCGCCGCGGTCGGTGGTCGGTGCGAAGCTGCGGCCACCGATCTGCCAGGTCAACCAGTCGTGCGGCAGCACCACCGAGGCCGTACGCGCGGCATTGTCGGGTTCCGCGCGGGCCAGCCAGCGGAGCTTGGACACCGTCATCGAGGCGACGGGCACCGAACCGACGGCGTCCGCCCAGGCCTGTCCGCCGCCCAACTCGGCGATCAGGTCATCGGCGTCGGGGGCCGACCGGTTGTCGTTCCACAACAGAGCGTCACGGACGAGGCCATGCTGATCGTCCAGGGTGACCATGCCGTGTTGCTGACCACCGACGGCTAGCGCCGCCACCCCGTCCAGCAGCCCCGGATCGGCCGTGGCCTGCTGGTAGGCGGTCCACCACGCCTCGGCCGACACTTCCGTGCCGTCCGGATGCGAAGCTCGGGCGGACCGGACGACGGCACCGGTCTCCAACTCGCACACGACGACTTTCACGGACTGGGTCGAAGAATCGACTCCGGCCACGAGCGTCATTCCGATCTCCTCCCGCGGGTCGTTTCGCCACGATATTGCAGGACCTGTCCGGACCGCCGGAGAGGTCTGGTCACGGGCCGGTACTGAGCTCGATGCCCCGTTCGGCGAACGGCTGGAGCATCGCCTGGCTGGGCGAGCCCGCCACCGCGATCAGGTCGACCTGGTCGATGGTGGCGAACTGGACGAATCCGGATGCGCCCAGGGTCACCGGACTGGCGAGCGCGATCACCCGATCCGCGGAAGCGACTTCCACCTGGGAGACCGCGGCCGCGGCCGGGGTCGCCTGGCTGAGGCCGCGCTCGACGCTGATGCCGGCCGGACACACCACGCTGACGTCGACGTGCAGCCGTTCCATCTCGTGCACCGCCCAGTCACCCTCCTGGGCCCGGGTGATCGGTGAGACCGCGCCGCCGATGTTGTAGACCTCGATCCGGCTGGCCCGGGAGAGCACGATCGCCGCGTCCAGCGAATTCGTCACCACGGTCAGTCCGGCCTCCTCCGGCGGCGACGCGGCCATCACGTACGCGAGGGCCAAGGTCAGGCGTCCCGTCCCGATCAGAATGGTGCCGCTTCGTGGCAGGCTCTGCCAGACGCGGGTGGCCACCTCGAGATCGTCGCCCTCGGGGGCGACGTTGCTGCTGCGAATCGCCAGCGGGCCCGCATCGATCCGGACCGCGCCGCCGTGCACGCGCTGCAGTTTGCCGGCGATCTCCATGCTGCGCAGATCGCGGCGGATCGTCTCCTGGGCGACTCCCAGACGGTTCGCGATGTCGACGACGTCGACTCGGCCCTCGGAGGTCAGCCAGTCGCCGATCGCCCGGTAGCGAGTCGTGGCCTGCGGTGGCACGGTCATCGGCTCAACGGTTCCAGGTATGGCCGAATCGCTGTCATCAGCTCCCGAATCTCTGTCTTTCGTGGAGACTAACCGGCGCCTGCCCGCAAGGTCCAGCAGTGCCCGCTGGGAAGACGCTGAGGTCGTGCCCGTTTGCTTGTGCCGGGTCTTGCGCCACCCTGGTCGGGCACGCGTGCCAGGATGAGGGCAGAAGGGCACCACATGACGATGTATCCGCCTGAACGGCAGCGGGCGATCACCGACCTCCTGCTCCGCCAGGACGGCCGCCGGGCCAGCGTCAGCCAGATCAGCGAGCAGCTGAAGGTAACCACCGAAACGGTGCGTCGAGACCTCGACGTGCTGGAGCGGCGGGGGGTCCTCCGCCGGATCCGCGGTGGCGCCGAGCTGATGGATTCCACGCCGTTCGAGCAGGCGCTCGCCGCTCGGCACGCCGAGCAGTTCGACGACAAGGTGATGATCGCCCGACGGGTGGCCCTGGAGCTTCCCGAGGACGGCGTGGTGTTGCTCGACTCCGGCTCATTGACCTTCGTCTGTGCCCAGGCGATGCCCAAGGACCGGCCACTGGTCGTGGTGACCAACAACCTGCCGGCCGCGCAGTACCTGGCCGACTACGAAGATCTGCGGATCTTCACCCTCCCCGGGACGATCAGAGGCCTGACCTCGGCCGCCGTCGACTCCTGGACCAGCCGCCGGCTCACGACGCTCACCGCCGATCTGGCCATCATCGGGGTGAACGGGATGACGACCTCCCACGGACTCACCACCACCAGTCCCGAAGCGGCCGCCACCAAGCGCGCGATGCTGCTCGCCGCCCGCCGTCGCATCGTGCCGGTGATCTCGGGAAAGCTCGGCCGGAACTCGTTCTGCTCCTTCGCGGCCGTGAACGAGGTCGACCTGGTGATCACCGATGCCGGAGCCAACACCGAACTGGTCCGCGAACTCGCCGCCGCCGGTCCCGAGGTCACCCTCGCGGTGTAATGGCGACGCTCCGCGTCGCGGGAGATCGTGCTCGCCGCCTACTTCGTCCTCGCCTCGCCGACGGAAAGCGTGTCGGCTCGCCTTGTCCTCAGCACGGCGGCGCACGATCCAGGGCAGCGCTGCGCAGTCCGCACGCCACCTACGATGTGCGGGTGGCACATGACGGGCGGGCGGATCGACCCCGGCGGACGGCGGCTCCCCGCGGTGAGCGGCCGGATCGCCGTGAGTCGGCCAGCCGGGATGATCGGCTGCGCCGACCGACCGAGCCGCCACGGCCGGGTCTGGCCCGCAAGGAGAACGAACCGCCGATTCCCGAAGGCGTCGACATCAAGACGTTGCATCGCGCGGTCCGGGCGGAGTTGCGCGGCCTGCCCAAGGATCTCGCCGAGATCGTCGCCAGCCACCTGGTGGTGGCCGGCGAACTGATCGACGAGGACCCCGAGCTCGCGTACTCGCACGCCGAGGCGGCTCGGCGCCGAGCGGCCCGACTGCCCATCGTGCGCGAGGCGACGGCGGAGACGGCGTACGCGGCCGGCCTCTACGACGTGGCACTGAGCGAGTTCAGGGCGCTGCGCCGGATGACGGGAACTCACGACTATCTTCCGGTGATGGCCGACTGCGAACGCGCTCTCGGCCGGCCGCACAATGCGTTGAAGCTGGCCCGGGAGGCCGATCGGCTCGATCTCGACCCGGCGCTGCGGATCGAGATGATCATCGTCGAGGCGGGCGCCCGCGCCGACCTGGGACAGGATCCGGAAGCTCGGCGCATCCTGTCCAAAGCGGTCGAGTCGGTCAAGCCGTCGCCCGGTCTGCAACTACCCGTCGCCCGGCTTCGGTATGCCTTGGCCGAGGCGCTTCTCAAAGCAGGTAAGCAATCTGAGGCTCGGCGCTGGTTCGCGGCGGCGGCCGAGCTGGATCATGATCAAGAGATCGATGCCGCCCGTACGGGTCGACGAGCTGGACGGTTTCTTGATCGACTTCGACGAAGACGACGGTGAGGCTCGTTGACCCGACCTGCGCTGATCGACGCGTACGACGGCGTGCTGTTCGACCTGGACGGCGTCATCTATCTGGGCCCGATCGCGGTGCCAGGAGCGGCCGAAGGCATCGCCTTGCTGCGCGGCCGCGGGATCAAGATCGGCTTCGTCACCAACAACGCGGCGCGTCCGCCGCAGGCGGTTGCTGAGCACCTGGTCGAGATCGGTATCGACGCCACCGCGGCCGACGTGGTGACCTCGGCGCAGGCCGGCGCGCACCTGGTGCTGAACCGGTTCGGCGTCGGAGCCAGGGTGCTGCTGGTCGGGGGTGAGGGCGTCGCCGACGCCGTGTCCGAGGCCGGAATGATCGGCGTCCTGTCCGCTGACGACGATCCGATTGCGGTGCTCCAGGGCTACGGATTCGACCTGACGTTTCGGGAGCTCAACGAGGCGGCGATCGCCATCCAGCGCGGGGCGCACTGGGTGGCCACGAACACCGACCCGACCAGGCCGATCGATCGCGGACTGGTCCCGGGGAACGGCGCCGCGGTCGCGGCGGTCCGGCTGACGGTGGATCACGATCCGGAGGTGGCCGGAAAGCCGTACCGGCCACTGCTGGACGACACGGTCGAGCGGCTCGGGGCCACCCGCCCGCTGTTCGTCGGCGATCGGCTGGACACCGACATCGGCGGCGCGGTGAACGCCGGCCTGCACAGCATGCTGGTGCTCAGCGGCTCCCACGGACCACGAGATCTGCTGCGCGCAACTCCTGCCGAGCGCCCGACCTACCTCGGCGAAGATCTGCGCGCCGTGCTGCGACCGGCGGCTGAGGCCGTGGTGGCGGCCGACGGCGTGCACTGCGGACCAGCCGTCGCGTACGCCGAAGACGGCGCGCTGGTCGTGGCCGGTGACGGCTCGCTGGTGGAGTCGACCTGGGCAGCCGTCCACGTGGCCTGGGCGGCGGCTGATCGTGGCCAGGACCTCCGCCACGACGACGCCCTGGCTGTGCTCGACCGTCTCCGCTGAGCCTACGGCCTCCCAGTCTGCGCTCACGCCCCCATTTCCTGCTGACGCCCCACTTACTGAAGGCGCGGGAGCGGAAAGGTGGGGCGTGACGAACGTAGGGGCGCAAGCTGTGGGCAGGAGCGAAAAGGTGCGGGCGAGAAACCAGCGGCCGGCTGAGCCGGGCGCTGCGCTCGGGCCGCTGCGCACTTTGCTGGGGTAGCGTGAAGACGATCGAGGAAGGGTGTGATCGAGCGTGGCGGATGCCCTGCAGACGTATGTCAACCTGGTCAGCGGACTGACCAGAACGACGCCGGGCCCGGGCCTCGGCGACGGCACACGCGCTGCTCGCCCAGGCCGGCCTCGAGGAGGCGGCCATCGAGGCGAGTGATCGGGTGACCAAGCTGGCCGAGGAGATCTTGCACGCGAGCCGGGCGAACCGCGAGATCTTCGAGAAGCTGGTCACCGCGGAGGTCGACCGGGCGGCGGGGCGACTGGGCTTCGCCCGGGCCGAGGACGTCGAGGCCCTTCGCGCGGAGGTCGACGCCCTGCGCTCGGAGCTGCGGTCGGCGAAGAAGCAGCCGGCCGCGAAGAAGGCCGCGCCGGCCAAGAAGGCGCCGGCCAAGAAGGCGCCCGGCAATACGGCGGCCACGCCGTGAGTGGATCACCCGCCTCGGAGGCCCGGGAACCGACCGGCGATCCGGAGATCGACGCCGCCCTCGACGAACTCGACGATCTGCCGGACCGTCCGGTCAGCGAGCACCATGATCATCTTGCCCGGGCCCACCAGACCCTGCACAACGCGCTGAACCGGACCGACCAGGTCGAGCCCGGCTGAGGCGGGCCGCCGTGCGCCAGCGCCTTGATCGCGAGCTCACCGCGCGCGGTCTGGCCCGGTCCCGCAGCCATGCCCAGACCATGATCAACTCTGGCTCGGTGACGGTCGACGGGGTGATCATCACCAGGCCGGCCGAACTGGTCGAGACCACCGCCAAGATAAACGCCGACGCCGATCACTACGTGTCCCGGGCGGCGCACAAGTTGCTCGGAGCGCTGGATGATCTCGGGTTGAGGGTGTCCGGTCGTGCCCTCGACGCCGGATCCTCGACCGGCGGGTTCACCCAGGTGCTGCTCGAACGGGGATGCACCCAGGTGATCGCGATCGACGTCGGCACCGACCAGCTCGCACCCGAACTGCGGCGCGACCCACGGGTCCGGGAGTTGGCGCGAACCAACCTCCGTGATCTTGACCTCGAACATGTCGACGGCCAGCCGGTCGACCTGGTCGTTGCCGACGTGTCCTTCATCTCGCTGGTGCTGCTGATCGAGCGGTTCAGCGCCGTGGTCACCTCGTCGGGGCGGATGCTGCTGATGATCAAGCCGCAGTTCGAAGTGGGCCGCGAGCAGCTCGGCAAGGGCGGTGTGGTCCGCGAGCCGGCCCGGCATCGCCAGGCGATCGACCAGGTCGTCGCCGAGGCGCGCCGATGCGGCTGGCAGCTGCTGGCGACGGTGCCGAGCCGGCTGCTCGGTCCGGCGGGCAACCAGGAGTTCTTCGCACTCTTCGCCCGCCCGTCGGGAGCTCCAGCGCAACCAAGCTGAATATGCTGTCGCAGGTGACTCGTACGGTGGCAGTGCTGACCCACATGGGCCGTCCGGCGGCGATCGACGCGGCGACCCGCCTGGTGGAGGGACTGAGCGCGGCCGGCGTGGTCGCCGCCCTGCCCGACGCTGATCTCGGCCAGCTGGATCCGCGCCTCGCCCATGCAGTGCGGCCGTTGCCCAAGCCGGTCAATGAGGCGCACGGCATCGAGCTGATGGTGGTGCTCGGCGGTGACGGGACGATCCTGCGCGGAGCGGAGTGGGTGCTCGCGTCGGAGATTCCCCTGCTGGGCGTCAATCTGGGACACATCGGCTTCCTGGCCGAGGCCGAGTCGTCGGAGATCGACAGCATCGTGCAGCGGATCGTTGACCGGTCGTACACGGTCGAGGAGCGGTTCACCGTCGAGGTGAAGCTGCGCCAATGCGATTCCACCGAGACCGTCTGGTCCTCGTACGCGATCAACGAGGTCACCATCGAGAAGGCGTCCCGCGAGCGGATGCTCGAGGTGCTGGTCGAGGTCGACGGCCGGCCGCTGTCCCGCTGGGCCTGCGACGGGATGCTGGTCGCCACGCCCACTGGCTCCACCGCGTACGCGTTCTCGGCCGGTGGTCCGGTGATCTGGCCCGGAGTGGACGCGTTGCTGGTCGTGCCGCTCAGCGCGCACGCCCTGTTCGCCCGCCCACTTGTCCTCGGCCCGACCTCGACCGTGGTCGTCGAGGTGATCGACGGGTCGCAGACTCACGGGGTGGTCTGGTGCGACGGCCGCCGCTCGATCGAGTTGCGCACCGGGATGGAGATCGAGGTGACCCGGGGCCACCACCGGCTCCGGCTAGCCCGGCTCTCCGAGGCGCCGTTCACCGACCGCCTGGTCAACAAGTTCGGGCTGCGGGTCGAGGGCTGGCGCGGGGCGGCCGAGGCGAGCCGCCGGACCGAGCTGTGATCGACGAACTCCGGATCACCGACCTCGGGGTGATCAGCGAGGCCACCATCGGCCTGCACCCCGGCCTCACCGTCGTGACCGGCGAGACCGGCGCCGGCAAGACCATGATCGTCACCGGGCTCGGCCTGCTGCTCGGCGAGCGGGCTGACGCCCGCACCGTACGCAGCGGCGCGGATCGAGCCCGGGTGCAGGGAGTCTTCCGGGTGGCGGATCCGGCGATCGTGCAGCGCGTGCACGACGCCGGCGGTGAGCTCGAGGACGACGAGTTGATCGTCGCGCGGCACCTCACCTCGGCCGGCCGATCCCGAGCGTACGTCGGGGGTGCCCAGGTGCCGGCGCCGGTCTGCGCCGCGATCACCGAGCAACTGATCGCCATCCACGGGCAGTCCGAGCAGCAACGCCTGACCGCTGCCGACCGGCCGCGCCAGCTCCTGGATCGCTTCGCCGGTGCGGACCTCGCCACGGTGCTGAGCCGCTTCGGCGAGCTCTACGCCGAACGGCGCACCGCCGCCGCCGAGCTGAACCGGCTGCGCGCCGAGGCTCAGGCCCGGGCCCGGGAGATCGATCTGCTCCGCTTCGGACTGGAGGAGATCGAACGGGTGGCCCCCGAACCCGGAGAGGACGTCGCCCTGGCCGCCGAAGCGCTGCGGCTGCAGTCGGCGGACGACCTGCGGCTGGCGGCCCAGGGGGCCCTCGCGGCCGTTGCGGGCGCCGAGGACGAACCGGGGGGAGCGCTCACCGAGGTCACCGTGGCGCGCAAGGTGCTCGACCGCGCCGCCACGGATGAGGAGCTCGCCGGGCTGGCCCGGCGGCTGGCCGAGACGAGCTACCTGCTGGCCGACGTCGCGGCCGATCTCGCCCGCTATCTCGACAGCCTGGACGCCGAGCCGGGACGGCTGGAGTGGATCGCCGAGCGCCGGTCGGCACTCGCCGGGCTGACCCGCAAGTACGGGACGACGATCGACGAGGTGATCGGCTGGAGCGCGGAGTCGGCGGTCCGCCTGGACGCCCTGCAGTCCAGCGATGACCGGATCGACCTTCTCGCGGCTCGGGTGAGTGAGCTCGACGGTCAGCTGAGCGAGCTGGCGAGCGCGATCACCGCCGCCCGGACGTTGGCCGCGAGCGCCTTCGCCGAGCAGGTCGTCAGCGAGCTCGCCGCGCTGGCCATGCCGCACGCGCGGCTGGCCTTCCAGCTGAGTCCCGCCGCACTCGGCCCGCACGGCGCCGACCAGGTCGAACTGCTGTTCTCGGCCAATCCGGGCAGCGAGCCCCGCAGCCTGGGCAAGGTCGCCTCCGGCGGTGAACTCTCCCGGCTGCGGCTGGCGCTCGAAGCGGTGCTGGCGGCCGGACAGGAGGCCGGGACCCTGGTCTTCGACGAGGTGGATGCCGGCGTCGGTGGCCGGGTGGCCGTCGAGATCGGTCGGCGACTGGCGCGGCTGGCCCAGTCCAGCCAGGTCGTCGTGGTCACCCACCTGGCTCAGGTGGCGGCGTTCGCCGACCGGCACTACGTGGTGATCAAGGCCGACGACGGCCAGGTGACCACCAGCGGCGTACAACTGGTGTCCGACGAGCAGCGCGCTGCCGAGCTGGCCCGGATGATGGCCGGCCTGGAGACCACCGAGTCGGCCCTCGCCCACGCCGGCGAGCTGGTGGAACTGGCCGCCGCGACCCGGCTCGGGGGCTGACGTGGACCTCGGCCCGTTCGCCACCAGCCTCGGTCTCACCTTGACCTCGGCCTCCGGCGAGGAGGTGGTCGGTGGCTGGCGGGTCACCGACGCGATGCTGCAGCCCGCCGGCCTGCTGCACGGGGGCGTGCACTGCTCGGTGGTCGAAACCTTGGCCAGCGTGGGGGCATCGCTGTGGCTCGGCGACCGCGGCCAGGTGGTCGGGGTGGCCAACGGCACCGACTTCTTCCGGGCGTCCCGGCCCGGAGACCGGCTGACCTCGACCGCGGTGCCGATCCATCAGGGGCGGTCCCAGCAGGTCTGGCGGGTCGAGACCCGCGACGCTGCCCAGCAACTCGTCGCCATGGGTCAGGTGCGCTTGCAGAACCTCACTGGTTGACTCCTGGCAGGATGGAGGTCGAAATGAGACTCCCGGCCCTGCTACGGCGACACTCCACCCCCATCGAGATCGGCGGCGTGGTGCGGCTCGACCGACGGACGAAGAACCTCACCAAGCGGCTCGGAGCGGGCGAGATCGCCGTCATCCACCACAGCGACCTGGATCGGGTCAGCGCCGAGGCCCTGGTCGAGACCGGCGTCAGCGCCGTGGTCAACGCGGTTCCTTCGGTGTCCGGCCGGTATCCGAATCTCGGACCGGGCATCCTGCTCGAGGCCGGCATCGTGCTGATCGACAACGTGGGCGAGGAGATCTTCACCACGGTGCACGAAGGCGACCGGCTCACCGTCGACGGCCACACCCTGCTCGATCCCAGCGGCGCCGTGGTCGCCGAGGGCACGCTGTACACCACCGAGATCCTGGACGAGCAGTTGCAGTACGCCCGCGAGGGCCTCTCGGACCAGATCGAGGCCTTCGCGGACAACACGATGGTCTACCTCCGCGAGGAGAAGGAGTTGTTGCTGGAGGGCGTCGGCGTGCCCGAGGTGCGCACCGAGATCGAGGGCCGGCACGTGCTGATCGTGGTCCGCGGGTACGACTACCGCAGCGATCTGGACGCACTGCGCCCGTACATCTCCGAGTACAAGCCGCTGCTGATGGGGGTCGACGGTGGGGCCGATGCGCTGATCGAGGCCGGCTTCAAGCCCGACATGATCATCGGCGACATGGACTCCTGCTCCGATGCCACGCTGAAGTCTGGGGCCGAACTGGTGGTCCACGCCTACCACGACGGCCGGGCCCCCGGCCTGGAACGGATCACCGATCTCGGTCTGGAAGCCGTCGTCTTTCCCGCCCTGGGCACCTCGGAGGATGCCGCGATGCTGCTGGCCGACTCCAAGGGTGCGCAGTTGCTGGTCGCCGTCGGAACCCACGCGTCTCTGGTCGAGTTCTTGGACAAGGGTCGCGCGGGCATGGCCTCGACCTTCCTGACCCGGTTGCGGGTAGGTCCGAAACTCGTCGACGCCAAGGGGGTCTCCCGGATCTACCGCAGCCAGATCAAGACCTGGCACCTGGTCCTGCTGGTCCTGTCCGGCCTGCTGGCGTTGATCACTGCGTTGCTGTTCACCGACGTCGGATCGGCGGTCGGCAGCGTGATGGTCGCGCGGATCCGCGACGCGCTCTACTGGATTAAGGAACTGTTCACTTGATCAACTTCCGCTACCACATCGTGTCGTTGATGGCGGTGTTCATCGCGCTCTCGGTCGGCATCGCGGTCGGTGTCTCGCTGAGCCCGTCGGTTGACCAGGGCATCATCACCCAGGCGTCCCAGGATCGTAAGCAGGTAACGGATCTGCGGGCGGAACTCGACCGGCGAAACGCACTCGACCAGTACCGTGAGGCCTACGACCAGCGGGTCGGCAAGGTGGTCGCCGAGAACGTGCTCAGCGGCATCCGGGTCGCAATCGTCGCCATGCCCGACGCGCCGACCGCCGTCGTGGACGCCACCTCCACCGCCGTCGAAGAGGCCGGCGGGAACGTCGTACGGGAGGTCAAGATCAACGCGGAGGTCTTCGAGGACAGCCGGGCCGACAAGATCAACGAAGTGCTGACCCCGTGGGCGGCTGACATCAACTCCGACGATTCGATGTCCGCGGCCACCAAGGTCGGGCTCGCGCTGGGGCGGTCCGTCGCGGCCCGCGGGGTGCTGGATCGAGACAGCCAGGCGCTGGCCATCGGCGATGCCCTGACCAGCAACGGCTGGGCGACGATCAGCAAGGGTTCGCCCGCCCAGGCGCAGTTGGTCATCGTGGTCACCGCGGAAGCCACCGAGCCCCGGCCGACGCCGGAGACGCTGGCCTCCCATGTCAAGTTCGACGTCGCCTTGAAGAACCGTGCGTCGGTCGTGGTGGCCGGCCCCAACAGCGAGGACCTGGAGGGCACCGACGTCCTCGCCGTCCGCTCCGACCCGACGGCGGTCGACCTGCTGAGTACGGTCGACGTCGCCGACCTGACCAGCGGCGTGACCACCAGTGTGCTGGCCGGACGCGAGCAGCTGAACGGCAGCGCCGGACGACACTACGGCGCGCTGGCGAAGGCCGACGCGCCGTTGCCTGACCTGCCGGTGCGCTGAGATGGCCCGTTTGCCGGCCGGACTCGCGTCCGGTGCCGCGGCAGCCGCGGTGGCGCTGGTCGGGAACCGGTTCACCGCCGCTGACCGGATGGCCGACTCCCGATGGACCCGCAGCAATCACGCCGGGGCCACCGTGACCCTCGCCGAGGGTCCGGTCGCCGTCGGCGCGGTGCTCGCCGGAGTCGTGGTCCAGCAGCTGATCGGCGGTTCGGGCCGCCGAGCGGCGGCGATCGCCCTCGGCGCGACCGGGTCGGGGCTGGTCGGCGCGTTCGACGACCTCTACGGGGCCAGCCAGGTCAAGGGTTTCCGCGGTCACCTCCGCGCGCTCCGGGCCGGCACGGTGACCAGCGGGTTGATCAAGATCATCGGCGTCGGAGCCAGTGCAGCCGGAGCGGCGATGATCATCAGACACCCGGTCGGGGCGGCCGGCCTTGCCGATCTCGTCATTGACAGCGCGCTGATCGCGGGCACGGCCAATCTGGTGAACCTGCTCGACCTGCGCCCGGGACGGGCCGTGAAGGTGATCATGGTCCTCGGTCTGCCGCTCGTCGGCCACGGGGCCGGAGCCGCCGTCGGCGCGGCGGCGGGCAGCCTGCCGAGTGATCTGGCGGCGCGGTCGATGCTCGGCGACTGCGGGGCGAACGCGCTGGGCGCTGCGGTGGCGACGGTCGCTGCCGACGTGCTGCGCCGGCCCGCCCGGGTGCTCGCCCTGCTCGGGATCGCCGGCCTGAACCTGGCCAGCGAGCGGGTCAGCTTCACCGCGGTGATCGAGAAGACGCCGTGGCTGCGCCGGCTGGACCAGCTGGGCCGGGCGTGAAGGCTGGATTCGGCTCGATCGCGGTGAGCCTGGCCGGCCTGACCCTCGCCGCGCGCATCGTCGGCTTCGGCCGGTCCCTGGTGTTCTCCAAGACCGTCGGCGACACGTGCCTCGGCGACGCCTACAACGCCGCGAACTCGTTGCCGAACGTCCTGTTCGAGATCGTCGCCGGCGGCGTGCTCGCCGGCGTCGTCATCCCGGTGGTCGCCCGGCACGTGGGCGGCGGTCGGCAACGCGAGGCGTCCCAGACGGTGTCGGCGTTGATCACCTGGACCCTGTTGGTGCTGACCCCGGCTGCCCTCGCGGCCTTCGTCGGTGCCGGCCTGTACGGGCGCACCTTTGCCACCCAGTGCCCCGGCAGCGCGTCGACGATCGCCGCGTTGTTGATCATGTTCGTGCCGCAGATCTGGTTCTACGGTCTCGCCGTGGTCAGCGCCGGCGTGCTGCAGGCCCATCATCGCTTTCTGGCCGCCGCCCTGGCGCCACTGCTGTCCAGCATCGTGGTGATCATCGCGTACGTGATCTTCGCGGGCACCGCCGGTCGTACCGCGTTGTCGGTGCTCGGACTGGGCACCACATTCGGCGTGCTGGCCCTGGCGTTGACCACGGCCGTGCCCCTGTTCCGGCTCGGACTGCGACTGCGGCCGCGGCTGCGGTTCGCCGCCGGGGACCGGGAGGTGGTGACCAGGATCGCCGCCGCCGGCATCATCGGTCTGGTGCTCCAGCAGATCAGCGTGTTGTTGATCAACTACTCCGCCCAGCGCAGTCTGGACACGGGCGCCCTGACCCGCTACACCTGGGCCAACGCGATCTATCTGCTGCCGTACGCCGTGCTGGCGGCGCCGCTGCTGCACTGGCCTTTCCCCGGCTCGCCGCGGCGGCCGACCGTGATGCCGATGCGGTCCGCGGGGTGATCGCGGAGTTCCTGCCCCTGGTGACGATCTCGGCCTGGCTCGGCGCGGCGCTCCTGGTCGCCACCGCCGTGCCGGTGGCCCGGGTCTTCGTGCCTCGGCCCCGGCTCGGAGCGGACGGCGGCGCTGGCCTGGCCGATCGCGCTCTTCGGCCCCGCAGTGGTCGGTTTCGCGCTGCTCGGGCTGGCTTCTCGCACCCTGCTGGCTCAGCACCGGGCCCGCGACGCCGGTCTGGTGACCATCGCCGGTTGGGGTGCGGTGATCATCGGCGTCCTGCTGTTCGGCCGGACGGTGCCACTGCTAGCCGTGGCGATGTCGGCCGGGCTGGGCGTGGGCGCCCTGGTCGGCTGGATCCTGGTCCGTCGTTCGGCGGCCATCGCGCTGGGCAGCCCGCTGGGCCGGCCGATGCTCACCGGTCTGCTGGCCGCCGCCGTGTCCGCCGGGGCCGTGCTCTGGCCGGCCCGGCAACTCGCCGACGCCGGCCTGCTCGCCGCGACCGCCGGGGCGATCGGGATCGCCCTGCTCTGCACGATGATCTTCACCGGGGTGCTGCGGGTGGTCCAGCCTCGGCTGGCTGCGGAGTTCTGGGCCCGCCGTCCGCGGCCGGCGGGCGGGTGAGTTGAATCATGAAGATCGCCCAGGTGCTCAGCGCCAGCACCGGCGGCATCGGGCGCCACGTCGCGAGCATCGCAGCCCGGATGCGGGACCGCGGCCATCAGGTGCGGATCTTCTGCCCTGACGTCACTGCCCGAGCACAGCACCTGGAAGATCTCGGTCTCGAAGTGCTGCCGCTGGCGTCGCTGCGTCGGGCGGCCGGCGCCGACGTGCTGCACGCGCACGGCTTCAAGGCGGCCGGCTACGCGCTGCCGCTCAGCAAGATCATCCGCGTACCGTCGGTGGTCACCTGGCACAACGCCGTCCTCGGCTCGGGCGGCTCGGCCCGGACCGCGCGGGTGCTGCAGCGCCTGGTGGCGCGCGGGGCCGATCTGACCCTGGGGGCGAGCAGCGATCTGGTCGCCGAGGCGATCCGGCTGGGCGCCCGGCGGGCGCAGTTGGCGCCGGTCGCGGCCCCGGCGCTACCCGTCGCGACCGTCAGTCGCGAGGAGGAACGAGCCAGGCTCGGGCTGTCGCCCGACGACCTGATGGTGCTGACGGTGAGCCGGCTGGCGCCGCAGAAGAATCTCGGCCTGCTCGCGGACGTCGCCGCCGCGGTCCGGGACCGGGCCGACCTGCAGTTCGTGGTGGTCGGCGAGGGGCCCGAGCGGCCGGCGCTCGAGCGGCGGATCGCCGACGACGGTTCCCGGATCAGGTTGCTCGGTCACCGCGACGACATGCCGTCGTTGCTGCACGCCGCCGATCTGGCCCTGCTGACCTCGACCTGGGAGGCCCGCGCGCTGGTGGCCCAGGAGGCGCTGCTGTCCGGACTGCCGCTGATCAGCACCCGGGTCGGTGGCATCGAGGAACTGGTCGGTGACGCGGCCGTGCTGGTCGAGCCCGGCGACGCCGCCGGCACGGTGCGCCGGCTGGTCGCGCTGGCCGACGATCCGCAGGAGCGGGCCCGGCTGGCCGCGGCGAGCCTGCGGCAGGCGGCCGGCTGGCCGGACGAGGACGATGTGGTCGAGGATCTCCTCGCCCGCTACGCGGCCCTCCGGGCGGACCGGTGAGGGCGGAGGGCGAGCCCGGATCGGTCCCGATGATCCGGCCGCCTCGGCTCCACCTCGGGCGGGAGGGCACGGCCAGCCGGCTGGAGCTGTTCTTCGACCTGGCCTACGTGCTGGTGATCATGCAACTGGCCGGCGCCTTCGTGGACGATCTGAGCTGGCTCGGCCTGGCCACCCTGGCCGGCCTCTTCGTCGCGATCTGGTTCTCCTGGGTCGGCTTCACCCTGTACGCCAACCGGTTCGACACCGACGACCTGATCTTCCGACTGGCCAAGCTGCTGGCCACCGGCGCGATCGCCGGCTGTGCGGCCAGTGGCGCGGACGCGGTCGGCTCGACCGCGGTCCCGTTCGCGGTCTGCTATCTGGCCAGCCGACTGATCCTGCTCGGGCTCTACCTCCGGGCCTGGCGGCACCTGCCGGATGCCCGGCCGACCATCAACGTCTATCTGATCGTGATCGGGCTGAGCAGTGTCGTCTGGGCCGTCTCGATCGCCACCCCCGGCGACATCCGCTACCTGCTCTGGGGAGTGGCCGTGGCCATCGACGCCTTCGGTCCGGCCCTGGCCACCCTGCGCCGGGACAAGCTTCCGCTGCATGTCGAGCACCTGCCGGAGCGCTTCGCCCTGCTGGTCATCCTGGTCCTCGGCGAAGCGGTCGGCGGCGGGGTCCGCGGCGTTTACGAGGCGCACTGGGCCGGCCCGAGCGTCGCCGTCGCCGCGGTCGGGTTCTCGGTCGCCGGGGCGATGTGGTGGATCTACTTCGATGTCGGGGCCCGGGACAGCGCCGACGAGCTCCAGGACGCCGCGGAGGATCCGGCGCCGGAGAAGGAGGCGGTCGACGAACGTCATGACCTCTTCGTCTACGGGCACCTGCCGACGGCCTTCGGGGTGGTGCTGGCCGGGGTGGGCATCGAGGAACTGGTGCTGCACCCGAGCGCGCCGCTGCCGTCGGCGTACGGCTGGCTGCTGGCCGTCGGCCTCGGGCTGTTCATCGGTGGGGTGGGGATGATCGTGGGCGGCACTCAGCGCAGCTGGCGGGCGGTGTGGCCCTGGCCGTTGGCCGCGGTGCCGCTGGTGCTCGTGATCGGCCTGGTGCCGACCACCGGCCTGCCGCTGACGCTCGGCTACGCGGCCGTGCTGATCGCGCTGGCGATCGGTGGCACGCGGCGTAGTCGACGCTGAGCGAGGCGACTTCCGGCGGGTCATTCGGTCCGCGGCCGATAACGACGTAGGCTGGAGGCCCGTGGGCTCCCGCGCGAAATTTACCAAGCATCTCTTCGTCACCGGCGGTGTCGCGTCCTCGCTCGGGAAGGGCCTGACCGCCTCGAGCCTCGGCAGCCTGCTGGTCGCCCGTGGCCTCAGCGTCTCCATGCAGAAGCTGGACCCGTATCTCAACGTGGACCCGGGCACCATGAACCCGTTCCAGCACGGTGAGGTGTTCGTCACCGAGGACGGGGCGGAGACCGACCTGGATGTCGGCCACTACGAGCGCTTCCTCAACGTCAACCTGTCCGCTGAGGCCAACATCACCACCGGCAAGGTCTACTCGACGGTGATCGCCAAGGAGCGCCGCGGCGACTACCTCGGCGACACGGTCCAGGTCATCCCGCACATCACCAACGAGATCAAGGAGTCCATGCTCGCCATGGGCGGACCGGACATCGACGTGGTGATCCATGAGATCGGCGGCACGGTGGGCGACATCGAGTCGCTCCCGTTCCTGGAGGCCGCGCGGCAGGTCCGACACGACGTCGGGCGGGAGAACGTGTTCTTCCTGCATGTCTCGCTGATCCCCTACATCGGGCCCAGCGGAGAGTTGAAGACCAAGCCGACGCAGCACTCGGTCGCCGCATTGCGCCAGGTCGGTATCCAGCCCGACGCCGTGGTGTGCCGCGCCGACCGGGACATCCCGGAGTCGGTGAAGCGGAAGATCTCGCTGATGTGCGACGTCGACGAGCAGGCCGTGGTCGCCGCCATCGACGCACCGAGCATCTACGACATCCCCAAGGTGCTGCACTCCGAAGGCCTGGACGCGTACGTGGTGCGGCGGCTCGATCTGCGGTTCCGCGATGTCGACTGGACCCGGTGGAACGACCTGCTGGACCGGGTGCATCACCCGAAGGAAGAGGTCACCATCGCGCTGGTCGGCAAGTATATCGACCTGCCCGACGCGTACCTGTCGGTCAGTGAGGCGCTGCGGGCCGGTGGCTTCGCCAACCACGCCAAGGTGAACATCCGCTGGGTGCCGTCGGACGACTGCCAGACCTCCGAGGGCGCGGCCCGGGCGCTCGGCGATGTCGACGGCGTGGTGATCCCCGGGGGCTTCGGGATCCGCGGCGTCGAGGGAAAGGTCGGCGCGGTCCGCTTCGCCCGGGAGAGCCAGATCCCCATCCTGGGGCTGTGCCTGGGGCTGCAGTGCATGGTGATCGAGGTCGCGCGGCACCTGGCCGGTCTGGACGGCGCCGACAGCAGCGAGTTCAACCCGGACTCGCCGCACAAGGTGATCGCGACGATGGCCGAGCAGGTGGCGATCGTCGACGGCGGTGGTGATCTTGGCGGCTCGATGCGACTCGGGTCCTATCCCGCCGACCTGCTGCCCGGCTCGGTGGTGGCCAAACGCTACGGCCAGGCGCAGGTGGACGAGCGGCACCGGCACCGGTACGAGGTCAACAACGCCTACCGCGATCGGCTCGAGGAAGCCGGCCTGGTGATCAGCGGCACGTCGCCGGACACCAAGCTGGTCGAGTTCATCGAGTTGCCCAACGACGTCCACCCCTACTTCGTGGCCACCCAGGCGCACCCGGAACTGAAGTCCCGGCCGACCAAGCCGCACCCGCTGTTCGTCGGACTGGTCGAGGCCGCGCTGGATCGCAAGCTGGCCACCCGGTTGCCGGTCGACGGCGATCGCCGGTGATCATCCTCGGCCGCGAGCGAGCTCGCGGATACGCCGGAGTCCTGGCCGGTGGTGGGTAGCGAGGTGCTCGGCGCACGGCGCCATCGTCGACCTGGTCGAAGATCAGATCCAGACGCCGGACGGCGAGTTGATCAAGCGCGAGTACCTGGCCCATCCGGGCGCCGTCGGCATCATCGCTCTCGATGATCATGATCGGGTCGTGCTGGTCCGGCAGTACCGGCACCCGGTCCGGCACCGGCTGATCGAACCGCCCGCCGGACTGCTGGACGTCGACGGTGAGGATCCGCTTCTCGCAGCGCGACGAGAACTCGCCGAGGAGGTCGGCCTGGCGGCCGACACCTGGCACCTGCTGGTCGATCTGTTCACCACCCCCGGCATCATCGGCGAACCGCTGCGGATCTTCCTGGCTCGCGGCCTGTCCGAGGTCGAGGCGCCGGACGGGTTCGTCCGCGGCGGCGAGGAGGCGCACATGGACACCGTGCGGGCCCCGCTCGATGATCTGGTCGACGCCGTGCTCGACGGCCGGCTGCACAACCCGACCCTGGTGTCGGGCGTGCTGGCCACCTGGACCGCCCGTCAGCGGGACGATTTCGCGACTCTGCGAGCGGCCGACTCGCCCTGGTCCGCCCGCATGGTCAAGCGGCTCGCGGGCTGACGACGGGATCCGCGGAAGCCTTGAGGGCCGGGGTTCCGGCGCGCTGGATGGCCCGCATCAGGTACCGCGCGTCCTGATCAAGACCCTGGATCGTCGCCGACGCCGCCGAGAACTGGAACTCCAGACCGATGAAATACAGATCCGGTTCGGTGGACACCCCGCGCTCGTGCTGGATCTCGCCCTCGGCATCGGTCACCGGCAGATCGATCCAGCGGTAGTCCGGCCGGAAGCCGGTGCACCAGACGACGGTCCTCGGCTCGAGCACCTCGCCGTCGGCGGTCACCGGCCAGCCGTCCCGAAGACCTTCGATCCGGCCGATCCGCTGCACGCCGGCGGCGTCCAGATCGGCCAGCTTCACCCGGACCAGATTCACGCCGTGCCCGTGGATCGCGGCTCGGGCCTTGCGGCCGATCGGGGTGTTGAGCGTCAGCACCCGGCGGAAGACGAACATCACGATCGGGACCAGAACCTTCGCTCGCACGGATTCGATCCGGAACGGGATCTGCCCCGGATGCCGACCGGCCAGCCAGGTCGGGTGCCCGGCGGCGGTGGACTCCAGGGCGATGTCGGCGCCGGAGTTGGCGGCGCCGACGATCAGCACCGGACCGTCGAGCAGTTGACCGGCGTTGCGGTACCGACTCGAATGCAGCTGGGTGATCGCCGGGTCCAGTTCGTCGGCGTAACGCCGGAATCCGCGGCGTGTGATAGACGCCACTGGCGACGATCACCCGGCCGGCCCGCAGCGGGCCGGCGGAGGTCTCCAGCAGGAATCCGTCGTCGGTGCGAGTCAGCCGCTCGACCCGGGTATTGGTGCGGACCGGCAGGTCGAAGTGCTCGGCGTACGCCTCCAGGTAGTCGGCCATCTCGTCGCGGGTCGGGAAGCTGTCAGTGCGGATCGGCCAACCGGGCAGGCTGGCGTACCGGGGCAGGGAGAAGAGCCGGAGCGAATCCCAGCGGGCGCGCCAGGAGTCGCCGACCCGCTGTCCGGCGTCGATGATCACGAACGGTTCGCCGGCCAGCTTCAGGTGGTAGCCCATCGCCAGCCCCGCCTGGCCGCCGCCGATGATCACGGTGGGCACGACTTCGGTCATTGCATCCTCCTCGGTGTTCCGGTGATTTCACCGTAGGAGCGGACCGCCGGCGGGCGCATCGGGAGAATCGTCCAAAGCTCCCGCGGGCGGGGATGGGTAGATCTGCGCAATCAGGCGGGCTGACGCCCGGGGGTTTCTCGGCACTGCCGGCAGACGGCCTCTAGACCAGACCGTGCTGGTACGCGTAGCTGGTCGCTGCCGCGCGGCTGTTCACCCCGATCTTGCCGAAGATGTTGCTGACATGGCGGGCGACGGTCTTCTCGCTGAGGAACAGGGCGGCGGCGATCTGACGGTTCGACTCACCGCGGACGACGAGAGCGAGCACCTCCCGCTCCCGAGCCGACAGTGCACCGTCGGAATCGGCGCCGGTCGATCCGGCGCGGTCGACCGGCGCCCCGAGCTGCTGCAGCACCGTACGCGCCGCGTCCAGCTCCATCTGCGCGGCGTCCTCGTCGCCCAGCGCCCGGCAGGCCGCTCCCACCTGCATCCGGGCCAGTGCGGCCTCGTACGGGGCGTCGACCCGCTGCCAGGCCGACCAGGACCGGCGGAACTGACGCAACGCGGCCTGCGGGTCGCCGTCGGCCAGTCGGATCAGTCCGGCGGCGTGGGCGGCCAGGGCCACGACGTAGGGCATCGGTGTCTGCTCGGCAAGCTCGGTCAACTCCGACGAGGCCAGCCGCGCACCGTCCAGATCCTTGGCGTCGATCGCCAGTTCGGCCCGCGCGGCCAGCAGGCGCGGCCGGTCGGCATCCGGCGCCGCCTCGGCCAGGGCCCGATCCAGTCCGGCGATACCGGCCGCGGGCCGGCCCTGGGCCAACCGGAGCAGCGCCAGTCCGGGTTGCACCTCCTGGCCACCGGCGGCCGCGGCCGCGTACGACCGCTCCGCCAGGTCGAGCCGGCCGCGCAACCGGTAGAGCTCCGCGAGGCGGTAGTGCGCGGCACCGCCGACCGAGCCCGGTGGCGGCGGCGGACCGGTCAGTTGCTCAGCCTCGCCGGCGGCCGCGTCCCAGGACCCGCGCAACTGGAGGATCTCGGCCCGATGCAGCCGGCAGATGCCGCGGTAGGGAACCAGGCCCGCCTGGGCTTCGCACCAGTCACTGAGGGCGATGGTCCACTCGCCGGCGCGTTCGATGTCGAAGCGCTGCATGCACATCGAGATCATCGCGCAGTAGGCCATGCCGCTGACCTGCGGCGCCACCCGGCCGGAGGTGACGTTGACCAGGGCCTCGTCGATGAGGGCCACGCCCTCGGCCGGCCGACCGAGCATCACCAGGCAGCGGCCGAGGCCGAGGCAGGCGAGGGTGTACAGGTCGTCGTCGGCCGCCGAGCGGGCGATCGCGCACGCCTGTTCGAACAACGGCGCCGCCTGTTGCGCGTCCCCGGCATACATCAGCGGGACGGCTTGTGGCAACAGGAGCAGCGCCGACATCGGGCCGGTGGGATCGGCTTCCTCGACGATCCGGCGAAGCCGGGCGAGCCAGCCGCCGGCCCGACCGCACTTGTCCGGCGTTGCCGAGATGGAAACCGATCCAGAAGACGCAGCGCGCGGCCTCGGCCGGCATGCCGCGAGCCAGGTAGTCCTGGTAGGCGCGGTCGCGCAGGGCTACCACCCGCTCGTCCTCGCCGAGCAGGTGTGCGGCGACGGCCAGCCGCTCGAGATCCTCCGCGGCCAGCCCGGATTCCTGGTCGGCGGCGGAGAGCCGGGCGTATTCGGAGACCCAGTCGCGGCTGGTCAGGCTCGGTCTCGTGTTCGGCAGCACCATCACGGCATCACTTCCGTCCAGCCTAGTGTCGTGCTAGCCAAGTCTCTCAACCCTTGGCGACGCCCAGGCACGCACCTCGCCTGTTCGCCGGAGGCGGCGCTCCGCGCCAACACGTTCTCCTCGGTCGTGATACGACCCGGTATCCCTTCCTCGTCGGCCTTGCGATGCACGCACCTGAACGCCGCCAAGGGTCAAGCAACTTGACTAGCACGACACTGGTCTGATGTCCTCGCCCGGACGGAGGTCTGATGTGCGCCTTGCACTGGCCCGACCCGTTGCCGGCCTACGGGTCGGTGCGGTTGCGGCCCTATCGCGATGATGATCTTCCTCTGGTTGCGGAGCTCTCGGCCGATCCGTACGTGCCGCTGATCGGCACTGTGCCGTCGACGTTCACCGAGGCCGAGGGCGTGGCCTATCTGCGGCGCCAGCATCAGCGGCTGAGCGACGGAGTGGGCTATTCGTTCGCGGTCGCCGATCGGGACACCGACGAGGCAATCGGCGGCGCGGGCCTGTGGATCAACGGTGACCTCCCGGCGACTGCCGGATACGTGATCGCCCCGAGCCGTCGCGGTCGCGGCGCCGCAGCGGAGGCGTTGCGGGCGCTGCTCGGCTTCGCCTGGACGCTGCCGGGGATCGTTCGGGTCGAGTTGTTCATCGAGCCGTGGAACGCCGGCTCCATCCGAGTCGCCGAGAAGTGCGGGTTCCACTACCTCGGACTGATGCCCGGACACAGCGACGTCGGCGGCGAGCCGAAGGACATGCTCCGCTACCGGATCGAGCGGCTGCGCGGCCCCGCCTCAGCCCGTGGTGTCTGAGGTCGCGTCCAGGGCCTGCCTGAGGTCCTCCAGCAGCGCGTCCTCGCCCTCGAGCCCGATGGACAGCCGCACCGTGCCGGGCTGGATGCCCGCTGCCAGCCGTTCCTCGCCGGTCATGTTGAAGTGCGAGGAGTTGAACGGCGTGCTGGCCAGGGTCTCGACCCCGCCAAGGCTGGTCGCCTCCACCGCCACCGAGAGGGCTCGGAGCATCGCCGCCGCCCGCTGGTCGCCACCCTCGACGACCAGCGTGAGCATCGCGCCGGCCGCACCCGGCATCACCCGGGCGACCACCGGCCCGGCGTCGGCGTGGTCGTCGCGACCCGGATAGACGACCTCGCGGACGCCGGGCTCCTTGGCCAACTGGTCGGCCAGCGCGCCGGCCGTCCGGCAGGCCTCGGTCAGCCGCACCCGGAACGTCCGCATTCCCCGCCACAGCAGGAAGGCCGCGTGCGGGTCGGCGCAGCCGCCGAAGGTGATCAGCCGCCGCTGGATCTCCTCGTGCAGGGCCGGGTCGTCGGTGGTCACGGCGCCGACCACCACGTCGGAGTGGCCGGCCAGGAACTTGGTCGCCGACTCGACCACCACATCGGCGCCCAGTTCCAGCGGCTTGACGCAGAACGGTGTCGCGAAGGTGTTGTCGACCACGAGTCGGGCGCCCGCGACGTGCGCCGCCTGGGCGATCGAAGGCACGTCCATCAGCCGCAGGGCGGGATTGGACAGCGTCTCGCCGTAGACCACAGCCGGCCGGCGGGTCCTGATCTGGTGGATCCAGCCGTCGGTGTCGAAGGCATCGATCCGGAACACCTCGATGCCCAGCGCCGGCAGGTCGCGGCGCAGCAGATCGTCGGTGTCGCCGTAGACCTGCTTGGAGGCCAGCAGCGTGTCGCCGCTGCGCAGCAGGGTGACCAGGGTGGTCGCGATCGCCGCCATGCCGCTGGCGGTGACCAGTGACTGCCGGGCGCCGTGGAGTCGGGCGACCTCGGCGGCCGCGGCGTCGACGGTCGGATTGTTGAACCGCGAGTACCAGGTCTCGTGCAACCCGCCGGCGGACTGGATGTCGGCGTACGACGTCTCGTCCAGCTCGAAGGTCGTGGTCTGGTAGATCGGCGGGACCACCGGGAACGTCCGCGACGTGTGGGTGCGGCCTGGACGGTACGGATTCGCTGAAGTCACCCGGGCACCGTATTCGATCGGCACCCGGGGGCTCGGGAGCTCAGCCACCGGCGGCGCACGGCCCGTGCCGAAATTCGGGCGACGGGGGCCCAAGCGGACCTCAATTAATCGTGACATGATCGGCGAACAGGCGAGATGTTCCATCAGGAGGGTTGCATGAAGGTCGGCGTGCCTACCGAGATCAAGAACCACGAGTACCGGGTCGCGATCACACCCTCCGGTGTCAATGAGTTCACTCGCCACGGGCACGAGGTCCTGGTCCAGGCCGGTGCCGGCGCTGGGTCCTCGATCACCGACGACGAGTTCAGGGCCGCCGGCGCCACCATCGTTCCCGACCATGATCAGGTGTGGGGCCGGGCGGAGTTGATCTTGAAGGTCAAGGAGCCGATCGCCGTCGAGTACGAGCGGATGCGCGAGGGTCAGACGCTGTTCACCTACCTGCACCTGGCCGCCAGCCGGGACTGCACCCGGGCGCTGGTCGACCGCAAGGTGACCGGGATCGCCTACGAGACCGTGCAGAACGGCAACGGCGCGCTGCCGCTGCTCGCTCCGATGAGTGAGGTCGCCGGTCGGCTGGCTCCGCAGGTCGGCGCCTACCACCTGATGCGCCAGGGCGGTGGCCGCGGCACCTTGATGGGCGGCGTGTCCGGGGTCTACGCGGCGAAGGTCGTGGTGATCGGTGCCGGCGTCTCCGGGATGAACGCCGCGGCCATCTCGCTCGGCATGCAGGCCGAGGTTTTGTTGCTGGACAGGAACATCGACAAGTTGCGGGATGCGGACCGGATCTACCAGGGACACCTGCAGACCGTCGCCTCCAACGCGTACGAGGTCGAGCGGGCGGTCCTCGACGCCGATCTGGTGATCGGCGCCGTGCTGGTGCCGGGCGCCAAGGCGCCCACCTTGATCAGCAACGAACTGGTCTCCCGGATGCGGCCCGGCAGCGTGCTGGTCGACATCGCGATCGACCAGGGCGGTTGCTTCGAGGACAGCCGGCCCACCACGCATGCCGAGCCGACCTACCTGGTGCACAACTCGGTGTTCTACTGCGTGGCCAACATGCCTGGCGCGGTGCCGAACACCTCCACCTACGCACTGACCAACGTGACCCTGCCGTACGCGCTCAGCCTGGCCGACAAGGGCTGGCGGGACGCGCTGCGCAGCGATCCGGCACTGGCGCTTGGGCTCAACACCTACGCCGGCGAGGTCACCTACGCGCCGGTCGCCCAGGCGCACGAACTCAAGCATCGCGAGCTCGCCGACGTGCTCGGCTGAGTCGACGTCTCATCGGACGGTCGGCGGTGACGCTCGGCGTGGCGGGACTGGTGTCGTCCTTCCTTGATCATCTGAGCGTCGAGCGCGGGATGTCCCCGCACACCATCGCGGCCTACCGTCGTGATCTTGGCCGCTACACCGGATTCCTCGCCGAGCAAGGGATCGACGACCCGACCATGATCACGGCGCCGATGATCAACGACTATGCGGCGTCGTTGCGGACCGCGTCGCTCGCTCCGGCGAGTGTGGCCCGCGCCGTCGTCGCGGTCCGCAGCCTGCATCGCTTCGCCCTCGATGAAGGGGTGACCCTCGACGACCCGGCTCGCGCGGTCCAGCCGCCGCGTCCGTCCAGGCGACTGCCGAAAGCCCTCAGCCTCGACCAGGTCCAGTCGATGCTCGACGTGCCGGACCCGCGTACCGCGCTCGGGCTGCGGGACGCCGCGCTGCTCGAACTTCTCTACGGCACCGGCGCCCGGGTGTCGGAGGCCGTCGCGCTGGACGTCGACGACGTCTCCCGGCTGCTGGCCGTGCCGGCCGGCGAACCCAGCCCGGGGCTGCGACTGTTCGGTAAGGGCAGCAAGGAGCGGATCGTGCCGCTCGGCTCGTACGCCCGCGCGGCCCTGGACGGCTACCTGGTCCGGGCCCGTCCGGCCCTGGCGGCCAAGGGCCCGGGCAAGCCCGCGCTGTTCCTGAACGCTCGCGGCGGGCGGCTGTCCCGGCAGAGCGCCTGGACGATCATCCAGACGGTCGCCGAGAAGGCCGGGATCCAGGCCGACGTGTCACCCCACACCCTGCGCCACTCGTTCGCCACCCACCTGCTGGACGGCGGGGCCGACGTCCGGGTGGTGCAGGAACTGCTCGGCCACGCCTCGGTGACCACCACGCAGATCTACACCCTGGTCACCGTCGACCACCTCCGCGAGGTCTATCTGATCGTCTCATCCCCGAGCGCTCTGAACGCCGACTTGTCAGACTCTGAACGCGCCAGAGCGACCAGAGAGTCTGACAACTCGGCATGTGGGGAGCCCCTTGACCGCCGCCTCCGTACTAGAGTCCTTCGGGAGCGGATCAGGCGATCGAGGGAGGCAGCCGTGGACGAGTCCCACGACGGTCACGCGTCGTCGCCGACGCTGGTCGACCTGCTCCGAGCCGGCGGCCGGAGCAGATCCAGCGAGCCCGATCGCCGACCCCGGCTGCCGCACCCGAGGTGGTGATCGGACCGACCGGACGGCCCTGGCCGGATCTGCCCGAGCCGCCGCCGATCTTCGCCCACGGCCCGGCGATGATCATCGCGATGTGCAACCAGAAGGGCGGGGTCGGCAAGACCACGAGCACCATCAACCTGGGCGCGGCGCTGGCCGAGGTCGGCCGCAAGGTGCTGCTGGTCGACTTCGATCCGCAGGGCTCGCTGTCGGTCGGGCCTCGGCGTCAACCCGCACACCCTCGAGCACAGCATCTACAACGTGCTGCTCGGCCGGGACACCACCGTCGAGAACGTGATCAACCCCACCGAGGTGCCCGGGCCTGGACATCCTGCCGAGCAACATCGACCTCTCCGCGGCCGAGGTGCAGCTGGTCTCGGAGGTGGCCCGCGAGCAGACGCTGCTGCGGGTGCTGGAGAAGATCGAGGACCGCTACGACGTGATCCTGATCGACTGCGCGCCCTCGCTCGGTCTGCTGACGATCAACGCGCTGACCGCGGCGGACAAGGTGATCATGCCGCTGGAGTGCGAGTTCTTCGCGCTGCGGGGGATCGCGCTGCTAACCGACACGATCGCCAAGGTGCAGGACCGGCTCAACCCGCAGCTGGAGATCCTCGGCATCCTCGGCACCATGTACGACCCGCGTACGCTGCACAGCCGCGAGGTCCTGGAACGGGTGGTCGCAGGCGTTCGGCGACCGGGTCTTCCACACCGTGATCAGGCGGACGGTCAAGTTCCCGGAGACCACGGTCGCCGGCGAGCCGATCACCACGTACGCCACCACCTCGCCGGGGGCCGAGGCTACCGCAACCTGGCCCGCGAGGTGCTCGCCCGATGTCACGCCGCGTGAGGCTGCCCGGGGCCTCGGAACTGTTCCGCCCGACCGACAACGAGGACGGGCAGCCCGCCCCGATGCTCGATCGCCGGACCGGATCCGGCGCCGCCCGGATCGGGACGGGTCCGGCACGACGAGAAGATCACCGTCTACGTGAGCGGTGACGAGTTGCTGGCCCTGGAGCAGGCGCGGCTCACCCTGCGGGCCCGGCACGGCATGGCGGTGGATCGGGGCGGATCGTCCGCGAGGCGATCGCCGCGGCCCTGGCCGACTTGGAGGCGCCGGGCCGACGAGTCGGAGCTGGTCCGCCGGCTGTCGCAGCCGTGATCGATCTACGGCGGTCGCCGGTCCGACAGGCCGGAGCGACTCGACGGGCTCAGGACGTTCGACCTGGCTCGCGGCTGATCCGCCCCGAGGCGCAGCTGTCGACGGGCACGACGGTTCGACGTCCACCTCGACAACTTCGACGGGTCCGTTCGACCTGCTGCTGCAGCTGATCTCCCGGCACAAGCTCGACATCACCGAGGTGGCGCTCTCCCAGGTCACCGACGAGTTCATCGGCCACATCAAGGCCGCCGGCAGCGCCTGGGACCTGGATCAGACCAGCCAGTTCATCGTGGTCGCCGCGACCCTGCTGGATCTCAAGGCGGCGCGGCTGATCCCGTCGGGTGAGATCGACGACCCCGAGGATCTGGCCCTGCTGGAGGCCCGGGACCTGCTGTTCGCCCGGCTGCTGCAGTACCGGGCCTACAAGGAGGTGGCGGCCTGGATCGCCGCGACTCTGGCCGTGCAGGGCCGGCGGTTCCCGCGCGACGTCGGGGTCGAGCCGCGGTTCGCCTCGCTGCTGCCCGAGGTGCAGCTCACCATCAGCCCGGAGCGGTTCGCCGCGCTGGCGGCCAAGGCGATGGCGCCCAAGCAGGCCGACGTGCTGTCGCTGGCCCACCTGCATGCGCCCGCGGTGAGCGTCCGGGAGCAGGCCGCGATCGTGGTGGACCGGCTGCGCCGGCAGCGCACGCTGACCTTCCGGGCGCTGACCGGCGACTCGCCGGACCTGGTCACCACGGTGGCCCGCTTCCTCGCCCTGCTCGAGCTGTTCCGGGAGGGCGCGGTCGCCTTCGAGCAGCTGACGCCGCTCGGCGAGTTGACCATTCGCTGGACGGGCAGCGACGATGGCGAGCTGGACATCTCGCCGGAGTTCGACGAGCCGGCCCCCGAGGAGACACCGTGACCGACCTGATCGACGACCCCGACGGGTCGGCGCGCAGCTGGGGTGTCGGCGCAGGCCGGTTCGGACAAGTCGGCGGCCGAGGTGGCCGGGGCGATCGAGGCGTTGCTGCTGATGGCCGTGGAGCCGATGGGCGAGACCGAGCTGGCCCAGGTGATCGGGGTCCCGGAGACCGTGGTCGCCGACGCCCTCGCCGAGCTGGCCGCGTTCTACGACGAGACCGGGCGCGGGTTCGACCTGCGGCAGGTCGGTGGTGGCTGGCGCTACTACACCCGCGAGGAGCATGCCGAGCTGGTCAGCCGGTACGTGCTGGAGGGCCAGCAGTCGCGACTCTCCCAGGCCGCGCTGGAGACCCTGGCGGTGATCGCCTACAGCCAGCCGATCTCCCGGGCCCGGGTGTCGGCGGTCCGCGGGGTGAACGTCGACGGGGTGATCAGGACGCTGCTGGCCCGCGGGCTGATCGAGGAGGCCGGCCACGACCAGGACTCCGGCGCGGTGGTGTTCGCGACCACCAGCTACTTCCTGGAGCGGCTGGGGCTGCGGTCGCTCGACGACCTGCCACCGCTCGCTCCGCACCTGCCCGAGGTCGAGGACCTCGAGGCCGAGCTGAGCCAGCTCGCCGAACCCGGCCGCCCGCAGCCCGAGCCCGATCCCACGCTTCCCGGGCCCCGTCCACCTCGTCCCTGAGCCCGTCGAAGGGCGCGAAGATGCCTGACACCGATGGAATCCGCCTGCAGAAGGTCCTGGCCAGCGCCGGTCTGGCGTCCCGGCGGGCCTGCGAGATCATGATCAGCGAGGGCCGGGTCGAGGTCAACGGCCGGGTGGTCGCTCGAGCAGGGCCTGCGGGTCGACCCCGAGCGCGACGTGATCCGGGTCGACGGCTCGCGGATCCCGCCGCCGCGTCGGCATCTCTACCTGGTGCTCAACAAGCCGCGCGGGGTGGTCTCGACGATGGACGATCCGGAGGGCCGGCGTACGCTCGCCGACCTCCTGGTGGGCAAGGTTCCCGGCCGGCGTTCGGCCAATGACCGGCTCTTCCATGTCGGTCGGCTGGACACCGAGACCGAGGGCTTGTTGATCTTGACCAACGACGGCGACTTCGCGCACCGGCTCGCGCATCCCTCGTACGAGGTGCCGAAGACCTACCTGGTGGAGGTCGAGGGGGCGGTGAACCCGCACACGCTGGCGCGGTTGCGGCAGGGCGTCACGCTCGAGGACGGTCCGGTGCATCCGACGTCGGTCAAGCTCGTCTCCACCGCCGGGGAGAAGACACTGGTCAAGATCACGTTGACTGAGGGTCGGAATCGGATCGTCCGCCGTACGATGGAGGCGGTCGGCCACCCGGTGCGCCGGCTGTCGCGGACCGGCATCGGACCCGTACGGCTGGGCACTCTCAAGGTCGGCGAGTTCCGAGAGCTGACCCGCGACGAGCTCGGTGCGCTGCTGGATCTGACCGGCGGCTGACCCGAGGGGCTGGGCCGAGGTCGCGGCGTAGGCGCGCGGAAGGGTGGATATGGACCGGCGGATCTACGGGCTGGAGACCGAGTACGGGGTGGCCTGCACGTCGGGCGGCACCCGGCGGCTGACCCCCGACGAGGTGGCGCGCTATCTTTTCCGGCGCGTCGTGACCTGGGGCCGGAGCAGCAATGTCTTTCTGCGCAACGGATCGCGGATCTATCTCGACGTGGGATCGCACCCGGAGTACGCCACCGCGGAGTGCGACGACCTGGTGCAACTGATCAACCATGACCGGGCCGGCGAGCGCATCCTCGAGGATTTGATCATCGACGCCGAGCAGCGGCTGGCGAGCGAGGGCATCAGCGGTGACATCTACCTGTTCAAGAACAACACCGACAGCCACGGCAACTCCTATGGCTGCCACGAGAACTACCTGATCTCCCGGATCGGCGATTTCTCCAAGATCACCGACGTGCTGGTGCCGTTCCTGGTCTCGCGGCAGCTGATCTGCGGGGCCGGCAAGGTGCTGCACACGGCGCGCGGTGCGGAGTACAGCGTCAGCCAGCGGGCCGAGCACATCTGGGAGAGCGTGTCCTCGGCGACCACCCGGAGCCGGCCGATCATCAACACCCGCGACGAGCCGCACGCCGATCCGGAGCGCTACCGCCGCCTGCACGTCATCGTCGGTGACTCCAACATGAGTGAGACGACGACGCTGCTGAAGGTCGGCACGGCGGAACTGGTGCTGCGGCTGATCGAGGCCGGCGTGCCGATGCGCGACTTCACCCTGGAGAACCCGATCCGGGCGATCCGGGACATGAGCCGGGACCGTACCGGGCAGGTGAAGGTGGCGCTCTCCAACGGGCGGCGGATCTCCGCGCTGGAACTGCAGACCGAGTACTACGAGAAGGTCGCCGAGTTCGTCCGGCGGGAGAATCTCGGCACCGCCGTCATCGACCGGGTCCTCGATCTGTGGGAGCGCACGCTGCGCGCCGTGGGGGAGGACAAGCTCGGCCTGATCGATACCGAGATCGACTGGGCGATCAAACTCCGGCTGCTCGACCGGTACGCGGCCAAGCACGAGATGAGTCTCGCCGATCCGCGGATCGCCCAGCTGGATCTCGCCTACCACGACATCCGGCGCGGCCGGGGGATCTTCTCCATCCTGGAGGCGCGCGGCCAGGCGGCTCGGGTCACCCACGATCCCGCGATCTTCCGGGCCAAGGCGGTCCCCCCGCAGACCACGCGGGCCAAGCTGCGCGGCGACTTCATCCGCGCCGCCCAGGAGGGACGCAACGACTACACCGTCGACTGGGTCCACCTGAAGCTGAACGACCAGGCCCAGCGCACCGTCCTCTGCAAGGACCCCTTCCAATCCACCGACGATCGAGTCGACCGGCTCATCGCCAGCATGCGCGGGTCCTGAAGCCTGGCCGCGGAAGCAGCGCGGACCCCGGCTTTCGCGTTCCCTGGAGTCGATAGCAACACCCTGTAAGGTTTGCCGGTGCGTTCCTCTCAAGCTGTGACCGTGATCGTCCTCGGGCTCAGCGCCTCCCTGTTGCTCGGAGCCTGCGGCAAGGACAATCCCGACGCCGCGGCGACCGCGTCGCCGTCGGCCCCCGCGTCGTCCAGCAGCACGCCGACCCCGAGCCCCAGCCCCAGCAAGTCGGCCAAGCCGGTCAAGCCGTCGGACAATCTCGACGACATCAAGGTGTCCGGAGAGATGGGCAAGGCCCCGAAGGTCACCATCGACGACCCGTGGGCGGTCGACAAGACCCGGACCAAGGTGCTGGACCCCAATGCCAAGGGCACGACGGTCAAGCCCGGACAGAGTGTCGAGATGAACTACGCGGGCTACAACGCGCGCACCGGCGAGATGTTCGACGACTCCTTCAGCTCGAGGCACGACCGCCGCGTTCAACCTGGGCCAGGTGGTCCCCGGATTCCAGAAGGGGCTGGTCGGACAGCACGAGGGGAGCCGGGTACTGATCGCCATGCCCGGTGCGGACGGCTACGACGGCAGCGGCGGCAACCCGCAGATCGGTGTGAAGATGGGCGACACGCTGGTGTTCGTGGTCGATATCGTCGCGGTGCCGCTTGAAGGGCCGGAGGGCACGAAGAAGGCATGCCAAGGCTGGGCTGCCGACGGTCACCGACAAGGGCGGGGTACCGGAGATCACGATCCCCAAGTCCGATCCTCCGGCCGAACTGCAGGCCGAGACCCTGATCGAGGGCAAGGGCAAGAAGGTCGCCGAGAGTGACGCGATCACCATGAACTACCGATGGGTGCGCTGGAGCGACGGCAAGGTGCTCGAGGAGACCTACGGCAAGGCACCCGGCCGAGGTCCCGCTGTCCAGTCTGGTGCCCGGGGTGGTCAAGGGCTTGACTGGCAAGACGGTCGGCAGCCGGGTGCTGCTGGTCATCCCGCCGTCCGAAAGCTATCCCGAAGGCAACCAGACGCCGTCGATCTCGCCGACCGAGACCACGGTGATGGTCGTCGACGTCCTCTTCGCCGCCAGTCAGTGATCCAGCAGGGCGGCGGCGTGCCGCCCGGCCGCCGCTGCGGCGAGGAAGTAGCCCGGGTCCGCATCGAGTCCCCGGCCCATGCTGGAGAGTCGTACGGGTGACGCGGCCAAGGCGTCCCGCAGACCGGCCAGCGCGACGGTGACGAGCCGGTGCCGGCTCAGAGCGGGTAGTGCGGCGGCGATCGGTGCCACCAGGTCCGCGACATCCGCCGAGCCGTCGGCAGCGAAGTCCGGCACCGCGATGTCGGCCGCTCGCAGCGCGACCCGGCCGTAGGCGGTGAGGCTGTGGTGCGAGATGCCGCGGTGCCGCTGCCGGGCGTCGGCTCCGGAGATGCGCAGCGAGCCGACCGGTCGGCCGCCCAGGATCGAGGCGGCGTTCACGGCTTCGCCCGCACTCACCCCGGAGAAGCCCCAGCGGGTGCCGGTGCCGAGATTCCCCGGGCCCTGGGTCACGACGGCCAGGTCGGCGTGCTGAGCCAGCCTGGCCGCCAGCAGACCGGAGTGCACGGTGACGGCCTCCAGATCGCCGCCGAACGCCTGTCCGACGGTCACCGTCGCGGCGAGCAGCCCGGCATCACGCAGGGCGGCCACGGACCGCGAGAAGGCCAGCGGCAGCGCGCCTTGATCGCTCATCACATAGACGACGCGAGTGCCCGGTCGATCATGGGCGATGGCCAGCAGCGCCGGGGCCAGAGCGGAATGCAGGTCCGCGACCAGCACCGGCATCGCGTCCAGCGAGTCGGCGTCAGCGAGCAGGTCGTGATGGTCGGATCCCTGCTCGTCCGCGCCGGCGACCATGGCCTGCAGCGGCAGATAGCGGGCCTTGACCAGATGCCCGGCCGGCTGCGGGGGCTGGGCGCCGACCCTCCCGGCACCGTCGAGCACCGCGATGACCAGCGCGTACCCACCGGTGCCGAGACCGCGGTCCAGGGCCGCCACATTGAGCAGCACCCGGTCGCCGATCGTCGGGGCGGCCATCAGGTCGGTGTAGACCAGGGCGCGGACATCGGCACCGGTGTCGTGCCGGATGGCGGTGAGTTCCACGGCTCCGCGCCACTGCCCGCGGATCGCCGTCACTTCGCCATCGGCCCAGATGATCACGGGCCGACTGTATTCGCTGGCAACCCTGGAATCTGCACTCGATCGACGCCGAAAACGCCGATATCGAGCCGATTCCGCATCATCGGGTGCGATTTCCAGGGAACACCCACGGCTCCCGGGGCAGCGCGGCCGGATCGAAGGCGGGCAACAGGTCTGCCAGGCGCCGCGCGGCCGGGAGGCCGAGCGAGTCGGTGATCATCGCCAGCACGGCGGCCGAACCGACGCCGCGGCCGGCCAGGTCCGGCATGGTCACCGCGCCGTCACGCTTGGCCAGCCGGCGACCTTCGGCGTTCACGGCCAGGGGAACGTGGGCGTAGGTCGGAGGGACCGCGCCGAGCACGGTTGCGAGATAGGCCTGGTTGATCGCCGCCGGCAACAGGTCGTCACCGCGGACCACCTGGTCCACGCCGCTGGCCGCGTCGTCCACCACCACGGCCAGGTTGTACGCCGCCACGCCGTCGTTGCGTCGCACCACGAAGTCCTCGACCCTTCCGGTGACCTCGCCGTGCAGCAGGTCGTGCACGGTCTGCCGCGCGCCGTCGGCCCGCAGTCTTAACGCCGGCGACCGGACCCGTCGCCGATCGGCCCGATCGGCGTCCGACAGATTCCGGCAGGTGCCCGGGTAGTGCTGCACCCCGTGCGGCGCCGAGGCGGCCTCGGCGATCTCCCTCCGGGTGCAGTAGCACTCGTAGGTCTGATCAGCGATCGCCGCCAGCGCCGCCCGGTACGCCGGTCCTCGCTGGGACTGCACCACCGGGACCCCGTCGAACGTCACTCCGAGCGCGGTCAGATCCGCGTACTGCCGCGCGGCCACGCCGGGGCGCACCCGCGATGCGTCAAGATCCTCGATCCGCAGCAGGAACCGCCGACCGGTGGAGCGGGCGAACAGCCAGGCCAGCACGGCCGTCCGGAGGTTCCCGAGGTGCAGGTCTCCGGTCGGACTGGGCGCATATCGGCCGGCCCCGAGGTCCATGGCCAACGCCCACCTCCCTGATAACGTGCTCAGCGACGCACAGGTGAGGAAGTAGACCACGCATGGCACCGCGCAAGACCGAGAGAATCCTCAACCTGACCATCTGCCTCCTGGTCTCGGGTCGCTATCTTCCCAAGAGCCGGATCCGGGAGGCGGTCGAGGGCTATCACGACCTCAGTGACGCGGCCTTCGAGCGGACCTTCGAGCGGGACAAGGATGAGCTCCGGTCGCTCGGCGTGCCGATCGAGGTCGGCAACTACGACCCGCTGTTCGACGACGAGCCCGGCTATCGGATCCTGTCCAGCGAGTTCGAGCTGCCCGCCATCGAGCTGGACGCCGAGGAGGCCTCGGTGGTCGGCGTTGCGGCCCGGGTCTGGCAGCACGCGAGCATGGCCGCGTCGACGATGAGCGCGATCGCCAAGCTCCGGGCGGCCGGCGTCGAGCCGGACACCTCCCAGCTGGCCTCGCTGGAGCCGTCGGTGCAGGCGACCGAGCCGGCCTTCGAGCCGCTGTGGAACGCCGTGCTGGAGCGCACCCGGATGAGCTTCACCTATCGCGACGGGCAGCACCCGGACCCTGGAGCCGTGGGGAATGACGGCCTCCAAGGGCCGCTGGTACGTGATCGGCCGGGACGTCGACCGGAAGGCCACCCGGATGTTCAAGCTGTCCCGGATCACCGATCAGCCGCAAGCGGGTCTCCAAGCACGGCGCGTACGAGGTGCCGGCCGATCTCGACCTGCGGACGCTCGCCCGCTCCCTGGCGCCCCGGGAGCCGACGGCCGCGACCCTGCTCGCCATCCGGTCCGGACGCGCGCCCGCGCTGCGCCGGCGCGGTGAGCCGGCGACCACCGACGCTGCCCCTCCCGAGCGGCTTCGACGTGATCGGCGTGAGCTTCACCGACCTGTACGCCGCCGCCGAGGAGATCACCCAGCATGCCGCCGACGTGCTCGTGCTCGAGCCGATCGAGTTGCGCGAACTGGTCCTCAAGGGCCTGAAAGCCGTCGCGGACTCGGCGGCGGCCGCATGACCTCGCAGGCCCAGGTCCGCCGGCTGCTCAGCCTGGTGCCCTACCTGCGCGAGCACGACGGGATCGCCATGACCGACGTCGCCGCCGCGTTCGGCATCACGCTCAAGACGCTGCGCGAGGACCTCAGCGTGCTGTGGATGTGCGGCATGCCGGGACTGACGCCGGGCGACCTGATCGACATCGACATGGACGCCGTCGACGGCGAAGGCGTCATCCACCTCAGCAACGCCGACTACCTGACCCGGCCGCTGCGGCTGTCCGCCGACGAGGCGCTGGCGCTGGTCCTGGCCCTGCGGACGCTCCGCGAGATCGCCGATCCCGGGCAGCGCGAGGCGGTGGACCGGGCCCTGAAGAAGCTCGGAGCGGCAACCGGGGACCGGGCCCATCCCGATCAGGCCACCGTCGCCGTCACCGCGGCCCGCGACGACATCCAGGCCCGGGTGAACGACGGGCTGCAGCGCCGGAAGCGGCTCGATCTGACCTACGACGTGGCCACCAGGGCCGAGACGACGCGGCGGCTGGTCGACCCGCTGCGGGTCTTCGTCCTCGAGGGGTACGGCTACCTCGAGGCCTGGTGCTATTCGGCGAAGGCGCTGCGCACCTTCCGGCTGGATCGGATCGTCGCCGTCGAGGTCACCGACGTCGACGTGGACGTCCATGACGTACAGCTCAAGGACCTGTCGACGGGCTGGTTCGAGGCCTTGAAGGACGCCCCGCTGGTCAGCCTCGAACTGCAGCCCTGGGCGGCCTGGGTCGCCGAGTACTACCCGACCGAGTCGGTGCAACGGTTCGACGACGGCCGGCTGGCCGTCTCCGTCCGGGTCACCGATCCGGCCTGGCTGCGCAATCTGCTGCTGCGGCTCCGGGGCAGCGCGAAGGTGATCGCTCCGGCCGGGGCGGGCGACTCCGCGGCGGAGGCGGCGCAGGAGGCCCTGCAGCAGTACGAGGCCGCGTTTCACGGCCCGGGGACCACGCCGCGGCCCAGCACTTCGGTTTAACCAGGGCTTCGCGCTCGCCCGGATCGCTGGGTGCTGCTCGGCACCGTCAACGCCGTCATGGTGAGTCGGATCCTGCGACCGATCGGAGTGGTCGGCGCGGCGCTGGGCGGGCTCGGTTATGCCGTGCGGTATCCCGCGGTCTACGTCGAGTGGACGACCCAGTTGCAGGGCTTGGCGAGCACCCTCCAGCCTTCCTGTTCACGGTTCCGTCCTGGTTCCAGCATTTACGCCGCCCTGACTGCACCGGCATTGGCCCTGGCGTTCGGGTCGGCGGCGCAGCAGGTGGCCGACTCGCTCCGGCGTACACCTCAGCTCGGCCACGGCCAGGGAGGTGCAGTCGTGGCGAGAGTTGATCAAGGTCGGGAACGCGAGGGTCTGGTCAGCGCGGCCGGTCGCGATGAGCGGACCACCGCAACCTGGCCGGGAGAGGCTAATCTGTGCCCCATGATCTGGGTCGTCATCTTCGCCGGGATAGCCGTGGCCGGCCTGATCATGGTCGTCTCCTACGTCATCTGGCTGGCCCACAAGGCATCCGACGTGATGAGCGAGGTCGGGGTTCTCGGCGATCGTGCCGGCCAGCTGATGGAACTGCTGAGTCAGATCCAGGTCCCCGAGCGCCGCTTCGATGCGCCGGACCGGGACGACGACGCGCTGCTGAACAGCAATCCCACAACTGAGTGGTGACCTCAACGCACAGGCGAGCGACATAGGATGACCACATGGAACCGCTGGTACTGGGCCTTGGCGTCCCCGAGTTGTTGATCATCCTGGCCGTCGTGCTGCTGCTGTTCGGCGGCTCGCGGTTGGCCGGCCTGGGCAAGAGCACCGGACGCGCTCTCAAGGAGTTCAAGGAGGAGACCAAGGGTCTCAAGGCCGACGACGGCGAGACCGCGGCAGACCCCGCCTCACTCTTCAGCCGGGCAGCTCGACCACTCCGCAGGCGCAGCAGCAGAGCGGTCCGCCACCACAGCAGTTCCAGCAGCCGCCGCCGAGCAACCTGTCGAATCCGGACCCGACGGATCCCGAGCCTCCGCAGCGCCCGCTGAACTGACCGACTTCTTGTCGACCGAGCCCCTGCCGTGTCTCTGACGATCAAGGGCCGGCAGATCCGCTTCAGCCTGAAGTGGCTCAAGCCGCCGCCCGCACCACCTGACGGCTCGATGACGCTCTTCGAGCACCTGCGCGAACTGCGTTACCGGCTGGTGATCGCCGCGTCTCGCCATCATCGTCGGGATGATCGTCGCCTGGTTCTTCCGTCGAGCCGTTGATGGACCTGTTGCAGCAGCCGTACTTCAAGGCCATCGAGGCGTTGAAGGTCAACAATCCGGATGCGACCACGGCGCTGGTCAACATCAACCTCACCTCCCCGTTGACCCTGGCGATCAAGGTGTCCGCGCTCGCCGGAGCCATCGTGACCGCGCCGATCTGGCTGTACCAGCTGTGGGCGTTCATCGTTCCCGGCCTGTTGGCCAAGGAGAAGAAGTGGGCCCTGATCTTCATCGCAGCAGCCACGCCGATGTTCGCCGGTGGGGTCGCGGTGGCCTACTTCGTGATGCCCAAGGGCATCATGGTGCTGCTGAGCTTCACCCAGTCCGGCGTGACCAACCTTCAGGACATCAACGCGTACCTGTCCTTCATGCTCCGCGCGATGGTGGTGTTCGGTATCGCCTTCGTCATCCCGTTGGTCGTCCTGATGCTCAACATCGTCGGGGTGGTCAGCGCCAAGCAGCTGTCGAAGTACCGGACTCTGGTCATCTTCGGAACCTTCGTCTTCGGCGCGATCGCCACACCGTCGACCGACCCGTTCTCCATGCTGGCCCTGGCCGCGCCGATGTCGCTGCTCTTCCTGGCCACCGAGGTGATCGCGCACATCCTCGACCGGCGCAAGGCTCGCCGGGTGGCGGCGCGCCGGGGACGACCTGCTGATCGCGGGCAGCGTCGCCGATGACAAGGCCCTGCGCGAGCTGTCGGACGAGGACGGGCCGGCTACCGCGTGAACCGGCAGATCAGGCTGGTCGTCAATCCGTCAGCCGGCCGGGGCCGAGCCCTCGAGCTCCTGCCGCAGGTGGCGGGCACCCTCCGCGACAACGGCGACGAACTCGACGTGCTGCTCAGCCGGGACTTCGTCGAGGCGAGGGAGATGACCGAGGCCGCGGTCGTCGACGGTGTCGATGTGCTGGCCGTGATGGGGGGCGACGGGATGATGCATCTCGGGGTCAACACGTCAGCCCGCGCGCATCTCAGCGACCGGGAGCCGGACCACGCTCGGACTGATTCCCGCCGGGACGGGCAACGACCTGTGCCGGGGCATCGGGCTCGACCCGGACGACTCGGTCGCCGCCGCAGCGGTGATCGCGGCGGGTTACACCCGGGCGATCGACCTGGCCCGGGTGGGGTTGCACTACGTCGCCGCCGTGCTGGCCACCGGCTTCGACGCACTGGTCAACCGGCGGGCGAACGCGATGACGTGGCCTCGCGGCTCGTCGCGCTACACGATCGCCGCGCTCGCCGAGCTCCGGGTGTTCGCCCCACTGCGGTACCGGCTGACGCTGGACGGCGAGGTGCGCGAACTGGAGGCGATGATCGTCGCGGTCGGGAACACCGCCTCGTACGGCGGTGGCATGCGGATCTGCCTGAACGCCGATCCGTACGACGGCCTGCTCGACGTGACGATCATCCACCCGGTCGGTCGGGTCAAGCTGCTGCGGCTGCTGCCGCTGATGTACTCCGGGAAGTTCGCCCGGGACGCGTGCGTCGAGCAGTTGCGGGTCCGCGAGATCCGGATCGAGGGACCGGGGCTGGTCGGCTTCGGTGACGGCGAGATGCTCGGAGCCACGCCGTTGACGGTGACCGCCGTGCCGCGGGCGCTGCCCGTATTCGTGCCTCGGACCCTGGCGAACCTCAAGTGAGCGAGCCCAGCCCGGCCGAGGCGTACGCGCGCTTCCGCAGCAACCGGTCGTCTCCGCTGCTGGCCCGATTCGCCGACGGCTACGGCTTCAGCTTCGACGACTACCAGCGTGAGGCCTGTGCCCACGTCGAGGCCGGGTCCGGCGTGCTGGTGGCCGCACCGACCGGGGCCGGCAAGACGATCGTCGGCGAGTTCGCCGTGTTCCTGGCCCTGCACCAGGGCCGGAAATGCTTCTACACCACCCCGATCAAGGCCCTCTCCAACCAGAAGTACGCCGATCTCGTGCGCCGGCACGGCGCCGACCAGGTCGGTCTGCTGACCGGGGACTCCTCGATCAACTCCGAGGCGCCCGTGGTGGTGATGACGACCGAAGTGCTGCGCAACATGATCTACGCCCGCTCGGACACCCTGCTGAATCTCGGCTACGTGGTGATGGACGAGGTGCACTATCTCGCCGATCGGTTCCGCGGCGCGGTCTGGGAGGAGGTGATCATCGGACTGGCGGAGTCGATCCAGGTGGTCGCGCTGTCGGCGACGGTGAGCAATGCCGAGGAGTTCGGCGAGTGGCTGTCGGAGGTGCGGGGCGAGATGGCGGTGGTGGTCTCCGAGCGCCGCCCGGTGCCCCTGTTCCAGCACGTGCTGGTCGGCAACACGATCTACGACCTGTTCAAGGACTCCGACAGCGCGTGGCCGGACCGAGGTCAACCCGGCCCTGGTCCGGGTCGCCCGGGAGGAATCGCGCTACGTCAGAGACGACTCGCGCCGGCCCCGTGGCCGCTCCGGCAAGGGCAAGCGGACGGTCAGCTACGGCAGCGGGGCCTACGGGGGTGCGGCGACATCAGGGGCCGTGCGCAGCGGCTCGGGGCGGGATGCCGGCTGGTCCGGGCGAGTGCGGAGAGGGCCGAGCCGGCCGGAGATGGTCGAACTGCTCGACGCCGAGGCCCTGCTGCCGGCGATCGTGTTCATCTTCTCCCGGGTGGGCTGCGACGCCGCGGTGCGCCAGCTGCTCGGCGTCCGGCGTCCGGCTGACCAGTCCGGGTGAGCAGCAGGAGATCGCGGCGATCCTGGCCCGGCACGTGGCCGGACTGTCGAGCGCCGACCTCCGCGCACTCGACTACGACCGGTTCGCCGAGGCGTTGGTCCGCGGCATCGCCGCCCACCATGCCGGCATGCTGCCCGCATTCAAGGAGTGCGTCGAGGAGGCCTTCGTCAACGGCCTGATCAAGGTCGTCTTCGCCACCGAGACGCTGGCCCTCGGCATCAACATGCCGGCCCGATCCGTGGTCCTGGAGAAGCTGGTCAAGTACAACGGCGAGACCCACGCCGACGTCACACCGGGGGAGTACACCCAGCTCACCGGTCGCGCCGGCCGCCGCGGCATCGACGTCGAGGGCCACGCCGTCGTGTTGTGGCAGCCGGGTCTGGATCCCCGGGCGGTGGCCGGGCTGGCGTCTCGGCGTACCTATCCGCTCCGGTCATCGTTCGCACCGACCTACAACATGGCGGTCAACCTGGTGGCCAGCGTCGGGCGGGACCGGGCCCGCACCCTGCTGGAGCAGTCGTTCGCCCAGTTCCAGTCCGACCGCTCGGTGGTCGGCGTGGCGCGCACGCTGGCCCGGAACACCGAAGGGGTCGACGGCTACTGGGAGGCCGCCGGCTGCGAGCGCGGTGACTTCGTCGGTTACGCCCGGCTGCGGGCCGAGATCGCGAAGCTGGAGGCCGAGGCCGCCCGGGAACGCCAGTCCGACCGCAGAGCCGAGGCGATGCAGACGCTGTTGATCTTGAAGCCGGGTGACATCGTCCGGGTGCCGAGCGGCCGGAGCCAGGGCTGGGCGGTGATCATCGATCCGGGCAGCCGAAATGATCATGAATCACCGCGCCCGCTGGTGCTGACCGAGGATCGCCAGGTACGGCGGTTGTCGATCACCGATTTCCCAACCCCGCCGACGATCGCCGGGCGGATGAAGATCGGCAAGCACTTCAATCCCAAGGACGCGGCGTCCCGCCGCAACCTGGCGCGCCGCCTTCCGGTCCAAGCTGGCCGAGATCGACCTCAGCGCGCCGCGGTACCGCAAGCCGGGAGTCGATCATGAACTGGGCGTCCGGCTCGAGGACCTGCGGGCCGAGCTCCGGCGGCATCCCTGCCACAACTGCCCCGACCGGGAGACCCATGCCCGCTGGGCCGAACGGGCGCTGAAGCTGGAGGCCGAGAGCGCCCGGCTGCAGGCCCGGGCCGCCACCAGGACCAACACGATCGCCAACCATTTCGACAAGATCTGCCTGGTGCTGGAGTCGCTCGGCTACCTGTCCGATGGTGCGGTCACCGCAGCACGGCCGGATGCTGGCCCGGATCTACGCCGAGCTCGACCTGGTGGCCGCGGAGTGCCTGCGCGCCGGGGTGTTCGATGATCTGACCCCGCCGCAACTCGCGGCGGTGCTGGCGGCGTTCGTCTACGAGGCCCGGCGCAGTGACGACGGTAGCCGGCAGCATCGATGGCCGGACACTCGGACCAAGGACGCGATGACCCAGGTACGCCGGATCTGGCGCGAGGTGTCCCTGATCGAGCGTGACACCCGACTGGACCGCGCTGCCGAACCGGACGTCGGGTTCAGCGAGCTCGCGTACGGCTGGGCATCCGGGCGATCGCTCTCGGCCGTGCTGTCCGACACCGACCTGACCGCCGGTGACTTCGTCCGCTGGATCCGCCAGGTGGCCGACTTCGCCGGCCAGATCGCCGACGCGGCCGGCCCCGGTAGCCTCCGCGAGACCGCCCGGGCCCTGATCCGTGCCCTCCGCCGTGGCGTCGTCACCTACTCACCCGACGAGGACTAGGGCCTTCACCGCCGAGTCGTCTGCCCTCACGCGCGCTAGAGCGCGCTGAGAGTCGAGCTGGCAGACTCGGCTGATGAGACTCGGCTGACGAGACTCGGGTGATGAGGCTCAGGAGGCTTGGCTGACGGTGGACATGTTGAAGTCGGGAACCCGGATGGGCGGCATCACCGTGTGGTGGAAGAAGTCGTTCCACTCCCGGCACAACGTGACCTGGGTGGCGCCGATCTCGGTGATCCGGCCGAGCAGTTCGACGGGTGACTCGTTGAAGCGGAAGTTGTTCACCGCGCCGACCACCTCGCCGTGCTCGATCAGATAGACGCCGTCCCGGGTCAGCCCGGTCAGCAGCAGCCGCTCCGGGTCGACATCGCGGATGTACCACAGGCAGGTCAGCAGCAGCCCGCGTTCGGTGCGGGCGATCATCTCCTCCAGCGTCGCGGTGCCGCCGGCGTCCATGATCAAGTTGTCCGGCGGCGGGGTCGGCGCCGCACCGGTGCGGGCGGCCTGCGCCCGGTTGCGGATCAGTTCGCTGAGCACCCCGTGGTCGATCCAGACGCGTCTTCTCGACCGGTTGGCCGGCGTCGAAGACCCAGGAGGTGCCGTCGGAGCTGAACGGCGAGGCGACGAAGGGCAGGGTCTCCAGACCGGGATGGTGCGGGTCGGAGCGCAGGGTGATCGGCAGCTGGGAGAGCGTCTCGCCGATCCGCGTGCTGCGATCGCGACCGGCGAACACGTTCCGGCCCTCCTCGGCGTCCCGGGCGTTGGCCGTCCAGTACATGTAGACCAGCAGGTCGGCGACCGCCCCGGGCGGCAGCAGGGTCTCGTAGCGCCCGGGCGCCAGCTCGATCCGATGCCGCGGCCCAGCCGAGCCGGATGGACAGGCTCGGCGTGCAGCTCGGCGATGTCCACATCGGTGAAGTCACGGGTCGGACGTCCGACCCAGGCCGATGCGGTCAGGTCGGCGGACTTGGCGTTGAGCTCGAGCCGCCCGGTCGGTTGCACGCCGCGTCGCCGCAGACCGGTGCTGCTGCCGAGATAGCTCGTGCTCACCACGTGCTCGGCGAAGCCGAACAGCAGCTGTCCGCCGCTCGGGCCCGGTCGAAGGCGTCGCCGAGTGCCCGGGCCAGCTCGGCGAGCACCTCGATGCCGGTCGTCGCCGGTGCGGCGTCCCAGCGGTCGGAGTGCGGATAGTCGGCCACCGGATCGGCGGCGTCCTCGGCGGCTGAACCGCTCCGGGCGAGCCGTTCGGCCTCGGCGACGACGGCGGCGACCGCTGCCGGATCGGAGATCTCCTGGCTGACGGTGCCGGCCGACCGTGCCGCCGTCGACCGCGGCCGTGCAGATCACGGTGAGGGTGACGCTGCGCATCTCCCCGTTGGTGGTGAGCGCGTTGTTCGCCCAGCGCAGGTTGGCCTCGATGCGCTGGGTGACGACGGCGACGGTGGGCAGCGTGGCCAGTTCGAGCGCCAGCTCCACCAGTTGCTGGGGCCCGGGCGCGCTCCGTGCCGGTTCGATCACGAGTCCGCCCCCTCCGCCTGGGTGTTCAGCACGTTGACCCGGCGGAACAGAGCCGAAGGGCAGCCGTGGGACACCGGTGCGACCTGGCCCGGCTGACCCTTGCCGCAGTTGAACGCGCCGCCGAGCTGATACGTCTCGGCGTTGCCGACCGCCTCCATCGAACGCCAGAAGTCGGTCGTCGTCGCCTGGTACGCGACGTCCTTGAGCTGCCCGTCCAGCCGGCCGTCGGTGATCTTGAAGAACCGCTGCCCGGTGAACTGGAAGTTGTAGCGCTGCATGTCGATCGACCAGGACTTGTCGCCGACGATGTAGATGCCGCGGTCGACGCCGGCGATCAGCTCCTCGGTGGACGGTCCGTCGTGGCGCCGGTTGCAGCGACACGTTGGGCATCCGCTGCATCGGGATGTGGCCGGGGGAGTCGGCGTACGCGCAGCCGTTCGAGCGGCCGAGGTCCTTCTCCGCAGCCATCTGCCGATTCAGCTGATAGCCGACCAGGGTGCCGTCGCGGATCAGGTCGAACTGCTGCTGGCCGACGCCCTCGTCGTCGTAGCCGATCGGTCGCCAGACCATGGTCGACAACTCGGTCGCCGGTCACGTTCATCACCGGGCTGCCGTAGTGCAGCGAGCCGAGCTGGTCGAAGGTGGCGAACGAGGTACCGGCGTACGCGGCCTCGTAGCCGAGCGCCCGGTCCAGCTCGGTGGCGTGCCCGATGGACTCGTGGATGGTCAGGAACAGGTTGCTCGGGTGGATGACCAGGTCGTAGTGCCCGGCCAGCACCGACGGCGCCGCGACCTGTTCGGCCAGCAGTTCCGGTATCTCGGCGATCTCCGCGTCGAAGTCCCATCCGGTCCCGGTCAGGTACTCCCAGCCGCGCCCGGTCGGCGGAGCGGTGCTGCGCATGGTGGCGAAGCCGTGGTCACCGACGCTGACGGCGGTGAGCTGGGTCTGGATCCGGAGCCGTTGCTGGGTGGTCGTGGTGCCGGCCAGGCTGGCGAAGAACTTGTTCTCCTGGACGTAGGCCAGCATCGAGTCGGCGTGGCTGACGCCGGGCGCGGCCAGCAGCACCTCGTTCAGCGCCAGCAGCCGCCCGGACTTCGTCGCTTCGTCCACGTCGAACGGATTGATCTCGTACGCCGACACCCAGGTCGCGTCCGGGTACACCGGCTCGTCGGCCAGTTCGACCGACACCGGGGTCAGCGGACGGGACACCTTGGCGGTGGCGACGGCGCGCTCGGCCAGTCGGGCCGCGGAGTCCGGGGTCAGCGCGATGTCGGCCGCGAAGCCCCACACCCCGTTGTGCACCACCCGCACGGACAGGCCGAGAACCTGACCGTCCGTCGTCGACTCCAGACCATGATCGCGGAAGCTGCGGTACGCCTCGCGCAGCCGCTCCACCCGGAACTCGGCGTGCCGGCAGCCCAGTTCGGCAGCGCGGGACAGGGCCGCATCGGCCAGCGCCGAAAGGGGCAGGGCCGTGAAGTCGGAGTCGAGGTCGGGCACGACGCTCACCCTAATCGTCGGACGCCGCCCCTGGCGGGCCCACTGCCGAAGATGGCCGGAGGGGGTTGCTGCACGACGGATCTCAGGTTGATCCGCCGTCCACGGCCCCCAGAGTCCGGGACACTAGGCTGTCGCTCGTGAGCGTGGCGGTCCGTGTCATCCCCTGCCTGGACGTGCATGCCGGCCGAGTGGTCAAGGGCGTGAACTTCGTCGACCTGCGCGACGCCGGCGATCCGGTCGAGCTCGGCGCGGTCTACGACGCCGAGGGAGCCGACGAGCTGACCTTTCTCGACATCTCCGCCTCCATCGAAGGTCGGGAGACGACCCTCGAGGTGGTCCGCCGCACGGCCGAGACCGTGTTCATCCCGCTCACCGTGGGCGGCGGCGTCGGCTCGGTCGACGACGTCGACACCCTGCTGCGGGCCGGCGCGGACAAGGTGGCGATCAACACCGGGGCCATCCGCCGGCCCCAGGTGATCTCCGAGATCACCACCCGGTTCGGCAACCAGGTGCTCGTGCTGTCGGTCGACGCCCGGCGGGCGCCCGGCACGAGGTCCGGCTTCGAGGTGACCACCCACGGCGGCCGCACCGCAGCCGGGTTGGATGCGGTCGAGTGGGCGCGCCGGGGCGTCGACCTCGGCGTCGGCGAGATCCTGCTCAACTCGATGGACGCCGACGGCACCACCGGCGGATTCGACCTGGAGATGATCAGGGCGGTCCGCGCGGTCGTCGACGTGCCGCTGATCGCCTCCGGCGGCGCGGGCCGGGCCGAAGACTTCCCGCCGGCGGTGGCCGCCGGGGCCGACGCGGTGCTGGCCGCAACGGTCTTCCACTTCGGGACCCTGCGGATCGCCGAGGTGAAGGCCGCGATCGCGGCCGCCGGGTATCCGGTCCGAGAATTGGCCACGCCGGCCAGGAGGAGCTGACGATGCCGCTCGCGTGGCTGCCGTACGCCGACAAGGCCGAAGCCGAACGCCGGCTCGGTGACATCCCGCCCGGGATCGAGGTCGACTTCTACCAGGGGCGCGACCAGCCGTGGCCGGATTCGATCGGTGAGGTCGAGTTCTATGTGCTGCCGTACATGTCGGGCGTCGAGGTGCTCGACCGGGCGGCCGAGATGAGTCGACTGAAGGTGATCCAGACCCTGACCGCCGGGGTGGAGAACTTCCTGCCCGCGGTGCCTGACGGAGTCACCCTCTGCAACGCCGCCGGAGTGCACGACGCGAGCACCGCCGAACTCGCGATCGCGCTGGCGCTGGCCAGTGGCCGGCGGCTGGACGTCTTCGCCCGGGACATGGCCTCCGGGCAGCTGGGGCTTCGAGTTCGGCAGCGCGCTCGCCGACAAGCGGGTGCTGATCATCGGCTACGGCAACATCGGCGCGGCCATTGAGCGGCGGCTGGCCGGCTTCGAGGTCGCATCGGTGACCCGGGTCGCCCGGCGGCGGCGAACCGGTGAGCTGCGAGGTCCATCCGACCACCGAGCTCGACGCCCTGCTGCCCGGACGCGGACGTGGCGATCGTGATCGCGCCGCACACCCCCGAGACCGAGGGCATGATCGGTGCGCAGCAGTTGCGGCTGCTGCCGGACCAGGCGCTGCTGATCAACGTCGCCCGCGGCCGGCTGGTGGACACCGACGCCCTGCTGGCCGAGGTCTCGACCGGACGGATCCGCGCAGCGCTCGACGTCGTCGACCCCGAACCGCTGCCGCCCGAGCATCCGTTGTGGCACGCGCCGGGCGTCCTCATCTCGCCCCACATAGGTGGAGCCAGTTCGGCGTTCTTCCCGCGCGCCGACCGGTTGATCGCCGCCCAGCTGAAGCGTTTTGCCCACGGTCAAGCACTGGAGAACAAGATCACATGAGCGAGCCCGCCCGCCGTTCCGATGCCCCGGCCGATCCGGACTGCATCTTCTGCAAGATCATCTCCGGCGACCTGCCGTCCCGGCGGATCTACGAAGATGATCATGCGGTCGCGTTCCTGGACATCGCGGCCTGGCACCGTGGGCACACGCTCGTGGTGCCGAAACGCCATGTCACCGACATGATCACCGGGACTCCGTCGCTGCCCGAGATCGCGCCGTCGATCGACGCCGTGGCCCGGATGCTGATGCACCGGCTCGCCGCCGACGGGATGAACATCTTCTCCTCGGCCCGCGAGATCGCCGGCCAGGAGGTCTTCCACATGCACGTGCACGTGGTGCCGCGATACGCCGACGAGCCGGGTCTCGACCTGTTGATCAACCGCGGTGTGGTGCCCGATGGTGAACTGGAGTCGGTCTACCGGCAGATCCAGGCGGGCGCGTGAGCCTGCGCGCTGACCCTGGAATGTCCACGAGCCGCAAGCTCGGCCGCACGGCGATCGAGTTCGTTCCGCCGTTCGCGGTCGCGCTGCTGCTGCTGCCGTTCATCATCCAGTACGGCAAGCTCAACCCCTGGCAGCCGTCGACGATCGATCTGCAGGTGTACGTCGCCGCCGTGCAGGACATGCTGGCGGGCGGAGAACATCTTCGCCACCACCACGCCGTTCTGGAACCTGTACTTCATCTATCCGCCGATCGCCGCGATCTTGATGACCCCGCTCGCCTTCGGCCCGTACGTGTTCTGGCAGGTGGTCTGGACCGCGGGTCTGGTCTGGGCCCAGCAGTCGGTGTTGAAGCGCTGCGGCGTTCCCCGCGGCTGGAAGCTCGGGCTGATCGGGATCGCGGTGGTGCTGGCGGTGGAACCGGTGCGGACGACCCTCGGCTACGGGCAGATCAACACGATGCTGATGGCTCTGGTGGTCGCCGACCTGCTGCCCGACGTCCCGGGGGAGCGGCGGCGGATTCCCCAGGGTTCGCTGATCGGCCTGGCCGCGGCGATCAAGCTCACGCCGATGCTGTTCGTGGTCTTCGCGTTCTTGATCGGCAAGCGCCGGGTGGCGGTCACGGCGCTGATCAGCTTCGCGATCTTCACCGGCATCGGCGCGGTCCTGCTGTTCTCCGAGACGGTGGAGTTCTTCGGCGGCCTGTCGGGCGGCAACACCCGGACGGCCTCGCCGTTGTACGCCGGGAACCAGTCCCTGCTTGGGGTGTTCTTCCGGCTGGGTGACTCATCCCGGGCCACCACGCTGATCGGGCTCGCCATCGCCGGCCTGGTGGCCCTGCTCGGTTGCCTGGTCGCCGCGTACTGGTGGCGCGCCGGCCAGCCGGTCTTCGCGGTGGCCCTGGTCGGTGTCAGCACCTGCCTGGCCTCCCCGCTGTCCTGGACCCACCACTATGTCTGGATCCTGCCGCTGGCGGTGGCCGTGGTGCGTCCGGGGCCACCCAAGTGGGCCCGAGTGCTCGGTGGCTTCTGGGTCGTCTGGGTGGCGGTCTGCCTGCCACTGGCGGTGCTGCCGTACGGCGGTGGCCGGGAACGGCACTTCGACGGCCTGCAGCAACTGGTGGCCAATCTCGGCCCGGTGCTCGGTGTGATCCTGGTGGCCGGACTGGCCTGGCAGTTGGTGATCACCACCCGATCCCCGCGGCTGGTCGGCGCCGGCAGTCCGCATCCCGACGCCGTCCCCTGACCGATCGGCGGTGGATCGGTCGGCGGTAGATTGACGCCGTGCCTGAGACTGAGAGCAGTGTTGACATCAAGCCGCGCTCGCGCGTGGTCACCGACGGCCTGGAGGCGACCGCATCCCGCGGCATGCTCCGAGCGGTCGGCATGGGGGACGACGACTGGGTGAAACCGCAGGTCGGCGTCGCGTCCAGCTGGAACGAGATCACCCCGTGCAACCTCAGCCTCGACCGGCTGGCCAAGGCGGTCAAGGACGGCGTGCACGCCGCGGGCGGCTACCCGCTGGAGTTCGGCACCATCTCGGTCTCGGACGGCATCTCGATGGGCCACGAGGGCATGCACTACTCGCTGGTCAGCCGGGAGATCATCGCCGACTCGGTGGAGACGGTGATGTCGGCCGAGCGGCTGGACGGATCGGTGCTGCTGGCCGGCTGCGACAAGTCGCTGCCGGGGATGCTGATGGCCGCTGCCCGGCTCGATCTGGCGTCGGTCTTCCTCTACGCCGGTTCGATCATGCCGGGCCGGGTGGGCGACAAGGACGTGACCATCATCGACGCCTTCGAGGCGGTCGGCGCCTGCATCCGGGGCCTCATCACCCGGGACCAGGTGACCGAGATCGAGAAGGCGATCTGTCCGGGGGAGGGCGCCTGCGCCGGCATGTATACGGCCAACACGATGGCCAGTGCGGCCGAAGCACTCGGCATGTCGCTCCCCGGTTCCGCCGCCCCGCCCGCCGTTGACCGGCGGCGCGACGGATTCGCCCGTCGCAGCGGCATGGCGGCGGTCGAGATGCTGCGCCACGGCATCACCGCCCGCCAGATCATGACCAAGGAAGCCTTCGAGAACGCCATCGCCGTGGTCATGGCCTTCGGCGGCTCGACCAACGCGGTGCTGCACCTGCTCGCCATCGCCAACGAGGCCGAGGTGGACCTGACCCTCGACGACTTCGTCCGGGTGGGCAAGAACGTGCCGCACCTGGGTGACCTCAAGCCGTTCGGCCGCTACGTGATGAACGACGTCGACCGGGTCGGCGGCGTCCCCGTGGTGATGAAGGCCCTGCTCGACGCCGGGCTGATGAACGGCGACTGCCTGACGGTCACCGGCAAGACCATGGCCGAGAACCTGGCCGATATCGCACCGCCGGACCTCGACGGCACCATCGTCCGGGCGCTCAGCAACCCGATGCACCCCACCGGCGGTATCACCATCCTGCACGGGTCGCTGGCGCCGGAAGGCGCGGTGGTGAAGAGTGCCGGGTTCGACACCGAAGTCTGGAAGGGCACCGCTCGGGTCTTCGACGGCGAGCGGGCGGCCATGGACGCCCTGGAAGACGGCACGGTGACGGCGGGCGACGTGGTGGTGATCCGCTACGAGGGCCCCAAGGGTGGTCCCGGGATGCGCGAGATGCTGGCCATCACCGGTGCGATCAAGGGCGCCGGTCTCGGCAAGGACGTCATGTTGATCACCGACGGCCGGTTCTCCGGCGGCACGACCGGGCTGTGCGTCGGGCACATCGCGCCCGAGGCCACCGAGGGCGGACCGATCGCGCTGGTCGCCGACGGCGACCCGATCACCCTCGACGTGGCCAACGGCCGGCTGGAACTCGAGGTGGACGAGGCCGAGCTCGAACGCCGCCGGGCGGACTGGACGCCGACCCCGCGGCCGGTGCGCCGCGGCGTACTGGCCAAGTACGCCAAGCTGGTCCGCTCGGCCAACGTGGGCGCCACCTGCTCCTGATCGGACGTTACCGCGGTGCGGGCCATCGACGTCGATGAGCGACGGGCGCGGCTGGCGCTGCGGCATCACCTGCTGCCCGGCACCCGCACCGACGATCTGCCGCTGCTCGCCGATGATCTCGTCGCTCTGCACTCCTCGGATCCGGTGACGGTCTACCTGTCGGCGATGGCGCGGATGGCGCGGCCGTCGATCGAGGCCGTCGAACGGGCCCTGTACGCCGATCGCAGCCTGATCCGGCACCACGCGATGCGCCGCACGTTGTGGGTCGCCACCCCGGCGGTGGTTCGACAGATGCACGCGGCCGCGACCCGCAGGCTGGTGGCGCCGGAGCGCAAGCGCCTGGCGGGGATGCTCGCGCAGAGCGGCATCGACGACCCCGACGCCTGGCTGGATCAGGCGCGCGAGCAGACTCTGGGCTACCTGCACGCGCACGGCCCCACCACGGCCCGCGACGCTCGGGCAGCAGGTCCCGGCCCTTCGGCAGCCGTTGCTGCTGGCGCCGGGGACGCGATGGCAGGCAAATGCCTCGGCGCACACCCGGGTGCTGACCCTGCTCGGTTTCGAGGGCGAGATCCTCCGCACCCGCCCGACCGGCAGCTGGGTGAACGGCGCCTACCGCTACGCCGCCGCGGACCAGTGGCTCCCGGGCGGCGTCGGCGACCTGGAGGAGCGTCGCCGCGGCGGAGCAGTTGACCCGTCGTTGGCTGCAGGCCTTCGGCCCGGCCACCACCGACGACCTCCGGTGGTGGATGGGCTGGACCGTCGCCACGACGAAGCGGGCCCTGGCCGATGCGCAGGCCCGGGCAGTCGATCTTGAAGGCGGTGCCGGCTGGCTCGCGGCGGAGGATGATCGATGAGGCGCCGCGACGACCGAGCCCTGGGTCGCGTTGCTACCCGGTCTGGACCCGACCACGATGGGCTGGAAGCAGCGCGGCTGGTACCTGCCGGAGTCGGCGGCGGCCGCCTTCGACAGCAGCGGCAACGCCGGCCCGACGATCTGGGTCGACGGTCGGGTGGTCGGCGCCTGGGCCCAGTCCCCGGACGGCCGGGTCCACCTGCACTACTTCGAGAAGGTGGCGGCCCGGCGGCGGAGGGAGATCGACGAACGAGCCGCCGACCTGAAGCGGTGGGTGGGCGAAACCCGTTTCACCATCCGCTTTCCCGGAGCGATCAACCAGACGATCGCGCGAGCAGCGGCGACCTGACTACCCGCGCGGTACTTGTCCAGGTACTCGGCCATCTTGTCGGTCTTGAGCGCCTTGCCGAACTCCGCGATCCGGCGTTCATCGACGCGGTGCACGTCCTGACCGTCGATCCGATCGGCCTTGCCGAGCGGGGCCTGCAGCATCACGAGGTTCTTCGGGCGGAGCCGCAACGACACCAGGGTGGATCCGGATCTCGGTCTGGGTGAGGCTGTTGTCCACCTTGATCCGCTTGGCGGCGTTGGCGACGAAGTTCGTGAACCGGACCGGGTCGGCCACCACCTCAGCGGAGAGCCCCTTGGTCAGGATCGCGTTCAACATGTTGCGCTGGTTCTCCGCCCGGTCCAGTTCGCTCGGCAGCGCATTGCGCTCCCGCACGAACCACAGCGCTTGGTCACCCGACAGGGTGATTCGGCCCTTCGGGTAGTTGTAGCCGTGGGACGAGAAGGCGGTCCGGTTGTTGACCGTGACGCCGTCCAGATCCTCGGTCAAACTCACGAAACCTTCGAAGTCGATCATGGCGACGTGGTCCATCCGGCTGCCGGTCAGCGACTTCGAGGGTGCGCACCACCAGCGCCGGACCGCCGATCTCGTATGCGGCGTTGATCCTGTTCTTGCCGTGACCCGGGATCCTCACGTACATGTCGCGGGGGAAGGAGATGATGTAAGCCTGATTGCGCTTCTGGTTCAGGTGGACGAGCATGATCGAATCGCTGCGACCGTCCCGGTCCGACTGCCGGGTCGCCCTCGTCGGATCCGATCAGCACGTAGTCGAGGGCCTCCGCAGCCTCGGGACTCTTGACCGGCCTTGCCTCCGCGGTGGAGCTGCCCCACTCGGCGGCAGGTCGATGCCCCGGTTGATGTTGGCGTTCACGCTGTGATCGATCTGATACAGATAGACGCCGCTGCCGGCGAGGATGATCGCCAGCACGCCGACCACCCCGGCCAGGACGGCAGCGAGGACCAGCCTCCTGCGGCGGCGTGGCTTGGATCGGCGGTGCTGGGACCGTCGGTGTGGGGGCCGTCATGGACGGGGCGATTCGGGAGCGGGGGCCACCACGGCGCCGCTCCTTCGACCTTCGGGCTCGCGAGCTTCAGACCGCCGATCACGGTGGACAGCGGGACGGCCGCAAGCTGGTCCCGGAACGCTGCCGCCGTCGGCCGGGCCTTGGCATCGGACGACAGTCCGGCGAGCATGACGGCCATCAGATCGGCGTTCACGTCGGGCAGCGGCTCGACCGGCTGATTGTGCAACTCGATCAGCTCGGGCAACGGCGGAGTGTTCTGGTCCGGCAGCCGCGGCGGGTGACCGCTGAGGAGCGCGTACAGGGTCGCGGCGAGTTGGTAGACGTCGCCGGCCGCGCTCGGATCCTGCAGGCGGAGGACCTCCAGCGGCGCGTACGCGGGGGTCATCGCCGCATACCGGTCCCGCGGGGATGCGTCCGGCTCCGGTGGGGCGGAGAGCCCGAAGTCGGCCAGCCCCGGGTTGCCGTACCGATCGATCAAGATGTTGGCCGGCTTGACGTCGCGATGCAGCATGCCGCGAGCGTGGGCCGCCGCCAAGGCGTCAGCGATCTGGACTCCGACGTCGCGGATGCGTTCCTGGCTCGGCCGGTTGGCCGGCTCCAGCCAACTCGTCAAGGAGCCGCCCGGACACAGATCCATCACCAGATAGGGACGCCCGTCGGGCAGGATGCCCGCGTTGTGCACCGTCACGATGCCGGGATGCCCCGAAAGGCCGCCGGCCGCCTGCGCCTCGCCGAGGAACCGCCGCTGCTCGGCCGGATTGTCGAGCACCCGGTCATCGACCTTGACCGCCACGAACCGGTCCAAGGAGTCCTGCCGCCCCTGCCATACAGTGGCGAAGCCACCTCGGGCCAGCGGTACCCAGCCGCTGATTCCTGCAATGTCGGGTGGTATCCCTGCCACGAGGTATAACATACGGCGGATCGGTTCGCGATGCCGCCTATTGTCCCAACGCGGTCAGCCAGCGACCCGGATTTATGAGGACATCCGAGCGTCCTTCCGAATGTCAAGACACTGCCGCGAGGTCGGCTGAACCCGGATCAGCCGGGGCTATCGTTGCTCTGTGCGCATTGCCACGCTCATCCTCGTACGTCAGCGTGTCGGCTGAGTTCCACTACTCACCCCGACGCGCTCCCTCGTCTGCCATCCGGCGGCGGGGGTTTTTTCTTGGTCGAGAGCGCAGCCGTAGCACAGGCGTAACATCCACCACGGATCCCTCGGCGGGACCGGATCGCAAGGAGACAAGGACATGTCAGACAACGACAGCGCAGAAGAGCTGACCGGGGCGCAGTCTCTGGTCAGATCGCTCGAGCACGTCGGAGCTGACGTCGTATTCGGCATTCCGGGTGGGGCGATCCTGCCCGCGTACGATCCGCTCTTCGATTCCCGGAAGGTGCGGCACATCCTCGTGCGGCACGAGCAGGGCGCCGGGCACGCGGCGGAGGGTTACGCGATGGTCACCGGCAAGGTGGGCGTCTGCATGGCGACCTCCGGTCCGGGTGCGACCAATCTGGTGACTCCGATCGCCGACGCCCACATGGACTCGGTACCGATCGTCGCGATCACCGGACAGGTCGGCAGTGCCGCCATCGGCACCGACGCCTTCCAGGAGGCCGACATCCGCGGCATCACCATGCCGATCACCAAGCACAGCTTCCTGGTCACCAAGGCGGCCGACATCGCCGAGGCGGTGGCCTCCGCCTTCCACATCGCCGGCACCGGCCGTCCCGGGCCGGTTCTGGTTGACGTCACCAAGGACGCGCTGCAGGCCAAGACGGAGTGGCACTGGCCCACCCAGCTCGACCTGCCGGGCTATCGACCGGTGACCAAGCCGCACGGGAAGCAGGTGCGGGAAGCCGGCAAGCTGATCTCCGAGTCGCGCCGGCCGGTGCTCTACGTCGGCGGCGGTGTGCTGAAGGCGCGGGCCTGGAAGGAGTTGAAGGAGCTCACCGAGCTGACCGGCATCCCGATGGTGACCACGCTGATGGCCCGCGGCATCTTCCCCGACAGCCACCCGCTGAACATGGGGATGCCCGGCATGCACGGCTCCGTGGCGGCGGTCGGAGCGCTGCAGCGCGCTGATCTGCTGATCGCTCTGGGTACCCGCTTCGACGACCGGGTGACCGGCCAGCTCTCGAGCTTCGCCCCGCTGGCCAAGGTGATCCACGCCGACATCGACCCGGCCGAGATCTCCAAGAACCGCACCGCCGATGTGCCGATCGTCGGTGACTGCAAGGAGGTGATCGCCGAATTGATCACGCTCCTCCGGCCGGACGACCGGCGACCTGACGTCGGCGAGTGGGCGCGCTACCTGATCGATCTCAAGCGGCGCTATCCCACCGGCTACGACCTGCCCGCCGACGGCAGTCTGTCGCCGCAGCACGTGATCAAGCGGATCGGCGAGATCACCGGACCGGACGCCTACTACGCGGCCGGGGTCGGCCAGCACCAGATGTGGGCCGCGCACTTCCTGCCCTGGGAACTGCCCGGTCGCTGGCTCAACTCCGGCGGCCTCGGCACCATGGGCTACTGCGTGCCGGCCGCGATGGGCGCCAAGGTTGGCCGGCCGGACTCGATCGTCTGGGGTATCGACGGCGACGGCTGCTTCCAGATGACCAATCAGGAACTCGTGACCTGTGCGCTGGAAGGGATCCCGGTCAAGATCGCGATGATCAACAACCAGAGCCTGGGGATGGTGCGGCAGTGGCAGACGCTGTTCTACCAGGGCCGCTACTCCAACACCGATCTGAAGACCAACCGGATCCCCGACTTCCCCAAGCTGGCCGAGGCGATGGGCTGCGTCGGGCTGCGGGCCGAGGCGGCCGACGACGTGGACTCGGTGATCGACAAGGCGCTGTCGATCAACGACGCCCCGGTGGTCGTGGAGTTCGTGGTGAACAAGGACGCGATGGTCTGGCCGATGGTCGCCGCCGGAACCAGCAACGACGAGATCAAGGTGGCCCGCGACATGGCCCCCAAGTGGGAAGACGAGGAGTTGTGATGACTGGCCCGAGCATCCACACGTTGAGCGTGCTGGTGGAGAACAAGCCGGGCGTGCTGGCCCGAGTCTCCGGACTGATCTCCCGGCGCGGCTACAACATCGAGTCGCTCGCGGTCGGGCCCACCGAGTCGCCCGACATGTCGCGCATGACTCTGCAGATGAACGTCGACGACGTCGTGCTCGAGCAGATGACCAAGCAGCTCAACAAGCTGATCGAGGTGCTGAAGATCGTCGAACTCGAGAACAGCGCGGTGCGCCGCGAACTGGTCCTGGTCAAGGTCAAGGCCACGGCCGAGACCCGCGGTCAGCTGATCGAGATCATCGGGCTGTTCGGCGCGAAGGCCGTCGACCTGACCGGTGAGGTGATCACCGTCGAGGCCACCGGCAGTCCAGCGAAGCTCGACGCCCTGCTGGAGCTCTTCGAGCCGTACGGGATCCGCGAACTCGTCCAGTCGGGGCTGGTCGCGCTCGGCCGCGGCAACCGTTCGCTGACCGACCGGGCGCCGCGTACCGATCGACTCAAGAGCGTCCGAGCGCTGTAGCCGCGTGCCCTGGCCGGTCGCGAACCGTTTCCACTAACCTGACCCGCACCACATCCAACGAAGGAAGAACCACGTGCCTGCAGAGATGTTCTACGACTCCGACGCCGACCTGTCGATCATCCAGGGGCGCAACGTCGCCATCCTGGGCTTCGGCAGCCAGGGCCATGCGCACGCCCTGTCGCTGCGCGACTCCGGCGTCGACGTACGCGTCGGCCTGCCCGAGGGCAGCAAGAGCCGCGCCAAGGCCGAGGCCCAGGGCCTGCGCGTGCTGACGCCGTTCGAGGCCTGCGAAGAGGCCGATCTGATCATGGTGCTGACGCCTGATCCCTCGCAGCGCGGCCTGTACAAGGAGGCGATCGAGCCCAACCTGGTGCCGGGCGACGCGCTGTTCTTCGCGCACGGCTTCAATATCCGTTACGGCTACATCAAGCCCCCGGAGGGTGTCGACGTCGCTCTCGTGGCCCCGAAGGGTCCGGGTCACCTGGTCCGGCGGGAGTACGCCGAGGGCCGTGGCGTCCCGGTGCTGGTCGCCGTCGAGCAGGACGCGTCCGGCAAGGCCTGGGACCTGGCGCTCTCGTACGCGAAAGCGATCGGTGGACTGCGGGCCGGCGGCATCAAGACCACCTTCACCGAAGAGACCGAGACCGACCTCTTCGGTGAGCAGGCCGTCCTGTGCGGCGGGGCCAGCGCGCTGGTGATGGCCGGTTTCGAGATCCTCACCGAGGCGGGCTATCAGCCGGAGGTCGCCTACTTCGAGTGCCTGCACGAGCTGAAGCTGATCGTCGACCTGATGTATGAGGGCGGCATCGCCAAGCAGCGCTGGAGTGTCTCCGACACGGCCGAGTACGGCGACTACGTGTCCGGCCCGCGGGTGATCGACGCCCGGGTCAAGGAGAACATGAAGGCTGTCCTCGACGACGTCCAGAACGGCGCCTTCGCGCAGCGGTTCATCGATGACCAGGACGCCGGCGGCCCGGAGTTCAAGCAACTTCGGGCGAAGGCGGCGAGACGCACCCGATCGAAGCGACGGGGCATCAGTTGCGTGGCCTCATGGCCTGGGTCAAGAGCCACGACGACGACTACGTCGAGGGTCAAGCGGCTCGCTGAATCTGGTTTCGCGGGCGCTCACGCCGGCAGGCCCCGAAGCGCGTCGCCGGGGGTGGTGGTCGTTTTGAGTGCGTCATCGTGGCTCGGTGCCTAGTGCCGTTACAGGCGTCTTAGCCCCGGCGACGCGCTTCGGGGCCTGCCGGCGTTCGCTCCTGCGCAGTTTCGCGGGGCGATGGCCCTCGACCGAGTCGGCTAGTGGCTCGGTTGATGGAAGAGCTTCGCTTTACCCACTTTCCTGGCGCTGTACCAGGAAGCTTCCTGGGTACAGTGCTGGTTTCCCACGTATACGTGGGAAACCGACACCCCAAGGCGAGAGGCGGCGGAATGCGGGGGTGATTGTCGGGGGCAGTGGTTACGCTTGAGCCGATCCCACAGTGAGCACTGGATTTGGAGCACCGAATGGCTGAGTCAGAGCAGAGCCACCGCAAGGCCCGGCGGTCGGACGATCGCGAGATCGAGGAGGTGGCGCCGGCCGACTCGACGCACAAGGCCGAGCTGGATTCCGAGGTCGACTCGCTGCTGGATGAGATCGACGACGTGCTCGAGGTCAACGCCGAGGAGTTCGTCCGCTCCTTCGTCCAGAAGGGCGGCCAGTGATCGATCGTTCGACCCCAGGTGATCTGACCGCGGGACTCGTTCAAGCGCGCGAATCCTCGTTCGCCGACTTCGCCGCCCGGGTGGCGCCGAATGTCCTGCCGTCCTCCCGCGCCGCCGGTCCAGGGGTCGCCGACCTCGCGCCGCACGGAACCACGATCGTCGCGGCCACGTTCCCGGGCGGCGTCGTCGTCGCCGGCGACCGGCGGGCCACGATGGGCAATGTGATCGCTCAGCGCGACATCGAGAAGGTCTTCGCGGCCGACGAGTTCTCGATCATCGGGATCGCCGGTGCGGCCGGCATCGCCGTTGAACTGGTCGGGCTGTTCCAGGTCGAGTTGGAGCACTACGAGAAGATCGAGGGCGCGCCGCTTTCCCTGGTGGGCAAGGCCAATCGGCTGGCGACCATGATCAGGATGAATCTCGGCCTGGCCATGCAAGGGCTCGTGGTGGTGCCACTGTTCGCCGGCTGGGACGTCACCAGCGAAGAGGGCCGGATCTTCTCCTACGACGCCACCGGCGGCCGGTACGAGGAGCATGCGTTCTTCTCCGTCGGCTCCGGAGCGGTCTTCGCCCGCGGCTCGCTGAAGAAGCTCTACCGTCCCGATTTCCAGGCCCCAGAGGCGACGATGGCCGTCATCCAGGCGCTGTACGACGCCGCCGACGACGACTCGGCCACCGGTGGACCCGACCTGACCCGCAAGATCTTCCCGGTCGTGCTGGTCGCCACCGCCGACGGCGTGGAGCGCGTTGCGGATTCGGAGATCGCGGCGATGGTGACCCAGATGATGGCCGCTCGGAACGAGCGACCCGACGGACCCGGAGCGCCGCTTTCATGACGATGCCGTTCTATGTTGCGCCCGAGCAGCAGATGAAGGATCGGGCCGACTATGCGCGCAAGGGGATCGCCCGGGGACGGTCGGTGATTGTGCTGCACTACGCCGACGGCATCTTGTTCGTGGCGGAGAACCGCTCGGCCGCCCTGCACAAGGTGAGCGAGATCTACGACCGGATCGGGTTCGCCGCGGTCGGCCGCTACAACGAGTTCGAGCGGCTGCGGACCGCCGGCATCCAGTACGCCGATCTCCGCGGGTACAGCTACGACCGGACCGACGTGACCGGCCGCGGGCTCGCCAACGCGTACGCCCAACTGCTCGGCACCATCTTCTCCTCCGGCGGGGAGAAGCCCTACGAGGTGGAGATCGTCGTCGCGGAGCTCGGTATCACCGCCGAACAGGATCAGATCTACCGGCTCACCTACGACGGCTCGGTCGCCGACGAGAACAACTTCGCCGTGATGGGCGGCTCGGCCGACGTGATCACCGAAGCGGTCGGCCGCGATTATCGCCCGGGGCTCAGCCTGGCTGAGGCCGTCAATGTGGCGGTGACCGCGCTCGCCTCGGACGGCGGACCGTCGGCCGCCCGCCGGGAGCTGGGTGTCGAGGCGCTCGAGGTGGCCATCCTGGATCGGACTCGCGCCCTGCCGCGCAAGTTCCGCCGGATCACCGGTGGGCGGCTGGCCGGGCTGCTGGCTGACCAGACCGTCGAACCGGCTGACCCGATCGACACTCCGACGCAGGATCCAGCCAGGTGAACTCCGCCAGCCCCCCGGTTGCCGTGATCATCGGCGCCGGGTTGATCGGCGCGTCCATCGGCTGCGCCCTGACCGCCGCCGGCTATCGGGTGCATCTGCGCGATCACAAACTGAGCCATGCGCGGGTCGCGGCCGGCCTCGGCGCGGGGACCATCGAGCCTCCGGTGTCCTCCGAGGTCGGGCTGGTGATCGTCGCGGTCCCGCCCCAGGCCATCGGCGACATCGTCGTGCACAGCCTGCACAGCTACCCCAGTGCGACGGTCACCGACGTCGGCTCGGTCAAGGCCGGAGTGCTGCATGCCCTGTGGTCGCGCGAGGTCGATCTGGCGCGCTACGTCGGCTCGCATCCGATGGCCGGTTCCCAGCACTCCGGCCCGATGACCGCGCGCGCCGACCTGTTCGAGGACCGGACCTGGGTGATCACCCCGCACCGGCGTTCGGATCCGGCATCGATCAAGCGGATCAGTGAACTGGTCGCCGCCTGCCGGGCCCGGGAGGTGACGATGGACGTCGACGACCATGACGCTGCCGTGGCCCGGGTCTCGCACCTGCCGCACCTGATGTCGGTCCTGATGGCCGGGCATCTGGTCGCGGTACCCGACGGCGATCTGCTCCTGGCCGGCCAGGGTCTGCGGGACGTGACCAGGATCGCCGGCAGTGATCCACGGCTCTGGGAGCAGATCGTCGGCGCCAACTCCGCCGCCGTCCTCGGCGAGCTGCGCAACGTACAGGAGCAGCTCACCGCGCTGATCGCCGCGCTCGAGGCCGCTCCGGCGACCGATCAGCTCCGCGACCAGCTCGAGCGTGGCGTCACCGGCACCCAGAAGATCCCCGGCAAGCACGGGGCCGCCGCGGTCAGCTATCGCCGGGTCGTGGTGGCCATCCCGGACGCCCCCGGTGCTCTGGCCCGGTTGTTCGCGGAGGTCGAGGCGGCAGGGGTGAACGTCGAGGACATCGCCATCGAGCACGACCCGGCCCGGGAGGTGGGCTACCTGGAGCTCTCGGTGGCTCCGGATCAGGCCGATCCACTGGTTCAGCGGATGGTCGAGCACGGTTGGCTGGCGTCTTGAGGTCGCACTTTCGGCAGTCCGACGACACGGCGACGATCCGCTGCAACGAATCGCTGTGCATCGCGCTATACGCTGATGCGCGTGTCTGAGGCAACTACGGTCGGTGCGTCCACCCAATCCGGGAGCCCGCTCGTCGTCGCGATCGACGGGCCGAGCGGTTCGGGCAAGTCCAGCACCTCCCGCGGCGTGGCCGAGCGGCTCGGGCTGGCCTATCTCGATACGGGGGCCATGTATCGCGCCGCGACCTGGCTGGCGGTCGAGCGCGGCGTGGACCTCACCGACTCCGAAGCGGTCGCGGCGCTGATCGCCGCGGCCGACATCGACATCCGGCTGAATCCCGCCGAACCGTCGCATCTCCATCGAGGGAACGGACGTGACCGAGGCGATCCGGGCACCGGAGGTGTCGGCGGCGGTCAGCTCGATCGCGACGAACCTGGACGTACGCGCGGATCTGATCGCCCGTCAGCGGCAACTGATCGCCGGCGCGTGCGGCGGCATCGTCGTCGAAGGCCGCGACATCACCACCGTCGTCGCGCCCGACGCCGCCGTCCGGGTGCTGCTGGTCGCCGATCCGGCCGCCCGGGTCGCGCGCCGGCATGCCGAGCTCGGTGAGCACATCGACAGCGCGGACGTCACCGACCAGGTGATCCGCCGGGATCAGGACGACTCGGCCGTCGCGCAGTTCCATTCGGCCGCGCCGGGTGTCACGGTGGTCGACTCCACCGTACCTCACGCTCGAGCAGGTCATCGAGACCATCTGTGCACTGGTTCCGTCAGGCGCCGGGGGAGACCAGCTGCCGTGATCGACGGGGTGAGCCCCGACCTGCCGCACACCGGTGATCTCCCGCCGGGCAAGGAAGGATTTCTCCGCCTCGCCAGACCGATCGCCAGACTGGTGCTCAAGTCGTACTGGAAGATCCGGGTCCACGGCTCCGAACATGTGCCGCCCTCAGGTCCGGTGATCCTGGCCGCCAATCATCTCGCGCTGCTGGACGGTCCGGTGCTGGTCAGCATGACCCGTCGGCTGACGTTCGCCATGGCCAAGCGGGAGCTGTTCGTCGGCATCGGTGGGCGGCTGCTGGCCCAGATCGGCCAGATCTCGTTGAACCGCCACGAGCTCGACCTCAAGGCGATCCGCCGCGCCGTCCAGGTGCTCCGCTCCGACAAGGTGCTGGCGGTCTTTCCCGAAGGCGTACGGGTGGGCGGTGAGGTCGCCTGGGCGAAGGGCGGCGCCGCGTACCTTGCCATGGTGGCCGGTGCGCCGGTCGTACCGGTCGCGATCCTGGGCACCCGCGAAGCCGGGCCAGACCAAGAGCCAGCTGCCGGGTCGGCGACGGCCGATCCACATCGTGTTCGGGCCGCCGATCGCGGTCGAGCAGCATCCCTGGCCGCGACGCAAGCACGAGGTGGCGGAGCTCGACCGAGCAGTTGCGGCGCGTGCTGGCCGCCCACGTGGTCGCCGCCCAGGGGCTGACCGGGCTACCCTTGCCCGGGCCGCCGAAACCTCGGGCGGCCCGATCATCGAAGAATAAGTGAATCTGCCATGACTGACCCTGCGCCCACTGAGGCGCCCCTGCCCGTGCCCGTCGTCGCCGTCGTCGGCCGTCCCAACGTCGGCAAGTCGACGCTGGTCAACCGGATCATCGGCCGCCGCGAAGCCGTCGTCCAAGACGTCCCCGGCGTGACCCGGGACCGGGTGTCCTACGACGCGGACTGGAACGGCCGGCAGTTCGTGCTGGTCGACACCGGCGGCTGGGCGCCCGACGCCAAGGGCATGGCCGCCCAGATCGCCGAACAGGCCGAGCTGGCCGATCGCCGCGGCCGACGCGGTCGCTCTTCGTGGTCGACGCCACGGTCGGCACCCAGGATGTCGACGAGGCCGTGGTCCAGGTGCTGCGGCGCAGCAAGAAGCCGGTGGTGCTCGCGGCCAACAAGGTCGACGACCAGCGCAGCGAGGCCGAAGCGGCGACGATGTGGAACCTCGGGCTCGGTGAGCCGTACCCGGTCTCCGCCCTGCACGGCCGGGGCAGCGGCGACCTGCTGGACGCCATCCTGGCGGCGATGCCGGACGCGCCGCGCGAGGCCCCGACGGTCGAGCGGCGGACCGCGCCGGGTCGCGATCGTCGGCAAGCCGAACGTCGGCAAGTCGAGCCTGCTGAACAAGGCTGGCCGGACAGCAGCGAGTGGTCGTCGACAACGTGGCCGGCACCACCGTCGACCCGGTCGACGAACTGGTCGAGGTCGACGGCAAGGTGTACCGCTTCATCGACACCGCCGGCATCCGGAAGCGGGTCAAGGAAGCGTCGGGGCACGAGTACTACGCGAGCCTGCGCACCCACGGAGCCATCGAGCGCGCCGAGATCTGCGTGGTCGTGGTCGACGCGAGCGAGCCGCTGACCGAGCAGGACCTGCGGATCATGACCTCGGTCGAGGAGGCCGGGCCGGGCGCTGTTGATCGCCTTCAACAAGTGGGATCTGACCGACGAGGAGCGCCGCCGCTATCTCGACCGCGAGATCGAACGCGACCTGGTGCAGTTCGGCTGGGCGGCCAAGGTCAACATCTCGGCCACCACCGGGCGGCACGTCGATCGGCTCGGGCCGGCCATCGAGGAAGCCTTGCGCGGTTGGGAAACCCGGATCTCCACCGGCAAGCTGAACGCCTTCCTCGGCCGGATCGTCGCGGCCCACCCGCACCCGGTTCGCGGCGGCAAGCAGCCGCGAATCCTGTTCGGGACCCAGGCACAGGCTGGCCCGCCGACCTTCGTCCTGTTCACCTCCGGCCGATCGAGGCCGGCTATCTGCGGTTCGTCGAGCGGCGGCTGCGGGAGGAGTTCGGCTTCATCGGCACCCCGATCCACGTGACCGTACGCGCGCGGGAGAAGCGGGGCAATCGGTGACTCAGTCGTCGGCGGGTATCGGTACCGAACGGCTCGCGATCGCCTGATCGAGGCTGAGCACCGAAGCAGCCGCCAGTGCCGTCCTCGTGGCGCCGGCAATCTCGTCCGCACTCACCGACTGCTCGAGCCGGTCCAGGAACTCCGCGCGAACGGCTCGCCCCGCCGCGATCGCCTGATGGCCCTGATCGGTCAGATGGACGGTGCGGACACGACTGTCATGCCCGGCTACCCGCCGCTCCACGTAGCCGAGCGATTCCAACTCAGCGACCGCCTTTGACGCGCCCTGTTGGGTGATGCCGAGGTCGAGCGCCAGTTCGCTGATCGTCGGCGTCGCCACCAGCAGCCGCTGGAACACGTAGCCGTGCGACACCCGGACTGTTGGGTAACCCTGTTCTCGCATCCGGCTGACCACGTACTCCTCCAGCCCGCGGCCGACCAACATCAGCAATGACGGGAGATCGACGTCGGTCATGCTTCCGCTTCCATGAGTTCCATTGTGCTATTGACAACCATAGTTGTGCAACTTAGGTTGTGCACATGACCGATTCTCTCGTTGTCTCCGACCAGCAGGCGCTGGTCGTCGCCCTGATGGAAGCGCTCGAGGGCGGAGCGCACGGACCAGAGCTGGCGCGGTTCTTCCACCCCGACATCACCCAGATCGAGTACCCGAGTCTGATCGACCCACGCCTGATGCACCACGACCTGGCCGCGATGCTCGCCGGTAGCGAGCGCGGTGCGGGGATGCTGGCGTACCAGCGCTACGACGTCGACCGGTGGATCGAGAGTGGCGACACGCTGATCTGCCAGGCCCAGTGGCACGCGGCCCTGGCCAAGGATGTCGGCCCGCTGCCCAAGGATCTGGAGTTCCACACCTACAGCTTGTTGATCTTCACCTTCCGTGACGGAGTGATCGTCAAGCAGGAGGCGTACGACTGCTACGTGCCGTTCGCCCCGGCGGCATGATCAACAACTCCGTCAGTCGGTGTTGAAGTCGAACGACTCGGCCAGCCATTCCCGGAGCTGAGCATCGACCTGCTCAGGCGAGGTCAGCTTGATCAAGTGCACGATCCGGTCGACGCCGGTCGGCATCGACCGGCTGATCCGCGGATCCTCGCGCTGGTCGGGCAGGAACAGCCAGAGCTGCACCGACCGGACCAGAGGCCGGAACTCCGCGATCTTGCGGTCGCCCTTGAGGAAGATCCCGACATCGACCGCATCCTCGTGGACCGGACCCATCGCCTGCAGGTGCTCGATCATCGCGGCGTAGATCTCGCCGACCCAGTCCGGGTGCCGGCCGAGCAGCTCGTCGACGGTGATGCCCGGCGCACAGACATGCGCCTGGTTGACACCGCCGAACTCCCGGTCGCAGCGAGGGCACACCCAACGGGCCATGCGCCGAGTCTGCCGTACCGGTTGGCGCGTCACCGTCCTCACTCACCCCCACTTGTCGGTCGTCCCCCACCTATAGCGGGGGGCGACCGGACAAGTGGGGGACGAGGTGGTCTGCATCGCAAACCAGGTCCGCCCTCGGTCGCCGCCGCATAGTAGAGTTCCCGCTCGTGGCAACTGCTCGACGAGCAGCTGTTCGCGGGCTGTGGCGCAGCTTGGTAGCGCACTTGACTGGGGGTCAAGGGGTCGCAGGTTCAAATCCTGTCAGCCCGACAAGTAAATGGCCTAGTCAGAGGCACATTCTGACGGAGGCGAGGAATCTACATACCGCACCTATAGAATTTGACCACAGTTTTGACCACAGTTAGCCGACCCTAACCCCCCCAAGACGACGACGATGGTTGATTGGCGGAACGAGGTGCTGTTGGACACCAAGGGAGGGCGGAGCTGACACACATCGCCAGAGATGACCCTCAAGGCCTGGCGGAACGATGGCCGGGGGCAGGGGCCGAGGTGGTTCGTGCTGGGCCGTGCGAAGGCGACGTCTCGGTAGCGGTCCCGGCTGGCGTGTCGAAGCCCAGGAATGACCCGCCGGGCCACGTGAGTTCCCGCCTACCGAATTGAACCACCATGTCGTTCTCGGCCATGACGATCGAGCTGACCCAGCGACCCGGTGCCGATCGCGTTGGGCGGACCCGGAGGAATTCGCGGGTTCCTTCGATGCCTTGGGTCGGCGCGCGATTTCCATCGCATCAATGCTCGGCCGGCCATCTCGACGCTCACGAGTCGTCAACCTTTGAGCTGGATCCAACTCCTGACGAGCCCGCGGATCGCGTCGGTCTTCGCGGTGAGGTCGTCGTGGTTCAGGATCCGCAGCACCCGGGAGGTGTCACCGTCGCCTTCGAGCACGCCGGTCGGGTCGGGCAGTGAGGCCCCGGTGTGGAACATCAGCGACACATGGGTTTTCGTTTTCGGATAGAACGAGGCGATGTTGCCCCGGTACATGAAGGTTGGCGCCTGCCATTTGATCGTTTCGGTCACTCGTGGATCGGCGTCCAGGATCACCTGACGCACGCTCTGCACCAGATCCTTCTGCGGGTTGTCGTACGTCTCGAACCATGCGTCGACGACGCTGTCCGGATTGCCGCTCATGGTCGAACATCATCCCGGATCCCAACGACATAAGGAACCGCCGCTGTCTCCGCGGCACCTCAGTTGAGGATGGACAACGCGACGTGACACGGCGAGCCGTCGGACAGGTCCTCGATCGAGCGCACCTGCTTCTTCACCGGGAGCAGCAACGACCCCCGGGCCTTGTCCGGGAACAGGGACGTACGCCAGGTGATGGTGCCGATCGTCGCCTCCACCCGGATGCTGCCGAAGGCGTTGCGCTGCCCTGCTTCACCGATGATGTCGTCGGCGAGCCCGCCGGGGATCGTCACGAAGTGCCATGAGCCCGGACTCGTACTCGCGTGTTCCCAGAGATCCCCGCGGAAATGGAACTGTGCCATGGGTGGATCGTCGCATCAGGGTCCGACAGATGAGCGGTCTCGCCTCGTCCGTCGGAGCGGATGATGCCGGCACGCCTTTCGGACGTGCCGGTACTGATGGCCTCTCCAAGGTTCGAAACTGATCCAGCGCGATCCCGAGTGCCGTTGGGTCTCGACGGCGGGTCGAACAGTCCGCCGACTGCAGTGTGCGTGAGCATGGCGGAAGGTCGCCGGGTGCACACCGAACGCTGGTCGGCCAGCGCGTCGATGACGCCCCGCGACCCGCCGGGCCTCTCATGGCGATCGGCCTGGCTCCGATCCTTCGTCGAGTCGTTCCCTGGCCAGCCGGAGCATCTCTCGTGCGACCATCGGGCCGGAGTTCTGGTTCTGGCCGGTGACGAGGTTGCCGTCGACAACCCAATGGTTGGCCAGGACGTCGATGAGTCGGGTGTTCGACTCATACAGTGCGCCCCTGCGGCGTAGCTCGGTCTCTGGATGTTGGGGTGTGCTGGCGATGCCTAGCTGATGGACCTGGCGGTCGGTGACGGCGGTGAGGTGCCGACCCTGGACCAGCGGTCGACCGTCGCGCCCGATGGCGTTGATCAGGCCGAGGGGTCCGTGACACACACCACCGATCACGAGGTCGGCCGCGTCGGCCTCGGTGATCTTGGTGGCCAGGACCATGGAGAACCCAAGGTCGAAGGCGGCACCCCAGCCGCCTGCCAGATAGACGATGTCGTATTCGTGAATGTCGAGTTCGCCGATCGGGACCGACGACATGATCTTGCTGCGGAGATCGGGATCGTCGAGTAACCGATCGTCGCTCGCGCTGCGGACGACGGATCTCAGCGAGAGTGGGTCGACCGGGATCAGACCGCCGGCCGGGCTGGCCACGTCGACGGTCATGCCGGCGTCGAGGAAGGCGTAGTAGGCCGCCGTCAGCTCACTGGCGAACACGCCGGTCGGCCGTCCGATGTCGAGTGCGCCGTGGTTGGTCGCGACAACCAGAGCCCTGCGGCCGGTGAGGTCGAAGTGGGCTGGGTTCGGGTCGTCGGGGTGGTAACCGAGCCGCCGCGCGATCAGGCGGATCAACCGGGTGGCCGGTCCTGCTCGATTCATCAGCACCTCTCCTTCCAGGCATCAATGCGCGGGTTGACCCTCACCCGACCCCGCGGGTGACCGCTCGGGTCGGGGTTGCTCCTCGTCATCAGTATCGTGCGCTCTGATCGGCTCTGGTGTGCGTCGTGTGGCCGATCGGAACGAGGGCGGTGGCCGTGCCGGTGGGTGGCGTACGCCGGGGTCGGTCGGAGCCCCCGACCTGTGGGCGTTGTGCTGCTCAGAGTCTTAGGTGGCCGGCCCTTATGCGGTCTCCAGGACGGTTTTAAGCCGGGCGAGGTCCTTGCTGGTCGCGCGACGGATGGCGCGGTCCATGACCGGCGCGGCCACGCGGGCGAAGCCGCTGGGCTCGCCCCGGTTGCGCAGCGTCATCCGGGTGCCTTCATCGGACGGTTCCCAGGTGTAGGTCGTCTCCATCGGGAACGGCCCGTCCGCTGTGCGCATGACCAGCCGCTGTTCGGGGACGAACTCGACGATCTCGTAGGTGTAGACGAGTCGGCGTCCGAGGAAGTGTGCTTCGAATTCCATCCGGGACCCGATCCCGGCTGGGGGCGGTGTCTGCCAGGTGACGGATCTGATGTTGGTGTACCACTGAGGGGCGTGCGTCGGGTCCGCGGCGTAGGCCGCGACGTCCGCGAGCGGCCGTGAGATCGTCGTCTCCACAAGTACGTCGACGGGCATGGTTGTTGCCTACCACGCCCGGCCGAGCGGCACGGCCGCGACTCCGCGAACCTGGGTCAAGCTCCCGATGCTCATCATGTTTCAGGCTCTCCTCGCCGGACACAACGTCCGAGGCTGCTCGGCGTCCACCGAGTTGGCGACGGATCATCGATGTCTCTGCCGCGGGGTCGCATTTCCATTGCTGTCATGCGGGCTTGGCCGACCAGCCCGGTGACGGCGGCCGGCCACTCCGCGGACGGAGAAGAAGCGTGATCCGTGCGGTCTCACATCCCGCAGTGTTTGGCGAGCGCGTCCTGTCTTCGCCACGCCGAAGGAGCGTGTCGTGGGCTTCGCGTCGTTGGGATTGATCGTTGGCGCCGTTTCCGCCGGCGAGCCGTCCCCGCGACCGCGACCTCAAGGGGACGGTCGCCGTCCGGAGATGAGGTGGTGGGCGCCGGCCAGGTGGTAGGGGACGTTGGTGACCATGACGCCGGGGGTGAAGAAGAGGCGGGCCTTGAGCCGGAGTGCGCTTTGGTTGTGGAGCAGGTGTTCCCACCAATGGTCAACCACGTATTCGGGGATGTAGACGCACACGACGTCTCGGGGGCTGCTGCGTCGGATGCTGCCGATGTAGTCGATGAGTGGGGTGCTGATTTCGCGGTATGGGGAATCGATGACCTTGAGTTCAACTGGAATGTTGCGTTTGGCCCATTCGTCGGTCAACGCGTGCGTTTCGTGTTGGTCGACTTGAACGGTGACGGCGGTCAAGGTGCTGGGGCGGGTGGCCCGGGCGAAGGCCAGGGCCTGAAGGGTGGGCGTGAGCAGCCGGCTGACCGGGACGATGGCGTGGACGCGGCTGGGTAGGTTCACCCCGGCTGGGCCGGGGGTCATTTCGGCGGTGACGCGGTCGTAATGGCGCCTGATGCCGCGCATGGTGAGAAAGAGAACCGGCATGGCGATGGTCACGATCCACGCTCCGTGGGTGAACTTGGTGATGAGGACGATGACCAGCACGACACCGGTGAACGTGGCGCCGGTCGCGTTGATGGCCTGGGCGCGTCGGATCGCGGTGCGGGACGTGCCGGCTGGGCGGTTGGCCAATTCGCGCTGCCAGTGGCGGACCATGCCGAGCTGGGACAAGGTGAAGGAGACGAACACGCCGATGATGTACAGCTGGATGATCGCGCTGACGTCGGCATTGAAGGCGACGATGAGGGTGATGGCGAACAGGGCCAGCAGGACGATGCCGTTGCTGTAGACGAGGCGGTCGCCGCGGTTGTGGAGCTGGCGGGGCAGGTAGCGGTCGGTGGCGAGCAGGGAGGCCAGCAGCGGGAAGCCGTTGTAGGCGGTGTTGGCGGCCAGGATCAGGATGCCGGCGGTCGCGGCCTGGAGGTAGTAGAACAGCGGGCCGGTCCCGAAGACGGTCTGGGCGATCTGGGCGAGTGCGGTCTGGGTTGGTGTGTCGGCTGGCAGTCCGAGATCGGTGGGGTTTTCGGCGACGTGCACGTGGAGGGTGAGTGCGAGGATGGTGATGCCGGTGAACATGGTGATGGAGAAGGTGCCCATGATGGCAAGGGTGTTGGCGGCGTTTTTGGCTTTGGGTTTCTGAAACGCTGGCACGCCGTTGGAGATCGCCTCGACGCCGGTGAGCGCTGTGCAGCCGGAGGCGAACGCTCGCATCGCCAGGAGAAGCACGGCCACACCGGCGTAGGTGTGTTCGGGCTGCACGGGCAGTCCGGCGGTCGGGGCGAGCAGTTGTTCGCCTGCCAGGGTCCGGTAGGCGGCGACGCCGAACATGGCGTAGATGCCGAGCAGGAACGCGTAGGTCGGCGCGGCGAATGCCTTGCCGGATTCCTTCACGCCGCGCAGGTTCACCACGGTCAACAGCACGACGAACCCGACCGACAAGGACACGGCGTGCCGAGACAGTGCCGGGATGGCTGAGGTGATGGCGGCGACGCCGGCGACGACGGACACGGCGACGGTCAGGACATAGTCGACCAGCAGGGCGCTGGCGGCTGCCAGTCCGGCCGAGGGGCCGAGGTTGGCGCTGGCGACGGCGTAGGCGCCGCCGCCGTTGGGGTAGGCACGGCATGTTTGCCGGTAGGAGGCGATCACCACGGCGAGCAGGGCGACGATCCCGGCGGCGATATACCAGGCCAGATGAAGGAAGGCGAGACCGCCCAGGCTGAGAATGAGAAGGATCTCCTCGGTGGCGTAGGCGACTGAGGACAGAGGGTCGCTGCAGAAGACGGGCATGGCCAGCTTCTTGGGCAGCAAGGTGTCGGAGACTTGGCTGCTGCGCATCGGTCGACCGACGAACAGGCGTTTGGCTCCTTCGCGGAGAACGCTCACACCCGACCGCGATCGATCCGTGCGCAGGAAGACATTGACCACGATTCCATCAGATCTCGCCGGCTGATCGGAGTCGCCGATTTTGATGGTTTCTTGACGACAACCGGCCGGTTTTTAACGCAGCCTTGACGATGGAGCCTGGGAGAATCGGCCATATCTCGAAAGGAAGAGAGAGGCCTTGACCGCAGAGCGGGCGTCGCATCAGGTGCCGGACGGGCAGCCCGTGGCCCGCGATGGTCGGAGGAACGGGTTGCCTGCCGGCTTGCCTGCGGTGTCCGGTGGTGTGCCGCTGGTCAGACAGATTGCTGGTGCGGCTGTCGTGGTGACCGGTCTGCCGGTGCTGACGGCGGCCCTCATCCACGACCGGGAATCGCTGCCGTTGGCCACTCCGGTGCTGCTGGTGCTGCTCGTGGTCGTGCTGGCCGCACTCCTGGGTGGGATGCGGGTCGGGGTGCCGGCGGCGTTGGCCGGCGGGCTGGTGTTGAACTGGTTCTTCACCGTCCCGTACGGGGCGCTCGTGGTCGACCGTCCGGATCAGCTCCTCGTGCTGGCTGTGTACCTGGCGGTCTCTGTTGCGGTGAGCCTGGTCGTCGGCGTCGCGGCCCGGCGAACCGCGGAGGCGAACCGGGCCAAGGCGGAAGCGCAGGCGCTGTCCGCACTTGCAGGGGCGGCGCTGGCCGAGGTAGAGACGCTGCCTGGAGTGCTTGAGCAGGTCCGGAGCGTGTTCGGGGTGCGGGAGGTCCTTCTCCTCGAGTACCAGGCCGGTCAGTGGTCGGTAGTGGAAACCGCCAGCGGCACGACGCCGCCAGGGCCGGACGACGCGGAACTGCGGCTCCAGATCAACCCGACCCTCGCGCTGTTGGTGCGCGGTCCGGCACTGTTCGGGGAGGATCAGCGGGTACTGCGGTCGTTCGCGCAGTCGGCCGCCACCGCCTTGGAGGGTCGGCGACTCGCCCTCCGGGCCGCCACCGCCGCCCAGTTCGAGGCTGCGGATCAGATGCGCACGGCGCTCCTCGCTGCGGTGGGGCATGACCTTCGCACCCCGCTTGCCGGGGTCAAGGCCGCCGTCAGCAGCCTCCGCCAACGCGACGTCCAGTGGAGCCAGGACGAAACCGACGACCTGCTGGAGACCATTGAGAACTCCGCCGATCGACTCCAGCACCTGGTGGCGAACCTTCTGGACGCCTCCCGACTCCAGGCTGGGGTCGTCTCGGTCGATCCCGAAGCGGCGTCACTGGGCGAGGTGCTCGACCGAGCGTTGGTGACGTTGAACCCGCAAAGCCAAATCCGCGTTGACATTCCCGACACGCTGCCGGATCTCTGGGTCGACACCGGCTTGGCGGAGCGGGTCTTGGCTAACCTTTTGGACAACGCGCTACAACACAGCCCGCCTGAGAAATGGGTCACCGTTCGCGGGTCCACGCGAGAGGACATGGTGGCCTGTGAGGTGATCGACCACGGACCCGGCGTGCCCGAGCACCTCTGGACGCAGATCTTCTCCCCCTTTCAACGCTTCGGTGACCGCCAGGTAGGGGGCATCGGGCTTGGCCTGGCGATTGCTCGCGGTTTCACCGACGCCATGGGCGGCCACCTGCAGCCGATCCGAACTCCCGGCGGCGGTCTGACCATGCAGCTCCTGCTCCCGACCGTTACCCAAGCCGGTGGTCGGACATGACCCGCGCGCTCGTTGTCGACGATGACCTGGCCCTCGTCCGAGCCTTGTCCATCAATCTCCGAGCCCGCGGCTACGACGTGCAGACCGCCGATACGGGCGCCGCAGCGCTGACCGTGGCCGTGAGATACCCGCCCGATGTGGTGGTCTTGGATCTGGGACTGCCCGACATGGACGGCACCCAAGTCATCACGGGCCTGCGCGGCTGGACCGATGTACCGATCCTCGTCCTGTCCGCACGGGAAGGACAGCCTGCCAAGGTGGCCGCCCTCGACGCCGGCGCCGACGACTACATCGTCAAACCCTTCGGCATGGACGAACTGCTCGCCCGACTTCGCGCAGCGCTTCGCCGCGCGACCCCCGACCACACCCAACCCGTCGTCGTCACCGACGACTTCACCGTCGACCTGGCCGCCAAGAGGGTCACAACCGTCGACGGAGAGGTCAAGCTCACCGCCACCGAGTGGCATCTGCTGGAGATCCTGGTCCGTCACGACGGCCGCACCGTGGAGCATCAGAAGCTGCTCCAGGAGGTGTGGGGGAGCAACTACACAGCGCAAAGCAACTACCTCAGGGTCTACATCGCGGCGTTGCGCCGCAAACTCGAGAAGGACCCATCCCACCCGCGCTACCTCATCACCGCGAGTGGTCTTGGGTACCGCTTTCAAACCAGCAGCACGGTGTAGCCGGATGAGGCTCAATCGCGCTGACAGCTTCGCCGGTAACGTCGATGACAGTCTTGCCTGCCTCCATAACTGATCCTTGGGCAGGGAACCCAGGCTGGTGGCTTCCTCCATCGCGCAGACCCGGCCGGCTAGGCGGTAGCGAACAGGACTTAGGCGAACTCGCCCACCAGATCGCCCAGGGTGCATCTAGCGCCGCAGGGCTGGCGCCAACCGCTACTGCCGTGCGCATCGATCGTTCAGGCCGTTCGTCGTCGCTTCCTCTTCCCGGCGCGCGGCCGTAGGCTCGGTAGCAGGCCAGCCCCAACGGGCCGCCGAAAAGCATTGCTGAGAGGCCACACCGCGTTCATGATCGACATGGTCCGGGGCGACGGATGACGTCGACCAATAGCGCGCAGAGCCCCGAGATGACGAGCGAAACGACCGACACGTTGACTTCGACGCGCTGGTGATTGGCTCTGGGCCTGACGGATTGGCAGCCGCGAACCTGCTTGCTGACGCCGGCTGGTCGGTCGTCGCGCTCGAGGCCCAGGATCATATCGGGGGTGCGGTGCAGGGCCAGATGCATCTCGCTCCGTTCGGCGGTGGTCCGAGTCGAGCCGAGCGAGACGTGACGTTGACGTTGAGTGCGTTGACCCGGCAAGTGTGCGCCTCCCGGTGACTCGCAGAATGGCGATGTACCAGACATAGGGGATTACCGATGACGAGCACCCGAATCTGGCCGACGACATTCTCGTAGCACAAGGAGAACCACCGATCGATGGAGGGGAACGTGAGGCCGAACCGAGTCGACCGATTGCACCGCCGGTCAGGCGCGATGCGGCCGAGATGGTGACGTCGGCGGTTGGCGGTGAGACGTGCTGACCGCTCTGGGGTGGGGGTCGCTGGCGGCGGCTTCGCTCGTCGTCGGGGCTTTTCTGGCCCTGGTCCGTCACTGGCGGAGCGCGCTGGTGGGCGGAGTACTCGCGTTCGGTGCTGGAGCGTTGATATCCAGTGTGGCGTTCGAACTGGCCCAGGAAGGGCTGCAAACTGGTACCCCACTCTCGGTGGCCATCGGGATCGCCGTCGGCGCGCTCGCCTTTTTCGTCGCCGACCATGCAGTGGATCGGATGGGCGGCCGGGCCGGCGGTGGCGCCGGAGGGCTTCCCTTGGCCGTCGGAGCGCTCCTCGACGGCATTCCCGAGCAAGCGGTTTTGGGAATCACCCTTGCGTCTGGCCAGGGGGTGAGCGTGGCGCTCTTGGTCGCCATCTTCGTGTCCAATCTGCCGGAAGCTATCGGATCGGCCAGCGACATGAGGTCCAACGGTAGATCCCGGGGGCTCGTGGTCGGGCTGTGGACAAGCGTCTCGGTCCTCTGTGCCTTGGCAACGGTCGGCGGTTACGCTCTCGCCGACGTCGTCAGCGGCGACTTCAAAGCCGGAATCGAAGCATTTGCAGCTGGCGCGCTCTTGGTCATGCTGGTGGACTCCATGATCCCCGAGGCGAAGCAGAAGGCGGGCAACATCGCCGGATTGGTCGCTGTCCTCGGATTCGCGGTGGCCGCCGGCCTGTCGAATCTGACCTGAACCGCCGTGGTGCAGCCACCCAAGTCGGGCGATCCCCGCGGACGGTCGGACGATGCGCCCCATTCCGGCAGATGGTTCGAGTCGATGAAGTCCGGCGCTGACTGGCCGTTATTGCACGGCGGAGGTCAAGCCGGTGAGCCGGTCGACAACGAGGCGGGCGATCGATCGCTCGGTCCAGTGCGCTGCGGTGAGCTTTCGGGAGACGGACCGATAGTCGTGTTCGATGTGGCGGAGTTGGTCGGTGAATGTTCGACCGTGGATAAGCAGCATGACCTCCAGGTCGAGCTGGAAATGATCGGACGTCCATGTGCTCGTGGCCGCGGCGATCTTTCGGAGTATGATCAACTCATCGTGTGATGAATTCGCCTTGGTCATGTCGGGGGTCGCCGTGTCTCCTTGTTCGACACGTAGGGGACACCGGCACGCGGCGGCGCTGATCGTCGGGGCCAGCGCTGCGTTGGTGATACCCGGGTGCGGATCGCCGCATGTCCTGACCTTGGACGGCCGGGTCGACGACCGGGTCGTGGTTGTTCAATCGCCGACACTCGCCATGCCGATGCCGAGCGTTGACGGCGGCCTTTCCACGGCGAGCCGTGACACCGCCCAAGCTTCGCCAGGTCCTTCCGGCGGCACCGTACCGCCGATTGTCGCGACGACCGGGTTGGGCAGTTGGAACAGGGTCGACGAGGTCTGGGTACGCGGCGGCCAGTTGGTGCGGGCCGGTCAGATCCTGGTCCGCTTCGACGATGCCGCGCTCCGGGCGGGGGTGGCGATGGCCCGTGCCGACGCCGTTGTGGCTGCGAGCCAGGTCCCGGTACTGGATAGCGCGATCGATGACACCTATGACAAGCAGCACGAGGTCGAGAAGGCCCTGGCCAAGATCGCCCAGGCGATCGACCGACTCACCGTCGACCGATCCAGGCTCTCCGGCCAATTGAGCCGGGCCAGGATTCAGCTGCCGCAGCTGCAGACCAAGCGCCGCGAGTTGGCTGGCCAACGACGCGCACTGCGGACGAAGCTGAACCAGGTCGAGCGTCAGCTGTCCGCACTTCGCGCCGAGCTCGCCCAGCTGCCAGCTCAGCCGCCCGGCGCCCCACAGCTACCTGCCCGTAAACAGATCCTGACGGCGATCGGCAAGCTTGAGCTGGCCGATGCGCAGCTCCGCGCAGGCCTGACGAAGCTGGACAGGGCCGGCGCCCAGCTCGAGGGTGGCGCGGACAAGCTCCGGGCCGGGATTCCCACACTGGAAAGGGCGATCGTCATGCTTGACCGGGGTCTGGACAAGGCCCGGAACCAACAGACGACGCTACGCAAGGCCCGACACAGGATCGTCGACGCGCGTGCCGGTCTCCGCCGCGCCCGCAAACTGGCCGTGATCGCGGCCGAGGCTGCCCGCGCCGGGATCGACGTGGCCCGGAACCAGCTCCGACAGGCCACCGTCACCGCCCCGGTCGCGGGTGTCGTCGTCGACATCGTCTCGGTCGGCCAGCTGCTGGCGCCCGGCGCAGGAGTCACGACCATCCGTGAGGACGTCGGACCGACAGTGACGAGTTGGCTGGCTCCCGATCAGCTCAGCACGGTGTGTCCGGGCACCCACGCACAGGTCTCCGGGGACTGGATGCCGCCCGATCAGCGGGCGAGCGCCACGTGTGTCCGTCGTCGGCCAGCGCGCCGACTTTCCGCCGACCTCGTTTGCTACCGATGAGGTGCATCTGACCCGGGCCGTGCCCGTGACGCTGAACATCCAATCCGCGGTGAACCAGCCAGCGCTGCCACCCGGAGCACCGGTGGATGTGACGATCCAGACCGACACCGGTTGCCCGGGTGTCGCCACGGACTCGCCGGTGGCGTCGTCCTCGACCACGATCACCAACCCACCGCCCGCGCACTCCATTGGATGAAGACGTGACCCGCCACCACCGACGCCCTCCGATCCCGCTGATGATCGCTGTGCTTGTGCTGGTGGCCGCCGGCGTCGGCGGATATGTGTGGTGGCGCTCGACCCATCAGACTGCCGACAGCGGACTGACCGCCAGCGGGGCGGTCGAGTCGCAGCAATACCAGGTCGCTGCCGCGATCGGCGGCCGAGTGACCAAGGTCGACCCCTCCGAGGGCGACTCGGTCGCCAAAGGGCAGACCGTTGTTGTCCTCGACTCGAAGGCGCTGAAGCTCCAGGTCGATCAGGCGGAGCAAGGCGTGAAGGCGGCCGAGGCTGCGCTGACCAACGCCAAGGACAAGGGTTCCGACGCCGACATCGCAGCGGCAAAGGCTCGGGTCAAGCAGGCCAAGACCAACGTCGACCTGGCGAAGGTCCAACTCGGGTATGCCACGGTCCGTGCGCCCCATGCCGGGGTTGTCGTCGCAGTGACGACGAATGCCGGACAGAACACCAGTCCGGGCAAAACGTTGCTCACTCTCAGCGACCCGAACGACCTGTTTGTCCGAGTGTTCGTCCCCGAGACCCGGATCGGCGCGGTAACGATCGGCCAGAGTGCCGCCGTGACCACGGATTCGACGACGGCGACTGTGCCAGGCACGGTCAGCTTCATCTCCTCGCAGGCCGAGTTCACCCCGAACAACGTCGAGACCGCCGATCAGCGCACCAAGCTCGTTTTCGAGGTCAGAATCCGGATCAGCGACTCCTCAGGTGCCCTGAAAGCCGGCATGCCAGTCGCGGTCGACTTCTCATGACGACCGACCGTCGCTCACCCGGAATCGACGGCCTCACCGGCAATCATGGCCCGTGGCCTGGCTCGTCGGTTCGGCGCCGTCCGGGCTGTCGACGGCGTCGACCTCAAGATCGCCGCCGGCACCACGTTCGGTCTGCTGGGTCCGGATGGGGCCGGCAAGTCCACTCTGATCCGGATGCTCGCCACTGTGCTCGCTCCGAGCGCCGGTGATGCGGAGATCTGCGGAGTGTCGGTGGCCCGCTCGCCGGGCCTGGTGACCCCGCGGATCGGCTACATGTCGCAACGGTTCTCGATGTATCCCGATCTGACCGTGGCGGAGAACCTCGACTTCTTCGCGACCATTCGCGGGGTGTCACGGCCGGATCGGCGGCGGCGCGCGGCCGACCTGTTGGCGGGCATGGGGCTCGCCGAGTTCGCCCACCGGCGAGCGCAGACCCTCTCCGGCGGGATGAAGCAGAAGCTCATGTTGGCTGCCACCTTGATGCACGAGCCGGACGTCCTGCTGCTGGACGAGCCGACCACGGGCGTGGACCCCGTCTCCCGGCGGGAGTTCTGGCGGATCCTGTCGGGCCTGCACCGCGCCGGCAAGACGGTGCTGGTGGCGACCCCGTACATGGACGAGGCTGAGCGCTGCGAGCGGCTGACGTTCCTCGACCGCGGCAGGATAGCGTATGAAGGTTCCCCCGCTGAGATCAAGGCGTCGATCCCCGGGGACCTGTACGAGCTCTGGTCCCAGCAGCCACGGGCCGCCCTGGCCGCGGTGTCAGGGGCGCCCGGCGTTCGTTCCGCGCATCTGTACGGCGAGGTCGTCCGGGTGCTGTGGGACGGCGACGCCGACGCGGCCCCGGCATTGACGGATCACCTCGCCCGCGCCGGCCTGCTCGACGCGGTTGTCCGCCCGGTCCGGGTGGACATGGAGGCCGCCTTCGCGTTCTTGGCGGCCGGTCGCCGAGCGTCTCCGGATGCCGAGGCGACGGGAGCCGGGGGGTGAGCGGAGCGGGAATTCGGGTCCGGGCGGTGGCGGGCAAGGAGTTCAGACATCTGCTCCGCGATCCGCGGGCGCTCGCCGCGGTGCTGATCGTTCCGGTGGTGCAACTGCTGCTCTTCGCCTATGCGATCAGCTTCGACGTCGAGAACCTGCCGACCGTCGTCGTCGACCAGGACAATACTGCGGCTAGTCGGACGTACCTCCAGACCTATCGGTCCTCCGACTTCTTCGACGTTCAGGGCGGTGCCGAGGACCTCGCCCACGTCGACCAGTTGTTCGACCGCAATCTCATCCGGATCGCAGTGATCGTTCCGTCCGGGTTTCAACGCACGCTGGATCGGGGCGAGCAGGCTCAGGTATCGGTGCTCGTCGACGGAAGTGACCCGACCGCAGCCCAGATCGGCGAAGCGTACGCCACCGCGCTCAACGCTCGATACGGTCGGCAGGTGCTCGCCACCTGGGCGGATCGTCAGGGTCTTGACCTCACCCAGGTCGGACAGCTCGACCCTCGGGTGCGCACGTGGTACAACCCCGAGCAGAAGTCATCGGACTTCTTGATCCCCGGCCTCCTGGTGGTGATCACCATGATCGTCACGGTGCAGCAGACGGCGGTGACGCTGGTCCGCGAACGGGACCAGGGCACCGCCGAGGAGCTGACCATCAGCCCTCTGCGGCGCCCGGAGCTGATGGTCGGAAAGTTGCTGCCCTGGACTCTGCTGGCATTCGCCGACATGATCGCCATCACGCTGCTGGGACTGTGGGTGTTCGGCCTGCCGCTGCGCGGCAGCGTCGGGTTCCTCGCCGCCGCCTCGATCGTGTTCGTGTTCGCCGCGCTTGGGCTCGGACTGATCATCTCCGCGGTGGCGCCGAGCCTGGAGACGGCCAACATCACCGCACTGCTGATCGCATTCCTTCCCGCGTTCCTGCTGTCGGGATTCGCCTTTCCGCTGGAGTCGGTGCCGGTGGTGCTGCAGTGGCTGAGCTACGCCTTCCCCGGTCGCTACATGGTGACGATCACCCGAGGCGTCTTTCTCAAGGGGGCCGGTTTCGCTGAGCTGTGGCCTCAGCTGGCTGGGCTCGCTATCTACGCCGGGAGCATGCTGCTGATCGCCACCGTGCTGTACCGGAGGCGGTCGGCGTGAGCCTGCACCGGATCCGCCTGCTGATCTGGAAGGAGTTCCTCCAGCTCCGTCGCGACCGCCTGCTGCTGCGCCTGCTGCTGCTGATGCCCGTCGTCCAGTTGATCTTCTTCGGCTACGTTGTGTCCGCCGACGTCCGCCATCTCCCCACCGCCGTGGTCGATCTTGATCACTCGGCCGCCTCACGCCAGCTGATCGCGTCATTCATCGGATCCGGATATTTCACCGTCGACGCCCACCCCGCGACCGAGAGTGACCTGCGGCCGCTGATGGACCAGGGCCGGGTGCGGGTCGGCGTCGTCATCCCTGAGGGGACAGAAGCCCGCCTGACCCGGGGCGAGACCGCCACCGTGGGCATCGTGGTCGACGGCTCTGACAGCCGGACCGCCGCGGTCGGCAGCGGTCATGCGGCGCAGATCGTGTCCTTGTTCAATTCCAGACGAATAACCCAACAGGGCCTCGACATCGCCGGACCGGGGGTGGACGCGCGGGTGCGGGTGCTGTTCAACCCGACGCTCCGGACGGTGAACACCATGATCCCGGGCCTGGTGGCGACGATCCTGATGCTCTCGATCATGGCGATCATGTCCCAGGCGGTCGTCCGCGAGCGAGAACGCGGCACCCTGGAGCAGATGTTCGTCACGCCGATCACCCGGGGCGAGTACCTGGTCGGCAAGGTCACCCCCTACGCGCTCCTCGCCACGCTGCAACTGAGCCTGGTGGCCGGCGTAGGCATCTTGTGGTTCCAAGTGCCGTTCAACGGCGATGTCGCCGTTGTCGTGGTCGGGCTCGGGCTGTTCATGCTCACCGTGATTGGTCTCGGTCTGCTCGTGTCACTCGCGTCGCACACCCGCCAGCAGGCGCAGCAGACGGTCATGTTCATCGCCTTGCCGATGATGCTGCTGTCGGGTTTCATCTTCCCGATCGAGTCGATGCCGGCGGCCCTGGTGCCGATCACCTACGTCGTGCCGCTGACCTGGGCGGTGATCGTGCTACGGGGATCCTTCGTCAAGGGGGTCGGCTTCACGGCACTTGCGCCCGACCTGTTGGCGCTCGCTCTGTTCGCTGTGGTGATCTTCGGCATCGCCGTCGTCGCCATTCGGCGGCGGCTGTCGGAGTGAATGATGCGGAGGAGTAAGAGGACGGTGCAGGGGCCGTCTCGTGCCGCGTTCAGCGCCGCGGACCGCGCACCCGACCCCGCAGCGGCAATCTCGGTGCGCGGGCTGACCAAGCGATTCGGGTCGTTCACCGCCGTGGACGGGATCGACATCGATGTGCCCCGCGGTCAGGTGTTCGGCTTCCTCGGGCCGAATGGCAGCGGGAAATCGACGACCATCCGCATGCTCACCGGCTCGATCACCGCCACTGACGGTGGTGCGTGGGTGCTCGGAGAGGACGTCCTCCGCCATCCCGAGCGGGTGCGGCAGCGGATCGGGTACATGTCTCAGCGCTTCACCCTGTTCGAGGATCTGACAGTCGAGGAGAACCTGCGTTTCTACGCCGGTGTCTACGGCCTTTCGTCCTCGCAGTTCGCCGAGCGGCGACGATATGTGCTGGAGATGGCCGATCTCGTCGGCCGCGAGAAGGAACTCACCGCCAACCTGTCCGTCGGCTGGCGGCAACGGCTCGCGCTCGGCACCGCTACGATCCACTACCCCGAGCTGTTGTTTCTCGATGAGCCGACCAGCGGGGTCGACCCGGTCGCGCGACGGCATTTCTGGGATCTGCTGTACGACCTCAGCAGCCGAGGCGTGACGTTGTTCGTCACCACGCACTACATGGACGAGGCGAGCCACTGCGACCGGCTGGCTTTCATCTACCGCGGGCGACTGATCGCTCAGGGCAGTCCGCAGGAGATCCGGAGCACAGTCACCGGACAGCAGATCCTGGAGATCGAGGTAGCCGAACCTGACTCCGCGCTAGACCTGATCTTGTCGATCCCCGGCGTGCGCGACGCGTACCTGTCGGCCGCGACGGTACACGCGGTCATCGAGACGCCTGGGGTCGATCCCACTGATGTTGTTGAGCGACTTCGATCCGCCGGCCTCGAGCCGCGCGCGTCGACCGTCGAGCCGACCATCGAGGACGCCTTCGTTGCCTTGGTGTCTGGGCGCGTCGGGACAACTCGCCCAGACGGCGGATCCTCGGTCTCGCGGACCTGACGCCATCGTGTTTGTCGGCCCGTGGCGGGCTCGTGGCCTTGGCTGATCGTTGAGATCGGCGGGCGTACAACGAGGCTTGAGGTCAACGCTCTACGCGACTGGTAGGGATGCTCTCGGCAGCCGCGACCGCTCGGACTGGGCGAGTCCGCCTCGGGCTTGCCCCGAACGACCGTCCCAGCTGGAGGCGTCGGTCGGACCGATGCTGGGACCATTCATCTTTCGAACCGTGGGTGATCAGCCGACTTGTGGGAAGCGATCCTGCCGGATGAGTTGCGGCGGCTTCCGGTCGACCGCATGACGCTGACAATTCCTGCCACTGTCCCGCGACGCGGCCGGTCACCGGCGATTGGTAAGAGTCGCCGAGGGGGCTGGTGAGCGCAGCCACTTGTGCTGAGTTGCGGCAGGGATTGGCTGGTGTGGCCCTGGAGGGCACGGTGTTGATCAGGCCAATGACGTCGTCAGCTTCTAGCCAGAGGTCAGCCCCCGGCGTGGTGTTCACGGTGAGTACACCTGCTGTCCACCGTCGTGCGGGACGCGCGAAGTAGCCGACCGTCAAACGGGCACGATCTCCACGAGGTGCTCAATTCCGGCAAGGTCAGCGGCATTGCGCGTGTAGAGCCTCGCTGAGTGGGCGTGGGCGGTGGCTGCGATGAGCAGGTCCACGACACGTGAGCGGGGTTTTCGACCTGCGGCCGGCGTCCGGGGAACGCGGGTTTACCTTCAGTGGCCGGTTGTAAAGCCTGTGTCGGGCTCCGCGTCGGGCACGACGAATACGTTGGGCTCGGAGGGATCCTCGTGCGGGGTTTCGACGGGGTGTCTGGTCGTCGGTCTCCTCGACCGGCTCGGGGGTTTCGTCTTTCTCTGTCATTGTTTACCCTCCTATTTTGGGTAGCGAAGCACTGCGCGCACGCCACTGTCAATTCGCTCGCCGGCCGTCTGCCGGCTCACGCCTATCTCCTTGCCACCACGAGCTGGCCGCTCGCTGGGTGTCACTAGGAGCACTTGTGACGCATGTCAACTGGCCCGTGACACACCGCAGGGACCTTTTTAATGCCCTCGTTTGTTTTAGACCAGATCTCCCACTTCAGAGCCGCTCCAGTAATGTCACCTTCGTGGGGCGGCCATAATTCCTCGACCTTGGCCATGGCTTTTTCTGGGTCTCCGGGTCCAACGTGTTGGAGATGGTGGCGGAGTTTGGAGTCGGATCTGATCCGGCTGCGGAACCCGCGATGGCATGTAGGTGGCGAGGGCGAAGGGTCGCCTGTGCGGCAAGCAGCCGAAGCTGAAGCCGAACCAGGCCAACCACCTGCTGAGGAACAGCTTTGCCGCTTCGGCGCCGCTAACTTTCTCCAGGTCGTCCAGCTCGGCTTCGCCCATCATCCCGCCGCTGTGGTCCATTCCTGACCAGGGAGGGGTTCGGGTTGGCGCCCCAACCGGCCAGCCAGCCGCTCATCTGGGTGATCTCGGGCTGCCTGGGCGTCCTTGATCTGGCGGGCCAGGTCGGTGACCGCTGCGTCGGTGCCGTCCTTGGCCGGGATCATGTCGCTCATCTGGATGGCCTGCCGGTGGTGCGGGATCATCATCGTGGCGAACATGACGTCGGCGGCGTTGTGCGGCCCCTGGCAGGGGTGCTGGACGCTGAGGATGCTGCCGCTGGGCTGGCGGGGGCGGAGCTGCTGGGGCCGTGGTCCATGCCGGGCATGTTTGAGGCATTGTTGGTGGTGCAGCCGGCCAGTCCGGTGAGCACCAGTGCCGCGGCGGTGGCCAGGCCTCGACGCAGCGTCTTGGTGAGTTGAGAGATCGTGAACGTGGTCTTGGGAAACATCAAAAAGGTCTTCCTGTGTGGTGGAAGAGCCGGGGAATGAGCTGACGGCGCGCCGCCGCGTCCGACGCTCGGACGGTGAGGCTTCGGACCCGTCGATGGGCGGGCGCAGGCGACCGGTCAGGTCCGGCTGACTGACAGTTCGACCAGGCTGAGCGTCCGCGGTCGCCATCGGCATTGCACTCCCTGCCGCAACCCGCGAGTTTCGCGCCGGGGCCATATAGCCCCGGCCATGGCACCGGTCTGGCCAGCAGCCACCGCACAGCCAGCAACGTCAAGGCCACAAGGCAGGTCAGCGCCATCGTCTGATGCTCGGCGCAGCCCGGACAGTCCCCGCCTCCGGGACAGTACGTCGTTGCCGATCGCGGCTGAACCAGCCGGGGGATGGTGGCCTTGGCCGGTGCTGTGGGCATGGTCGCTGCCGGGTGCGGGGGAGCGAAGAAGCTGACGTCGCCGGCGGAGTGCCCGCCCGGCAGGTCGAACTGCGCCGCGGCCGGGGTGCGTCGAGTTGGCGGCGGTGTGGCTCACCGAGAGATGGTGCATGGCCAGCAGGCTGAGCGCGACCGCAACCACACCCGCCCACAGCAGCAGCTGCCA
>CAVRSH010000012.1:0-47795 GCA_963723815.1 uncultured Actinomycetota bacterium | reverse complement strand
GCACCGGCTTGCTCGGTGATCAGCCAGTCGAAGCGGAGGGAGGAATAGTCCAGCACGGCCACGTCGGCGGCCAGGATCAGATCGTTGACCTCCGGGTACGCCGAGACGTCCAGAATGTGCGTGTCCAGGTCGGGCAGCCCCTCGCGCAGGTTGTAGTTGTGACCGCGCAGCAGCACCGTGTAGCCCGTCGCCCAACTGCTCGGCGACCCGCAACGAGGTCGAGCTCGTCGAAACAGCCGCGCCGACCACGACTGAGGTCGCCACCGTGTCCCGCCAGGTCGGCGCGTACAGCACCACGGTGGAGTCGGGGTGGATGCCCAGCGTGCCGAGCACCCGCGACCGCACGGCCGCCCGGTCGGCGGTGACCAGCGGATCGTTGCGCGGATATCCGGTGATCAAGGCCTCGCCGGTGAAGCCGTACTCCTGCCGGTAGTACTGGACACAGAACTCGGCCGGCACCAGGATCGCGTCCCAGGCGCTGCTGCGGCGGACCGACTCCTGCTCGATCACCGACTCGCCCCGGCCGGTGGCCCGCCACAGCGAGGCGCCCATCGACTTGTACGGGTAACCGTGGAATGTCTGCAGATAACGCTGGTAAGGACGCTTGCGAAAATAGCGCTCGAAATCGGTGTTGCGGCACAGATAGCGGCTGCTGCCGAGGGCTGAGAACCAGGCGCGGCTTCCGATGACCAGTGGCCACCGCCGTCGGGTACCGGCACCGAGAGGTCCCGTACACCCCACAACAACTGGAGTCGGGTATTGCGCCGCCGCAGCTCATGATGGATCTCCACTGGCTGTCGGTGACGAAGTCCCCGCGATAGCACTCGAACAGCACGCTGTCCGTCGGCTCGAACTCGGCCGCCCAGTACCACTCGGCCAGCCGGACCCGGGCGACCCGGCCGCGACCGTGGGTCTCCTTCGGTCCGGTCAGGGTCACCTGCAGGTCCGGGCCCCGGATGGAGCGACCCACCCGAAGCCGTGGTTGCCGGTCACGCCGAGATGCCGGCAATTCGGCGAGCAGGGTCTCACTACACGGTGACGGGAGGCCGGCGACGGTGATCCGGTAGTCGTCGGTCGGCAGCGGCAGTACCGGCCCGTCCCACTGACTCGCCGCGCAACGGGAAGCCGAGCCGCACCCGTACCGTGCGCCGAGCCGCTCGCAGGTCGTCGGCGACAACCTGGACCCGGCTGCCGGCCAGCACTGCGTCCGCCGCGCGGTCGATGCCGGCGGCGACCAGTTCGATCTCGATGATCAGCCGCTCGTCCGTCACCTCGACCGGAGACGGCCTCGGCTGCCGTCCAGCCGGTCACGAGGCCGCAGTGCCCGCGGGGGGAACGATGCCAGCTCGGTCCCGGTCCGCTGCCGACCCGGCGACCGTAACCGGGGTCGAACGGCCAGGACACCCGCAACCTTCTCCGCCCGCTCGGTCGACGACCCGGAACTGCCAGTCGGTGGCTTCGTCCGACAGGCGGCAGGCTCAGTTCGAAGCTCCAACCGGCGGGATGGGTCGTCTGCACAACGTCGCCGGCGTACTGGCCCATCGCACTGCTGGCCAGCACTGATACCGGCGACGGCAGTTCCGGGTCGAGCATCTGAGCGTGCCCCTGATCGTGTCCGGGCCGGCTTCCAGCTCGACCGCCCGGACCTGCTCAGGGCGCACGTGGACGCAGAAGCCCAACTCGGGTCCATCACGCGCACGACGCGCACCAGGTCGTCCTCCGCGCCGAGCTCACGGGCCGAGCACCGTCGCCCGACTCCCCCGGGTGCCACGAGCCCGCACCGGACCGAACCTCTCGATCTCGCGCGCCCGGACGCCAACCGCAGCTGCCATCGGCCCGGCCGGTCGTCGATCAACGCGGTATCGGCGGTGATCGTGTAGCCTCCGCTCGCGATGTCGGCCTGGCTGAACCGCGCCCACTCGTTCGCTTCCGGGCCTCACCTCCGCTGCACCCGTGCAGTCGACCTGCTCACCGGTCTCGATCGGGTCAGGCCCGCATTGATTTCCGGCACGATCCCGGTCAGGTCAAGCCCGCCGATACCCGCCCAACCGTCGATCGTCAGGATAGACCGACCACCTCGTCCGTTGGATGCAGCCGGCCAAGGCGGTCTGGTCAACGCTGAGCTCAAGCAGCTCGGGGGAAGCCCTTCCGCCCCGGGCAACGCGTCAGACGGGCGAGGATGCGGCCGTCGACCACCTCGGTCGGAGGCAAGCTCGAGTAGAGCCGGAAGTGCTCGATCGAAGCTTCCAGCTTGTTCCATTCACCGCGCGCGGTGTACCACAGCCTCAGCCTGCGGTCGATCCGGACATGCGGCCAGACATTGTCGTCGGCGGCGGCCAGGCAGCGCTCAGCCGAGAGGCGCAGTCGGTCGCGGAAGGCGGTGCCGGCGCCCTGCGCGGCGTAGATGAGGTCGCCAAGTTCGCCGTCGATCAGCCCGCCGAGCCAGGCTCCCGAGATCTCCGGCCCGGTGTTTTCGTTGACCAGCTGCCAGGTGGTTTCCAGCCAGCGCAGGTGAGCGTCCAGCTCCTCCACATCGGGCCGCGCGCCGCCCAGTCTGGTCGGATCGATTTGCCTACGCCGTACGCAACACACGGTCTGCAGGAAGTCGAACTGCTTGGCTCGTAGCGTGGCCCCGACGATCGTAAAAGCCTCGCTGTAGTCGGACCATTCGGGAAACGCCTCGACCCGCTCATGACCAGAACGACGTGCGGAACACCCTGTTGGTTGCGGAGGTGTCTTGCAGGGCGATGGGGAAGTCGGCCAGAGTCTGAGCCGGCCGATCCAGATCATGGGTCAGTTGCTCCCAGCGCGGACGGCGGGCCAGCCGCAGGTCGAGCTGGCGGAACACCTCCGGCTGCGAAGTCCGAGCCCGTCCGCCTCAAGGATCTGACCAGTTCGGCGTACGCGGTCGGCGGGACCGTGTCAGTGGCGTCGAGAAAGGCGACGAACCTACCTCTGGCGAGCCTCGCGCCGGCGTTGCGGGCGGCTGGCAAACCGGCGTGGGTGTGCTCGACCAGCCGGATCCGCTCGTCCTCGGCCGCCACCGCCCGCGTCACCTCGACTGTCCGGTCGGTGGACCGGTCGTCGACGATGATCACCTCGAGTTGTCGCAAGGTCTGCTGCTGAAGGCTGTCGAGGCATGCCTCGAGATGGTCCTGAGCGTCGCGAGCGACGACGACAACGGTCAGCACCGGTCGCCGGGCCGGCCGCTTCGCCTTCGGCTTGCGCGCCTTCCGGATCAAGCCGAACCGGCGGGCCTGGGTCATGGCAGCCTGCCGGAGCGGTGATGGCAGCCGCCGGGCCATGCGCCGGACCAGGTCCAGGACCTCGTCGGTGGTGTCGCTCATGGACTAGCCCGAGACGATGCGACGAGCGCGGCGGGCGACGCGGGCGAAAGGGGTGGTGGCACGCTTCGTCTCGGGAGGCTCGGGCGCCGGAGCCGGCTCGGTCGCTGGCGCTGGATCGGCGATCGGAGCGGATGGGCGGCGCAGGCTCCGGTGTTTGACCAGACCGACGTCGAGGCACAGGGCGGCGGTCTGCTCGGTGAAGTAGGCGGCAAACCTCGGCCGCGCGTCACCCTCCACGGGCTCCGGCAGCACCGCGCCCGGCTGGCGTTCCGGGGTGAGCGTCGTCCGGCGCCGGTCGTTCAGCCCCAGCACGGACAGGTGGGCGAACAGATCCCACAAACCTCTCGGCAGCCGACTGCCGGCCGCCAGTGTGCCCGGATCGAGGTCGGCGGTGAAGGAAGCCTGCATACCCGACCGATGAACCGTTACCGGCACGAACCACCGTTCACCGGTCTTCCGCTTGGCCAGATCGAGTCGCAGCCGCATGAGCTCGGGGTCCCAGAGGTCCAGCCCGAGCCCGTCAGCTCCGACCAACTCGGCGAACCGGAGTTCGGCCAGCCCGCCGCCACCGTCGGTGAGGGCCACGGTGCCGGCAACTCGGAGCCGATCTTCGACCCAGTCCACCTGAAGTAGCCGGGCCACAACGGTCCAGCGCGCGATCTCGACGGCTCGCCGACGGATGGCTTCGCCGTCGCCCTCGACGATGGCCCTGCCCACCGGCCGGCTGATCGGTTGCAACTGAGTTGACGACGCCATCGGTGAAGTACCGCTCTGCGATCGGCTGTGCGGCGGCCAGGAGGGCCCCGGCCTCCGCGTCGTCCATCCGCACCCGGCGGCCGCCGCTCAGCCGCTGCACCATCTCCACCTGCAGCCATCGGCGCAAGATCCGCTCCCGAGCCAGACCGGGCTCGGTCCGGGCCACCACGCCGTCGAGCGACTCGGCAGAGATTCTCGAAATACTCCGGCCAGTCGATCTGGCGGAATCCGGCGTTCGATGAGTCCTCGCGGCGGATGTGGAAGTAGCAGGTGTAGTCGGCATAGATGCTGATGGTCCTCGCCAGCAGGTACGCGGTGGACACGAAGAGGTGGTCCTCGAGCCGCCGCTTTCCTTCCGGGAAACGGATTCGGTGCTCGGCGAGGAAGGCGCGGCGAAAGAGCTTGTGCGGGGTCAGGCTGTCCATGATCGCCGAGTCGTCGAGGCGGCAGGCGGGAACCGTCTCGACGAAGACGTGGTACGGAACGGGGCGGCCGATGCCGGCCATCTTGGGGAGTACGACATCGGATTGACACGAGTTCGCGAAGTCGTACAACCGCTCCAGAGCCTGCTTGCCGAGCCAGTCGTCGTTGTCGCAGAAGAACACGTACTCGCCCCGCGCTGCATCGATCCCCACGTTGCGAGGTTGGCCCGGCCAACCCGAGTTCTCCTGGTGGATGACCCGAAAGTGGGAATGATCCGCGGCAATGCGAATCCAGGTACTGCGGCGAATCGTCAGTCGAACCGTCGTCGACGAAAATCACCTCGTACTCGTCACCGGAGAGGGTCTGCGTCAGTCAACGAGTCCACACAGGCCCGGAGATACTGGCCCGGGTTGTAGACCGGGACGACGACGCTTACCTTGATCATGCGTCGAACTCTTTCACAACCCGTCCTCGGGCGATAGTGTCTCCCGGTGAGCAGATTGCGCACCGTCGCCGTCGTGCTGGCGGGCGGTACTGGCACCCGGGTCGGACTGAGCATCCCCAAGCAACTGATCAAGATCGCCGGCAAGCCGATCATCGAGCACACCATCGCCGCCATGCAGGCGTCGCCGCTGATCGACGAGATCATCGTCATGATGGCGCCCGGCCACCTCGACGACGTCCGCGCGATCGTGAAGAAGGGCGGCTACGCCAAGGTCAGCCAGATCCTCGAAGGGGCCGGCACCCGCAACGACACCACCGCGGCGCGCGCTCGCCGCGCTCGGCGACGAGGAGTGCAACGTCCTGCTGCACGACGCGGTCCGGCCCCTGGTCTCCCAGACGATCATCGCCGCCAACGTCGAGGCGCTGCAGACCCACGCGGCGGTGGACACCGCGATCCCGTCGGCTGACACGGTGATCGAGGTCGAGGCCGACCGCGAGGCGATCGCCGACGTGCTCCCCCGCCACCTGCTGCGCCGCGGCCAGACCCCGCAGTCCTTCCGGCTCTCGACGATCCGCGCCGCGTACGCGAATGCGGCCAAGGACCCGAACTTCACCGCCACCGACGACTGCACGGTCGTCCTGCGTTACCTGCCGGACGTGCCGATCGCGGTGGTCGCCGGTCACGAGCGGAATATGAAGGTCACCGAGCCGATCGACGTCTACATCGCCGACAAGCTGTTCCAGCTGACCTCGGCCGATCGGCCCTGGCGCTGTCCGACGGGGACTACCGGGCCAAGCTCGAAGGCAAGACGATGGTCGTCTTCGGCGGCTCCTACGGCATCGGCGGCGACATCGCCGACCTGGCCGCGCGCGCACGGCGCGACGGTCAAGACCTTCTCCCGGTCCAGCACCGGCACCCATGTCGAGACGCCGGACCGACATCGCCGAGGCGGCGGCCGCAGGTGCTGGCCGAGACCGGTCAGATCGATTTCGTGGTGAACACCGCCGGCGTCCTGCCCCGCGGTGAACTGGCCGAGACGTCGGAGGAGTCCATCTACTCCGCCACCGACGTGAACTATCTGGCGCCGATCTTCATCGCCCAGGAGTTCTTCCCGCACCTGGCCGCGTCCAAGGGTTCGCTGCTGCTGTTCACCTCCTCGTCCTACACCCGGGGCCGGTCCGGCTACTCGCTCTACTCCTCGGCCAAGGCGGCGACGGTCAACCTGACCCAGGCGCTGGCCGACGAGTGGGCCGCCGCCGGGCGTGCGGGTCAACTGCGTCAACCCGGAGCGGACCGGCACCCCGATGCGCACCAAGGCCTTCGGCGAGGAGCCGCCGGCACCCTGCTGTCGTCGGAGGAGGTCGCCCGGCAGTCCCTCGACGTGCTGCTCTCGGGTCAGACCGGCCACGTCATCGACATCCGCCGCGAAGACGGTCCCGCCGCGATGGCCAACGGCTGACTTCGCCGTCAACGCGCGCTGAGTCCGTCGAACGGCAAGATGATCGGTCCTTCGACAGGCTCTCTAAACGGAGAATGACCCTGCTTAGACGAAATCGAGCCTGCCGCCGGGTGGGAGACCACCCTGACGACAGGCTCAAGTTTCAGCGAGCGGGATCGAAACCCAGCTAGATGACGAGGTCCGAGACCACCATGTTGTGATCGGAAGGCCGGCTCGAGTCGACGACCTTCATCACGTTCTCGTATTTCCGGAACCTCTTCGCGCCCTTGACCATGACGACGTCGAGAGCGACCTGGCGACCCGGAGCGTTGGCCTTCAGGACCCGCTTCCAGTGATTGACCGTCGGGTACCGGGCGTCGATCCGGCTGGCGGCCGCGGTGGAGTCATGGAAGCCCCGGCTTTTCAAGGCGTTGAACGGCGCGTGGCTGCCCCGCTTGGTGCGCCAGGAGTTGATGTCGCCGCCGAAGAGGATCGGCTTGCTGCCGGCGAGGCTCTTCACCCGGTTGTAGACGGCGCGGGCCTGCGCAGCCCGTAGCGCGTCGAGAGCCTTCTCCTTGCCAAGGCTGCCGCTGTGACGCTCGTCGAGGTGGACCGAGATGACGAAGAAGTTCTTGCCGGTGCGGCGATCCTCGAACTCGGCGTACGCCGCGCTTCGACGGCGCGCCTTGCCATCGCCGCCCTTGACCGGCATGTCCATGCTGCAGGAGCTGTTGTAGTTCATCTTGCCGGTGGTCTGACGGCACTTGCTGATCAGCCGGTACTTGCTGCTGTTGTAGAGGATCCGCGCGCCTTGCGTGCCGTGAGCGGTACCGGGTTTCACATACGACGTGGTCCGCGCGAGCTTGTACTGGCCGGCCCCGACGCTGCGCAGCGCCTTCAGCAGGCTGTCGGTCTGGCGGGGCGCGCCTTGACCTTGCCCTTCTTGCCGTCCGCCCGGCCGGGGCCGAGTTCCTGGATCGCGACGATCCCGGGATTGCGGCTCTTGATCTCTCGGGCGACTGAAATCGCCCGGTGCAGCCAGTGGCGGGAGGTGCCCCGGTCGGCCCGGGAGGTGCGGACGTTGAAGGTGGCGAACCGAACCTGGGTGCCCGATGCCGCTGAGGTGGTGGTGGCGGCCTTGGCGGTCACCACACCGACGGTGAGGCCGGCGACGCCGGCGACGGTGGGCGCCGCCTCCGCGCCCAGACTGGGGGCAGCCACTAGGGCGAAGGTCGTCGCGGCGGCCGCGGCGAACGCGATAAGAGGTCTGGATCGCATGGGATGTAGCTCCTTGTGAGGTCGGACTTTGGATGGCCCCTACCCCGAGTCGGCCCCCAGTTTCAGACGGTTCCCCAATTGCGACCCGAAGCCGCGATGTCTGGACGGATCCTAGGTAAGTCACGCTAACCAAAGCAATGACCCGTTGGTCCCTTGCGCACCCGCTCCGAGCCTTTCGGACCACTCCGGTCGCGTCATCGAAAGTTTCTTCAGGCGTGAACTGGCTGTTATCCGGTCGTTATCGATGTGACGAAGGTCACACTCAAAATATCGTTGTCATCTCAATGCGTGGCCTTTTCGGTCGATTTGGGCGCCTCGACGTTATCTGTTCGTGATCGTCCGCGTCCGGGTCGGCCGCCGTCAGCGATCGAGTTGAAGGGTGCGCCAGACCCGCACCGTGAGCCCCGCCGACAGCAAGGCCACCGGCGTCACCAGGGCCAATTGGAGTGGAGCGACCGGAGGAGCACCAGTGGCTTGACCGATGGCCCACAAGCCGGGCGCGGCGAAGGGAAACCAGTCTCCCAGCCCGGCGATGACGGCGATCTGGGTGACGACGACGATGCCGATCACCATGGCGATTCCGGCCAGCACCGTTCGGCCAAGACTGGCGGCGAGGGCGGCGGGCAACGCGAGCAGTGCCGTGAGCAGGCCGAGCGCGCATTGCTTGACCAGCAGCAGTCCGATCCGTCCGTCGGGCACGCCGAATCCGAGCAGCAAACCGGCTGCGCCCAGCGCGATCGTGAGCCCGGCACTCACCGCCACGGCCCAGGCGCCGAACACCAGCAGTTTCGCGGCGGCGAGCGTGTCGCGGCGGACCGGCAGCCCGAAGAGGCCGGTCACCGTGCCGTCGGTGAACTCGCGACCGAAGCACCATCCGACCACCACACCGAAGCCGAGCAGCCCGCCGACAGCGGTGATCTGGGCCGCGGATGCGAGCAGGCCGGACCATCCCCCGCGAGCAACCGTCGGGCCGAACTTGGCCACCGTCGTCGGATCTCCGGCTCGCACGGCGAGCAGCATCGCCACGCACATCAGGGCAACTCCGCCGACCAGCATCGCCGTGGTGGTTACCGGCACCCGGGCGCGCCGGAACTTGGCCGCCTCGACCGCCAGGGCCGGTCCGAGCCCGCTCATGATCATCATCTGCCGAACGCCGTTGACGGCCCGGCGATGCCTTCGGATCGCGCCACGTCGGCATAGACCAGGTCGAAGAACGCCCGTTCCAGGTCCACGCCATCCGGATCGAGGGCACCGATCACCCGGCCGGAGTTGATGACCGTCACCCGGTCGGCGATCCGGGCGACCTCGTCCAGGTGGTGACTCGACACCAGGACGGCGGCACCGTTGCCCGCTCGGCTGAGCAGCGCCTCGCGGAGCATGATCACCGCCTTCGGGTCGAGAGCATTGGTCGGCTCATCCAGGACGACGAGCCGGGGATGGTGCTGGAGAGCCGACGCCAGTCCGAGCTTTTGTCGATTGCCCAGGGACAGCCGCCGCGACACCACGTCGGCGTAACGCGACAAGGCAAACTCCTCGATCGACTCCGCGACCACTCCGGCGATCTCGGCCGGCCGGACACCGTGCAACCGGGCGCCCAGAACCAGGTTGGCCCGCGTCGTGAGCTCCGCGTAGGCGAGCGGATACTCGATCAAGTGCCCGACCGAGGACCAGGCGGCGAAGTCACCGACCGAGCGGCCGTCGATCATGATCGAGCCCTGGTCCGACCGCAGCATGCCCAGGATCAACTTCAGCAGCGTCGACTTGCCGGCCCCGTTGAGGCCGACGAGTGCGTGGATCTCCCCCGCGTCGACCTCCAGATCGATGTCGTGGACGCCGGCGTCCTCGCTGAACATCCTCGTCACGCCACAGATCCGCAATCGCGAGTCAGCCATGACGATGCTCCAGCAGATCGAACACCTGGTCCATCCGCGGTGCCGGCGCGCCCTCCGCGCCCGCCCATTCCAGCAGGGCGACGGTCGTCGCCGCCAGGGTCGCGGCGGCCGCGGCGCGGGCCATCAGCACGTCGGTACCCGACCGCGAGAGGGCCTCGACGATCGCGTCCTCGGTTGCAGCCGACGCACGCCAGATGGCGGCGCGCAGGCTCGGCGTCCGCGCGACCACCCCGACCCGGGCCCGGACGATGTCCACCCCGGCGTCAGGTATGCGCTGCCACACCTGGCGCATGCCCCGGACGACGCGGGTCAACGGATCGAGACCGGGGTCCTGCGCGGCCACCGCCTCGGCCATGGCCGGGTCGTACGGATCGGCGATCAGGACGTCCTCCTTTGCGGGAAAGTGCCGGAAGAAAGTCATCTCGCTGACCCCGGCCGCCGCCGCGATCTGGGCGGCCGTGGTGGCGTCATAGCCGCGAGCGGCGAACAGGTCCAGTGCGACGGCCATCAGCCGCTCCCGGGTACGCTCCGCCTTGCCCATCACTAAATGTTAGCGACTAACATTAATGCGTCAAGGCCATCACCGGACTTTGAGCGCCGCCCAACCCAACCGGCCCGGAGGCCAGACTCGAGCGACAGCCGGGCAAGGGCACCTGGGCGGTCTCGTCGGACTCGAGCCCGGAGAGGATCGCCACCTGCCGGCGGGCAGCGTCGAATTGCCTTCCGGGACCGCGACGCCGGCCGACGGACCCGGGTCCTGCTGGCCCGAAGGAGGCACCGACGCGGCGGGCCCGGCGGCTCATCGGATCGCTCACCGACCGCATTCGGGGTAGTTGACCCGCCCGCATCCGACGCGCCCAGGTCGGTGGGGCGTACGTTTCGCACCCGCTGGTTCGAAACGGACGCGAACGGCCAATGGGGCGTCGCTTCGCACCCGCTGGTTCGAAACGGACCCAGCCGCCTCAGCTGGCCTTGCCGATCACGTGTGCGCGAACGAGAGCTCGATCGGTCGTTCAGCGCGGAAGCGTGATGAAGAACTGTCCCCCGCTCGGATTCCAGACCGCCCGCGATCCCAGATCACCGACCCGGATGACCCAGATCATCGCCATCACGGCGATCACCACCAGCAGCACCAGCAAGATCACGTCGAGCAGTCGCCGGCCCGCGCTGGGCGTGGTCCCCGCGACCGACGAACCGCGCGACACCAGCAGCACGTTGGCCACGCCGACGGCCGAGAAGATGATCATGATGAGGAAGAGCTGGCCGCCCAGCTGGCTGTGCTTCTGGATCAGGTCAGCGGCGGCACTCGTGCCCGGCTGAAGGTTCAGCTTCCGCTGCAGCGCCAGGCCGCTCTGCCGGGTGACGAAGGTGGCTGCGGTCGCCCCGAGCACGGTCAGCCCGAACGCCCACCGCGCCCATCCCCGGGTCCGGGGCAGGACGAACAGAAAGGCCAGCAGGACCGCTAGGGGTATGCCGACCACAGCAGCGTGCAGGACCAGGGGGTGGAGCGGCATGTTTCCGATCTGGTCGAACATCGACTGACTCCTTGGGGTCTCGAGGTTGCGATCATCTCCTCGCCGTCGGGTCGCGGTGAACTGATCGGAGTGCCTACTGTCATGACGAAGCAAACCCTGAGTTGGTTCGGCTCAGGTCCGGGAATGTCACCCCTGGGCTAGAAATTCAGCCAACCTCGGCACCGGCCGTACGCAGATCGGCGACGAACGCGGCCAGGGCCGACTCGCGCTCGGCCGGATCGCCTCGGAGGATCGACGAGGGGTGCACAGTGGCCAGGACCCGGCGCATCCCGATCGGGGTGTCATGGTCGAGCACCTGGCCACGCTGCTTCGTGACCCGGAAATCGTTGCCCAGCAGGGCTTTGGCCGCGGTGGCTCCGAGACAGACGATGAGTGTGGGGTCGACCAGCCGCAGCTCGGCTTCCAGCCAGGGTCGGCAGGCCTTGATGTGGCTGACCAGCGGCGTGGCGTGGATCCGGCGCTTTCCTCGCTCGGTGAAGCGGAAGTGTTTGACGGCGTTCGTCACGTAGACCTGGCTGACGTCGATACCGGCTTGCCCGAGGGCGTCCTGCAGCACCTTGCCGGCCGGTCCGACGAAGGGCACACCCTCGCGGTCCTCGACGTCGCCCGGCTGCTCACCGACCAGCACCAACGGAGCCTGCGGATTACCGGCCGAGAAGACCACCTGAGTCGCGGGGGCCCAGAGTTCGCAACCCTTGCAGTCCGTCGCCGCGCGGCGGAGTTGATCGATGTCGGCGCCGTCGGGAACCCACTCTGACGCACTCACGGCGGCTACTCGCCGGCGCCGTTCCCGATCGAGCCGGCCCACGAACTGGGGTCGCTGCCGCGCTGACGACCCTCGAGCTTGATCACGTGCAGCACCGCATTGATCAACGCCAGATGGGTGAACGCCTGCGGGAAGTTGCCCAGATGGTGGCCGGTGTGTGGGTCGATCTCCTCGCCGTAGAGCTCAAGGGGCCCGGCGAACGAGAGCAGCTTTGCGCAGAGCTTGCGGGCCCGCTGATACTCCCCGATCTCACACAGGGCCGAGACGAGCCAGAACGAGCAGATGGTGAAACTGCCCTCCTCGCCGGCGAACCCGTCGTCGGTCTCGTCAACCCGGTACCGCAGCACCAGTCCGTGGATGGTCAGCTCGTCGGCGATCGCCAGCACGGTGGCCCTGATGATCGGATCGTCAGCGGGCAGGAAGCGGACCAGGGGCGCGAGCAGCAGCGACGCGTCCAGCGCCTTGGTGCCGTAGTACTGGGTCAGTACGCCGCGCTCGTCGACGCCGTTGGCCAAGATGTCGTCCTTGATCTCCTGCGCGGCCATCTCCCACTCGGACGCCTTGCCGTCCTCGCCGCTCATCCGCGCGATCTTGGCTCCCCGGTCGACGGCGACCCAGCACATGATCTTGGACGAGGTGAAGTGCTTGAGCTCGCCGCGGACCTCCCAGATCCCGGCGTCGGGTTCGCGCCAGTGCTTCAGTGCCTCGCTGACCTGCTTGTCGAGGATCGGCCAGATCCGACCGTCCAGATGGTCGGCGGCCTTGGAGTGCAGGTACACCGAGTCCAGCAGGGCGCCCCAGACATCGTGCTGCTGCTGCGCGTACGCGGCGTTGCCGATCCGCACCGGTCGGGAGTTGGCGTACCCCGGAAGATGATCAAGCTCTTCCTCCTCCAGGTCCCGCTCTCCGCCGATCCCGTACATGATCTGCAGATGATCATCACGGGTGGCGATATCGGCGATGAAGGAGAAGAAGTCCACCGCCTCCCAGTCGAAACCGAGTGAGTACATCCCCCAGAGGGCGAACGTGGCGTCACGGATCCAGGTGAACCGGTAGTCGTAGTTGCGCTCCCCTCCTGGGGTCTCCGGCAGCGACGTGGACCCGGCGGCCGCGATCGCGCCGGTCGGTGAGTAGGTCAGGCCCTTGAGGGTGAGCGCGCTGCGCTGCAGGTATCCGCGCCACGGGTGATCGGGGAACTTGCCGCGGGCCAGCCAGTGCTGCCAGTGATGGGCGGTCCAGACCTGGCGTTTGTACGCCTCGGCGAAGTCCATGGGTGGTGGCGTGGTCCCCCAACTGAGCGCGATGTAGCGCACATCGCCTTCCTTCAGCAGGGTCCGGGCTCCCGCCCGGCCGCCCTCGAAGCCGAGCCGCAGATCGGTGGTCAAGGTCAGTTCCAGGTCGGAGCCTTCGGCGCGGGCGACACCTTGGTGATAGCCGTGCTCGGTGTAGGTCCAGTTGACGTGTTTGCGCCCGTAGTCGAAGACCGGCTCGCAGTCGACGGTGGTCTGCACCTCGCCGGAGGCGCAGCGGATGGTGCGCAGGAAGGTGTGCTCGGCGTCGTAGTCGTTCGGCGTCCGGCGGTGGGTCTTTGAGCGATCCGTCTCGTGCCGCCACGGCCCGATCAGCAACGCGTCGCGGACGATGATCCAGCCGGTCGGCGTACCCCAACTGGTCTCCAAGATCATCGTGCCCGGCAGGTAGCGGCGATCGGCCGGCACGGTGACGTCGTCGGGGGCCACCCGGAAAGACCCGGCATGGCGGCCGAGGATGGTGCCGAAGACGCTCGGCGAGTCGAACCGTGGGATGCACATCCAGTCCACCGCCCCGCTCGGGGACAGTAGCGCGGACACCTCACCGTCGCTGAGGAAGCCGTACTCGCCGATCGGTGTCGAACGCACGTGGGAGACGGGGCTGCTCACCTGGCCCTGCGCCTTCTTGGTCTTTGTCGCCATGACGGAAGCATTCACCCCCCGGTGTCGGCTGACAAGATGCTGCCCACCGCGCCGCGATGACGATCCGAAGTCAGACGGTGCAGGCTTGCGGAACCGGCGGAAGGTCGAGCATCAGCCTCAGGTGCGGGTTGTCGAAGGCCTCGACGAGCGCGAGGTGTCGGCGGCCTTGGCGAAGGGGGTGCCGGCGTGGTCGACGGCGCCCGCCACCACCCGGCCGGCGCTGACTCGTACGGGGGCGTGGTTCTGCACGGAGTCGATGCAGGCCAGGGCGACCGCGAGCGCGCGCCGCGCGTCGTCGCCGGTGGCGTAGGCCGGCCGGTTCTCCGCAACGGCCGCGGCGAACTCGACGAATTCGGCGGTATAGGCGTCCAGCAGCAGTTCGACGTCTCCACGGGCGGTGTCGTGCCGGGCGCCGGCATTGGTGTACAGGCGGGCGCTGCTTCGCGCACCGTCGCCGGCGGTGACCATGCCAGCTGAGCCGAACACCTCACCTCGAACGTCGTAGCCGTACGCGGCGGAGAAGCTGGCCTCGGCGACCGCGCGGGCGCCGTTGTCGAACGTGATCACCACGACCGCGGTGTCGAGCAGGCCGAACGCTTTCAAGTCTGGGGCGACCAGGGCGTCCGCGGTGGCGTAGACCTCGACCGCCTGGGCGCCTGGATTGAGCCACAGCACGGTGTCGAAGTCATGAATCAGCGTCTGCAGGAAGATCGCCCAGGGCGGGACCGCGCCGGGATTGGCCAGGCCGGGATCGCGGGTCACGGACCGCATCAGCTGGACGTCGCCGATCTCGCCGGCCGCGATCGCGTCGTGGGCGGCGCGGAAGCCTCGGTCGAAGCGGCGGTTGAACCCCACCTGCAGCACCACGCCGGCCTGATCGACCGCGGCGAGCGCCCGGTCGGCGTCAGCGACATCGGCTTCTCGCAGAACACCGCCTTGCCGGCGGCTGCCGCGGTGACGATCAGATCGGCGTGCGCCTCCGAAGAGGCCGCGATGAGCACGGCGTCGACCTCCTGATCACCGATCAGGTCGGCCGGGTCGGTGAAGGACCGGGCCCCGAACCGCCCGGCCAGCGCTTCCGCCGCCGACGGTCGCGGATCGGCGACAGCGACGAGCCGCGCCGTCGGAACCCGTTCGGCCACGATCTGGCCGTGCGACGTGCCGATCCGCCCGGCGCCGATCAATCCGATCGACAACAGATCCGCCATCAAGACTCCTCGAGGACTAGGGCGCTCTCCTTCGGCCTAGCCAGAGCGTAATTGCGCATAGGACAGCGCCGCCTCGGTAGGTGATGGCCAGCTTGTCGTAGCGCGTAGCCATGCCTCGCCACTGCTTGAACACGTTGAAGGACCTCTCGACGACGTTGCGGCCTTTGTAGGTCTCCGTGTCGTGGATGAGTGGTCGACCGCCGCGTGGTCCTCGGCGTCGCCGGTGGCTTTCTGGTCGTCGGGCTCGGCGATCACCGCCGCGATGCCTCGTCCGCGCAGTGAGGGCGGTTGCCGCGCGAGGAGTAGGCCTTGTCGGCCAGCACGGTCAGGGCGGTGCGTGGCCGACCTGGTCCCAGACGCCGACGCCGAGGGTCGGACTCAGGTGTGAACATCGGTGATCACCGGCTTGGCCGGGACCGACGAGCATCACCAGCGGGCGGCCCTGACCGTCGACAGTGGTGGATCTTGGTGCTCAGGCCACCGCGTGAGCGGCCCAGAGCGTGGTCAGGAGGCTCAGTCCGGATTTCGTGTCGTTCGTCAGAGCCCCCTGTGGTTCCCGGCTGGTCGCGGTGACACCTGACGGGCCAGGTTCGTGGCGTGCTCGTGCGCCCGGTTGATCGTGGAGTCCACCGACACGTCCCATGCCAGCTCCAGCGCGTCGGCCTCGGCGAGGAGCCGGGCCTGAAGCCGGTCCCAGGTACCGTCCTCACTGAAGCGGCGATGCCGTTTCCACACCGTCTGCCAGGCCCGAAACCGGCCGGCAGTCCCGCCGGCATCCCAGTTCGGTACCGGTAAACGATGCCATCGACCACCTGACGGTGATCACGAAACGGTCCACCACGCCAACCGTCCGACGACGCGCTCTACCCTAGAGCCTCACGCCGAGCGGAGACCTACGGACGCGAGAGCGCGACGCCGAGGCACGATTGATCACCGGTCACACTCCCCATCCCTTATGACAAGGGAAGCCTTGTATCGAAAGTGTGTTCGAGTAGAATCCTGGGGTAAATGACCTTCGGAGGCGCGGCTGAGACGAAGGCGGTCCATGCTGCTCGCGACGCCTTCTGCACCGGCCTTGAGCATCTGATCAAACTGGCCGGTGACCGCAGCCTCGAAGAGCTTGATGCCATGGGTCTGGTCGAGTTCTGCAGGAGATCGAACAGACCCGGAACGGCGCCTACGTCGGAGACTTCCGACTCATCGGATGCCTCGGCGCGAAACTCAAAACGTTGCTGGACCCAACACCCGAATCCAAGCCGCCCTCACCGCCCGCAAACACAGGCGGAGCAACGGACGAAGCTGAGGAACCCGCACGGTAAAGGACGCCTCGCACGTCGTCGGTCATCATGATGACGTGCCACCTCCCGTCGTCGCTCATCGGCGCCTCCTCGGAACCGACCGAGGCAACGGCGGGCGGAGCCTGTGACGCCAGAAAGCACTACTCGACCTCAGACCTGGGCTCCCTGGGTGGCGCTGGTCGTTGTCTACGTGGTCTGGGGCTCGACCTACCTGGCGATCAGAGTCGGTGTTCAGACATTGCCGCCCTTCATGCTGGCCGGGGTCCGCTACCTCGTCGCCGGCGCCCTGCTCTACCCGGTGGCAGTGCGGATGGGGGGACCCCAGGTGCGCCGGGCCGACCGGCCCGGAACCAAACAGTGGCTCGGTGCCGCCATCGTCGGCCTCCTCCTGCTGACCCTCGGCAACGGCGGCCTCACCTACGGTGAGCAGAGTGTCGAATCGGGACTCGCCGCACTCCTGGTGGCCACGGTTCCGCTGTGGATGCTGGGCGCGGACCGCGTCCTCAACGGGCGGACCATCACCCTGCGGGCCACGGCGGCGCTCGCCCTCGGGGTGATCGGGGTAGCGGTGCTCGCTCGCCCGAGCCCGGCCGGAACGGTGACCGGCGTGGTGATCATCCTCGTGGGAAGCGCCAGCTGGGGTACCGGGTCCGTCCTGTCCCACCGGCTCGCCTTGCCTGCTCGACCACTGGTCGGCTCGGGCATGCAGATGCTGGTCGGCGGCGGGCTGCTGCTGGTGCTCAGCGTGATCTCCAGGGAATGGACGACGTTCAGCCTGCATCAGGTGAGCTGGGCGTCGTTCGCGGCGCTGCTCTATCTCATCGGCCCCGGCTCCCTCATCGCACTGTCGTGTTACCTCATTGCGCTCAAGGGCCTTCCGACCAGCACGGTGGCCACCTACGCGTTCGTCAACCCGCTCGTCGCCGTCGTGCTTGGGGCCTGGCTCCTCGACGAGCACCTCACCCTCACCACGCTCGCCGGCGCGGCCATCTTGATCGTCTCGGTCGCGCTCGCCATCGCGGCTCGGCCACGAAGCCTGCCTGAGGGGTGATATTCATAACCGAGTGAAGTCTGCTCTGGTCGTACGCGGTGGCTGGGACGGCCACCAACCCATCGAAGCCACCGATCTGTTCATCCCGCACCTGGAGCAGAACGGCTTCCAGGTACGGGTCGAGGAGTCCCCGGGGGTCTACGCGGACGCCACGTATCTGGCCGGCGTTGACCTCATCGTGCAATGCATGACCATGTCCACCATCGAGCCAGACGCGTTCCACGGGCTGCGTGCCGCGGTGGAAGCCGGCACCGGACTCGCCGGCTGGCATGGCGGGATCGCCGACTCGTACCGGAACACCTCGGACTACCTGCACCTGATCGGGGGCCAGTTCGCCTGCCACCCCGGGAAGCATCCCGACGAGCGCATCGGCGAGCAGTCCGACAACTACGTCCGCTACACGGTGAACATGCTCCCCGGCGCCGCCGAACACCCGATCACGGCCGGGATCGGCGACTTCGAACTGGTCACCGAGCAGTACTGGGTGCTCGCCGACGACTACATCGACGTGCTCGCCACCACGACCCAGCCGGTACGGGCATGGGACCCGTGGCATCGGCCGGTCACCTCGCCGGCAATCTGGACCCGGGAGTGGGGCCGAGGGCGGATCTTCGTGGCCACACCCGGGCACCACGTCGACATCCTGGAGGAGCCGAGCGTCAACACGATCATCAGGCGCGGAATGTTGTGGGCCAGCCGTTGACGAACGAGGAACGAGGCCCGTTGCGGGCTGCCGTCTTCCGGGGTGACGGAGCGGAGATCGTCCGGCTCCTGACACGTCGGCCCTGGCCGGTGGACGCACTGCAACTGATCGGTGACGGCCTGCAGATCGCACTCGCTCAGGATGTCGAAGGCGCTTCGCCGGTGGCCGCCGAATGCGTCGACGCACTCCGGGCTCGCGGCTGGGTGGGCGACGAAGAACTGGCCGAGATGTTGCAAGCCCGCTTGCGGGCCGGACCGATCCGTCTGCTGCGGCCCCTGTCCATTGACCTCGAGGAACTCGCCACGGTGCTCGAGGGCGACCCCGCTGAAGGTGGTGGCCGGATCGACCTCCGGACCGGTGACGTCTGGCCGCAGCCGGCGATCGAGTACGAGATCGAGTCCGGCGAGGAGGACGAGGACTTCGACGACCCGGACCGATGGTTGTGGGTGGAGTGCGAAGGTTCCCGAGCTGGATACCGTGACATGGAGTGGTTCATCGCCGACCTCGAGGATCCCGAGGTGGCGGACCGGCTCAGCATCGCGATCACCGGCCGCGGCGCGTTTCGGCGATTCAAGGACGTGCTCTCCCGGTGGCCCGATCTGATGGAACGTTGGCACGGTTTCTCCGAGGATCGCCAGCGCGGCCGGGCTCGATTCTGGCTGGCCGACCAGGGCTACGCCGCGAGCTACCGCGCGCTCCTCTCCGACGGCTGAGCCAGGGACTTCGGTGACTCTGCTCTCCCCCACGCGTCGGTCGGTGGCCAGATGAGCGGCGCCATTCCCGCCGAGCGCAGCGACTACGACGTCCTGGTGATCGGGAGCGGCTTCGGCGGCAGCGTGACCGCGTTGCGGCTGACCGAGAAGGGCTACCGGGTCGGCGTCCTGGAGGCCGGCCGCCGCTGGGCCGACGAGGACTTCGCCGCCACGTCCTGGGACCTGAAGCGCTTCATCTGGGCGCCGAAATTGGGCCTGATGGGCGTCCAGCGCATCCATGCGCTGCCCGACGTGGTCATCCTCGCCGGCGCCGGGGTCGGCGGGGGGTCGCTGAACTACGCGAACACGCTGTACGAGCCGCAGTCCTCGGCCTTCTACGACGACCCACAGTGGGCGTCGATCACCGACTGGCGGACCGAACTCGCCCCCTACTACGACCAGGCCAAGCGGATGCTCGGCGTCGTCACCAACCCGACGATGACTCTCGCCGACCGGATCAACCTGAAGGTCGCCGCGGAGATGGGGGTCGCCGACACCTTCCGGATGGCGCCGGTCGGCGTGTTCTTCGGGCCGGACGGCCGGCAAGCAGCCGGGCGTCGAAGTCGACGACCCGTTCTTCGGCGGCGCGGGCCCTCGGCGCCGCGGCTGCCTCGAGGTCGGCGAGTGCATGGTCGGGTGCCGGCACGGAGCCAAGAACACGCTGGTCAAGAACTACCTGTACCTCGCCGAGCAGGCCGGCGCCGGTCGTGCACCCCGAAACCACCGTCGTACGGGTCACGCCGGGCCGCGACGGCCGCTACACCGTCGACACGGTGCGCTCCGGCGCCTGGCGTACGCCGGGCGGCCCGCCGCAGCTTCACCGCCGACCAGGTGGTCTTCGCCGCCGGGACCTGGGGCACCCAGCATCTGCTGCACCGGCTCAAGCACGACGGCTCGCTGCCGCACATCTCCGACCGTCTCGGCGTGCTCACCCGCACCAACTCCGAGGCGCTCACCGGCGCCAGCGTCAAACTCCGGCACCGCGGGGAACATGACTTCACCGCCGGGGTCGCCATCACCTCGTCCTTCCATCCCGACGAGTACACCCACATCGAGCCGGTCCGCTACGGCAAGGGCCAGAACGCGATGGCCCTGCTCAGCACGCTGATGACCGACGGCGGGGGGTCGATCCCGCGTCCGGTCAAATGGCTCAGCCAGGCCCTCCGCCACCCGCTTCGGCTGCTGGCCCACTACGCCGGGATGCGTCGCTGGTCGGAGAACAGCACCATCGCACTGGTCATGCAGACCTTCGACAACTCGATCACCGTCCGGCCGAAGCGCGGCCTGTTCGGCCGCTACAAGCTCACCTCCACCCAGGGACACGGCCTGCCCAACCCCACCTGGATCCCCGCCGCCAACGAGGCCGTCCGGCGGATGGCCGCCCACATCGACGGCTACACCTGGGGCAGCGTCGGCGAGATCTTCGACATCCCGATGACCGCGCACTTCCTCGGCGGCTGCACCATCGGCGGCTCCCCGCAGACCGGGGTCATCGATCCGTACCAGCGCATGTACGGACACCCCGGGCTGCACGTGGTCGACGGTTCGGCCATCTCGGCCAACCTGGGCGTCAACCCGTCGCTGACCATCACCGCCCAGGCCGAGCGGGCGATGTCGTACTGGCCGAACAAGGGCGAACCGGACCCCCGACCACCGATCGGGGCCGACTACCGGCGGCTGCCACCCGTGCCGCCCCGCTCGCCGGTGGTACCGGCCGGGGCGCCCGGCGCGCTGCGGCTGAGGCCCCCCGGGACATCCTGACACTCAGTTGTCGAGCCTCGGCAGGCCGAAGATCGGGGCGATGAACTCGTCGTAGATCCAGAAGCCGATGACCAGGATCGCCACCACCGACCACAAGCCCCAGCGGCGTCGGCGAAGCCGGCGACCTCCGCCGGCAACGGTGTTGGACGCAGTGACGGGTGGCCCGTCGCCACCGAGGGCGAACACCGGCTCCCCCGGCGGGCCGGGCGCGACCACCGCACCGGCGGCACCAGCGGCTCGACCCGCTGCCGGATCGCTCTCCAGCAGTGCGAAGTCGTCCCGGTAGCGCTCGGTCCGGCGGACCGTCCGGGCGACCACGGTGTCGACCACCTCCACCAGCCACTCGTACGTTCGCGGGTCGAGCAGGTCGAACCGGCTGCCGTAGAGGAACATCGTGTCGTCGATGATCTCCACGTCGAAGGCGCCGAGCCGGTCGATGAACAGCGCCATCAGATCCGGCGCGAAGATGTAGAACGCATCGCGGCCGTAGTCGCTCGGGGCGTAGAGGGTGAACTTGTCGTCGAACTCTCCGCCGAGCCACAACCGCTGGTCTCTGGCCAGGTCGATCGGCAGATTCGACGTCTTGATGCCGAACACGCTGTTGTCGTTAGCCTTCGCGTCGAGCAGCAGGTGCGGCAGCCGCCGGTCGAGGGTGATCGCGACGTACCCCCAGCCGTAGACCTGGGAGTTCTCCTGGTTCTCCGCGCGGATCGTGTAGCGGTAGTTGCCGATCTCCAGCCGGCGGCCGGCGGTGGTGGTGAGCCGGCGCTCGGCGACCCGATCGATCCCGGTACCGAAGATGACGCCCGGGTGGGAGACCACCTCGTCATGGCCGTATCGGAGGTTGTTGGCCGCGGCGAACCGGGTGAGCCGGTAGGCCGCCTCCCACCACCAACGGGGGACGCGCAGCGAGCGGATGACCTTGATCACCTGGAGGGCCGCCGCGACCACGCCGAAGATGATCAGCGCGAGGACGCCGACGATCACCAGGTTGAGCGGGAAGGGCGCCTCGAGGGTGAACTGCCAGACCGCCTCGACCAGCGACGAGCCACCGACGTAGAGGAAGAAGATCAACGCGGCCAGCGGGAATCACGACGGGGATCAACTGGCCGATGATGTCGCCGACGCCGGGGCGGGGCAGCCCGGTGGTGATCTGCCGCCAGGGCTTCCCGGTCGCCTTGGAGTCGGCGATGAACGCGGTGAGGGCCGGTTCGTCGAGCGGCTGGGTGAGCGCGGAGAGTTCGAGACCGCGAGCGGGTCGGGGCAGCGAACTCGGTGCGCTCACGGAGACCTCCAGGGCTTGGAGCAGGTGGTGGCAGCGTAGGGCGACTCGCGGGCAGGTCGCCAACCGAACGCCGGCAGAACGTGCCCGAGCCTGGGCGATGAGTGGTCAACCACTAGTTTGGACGGACAAGCCGAGCGGCGTTCACGTTGCTCCCACGTCATCGAGAGGAGAAGCACAGTGACCCAGACGACCGACATCCCGGCTTCGCCGGTGGGAATGGTCATCACGTCCGAGCTGACCGACGAGGAGCACCGGTGAACATCATCTTCGTCGAGCCGTTCTTCCCGCAGAACCAGCGTCGGTTCGTGGCGGCGCTGGCCTCGGTGGGTGCCAACGTGATCGGTGTCGGCGAGTACTCCGAGGACGACTTCGGTGACGAACTGCGCAGCCAGCTCGGGGGCTACTACCGGGTGTCCAACGTCACCGACGAGGGTCAGCTGAACGCCGCGGTGGAATGGGCGCAGGGGTTGATGTGGGTCGACCGGCTCGAGTCGACGATCGAGTCCCACCAGATGACGGCCGCGCGGGTGCGGGAGGCGCGACAGATCCCCGGCACCTCGGTGCGGACCACGTGGCTGTGCCGGGACAAGCCGTCGATGAAGGACGCGCTGCGCCAAGCCGGCGTGCCGACCGCCGCGTCGACCGCGGCCCACAGCGTCGACGACGCGGTCGACTTCGCGAATGCGATCGGCTTCCCGCTGATCCTCAAGCCACGCGCCGGAGCGGGAGCGCTCGGCACCACCCGGGTGGACTCGATGGCCGACCTGCATCAGGCGCTGGTCGCGTTCGGCGGCGCCGACTCGATCGCCATCGAGGAGTTCGTCGAAGGACACGAGGGTTTCTACGACACGATCGCCATCAACGGCCACGTCGCCCACGACTGGATCACCCACTACTACCCCAACGTGCTCGAGGCGATGCGGCAGCGATGGATCTCGCCCCAGTTCATCACCACCAATCGGATCGGTGACTCCTCGTTCTACGACGAGGTCCGCGAGATGGGCGCCCGGGTGATCGAGGCTCTCGGGATCGGCACCTCGGCGACCCACATGGAGTGGTTCCACGGCCCCAAGGGTCTGCGGTTCTCCGAGATCGGCTGCCGCCCACCGGGTGTCGGCGCCTGGGACCTCTACTCGGCCGCCAACGACACCGACGTCTACCGGGAGTGGGCCCACGCGATCGTGCACGGCTCGGTCGCGGGTCCGCTGTCGCGGGCGTACTCCGCCGGCATCGTCGCCCTGCGGCCGAGCCAGGACGGCCGGATCCAGGGCTACTCCGGAGTCGATGAGATCCAGCAGCGGCACGGTCCCTGGATCCTCGACGCGCACCTGCCCGACGTCGGCAGCGGCACCCAGCCGGTTGAGGCGGGCTACATGGCCAACGCCTGGGTCCGGATGAGGCACCCCGACTACGACACCCTGCGCGGGATGCTCGACGACGTCGGGCGCACGGTTCGGGTGTACGCCGGATGAGGCGCGTGGTCGCGGGATGAAGACGGTCCTCCTCGGGCCCCAACGGTTCCGCACGACCGTCGGCGCGGTGATCCGCACGGTCGCCCCTGAGGGCGCGGTGGCCACGGTGACCGCCGGTTGGCAGGACCGCGAGAGCGACACCGGGGAGCTCGACGCCACCCTGGAGGGTCGGGGCCGGCACCTCAACCTCTACGGCAGGCTGGTCGACGTGCTCGACAGCGACGAACGGTTCGCCGCGGCCGCGCTCGCCCATCGCGACGCGGTGGACGAGTTGGCCGGCATCTACTCGCTCCGGCTGCAACGGGCGCTCGACAGCGTGTACACCGTGCAGCGGCGTACCGTCCGCACCGACCTCGCCGCGTTGGCGCTGGCCGACGGGGTCCGGGTGGTCCAGAGCATCGACCAGTGGTACCTCGACGCCGTCGACCAACTCCACGGCGAGCTTCAGAGCCGCCGCGCCGGCGCAGGAGAGCGAGCCGATCCAGCGCCACCGGGCCGAGGTCGCCGAGGCGGTCGGGCAGGCGAGCGCGATCGCGATCGCCGGGGGTCATGTCGGGCAGCTGCTGCGCTGCCTGAAGCTGTTCGCAGGTGAACCTGACCCCACAGCAGCCGGTCGTCGCCTGGTCGGCCGGCGCGATGAGTCTCACCGAACGGGTCGTGCTCTACCACGACCGCGGGCCCAGCGGGGTGGTCGGCTCAGAGATCTGGGACCGCGGGCTCGGACGGGCACCGCGGATCGTGGCGATGCCGCACGCCCGGCGCCGCCTGCAGATGGACGACCCGATGCGGCTCCGGGTCCTGGCCCGCCGGTTCGGCGACGCCCGCTGCCTGCTGCTGGACGACGGGGCCCGCGTCGTGCTGGGCCCGGACGGTGAGCTGCCGGCCGGGGCGCGAGTCATCGGTGACGACGGGATCGTCCACAGCGTCGGGGAGACGCCATGACGGCCATCCCCGGTCCGACCCGTCGGCGCCAGCAGCGGAAGCTGGCGATCAACCGGCTGATCGACCGGCGCCCTCTGGACGGCGCCGCCATCGACCGGTTCGTGGAGCGGCACGGCGCGCCCATCGTCGAGGACGATCGGGCCACCTTCCTGTGGCGGGGGGAGGCCGACGAGGTGCTGGTCCGGCACCGGGTGATCGGGTGGCCGGACCCGCTGCCGCTGCGCCGGATCCGCGACACCGACCTCTGGTACGTCACCACCGAGCTGCCCGCGGGATCGCGGATCGAGTACCAGTTCGAACTGGTCCGCGGCGAGCATCGGGAGCAGTACGTCAACGACCCGCTGAACCCCAGGCTCGCGCACGGACCGTTCGGCGCCAGTTCGGTGCTCTCGGCCACCGGGTACGAGGTGCCGGACTGGTGCCGGCACGACCCCGAGGCCCGCCCGGGGGAGGTGGTCCAGCACATGCTGACGAGCAAGGCGCTGCGCCGCGACGTGCACTTCCAGGTCTACCTCCCGGCCCGGTTCCGGACCGGGGTGCGCTACCCGCTGACTGATCGTGCACGACGGCGCCGACTACCTCGACTACACCGCCGCCCGGACCGTTCTCGACAACCTGATCCACCGCGGTGAGGTGGCCGAGATGGTGGTGGCGTTCATCTCGCCCGGCAACCGGCTGCTGGAGTACGCCAACCATGCCCCGCACGCCCGGTTCGTCGCGCGCGAGCTGACGCCGTACCTCCTCGACACCTATCCCCTCGTGCCGACCCCGGGCGGGCGCACGCTGATGGGATCCGAGCTTCGGCGGCGTGGCGGCGGTTTCCACCGCGGCCCACTACCCCGGCCTGTTCGGATCGCTGTTCCTGGAGTCGGCGTCCCTGGTGTTCACCGACATCGGCGCCAACCACGGCGGCGGACCGGTCTTCGACCCGGTGGTGAAGTTCGTCAACGCCTACCGCGCGCGGCCCCGGCGGATCGTGGAGCGGATCTTCATGACCTGCGGGATGTACGAGCCGCTGATCACCCCCAACCGGTCGATGGTCACGACGTTCCGCGAGACCGGCATGGAGGTGCGCTACGTCGAGTCGCGCGACGGGCACAACTGGGAGAACTGGCGCGACCGGCTGCGCGACGGCCTGACCTGGTTGCACCCGGGTGACCAGAAGTTCGTGTACGAATGAGAGCCATCAATCTGTCAGTCGACTCCTCAGGAGGGCCGCATGGACACTGGAAGGCGTTGGAGCGCTGGGATTCCGATCGGATGGAGCAGCCGATCAGCCTGGCCCGGTGGGGACACTACGGGGTGCCGGTGCTGGTGTTCCCGACCGCCGGCGGCGATGCGGAGGAGATCGAGCGGCACCAGTTGCTCGGTCACCTGCTGGCCCTTCATCGAGGACGGGCGGATCAAGGTCTACTCCTGCGACAGCGTCGCCGGGCGGGCGATGACCGCCCACGACGGGTCGGTCGAGTACCGCTGCTGGCTGTTCAACCAGTTCCAGCAGGCGATCGCCCACGAGGTGGTGCCGGCGATCCACGCGGACTCCGCCGGGCCCGCAGGAGGTGATCGTCGCCGGTGCGTCGATCGGCGCGTTCAACTCCTTGGCGTTGATCTCCCGCTGGCCGCGACCTGTTCCGGTCCGCGATCTGCATGAGCGGCACCTTCGACATCGAGAAGTTCATCGGCGGATTCACCACGGACCTGTTCTTCTCCTCGCCGCTGCACTTCCTGCCCGGGCCTGGAGGGACCGAACCTGGACCGCGCTACGCGCAGCGGTTCGTCTACCTGACCTCGGGATCGGGCCGGTGGGAGGACGTCGGCGAGTCCTGGCGGGCCGCCGAGGTCCTCGGCGCCAAGGGCGTGCCCAACCGGGTCGACGACTGGGGCCCCGAATTCGATCACGACTGGCCGACCTGGTGGGAGATGCTGCCCACCTACGTCGAGCAGGCCCTGTAGTCGGCTCATCGGCCAGCGCTCGACGGCGTCAGGAATTGAGAAGCGCAGACCCACCGGTCGCAACTAGCGTGATGGCATCGACATCGACAGGAGCAGCCCGAAATGAATGCCGTGCGGAAATCCAGTGAGAAGAGCAAGCCGACCGAGACCCCTTCGGAGAGTCTGTCCGCAGAGGAACGAGCCGCCATCAAGGAGCGGGCCGCGGAACTGAAGCGAGCAGTCGCCGCGGGCGCGGCTCGGCGACCGGCGGACGGTGAGAGCGACGTCCTCGCGAAGATCGCCGAGATGTCACCACCGGACCGCGCGCTCGCCGAGCGTCTGCACGCCATCATCACCGCTGCCGCTCCCGGCCTGTCGCCCAAGACCTGGTACGGGATGCCCGGCTATGCCAAGGACGGGAAGGTGGTCTGCTTCTTCCAGAGCGCGGAGAAGTTCAAGACGCGCTACGCGACGCTCGGCTTCAACGAGCAGGCGAAGCTCGACGACGGCACCATGTGGCCGACGGCCTACGCCCTGACCGAACTGAACGAAGCCGACGAGGCTGCGATCGCCGCACTGATCAAGAAGGCCGCTGACCTGAGGTCTCCGCGAGTCCGCGGCGGTAGCCGGGGCGATCCGTCACACCGGCGACGTTCCCGGAACGGCCAGGTCAGCCACCAAGCCGAAATGATCACTCGCCCACACTCCTCGTTGCGGCCGGCTGTGGACGAGGTCGCACGCTTTCACCGGCAGCGACGCCGTGCCGGACCGACCGCACCTGACCAGGACATGGTCGATCTGGCGGTACGGCCAGCCGGGGAGTTGAGCGTGCGTGCAGCGGGTTGGCGGGATCCAGCGTCCAGCATCGCTCGCCCGGATGGGCGACGTCCCAGGCCCGGACGTACGCCACGCTCAGGCCGTCGAGTGACTGACGGCCGGTGAAGAACCGCAGGCTGGCTGCGTCCGGCTCGGCGTCCAGGTCACCGGCGAGCACCACGGGGACGTCGTCGGGGTCGGCGAGCTCAGCCAACCGTTTCGCGACCAGCACCGCCTGTCGCTCACGCTCGTACTCGCGGTCGGCCGTCGCGTCGGGGAAGTGGTTGGCGATGATCAGCCGTCCGACGGGCGCGGGCGCCTCGACCTCGACGACCAGCGTCGCCCACACGTACTCGTCAACGGGCGGACCGCCGATCGTCAGGTCGATCTCATGCACGGCGACCACGGGCCAGCGACTCGCGACGGAGATCCCGCTCCGCTCGTCGCGGGAGCGTGCGCGCGAATGGACGACGTACCGGCCCGAGCCGACGAGGTCGGCCGACTGATCGTAGGACGAGGTCCACACCTCCTCCTGGAACAAGATGATGTCGGGGTCCAGATCGGCGATGCCGCGAACCAGCAGCGGCCGTCGATCCTCCCATCGAGCGCGACGGGCGTAGATGTTGTGGGTGTAGAGGCGGATCTGCTCGGGCGGACGCTGATCCTGGGACGGAGTGAGATCAGCCGGTCGCTGCGTCACCCGGCCAGTCTGTCATCGCTGAAAGGCCGGCGACCAAACCCAGGAGGCCCTTGATCAGGGCCCCGGACGTCAATCGGCCAGCCCATCCGAAGATCGGCTGGCCGAGGGATTGCCGTCCGACTCAGTTGTTGACCGACAGCACCGGGCTGTTCTGGAAAGCGGTCCAGTTCGAGACGCCGTTGATGGTGGCGACGCGGAAGCTCGTCCGGTGGTAGGCCTCCTCGTTGCTGTTCTCCGTGCTCGTCACGATGTCTGTGGTCGCAACGAGAATGGTCGACTGCGCCGCGAATGTGCGGAGATAGGTCGTCGTCCCGTAGTTGAAGTCGCCGGCAACTCCGGCCGGTGCATCCGCCTCGCGCCGGTTGTCCCGGATCTGCACGATGCGGTCCGGGGCACAGGTCACGCGAGTGGAGAAGCGCACGTTCGGCTGACCGCCGACCTGGCCGATGACGACCGGGGTGAGCGGGGTAACCGTACAGCCGGCCAGGGTGGCAGCCTGAGCGGGAGCGGCGATCATGGTGAGCGGCACCGCAACCGCGGCCGTGGCAATCCCACCGAGGACAAGCTTGCGAACGCTGGCCAGTTTGGTTCTGGACATCTCGTGCTCCTAACGGGTGTGTACTCCGGCGTTTCCGGATGCCCTCAGGAGCGTGGGTGTAGGTGCTCAGTACGCGTTCGCCGGAAACTCGGTCCGGCCTGTTGGTCCTTGTGCGCGAAGACAGCCCGGATCCGGCTCCCGGCGGCCGTCTGGTCCGTTGTGCGCGCAAACGTCCCGAGATCCGCTCCCAGAGCCGCTACACCTGGGCCAAATGTGGCGCTGGGCCCAGACACCGCAGCATCACCACTCTTCAGCGCCGCTGGCGGGCCATCCACTGCCAGATGTGGGTTCCGTTGATGCTCGGGTCGTTGCGAGCGACATAGATCCAGGACCAGTGGCCGGGGAACTGGTAGCCGTTCCAGACGACGTGGTCGTACAGCGTCATCAGGGAGCCCGGGATGAGGTCGTGTGCGTGGATGGTGTTGGGCTCCGGCGGCACCGTCGTGTCGTCCCGTGACGCGACGAGCCACGTCGGGGTCTCGATCCGCCTGAGCTGGGCGTCGCTGATCAGTCGTGGGCCGCCCGGCTCGAGGGAGTCGACCACTCCGCAGATCGGCACGGACGCGGCGAACAGGTGCGGGTAGAGCGTGGTCATCTCCAGGCTCATGTAGCCGCCGTTGCTGCAGCCGGCGAGGTAGATTCGCTCGCGGTCGATCGGGTACCTGCGCACCAGATCGCCGATGATCTCGCGGATGAGCGGGGCGAAACGCGGGCCGTCCTCGATCCAGTAGGACGTGCTCTGCGGCGCGACGACGTACGCGCCGTCGAAGATCCGCTGGGCCCGCGGGGTGGCGAAACCCAGCGCACCCCGGTTGGCGCGCAACGTGGTCTCGTTGTCGTAGTAGTTGTCGGGCAGCAGGCCGCCCTCTCCCCCACCGTGCAGCCACACGACAAGCGGGCGCCGGCGCCGTCCGGTCGAGCGGGAGCGGCGGCCCCTGGCGGGCGAGTACAGCCGGTACTTCATCCCCGAGTCGGAGACCCGGTAGCTGAACGCGTCCACCTCGGGGTCGGACAGCCGGCCCTGCACGAAATGCTCGAAGGTGATCGAGCGGCGATCGCGGAAGTCGATCGGGGCGTTCTGAGTGATGGTGTAGACGAGGTCGAGCTGACGTTGCGGCCCTTGCCCACGATGTAGCCGAGGGTGCCGCCGCCGATCTGGCCCTCGCCGTAGGCAAGCTCGAGCACGATGTTTCCGCGGCGGTCGAGCCGGACGGCGGTCACCGCCCGGTCGAGGTCGTACTCACTGAAGATCTGGTCACCGGCATCGACGGGGATGGGGCTGGTGGCTTTGGCGTGCACGGCTGAACGTGTCAGTCGTCAGGCTGGCCGGGTCGATCGGGCCGAGCCGCGCGGTTTTGAGGGTGATCGAGGTGACCTGCTCGCCACCGTCGAGCACTTCCGCGTTGAGGATGAATCTGAGGCCGTTGCTCGGGTGACCGCCGGCAACGGCCGCGACGCCGGGCAGCGAAAGGCCGGCGGCGGCCGCGCCGGCGGCCAGAATGGTGCGACGGCGGATGGGTGTGGCCATGGGGACTCCTTTGTCGTGAACTCCGCTCGACTCTTATGACGGCGACCGGTCTATCACGACCGCGTCGCCGAGCGGAAGGGTCCGGTTGGGGAACGTCGGACGCTGCTTGCGGAGTTAATCGGCGCCGAGGTGGTTCCGCATGTCGGCCAGGATCCCGGGTGACTGTTCATGGCGTGTTGGATCAGACCGATCGACTGACCTACGGCTTCCGGGACATGGCGGCGGAGCCGTCTCACCGACCCGCTCGTGCCGACGGTGGCGTCACCCACGTTGACGGTCGAGCGTGCCATTGGCGAAGATGGAGCGATCATCATCGACATTCGCCGGCCTGACCTGGTCCAATTCCGATGACGGCCCGACACTGGCCGCGCTGGTCCGAACTAGGGCGTGTCTTACAAAGGTTTCGGGTCGGGTTCGGCTGGATGGTGGCGTGCATGATCGTCATGATTTGGCCGATGGGCAGTGGGCGTTGTTGGAGCGGTTGCTTCCTGTCGAGCGCACGGGCCGGCAGGGTCGACCCGTGGACACCGCACCGGCGGGTGGTGAACGCGATCTTGTGGCGGACCCGGACCGGTTCGCCGTGGCGGGATCTGCCGGCGGCGTACGGGTCGTGGCAGACCGTGTACGGGCGTCATCGAACCTGGTCGGCCGATGGGACCTGGGATTGGGTCTTGCGCGGGCTGCAGCGCGGCAGCGACGGCGACGACGCCGAATGGCTGGTGTCGGTCGACTCGACGGTGATCCGGGCGCATCATCACGCTGCGGGTGCTCCCAAGACCGCCCCGATCGATGTGACGGCGGACCGGCTTGCGGTCGCGTTCGCTGTCGTGGCCGAGGAGGTCGCTTCGACGGCCGCGCCGAACACAGGGGGCACCAGCGAATTACAAGGATCCGCCGCCTGACCAGGTCGATCGCCGCCGCCGGGAGGCGTTGGGTCGATCTCGCGGCGGGCTGACGACCAAGATCCACCTGGCCGCGGACCAACGGTGCCGGCCGTTGGCGGTGGTGACCAGCGAGGGTCAGCGTCATGACTCGGTCGCCTTCGAGACCGTGCTCGACCGGGTGGTCGTGGACCGGGTCGGACCGGGTCGCCCCGGACCAGGCCAGACTGCGTCTTGGCCGACAAGGCCTATTCGTCGAAGCAGAACCGGGCCTACCTGGCCGGGCGGAAGATCAAGGCCGCGATCCCGACCAAAGACGACCAGGTCGCCGCTCGCCGACGTAAAGGCCGCGCCGGTGGCCGGCCACCTCGCGTTCGACCCGTTCCGCTACCGCGACCGCAACACCGTCGAACGTGCGGTCAACAAGCTCCGCGAAACCAGAGCCGTAGCCACCCGCTACGACAAACGCGACTACATCTACCGCGGCACCATCACCGTCTCTACGATCCGGATCGAGCCCCTGCTGCGTCCGCGCCGCGCCCGGCTCAATCCCACCGAACGCCGGTTGGCCGGCTCCGCGTCCATCTTCGATCTGCGGCTGATGGCCCGGCGCCGGGCTCCTCGCGCAGTATTCGACTACGCCGACGGCGCCGCCGGCGAAGAGTTGAGCCTGCGCCGTTCCCGGCAGGCGTACGCCCGGGTCGAGTTCATGCCCCGGGTGCTGCAGGACGTCTCATCGGTGGACCCGTCGACGACGATCCTCGGGAAGCCCGCGGCGTCACCGCTCGTGTTCGCCCCGACGGGATTCACCCGCATGGTGCACACCGAGGGCGAGCCGGCGGTTGCGCGGGTCGCGGCGCGGATGGGCATCCCCTACGCACTGTCCACGATGGGCACCACGTCCATCGAGCGGCTCGCGGATGCGGCCCCCGGCGGCAGCAAGTGGTTCCAGCTGTATCTGTGGCGCGACCGGGAAGCGAGCCGGGACTTCGTCGCGAGGGCCTGGGCAGCCGGTTACGAGGCCCTCATGCTCACCGTCGACACACCGGTCGCCGGTCCACGTCTGCGTGATGTACGCAACGGCCTGACCATCCCGCCGTCGCTGTCGTTGCGGACGTTTGCCGAGGGCTCGTTGCACCCGGCCTGGTGGTTCGACCTGATGACGACTGAGGCGCTGGAGTTCGCATCGTTCAACCGTTTCGAAGGCACCGTCGCCGAACTCGCCGCCCGGATGTTCGACCCGGCCGCGACGATCGCCGATCTCGCCTGGCTGCGGTCCGCGTGGGCCGGGCCGCTGCTCGTCAAGGGCATCCAGACCGTCGACGATGCCCGTGCCGTTGTCGATCTGGGTGCCGACGCAGTGATCGTCTCCAACCATGGCGGCCGCCAACTGGACCGGGCACCGACCCCCTTGGAGGTGCTGCCGGCGGTGGTCGACGCGGTGGGCGACCGGGCCGAGGTCTACGTCGACGGCGGCATCCTGTCGGGCAGCGACATCGTCGCCGCGGTCGCCTTCGGCGCGCGCGCGGCCCTGGTCGGGCGGGCCTACCTCTATGGCCTGATGGCCGGCGGCGAGCGCGGTGTGCAACGGGCCGCGGACATCCTGCAGACCGAGGTGGCCGGCACGCTGGCGCTGCTGGGCGTGACGCGCGTTTCCGACCTCGGACGCGATCATGTACGGCTGCGATCGGCCTGAGATAGGTTCCTGCCATGGACGTCACCGAGTACACGCCCACCCGTGAGGCAGTACGTGTACACGTTCGGCGGCGCCGCCCCGGCGATGCGCATCAAGCCGGGGGCCGCGCTGCGACTGTGGTCCGACGACGCGTTCGGTGGCACCCTGCGCAGCGTTGACGACCTGTCCAGCGCCAAGGTCGACCTGCGCTTCGTGAACCCGCAGACCGGCCCGTTCTATGTCGAGGGCGCCGAGCCCGGGGACACTCTCGTCCTTCACCTCGTCGCGCTGGAGCCGGCGCGCGACTGGGGCGCCTCGGCGGCCATCCCGTTCTTCGGCGGGATGACGAGCACCGACCGCGTCGTCACCCTGCAAGACCCGTTGCCGGACACCACCTGGATCTACGAGCTCGACCGCCAGCACAACACCGTCGCCTTTGCGGCGCGGCACAGCGATCAGCGCATCGAACTGCCGGTCGAGCCGATGCTCGGCACCGTCGGGGTGGCCCCGGCCGGCGGCGAGGTCCGCTCCTCCCTGGTGCCCGACCGGTTCGGCGGCAACATGGACACCCCGCAGATGCGGGCCGGAGCGACGGTCTATCTCGGCGTCAACGTCGAGGGCGCCATGTTCTCCATCGGCGATGGGCACTACCGCCAAGGCGAGGGCGAAGCCTGCGGTACGGCGGTTGAGGGCGCGATGACCAGCACCCTGCTGGTCGACCTGATCAAGGGTGGCGCCCCGGCCTGGCCGCGGATCGAGGACGACACGCACTGGATGACGGTCGGGTCGAGCCGGCCGATGGAGGACTCGTGGCGGATCGGCAACGCGGAGCTCGTCCATTGGGTCGGCGAGCTCTTCGGTCTGCACCGCATGGACGCCTACCAGCTCTGTTCTCAGATCGCGCAGGCCCCGATCGCCAACGTGGTGGACGCCAACTACAGCGTTGTCGTCAAGGCGCCCAAGGCCCTGCTTCCGACCGCGGATGCATTCGGCGGCATCCACGCCGACCTGCGGGCCCGTGCGCTCGCTCTCGGCACCGTCTAGTCCCGCGCCCGCCACTTCTCACCGAAAGGCTGCCTCACATGGATCTGCAGCTCAGCGGCAAACGTGTCCTGGTCACCGGGGGCACCCGTGGCATCGGGCGGGCCATCGTCGAGGCCTTCCTCGACGAGGGCGCGGTGGTCGGATTCTGCGCCCGTAAGCCCGATGAGGTCGCCGAGACCGTAGCTGCGCTGCGGGATCGCGGCCGGGTCGCCGGGAAAGCGGTCGATGTCGCCGACGGCGAAGCTCTGGCGGCCTGGGTCGAGCAGTCGGCCGAGGCATTCGGCGGACTCGACGTCGTGGTGGCCAACGTCAGTGCCCTGGCGATCCCCGATACCGAGGAGAACTGGCAGCTCAGCCTCAACGTCGACGTGATGCACACCGTTCGGCTCGTCCGGGCCGCACTGCCGCACCTCGAGCGAAGCGACGCCGCCTCGATCATCGCCATCTCCAGCGTGTCCGGGCGGGAGTCGGACTTCGCCTCCGGACCGTACGGCACCGCGAAGACCGCCATCGTCGGCTACCTCCACGGTCTGGCCCTGCAACTGGCCGACAAGGGCATTCGCGCCAACACGGTCTCGCCCGGCAACACCTACTTCGAGGGCGGAGTCTGGGCGAACATCGAAACGGGCAACCCGGGCCTGTACGAGATGGCGGTCGGCCTCAACCCGACCGGTCACATGGGCACGCCGGAGGAGATCGCCGGTCCGGTCGTCTTCCTCGCCAGCCCTCGCGCCAGCCGGGTCAGTGGCACCAATCTGGTCGTCGACGGTGCACTGACCCGCGGCGTCCAGTTGTAGATCTCACCGACCTCACCCTCGGTGACCCTCCGGCGCGAAACGGGCCTCTGGACGGCCGCGCAAGACCCTTCAGCAGATTCGACGAAAGGAATCACGAGAGCATGATGCGGGCGGCGAGTTTGGTTCGGCCCGGTGTCGTCGAGGTTCTCGACTTCCCGATCCCGGAGCCGGGAGCCGACCAGGTGCTGGTGAAGATGCACTACGCGTCGATCTGCGGCTCCGACGTGCACGTCATCTTCGACGGCTTCCACACGCCGGAGTATCTCGGCCGGCCGGGTTACCCGGGCCACGAAGGCATCGGGACCGTCGCGGCAAGCACCCATCCGGATCTCCCGGTCGGTTCGCCGGTGCTGACCGTCCCCTTCGGCCGGCAAGGCGGCTGCTACGCCGAGTATCAGGTGGTCGACGTAGCGCAAACCATCGCCCTTCCGGCCGGAAGCGACCTGCGGCGCCTGCTGCTCGCCCAGCAGCTCGGCACCACCGTGTTCGCGATGAAGTACTTCCTGCCCCCGACGACCCCGGCCGCCGACCGGCCGGCGCTGGCCGCGGTGATCGGTGCCGGGTCGGCCGGACTGTTCTTCCTCCAGCAACTACGAGCCCAGGGAGTCGAGGTCATCATCTCCGATCTCAACCCCGACCGGCTCAAGGTGGCCGAGCAGTTCGGCGCCGCCCAGACGATACTCGAGCCGGCGGCGTCCATCATTGAAGCCGCTGGGGCCTGGACCGGCGGAACCGGTGTGGATCTGGTCATCGAGGCGGCCGGTTATGACGTCACTCGGGCGGCCGCCGTCGACGCGGTCCGGATGCGCGGCACCGTCGGATTCTTCGGGTACCCGCAGCTCAGGGGCCTGGCGCCGTTCCCGGTCGAACGCTCGTTCCGGAAGGCGCTGACCATGGTGTGGTCGAACGACACGCAGGGCGAGCCCGGGCTGACCTCGTTCCGAAGCGCGATCGACCTCATCCAAGCCGGCGCCATCGAGGTGGACCACTGCCTGCAGGCGATGTACGACCTCGAGGATGCGCCGGCCGCGATGGCCGCAGCCCGAGCGCTCGGTAACGGGGCCGCGAAGGTGGGCCTCGTCCTTCCGGCCGCCACCGAATAGGGGTTTTGCCGTACCAGGACCGTTTGAGCCGTTTACCGGGCGAGGCGTCACCGTCTCACCGTGATGAACGATCTCCAGCCGTTGGTCACCCTCGACCCGGTAACTGACCCGGTCGCCCGCGAGTTGCACGTGCACGCAGCAGTCGCGCCAGGACACCGCGCAGGCCAACCGCGCGATCCCGGGCGGCAGCCGCGGCGCGAACCGCAACCGGCCGGCCGGATCGTTACGTCGGCACGAGGTCGTTCAGCTTCGGCACCTGTGGGTACGGTGCGTGGTCACCATGACGTATTCGGGAATCAGCCTGGGCACCCACCACCAGCCTTCTTGCTCTTATAAGGACTGCACAGCGCGTCGTTCGGGCACCAGCATGCCGCGCGAGGCCAGATTGCTGATCAGCTCGCGGACACCGAAAGTCCAAGGCGCCGTCTCTTCGGCCGCCTGGACGGTGTTGATCAGTGCGCCCAGCTTCGGAGTGGAGATCGCGACCACATCACCCTTCTTATGGGTGAAGCCCTGTCCCGGCGCATCCCGGTCGTCGGTCGGCGCGAACATCGTGCCGGTGAACAAGGCGAAGCCGTCTGGGTACTGATGGTGTCGTCCGTGGGCGTGACCGACCAACTCCAGCGGGTCTCGGCTCATCTCACTCATCGAGCTGACCGCCTCCAGGACGTAACCGTCCGGCCCGTCGATCCGCATGGTACGTCCAGGCGACGGACATCGTCGATGCTGAACGACTCGTCGAACAAGCGGATGAAGGGGCCGATGGCACAGGAGGCGTTGTTGTCCTTGGCCTCGGCGAGCAGCAAGGCACTGCGTCCCTCGAAGTCGCGCAAGTTCACATCGTTGCCCAAGGTGGCACCGACCACCGAACCAGCATGGTCGACCGCTAGCACCACCTCAGGCTCCGGGTTGTTCCACACCGACCGGGACAGGATGCCGATGTCGGCACCGGCTCCGACGGCCGCGAGCACCGGCGCCTTGGTGAAGATCTCCGGGTCGGGCCCGATGCCCACCTCCAGATACTGCGACCACAGGCCCTCAGCCATCAGGACCTCCTTCACCCGGGCCGCCTCCACCGATCCCGGCGTGACCCGAGCAATCGCGCCACCGATGACGTCGCCCAGGTGCTGTCTGATCTGGTTCGCCCGGGCCGGATCGCCTTTGGCGTTCTCCTCGATGACCCGCTCCAGCATGCTCTTGGCGAACGTCACCCCGGCGGCCTTGATCACCTGCAGGTCGAACGGCGCCAACAGATGGGGCTGTGAGTAGTCCTTCGCCAGCGTCGCCTCCAGCAGGTCCGACAGCCTCCAGGTCCGGCCAACCAGGCCCGAGCGGGCGATGGCCACCGCGTCGTCACGATCGAGGAGGTCGGACATCGTCAGGACGGTGGCCGTCAGGTCGGCCACCTCGTCGCCGCGTACCACCACCACGCACGGTCCCACGGCAGGGTCGTGGACGCGGCCGACCAGGGTCGCTCCTTCGGCATCGGCCGGCATCACGGTGTCCCGGTAGTCCAAGGGCGTCGCCATCGGATCGCCTCCTTCGTTGGTGGATCAGCAGATGAGGGACTGCCCGGCGCAGTGGGCGCTCCCGGTGCGCGGATGGGATCAGTGACCGATCGGCGCGTCGGTGAGGGTTCCGTTCACCCGCCGCATCAGCCCGAGCGGGTTCTCGTCCCGCAAGGCGGCGGGCAGCAGTGCGGCCGGGGCGGACTGGAAGCTGACCGGCCGGAGCCAGCGGTTGATCGCGGTGGCACCGACGGAGGTGTAGTCGAGGGTGGTCGCCGGGTACGGGCCGCCGTGGTTCATCGCCCAGGTCACCGCCACGCCGGTCGGCCAGCCGTTCCAGACAACGCGACCAGAGCGCCGGACGAGCAGGGGCACCAGACCGGCCTGGCCGGCGTTCTCCTCCTCGGTCGAGTGGATCGACGTGGTCAGGCTGCCGTGGAACTCCTCGACGACAGCCGCAAGCTCATCGGCACTCGCGTACTCGACCAGCACCGAGGTGGGTCCGAAGCACTCCGACAGCAGCCGATCGGGGGAACGGAGGAAATCCGAGGCGCTGACCGACAGCAAGGAGGGAGCCGCCGACAGGCCGTCCGCTGAACCCCCGTCCACCAGCACCCGGACGCCCGGAGTCTGCCGCAGTCCGTCCAGGCTGCTCCCGTACCCGCCGGCGATCTTGTCGTAGAGCAGGTCCCCGGCGCCGATCTGCTGGGTCCGCTCGACGATCTGGTCGACGATCCGATGGCCCGCCGGCACCAGCAGCAGCCCGGGTTTGGTGCAGAACTGTCCTACGCCCAAGGTGTACGACCCGACGAAGCCGTCGGCGATGTCGGCGGAGCGCTGGTCGGCCGCCCCTGGCGTCACGATCACCGGGTTGATACTGCCCAATTCACCGAAGAACCGGATCGGCGTCGGCCGCTGCGTCGCCAGGTCGAACAGCGCGCGCCCGCCGTTGACCGAACCGGTGAAGCCGGCGGCGGCGATCCGGTCGTCCTGCACCAGCGCCGTGCCGGCGTCCATGCCCTCGACCAACGCGAACGCGCCTTCCGGGGCACCCGACTCCAGCAGAGCCGTCCGCACCAGGTCGGCGGTTCGGCGGGAGGTCTGCGGATGCCCGGGATGCGCCTTCACGATGACCGGGCAGCCGGCAGCCAGGGCAGAGGAGGTGTCGTTCCCGGCGACCGAGAAGGCGAACGGGAAGTTGCTGGCCGCGTAGGCCGCGACCGGGCCGATGGGCACCAGCATCCGGCGCAGGTCCGGCTTGGGACCGAGGGCGAACTCGGGATCGGGCAGGTCGATGACCGCCTCGACGTAGCTGCCGTCCTCGAGCACGTCGGCGAACAACTCGAGCTGTACCCGGGTCCGCTGGACCTCCCCCTGCAGCCGACCCGCCGGCAGGTGAGTCTCTTCGCCGGCGAGACCGGCCAGCTCGTCAGCGGCTGCCGCCACGGCCGACGCCACCGCCCGGAGCCAGGTCACCCGCTCCGAGGTCTCGGCGGCGGCCATCTGCGGAAACGCCGCGGCGGCGCGCGCCAGCAGCTCATCCAGGCGGTCCGGACTGGTCTCAGAACCCATGTGCTTGCTCCTTGATGTGCGGGTGGCGGGAATCCTATGGGAGGCGGCGGACCGTCATGGTCGAGGGGCCCACCGCCTGCCCGGGCCAGATCAGACGTCGGCGCCGACGACGTCGCCGGGATTCACCTGGGTGCCACCGCAGGCGATGGTCGTCTGGGTCTCGATCGCCTCGATCCGGCCGGGAATGATCGTCCTACGAGGACCTGCCGCAGCACGCCGCTCGCCACCGAGCACTCTTCGAGCTGGTCGCGGCGGGTGACCGGGACGCCGCACTCGCCGCCCTCGCCGTCCACGGGGAGCGGTCCTTCGAGAAACTCGACGCCATTCGACCGCAGACCGAGCAGGACACCGCGTAGCGAGCGCACGGCCGGGCTGAGACTGCCGTCGGATGCTCCGGAATCAGGCTGGCTCAGGTCGGCGCGCTGTTAACCTGAGTTTGCGGCCTAACGGTCAGCGGACCGAGACCAGTCGATGGCATCGAACGCCGTCGAGCGGGACCGCGACTGCGCTTGGCGCCACGCGGATCTGGAGCAGGAAGGCAAGTCATGGCCGAGGAAGCAGTGGGCGTTGGACAAGACCTACGAGTGGCCCGCCGACGTGTCTGGCTGATCGGATCGCTGATAGCGCTGCTCACCTTGGTGGCCACGTTCATCCAGACGGCGCCGGCCGACGCGGCCAGCCACGTCGGGATCGGCGAGCCCCGCATCATCGCCACCGAGGCCAGTCTCAGCGGCAGCAGTGCGACCCTCGGTGTCCGCGTACGCTCCGCCAAGAACGTCAAGCAGGTTCGTATCTATCTTTTCAGCACTGATCCGCTCAAGGAGAAGAAGACCGTCATCGCCCACCTGTCGGAGGGCACCAACAATTACGGCTATTGGACCGGGACGGCGTCCTTCTCGAATCTGGAGAATCGCGGCTGGCGGATCGGCAAGGTCCGGGTCCTCGGCAGCCACTACCGGCTGCTGCGCAGCAAGGCCATCGCCAAGAACACCGCCGCAGTACTCATCGTCTATAACGGTGAAGCGGCGGTGATCGTGGGGAACGGACGTACGCAGGGACCGGAGAGCGCCCGCACGACGAAGTTCGCGCTTCAGGTGCTCAGCCCGAACGATGATGACCGATATCAGAATGTTCCCGTTCGCGTGAGCGGAGAGTTCCGCCGTCCCTCGGGAACGACCTTCCTTCGCAGCATCGAGACCCACACCGACGAAAATGGCAAGCTTGTGGTCACTTTCGGTCCGTATCACATGACTCGGGTCAGAGCGCTGAGCGTCGAGTTGCCGGACCCGGGCGGTGGAACCTTCAGCATCTTCTTCGACCTCCGCTGAGGAGAACGCAAGGCCGTCAAGTCCCCCTGACAATTCCGGGGCGGCGATCCCTCGCGTGAGTATGCTCAAGGGTTCCGAGGTGACTCGCTGGTGCGTTGATGTTGGGTGGCCAGCGCCCGGGCAAGTCCCGCGAGGCCGATGGTCAGGGCCTCCCGTTCGTCGGGAGTGAGCGCACCTAGCAACTGTTCGTGGTGGGTTCGCAGCTCCTGCCCGATGCGGTCAGCGACAGCGCGACCTTCCGGGGTGAGCTGGAGCTGGTAGAAGCGGCGATTCGCAGGGTCCCGTTCGCGGCCGACCCATCCGCGGCGCTGCAGCCCGGCCGCCAACCGGCTGACCGTGCTCTTCTCCAGACCGAGCAGCTGCCCCAGATTCTGCTGCGACATCGACGCCACATCAGCTAGCTCCCCCAGCGCCATCATCTCCGACAAGGACAGATGTACTCCGGCGTGCTGGTGCGGCTCCAGCAGACTGCCCAGCCTCACCAGACGCCGCAGGGCCCGACGAAGATCATCGTCTGGAAACGAACCCCCCGTCACGGTTGTCCCATACAACTATTCCGCCTATTCTTGACCTAAGGGTTGCTTCATACAACTGTAGGAGATGACGTGCCAGGCTCACAGCACCACACGCACAACCGGGCCAACATGTACGGCCTGGCTCGTCACGCCCGCCACTACGAGCGGTGGGCCGGCGTCCTCGCCCGGCCGCTGTACCGGCGGCTGGTCGCCGACGTCGCCGCCGCCGGGCTGCCAGCCGGCGCCCTCGTGCTCGACGTCGGGACCGGACCCGGAACCGTGCCGTGGATGATCGCAGCCGACTGCCCACAGGTGGCGGTAACCGGCGTCGACCTCTCGCCCGAAATGGTCTCCCGCGCCACCTCCGCTGCCGCCACGGGCACCGTCTGATGCCGACCGGGTCAGCTTCCAAGTCGCCGACGTGGCCGCTCTGCCCTTCGACGACCGATCGGTCGACTTGGTGGTGTCCTCGATCAGCATGCATCACTGGACCGATCCCGCCGCCGGTCTGCGTGAGGTGGTCCGGGTGCTGCGTCCGGGGGCGCAGGCATGGATCTACGACGTCCGGCCGATGGTACGGCGGGCGGCACGGATGACGCCCAGCGCGGACGTCGCGGTTCACCTCGAGAGCCCACTCACCGGGACAGCTTGGCTGAACCCGATCGGTCGACTCGTGCTTGAAAGGCTCTCTGGGAGGTAGGGCAACAAGCTGGCAGCGCATCAAGGGTGAAGGCGGACCTGACCCGACAAATCCCGATAGCAACGCCAGGCTGAGCCAAGGCGGTTCTGAGCGTCGCCACCTTCGCGATCCCGCTACTGCCACAGGTCAACCTGCAGGCTGTTCGCCAATCCCACCGCCGTCGCCCCGGCTGCTGTATGCCTGCTCGGTGATTCTGCACAGCGCTATGACCGCGATCGCCGTGCTCGACCACGAGCCTCACAGCGTGGCGAGCAAGTCCTGCATCGTTGCGATCTGAGCCTTCTGATCCTTGATCAGTCCCGAGGCCAGGCAATGGCGTCGGGGATTGCCGTCCTTCACGTCAGCCTCGGCCATGGCTATCGCACCTTGATGATGCCGGATCATTCCCTCGACTGGGGGTAGGACGCCAGCCATCCGGCCGGTCACCGCATCCGCGAGCAGAGCCACCGGCTGCGAGCAATCGGCAGGTGTCCTCGCTTCTCCGGGCTTGTAGTCGGATCAGGAGCGGACGAGGCGGGCGATGGCTTGGGAGGCTTCGGTGATCTTGGCGTCGGAGTCGGGTCCGCCGGCGCGGGCGGCGTCGGTGACGCAGTGGCGGAGGTGGTCGTCGAGGAGGCCGAGGGCGACGGTTTCCAGGGCGGAGGTGACGGCGGAGATCTGGGTGATGATGTCGATGCAGTACTTCTCGTCGTCGATCATCCGGGTGATGCCGCGGGCTTGGCCTTCGATGCGTTTGAGCCGGTCCAGGTAGCGCTTCTTGTCGGTGATGTAGCCGTGGTGAGCATGTTCCCGGCGGTGTCGGTGCCGGTGCTGGTGGTCACGGTGATTCCTTCCGGTTTGTGTCGGCGCGGTCAGTGGTGGCTGGCGGTTGTGCGGGTCGGCGCTTCGATGGGACTCCGACCGGCCGGTTGACGTGGGGACGATGGTGTCGGGTCGGAGGTCGAGGCGACGCAGCAGCTGGGCGTTGAGGGCGACGACGATGGTGGAGATCGACATCAGGATCGCGCCCGACCGACATGGGCAGCACGAACCCGATCGGGGCGAGCACGCCGGCGGCCAGCGGGACCGAGATCAGGTTGTAGCCGGCGGCCCACCACAGGTTCTGCTTCATCTTGCGGTAGCTGGCCCGGGACAGCTCGATCACCGACAGCACCGAGCGGGGGTCGTCGCTGGCCAGGATGACACCGGCGGAGGCGATGGCGACGTCGGTGCCGGCGCCGATGGCGATGCCGACGTCGGCCTGGGCCAGGGCGGGGGCGTCGTTGACGCCGTCGCCGACCATGGCGACCTGTGCGGCCCTCGGCCTGCAGCTGCTTCGACCTTCGCGGCCTTGTCCTCGGGGCGGACGCCGGCGAAGTACCGGTCGATGCCGAGCTCGGCGGCGACGGACGCGGCGACCGCCTCGGCGTCGCCGGTGATCATCACCACCTGCACGCCGCGCTCGTGCAGCGCGTCGACGGCGTCGCCGGGACTCGGGGCGGATCTCGTCGGCCAGCCTCAGCGCACCGACGACCTGCCCGTCGACGAGGACGTGCAGGATGATCGCGCCGTCGGCGCGCCACCGGTCCGCGACGGTCGAGCTCGGCCGCGCCCGTGCTCGCTGCAGCAGGTGCGGGTCCGCCGACCTGCACCGGTCGGCCGTCGACGGTGGCGGTGACCCCGACCGCCGGTGAGGACGTGAAGTCGGTCGGCCGGTGGCGGCTGCAGGCCGCGGCTGCTCGGCGGCGGCGACGATGGCCCGGGCCAGCGGGTGCTCGGAGTCGGCTCTCGGCGCCGGCGGCGAGCGCGAGGACCTCGTCCTCGGCGTGGCCGGCGGCGGTCTCGATGGCGGTGACGGCTGGGCTGGCCCTTGGTGAGGGTGCCGGTCTTGTCGAACAGCACCGTGTCGACGGTGCGCATGCGACTCCAGCGCGAGCCGGTCCTTGACCAGCACGCCGCCGCGGGCGGCGCGTTCGGTGGCGATCGACACCACCAGCGGGATCGCCAGGCCGAGGGCGTGCGGGCAGGCGATCACCAGCACGGTGATGGTGCGGACGACCGCCTGGTCCGGGCAGCCCGAGCAGCGGTCCAGACGATCGGCGGTGATGCACCCCGGCGCCGAGCGCGAACCAGAACAGCCAGCGCCGCGGCCCGGTCGGCGATCCGCTGCGCCCGGGAGGAGGAGTTCTGCGCGTCGGCGACCAGCCGCTGGATGCCGGCCAGCGCGGTGTCCTCGCCGACGGCGGTGATCTCGACCCGCAGCCCGGAGTCGGTGGCGACGGTGCCGGCGACGACCGGGTCACCGTCGCCGCGGCGGACCGGCCGGGACTCGCCGGTGATCATCGACTCGTCCATGCTGGCCGCGCCGGACGCGGATCCGGCCGTCGGCGGGCACCCGGCCGCCGGGCCGGACGACGACGAGGTCGCCGAGCTCGCAGCTCGGCGGGCGCGACGATGCCCGGTCGTCGTCGCCGTCGACCCGCTCGGCCTCGTCGGGCAGCAGCGCGGCCAGGGAGTCCAGCGCCGAGGTGGTCTGGGCCAGGGACCGCATCTCGATCCAGTGGCCGAGCAGCATGATCACGATCAGCAGCGCCAGCTCCCACCAGAAGTCGAGCTCGTGGTGCAGCAGATCCGAGGCTCGCGCCCCAGGAGGCGACGAAGGCCACGGTGATGGCCAGCGCGATCAGCAGCATCATCCCGGGCTGCCGGCGCGCGGATCTCGCTCGACCGCGCCGGTCAGGAACGGCCGGCCGCCCCACACGTACATGACGGTGCCGAGGACCGGCGAGACCCACTCGACCCAGCCGGCGTGCGGGCAGGCTGTAGCCGAGCAGCATCGCGAACATGCCGCGAGAACCCGACCACCGGCACGGCCAGCACCAGCATGATCCAGAACAGCCGCCGGAACTGGCCGACATGGTCCCCGTGACCGGCGTGCCGAGCGTCGTGCCACCTGGGCGTCATGCGCCGATGACCTCGTGCGGCTGCTGGCGGGGGCCTGGTGAGTGGTGGTGAGTCAGTCGCGTCATGCCGGTTGGTCTGCGCTTCGCGGGACGCCCGGATCGCGGTCGGAATCGGTCAGCGGGTCACCTCGAGGGGACGGTGGTGCGGGTGGCAGGGGTGTGGCCGCTGCGCGGCTGGTCGGCGGAAGGTGCGCAGGCGCAGGCTGTTGCTGACCACGAAGACGACTGGAGAACGCCATGGCGGCGCCGGCGAGCATCGGGTTGAGCAGGCCGAGCGCGGCGAGCGGGATGGCGGCCACGTTGTAGGCGAAGGCCCAGAACAGGTTGCCCTTGATGGTGCCGCAGGGTGCGGCGCGACAGCCGGATCGCGTCGGCGGCGGCGCGCAGGTCGCCGCGGACCAGGGTGAGGTCGGCTGGCCTCGATGGCGACGTCGGTGCCGGTGCCCATGGCCAGGCCGAGGTCGGCCTGGGCCAGGGCGGCGGCGTCGTTGACGCCGTCGCCGACCATGGCGACGACCTTGCCCTCGGCCTGCAGCCGGCGCGACGACGTCGACCTTGTCCTGCGGGCAGGACCTCGGCGATGCACCTCGGTCGATGCCGACCTCGGCGGCGACCGCGCGGGCGACGGCCGCGTTGTCGCCGGTGAGCAGCACCGGCGTCAGGCCGAGCGCGCGGCAGCTGCGCGATCGGCCTCGGCGCTGGTGGGCTTGACCGCGTCGGCGACGACGAGCACGCCCGCGGGCCGCGCCGTCCCAGCCGACGAGCGACGGCGGTCCGCCCGGCGCTCTCGGCCTCGGCCTGCGGCCGCGGTCGAGCTCGGCGGCAGGTCGCAGCGACCAGTCGGCGAGCAAGCGACGCCCGGCCCGACCAGCGACCGGCGTGACCGTCGACCACGCCCTGCACGCCGAGGCCCTCGATGTTGCGCGAAGCCCTCCACCGCCGGCAGGGCGCCGACCTCGTCGGTCGCGCGCCGGTGGCGATCGCCTGGGCGATCGGATGCTCGGAGGCGTGCTCGAGCGCGCCGGCCAGGCGCAGCACCTCGGCGCGTCGGTGCCGTCGGCGGCGATCACATCGACGCAGCGTCATCCTGCCGGTGGTCACGGTGCCGGTCTTGTCCAGCACGATGGTGTCGACCGCGCCGGGTGGACTCCAGCACCTCGGGTCCCTTGATCAGGATGCCGAGCTGCGCGCCGCGTCCGGTGCCGACCAGCAGCGCGGTCGGCGTCGCCAGGCCCAGGGCGCACGGGCAGGCGATGATCAGCACCGCCACGGCGGCGGTGAACGCGGCCGTGCCAGCCGGCAGCCGGTGCCGAGCCAGCAGCCCGAGCGTGGCGACGGCGATGCGCGATGACGATCGGCACGAAGACCCCGGAGATCCGGTCGGCCAGGCGCTGGACGTCGGCCTTGCCGGTCTGCGCGTCCTCGACCAGCCGGGCCATCTGCGCCAGCTGGGTGTCGGCGCCGACCCGGGTGGCCCGGACCACGAGCCGACCGCCGGCGTTGACGGTCGCGCCGACGACCGCGTCGCCGGCGCCGACCTCGACCGGGCACCGATTCACCGGTGAGCATCGAGGCGTCGACCGCGGAGCGTGCCGTCGACGACGACGCCGTCGGTGGCGATCTTCTCCCCGGGCCGGACGACGAACTCGTCCCCGACCGCGAGCTGGTCGACCGGGATCGCGGGTCTCGACGCCGTCGCGCAGCACCGCGACGTCCTTGGCGCCCGAGTTCGAGCAGCGCCCGCAGCGCCGCGCCGGCCTGCCGCTTGGATCGCTTCTCGAAGTAGCGGCCGGCGAGCATGAACATGGTCACGCCGGCGGCGACCTCCAGGTAGATGTTGCCGGCGCCGTCGCTGCGGCCGATGCGTGAGCTCGAACGGGTGCGTCATGCCGGGCATGCCGGCGGTGCCGAAGAACAGCGCGTAGAGCGACCAGCCGAACGCCGCGAGCGTGCCGACCGAGATCAGCGTGTCCATCGTCGCGGCGCCGTGGCGCAGGTTCGTCCACGCCGCCCGGTGGAACGGCCACGCCGCCCCACACCACCACGGGCGCGGCCAGGGCGAGCGACAGCCACTGCCAGTAGGTGAACTGCAGCGCCGGGATCATCGCCATCGCGATCACCGGCACGGTGAGCACGAGCTGACGACCAGCAGCCGCTGCCGCAGCGCCGCGCAGCTCGGGATCGCCGGCCCCGGCCGCGGCTCCGCCGTCTCGCGGTCGGCTCGGGCGGCGGGGAGCGCGGCGGTGTAGCCGGTCTTCTCGACCTCGCGATCAGGTCGGCGGCGGTCGACGCCGGCGCGTGAGGCTGACCTGGCCTTCTCGGTGGCGTAGTTGACGGTGGCCGTGACGCCGTCGAGCCGGTTGAGCTTCTTCTCGATCCGCGTCGCGCACGAGGCGCAGGTCATGCCGCCGATGTCCAGTTCGATGCTGGCGCGCAGCGTCGGCGGCGGTCGGTCGACGATGGCGTCACTGCTCGTGCTCGCCGTGGCGTGCGCGGTGTCGTGCCGCTCAGTGGCCGGTCGTCGGCGTCGGGCTCGACCGTCGCCGGTCGCCGGCGGTCGACGGTGAATTCGGCGGTGCGGACCTGCCGTCGACCTGGAAGTCGAAGTACAGCCGGTAGCTGCCGGCGCGTCGGGGCCTCGGCGTGGAACGCGACCGTCGGGCCCGGCGCGGTGCGCCGTCGCCGGGCTCGCCCATCGGGTGGACGTGCAGGTAGGCCAGGTCGCCGTCGCGCAGGGCCACCAGGTGGCCGTAGGCCCCCAGATAGGGCTGCAGGTTGGTGACCGGGCTGCCGTCGCGGGTCACGGTCAGCGTCAGCGTCGACGCTGCGCCGGCGTGCAGGTCGCCGTCGAGGGTGACGGTGTAGCCGTCGACGGTCGGCGGTGCGCGCGGCCGCGCGGCAGCGGCGGCGGGTCGCAGTCGCCGGCGACCTCGACGGTGCGGCGCCGAGCGTCAGCGGCTCGCCGGTGCGCCGGTCGGGTACGAAGTCGGCGAACACCCGGTAGGTGCCGGCGCCGGCCCACCGCCAGCGGCACCGACCAGGTGCCGTCGCCGTCGAGGGTCGGGTGCACGTGCCGGAACCGGCTGCCGTCGCTGCGGACCACGATCAGGTGCAGGTCCTTGTCGTGGGAGGTGGTGTAGTCGGTAACCGGCCGCCGTCCGGACCGGTCAGTTGGAACGACAGTACCCCGTCCTCATCCGTCGCTTCCGGGGCAGTCAGGGCTTCCAGTTGGTAGCCGTCTTGGGCGACGGCCAGACCGCGCACTCGGTCGGCGGCCGGGCTCGGGTGCCCACCGCCGTGAGTCTCCTCGGACGGCTCGGTCTGCTCAGACTGCCAGCGGACGTGCCGTGATCCATGTCGGTCCCCTCTTCTCGGTCTGGTGTGCAGTGTCGCGGCTGCTGGCGAGGTCGGCTGGCAGCAGGCTGCGGGCGCCGAACAGGCTCAAGGCGAACACCGCAACCAGGGCGGTGCCGAAGCCCAGCAGCCGAACCGGGGTGCTCATCAGGCTCGGACCGCCTGGTAGCCGGCCTCCTCGACCGCCGCCAGCACCTGCAGGTCTTCCACCGGGGACGTGCTGGTGACAACCAACCGGCCCGTAGCTGCGCTGACGTCGACCTTTTGCACGCCCGGGACCTGTCCAACCTCACTCGAGACGGCGTGCTCGCAATGCGAGCAGGTCATTCCGGTGACATGAAACTCGATGATGCTCATGACCGCTCCTCTTCTCCGTCTGTACCCCTTAGGGGTACCGGTATAAGAACATACCCCTCCGGGGTATTCCGGTCAAGGGGGCGGCTAGCCTGTTCCCTGCGGCGGAGCAATACGTAATCCAACCAGTAGACAACATAACAT
>CAVRSH010000011.1:0-52284 GCA_963723815.1 uncultured Actinomycetota bacterium | reverse complement strand
GCCCTCCCCTTCGCCGCCCACGCCGCCGCCGCCGCCCCTCTCCTCCCGATTCCTCGCTGATTCCCTACCCGGGGCGTGGCCTGTCGGTCTCCCGCCCCGCCCACGCCCGCTCCTGCCGAATGCGCCCTGCTCGCTGTCGGATTCGCCCCGGCTCGCTGTCGGATTCCCACGTATACGTGGGAACCTCGCACTGTACCCAGGAAACTTCCTAGGTACAGCGACAAAAAACTGGGTGAGGCGGAGGGCCGGCCGGACTGATCAGGCGATGACGGTGCGATTGCGTGTGTACAACTGGCGCGAGCGGGCACGATCGGAGTTCAGCCCGTCTGATCGGCACCCGAGTGCGCGGGCATCAGGTCACGCCAGGTCCAGCGGGACATGCCGAGCAGTTCGCCGCGTACGCCGTCCTCGCGGCGCTTCTCCCTGAAGACTGCGTCACCCGAGGTCTCACCCTCGCGCAGATAGCGGCTGTACTTGGCCTTCCCATCGAACTCACCCACATGGCGGTCGCCATCCCAGTAGAAGTCGCAGATCCCGATCAGTTCGCCGTTGGCGTCGAACACCTCGTGCTGCAACTCGGGAGCGGGTACCGCATTTCGGAAGAACAGGACCCGGGAGATCGACTCGCCCGCACTCTGTGACTTGCCGTTAGCCAGCGCCAACGCGTGCCTGGCTCCCCTGGATCCGGGACGCGACCAGAACACCCGCCTGAACTCCAGCAACTCTATCCGACAGACCTGGGTAGAGCCGCAACGTCGGAGGTCGGCGAGGGCCACGCCCAGCCTCGAGACTGGCCAGCCCGGCCGTCTCCCAGACCGTTACTAACCGCCACATTGGTGATGCGACGCCCGTCCTTGTACGCCACATGGGTGATGACATCATCACGCACCACGTGATGGCGCACGCCCACCTCCTGCCGGGCCGAACCGCCGCTCGAGGCGTACGACGTGAACCGCGCAGGACAAGTCCTGACCGTAGAGACACAACCCGTGCAGCGCTGCCGCCGAGGGCCCCGTGAGCGCCACTTCACCCCGCTGTCGGGCCAGAACCGCCATCGCGAGGATCACGTGGCGGCCCTCCGCGTCGGCGGCATCGTAGATTTCGGCCGGGCTGTAGATCCCTTGCCCAAGTCGGCGGATGACGCCGCCCCGGCACGCGGCAGCGAGTTCGCGGTCGTTCCAGCCGCAATCGATCGCGTCGCCCCGGGTGAAGAACCCACGGTGCTGCGCGGTCACTGCTTCGAGTCGGGCGTCCATGCCGACAGTTTCGTGACGGACCACGCCCGCGAACCGCCTCAGCGGAGATCTGTGGACGACCAGTCGAGCCCGATGCCGCCTGTGGATATCGGCCTCGGGATCGGTGGCCTACGCGTCCGCTGTACCCAGTTTCCTGTCGCCGTACCTAGGAAGTTTCCTGGGTACAGTGCGGGTTTCCCACGTATACGTGGGAAACCGACAACTGCAGTCGGCGGCCGGCGGCCGGCGGCCGGCGGCGGCAGGCGGGTTCGGGGCGGGGCGTGGCTGGGGTCAGAACCAGCGCATGGGGTTCACGACGTGGCCGTTGAGCCAGACCATCAGGTGCAGGTGGCAGCCGGTGGAGTAGCCGGTGGTGCCGACGTAGCCGATCACCTGGCCCTTGCTGACGTGCTGGCCGACGTGGACCGTGTAGCGGGTCGCGTGGTTGTAGCCGGTGGTGACGTACGTAGCCGCCGATGTAGCCGTGGTCGATCATCAGCCGGTTGCCGTAGCCGGCGTTGTAGTAGCGCTCGGCGACACGACCGGAGTGCGGCGCCCGGATCGCGGTGCCGCATCCGGCGCCGAAGTCGGTGCCGTCGTGCAGCTTCCAGTAGTGCAGCACGGGATGGAAACGCATCCCGTACGGAGAGGTGATGGGCGCCGAGACCGGGTACGAGAACCCGTGGCCTGCGTTCGACCCGCCCGAGCCGGAGCTCTTGCGTCGGGCCGGCCTCCGGGTGGAGTGCTTGGAGCCGCCCGAGCTCTTGCTGGCCTTGTGCGCCCGGCGCGCGGCGGCCGCCGCCTTGGCGGCGGCCCGTCGGCGGCCCGCTGGCGAGCGGCCGCTGCCTTGGCCTGGGCGATCCGGACGGCGATCCGGTGCTCGACTGTGGCCCGCTCGCGGGTCAGCTTGGCGTACCGCGCCTTGTCCTTGGCCACGTCCTTGCGCCGCCGCCCGCTGGACCTGTTGGCGCTGGGCCAGCAACCGGGCGACATCGGCCTTCTGGTCGGCGGCCCGCGCCTCCAGGGCCTTCTTGACCTTCAGGTTCGCGGCGGCCTCGCGGCGATCGGCGGCGATCTGAGCTTCCAGCGCGGCCTGTCTCGCCCGGGCGGCTTCAGCTGGCGTTGGATGACGGTCAGTCGGTCGATGGTGGCCTGTGCCGTGTCGAACATCGTCGTCGACCACTGCAGCCTGGTCTGCAACTCCTCGGTCGACTGGGTACCCATCAGGGCGGCGATCGGCAGCAGGTTGTTCTGCTGCTGGTACTGGTCGCGGACCATCTGGCCGGCGGTCGCCTGCTGGGCGTCGAGTTCCGCCTGGCCGCGGGCGACCGCAGCCTTGGCTGCGGCCAGGTCGGCCTTGGCCTTCTTCAGCTTGGCGGCCATCGCGACGTCCCTAGCCTTGGCGGCCGTGAGCTCCTTCCGGGTCTGCGCCAACCGCTGGCGAGCCAGGTCGAGCTTGCCCTGAGCTCTGTCGACGGCGATGCCGGCCCGGGTCAGGGCATGGCTGGATTCGCTGAGCTCATTGCGGGTGTGAGCGAGTTGCTGCTTGACCCGAGACCGGTGCTCGGTGAGGTCGTCGGCGCCGGCCGCCGGGGCGAACAAGGTGAGAGCGACGGCGGTGGACAGCGCGATGGCGAGAGCAGTCACCCAGGCCCGCGGGCGCACCGCACCTGTGCTCCTACCCGGAGCGCGGCCAACCGTCAACGACGATCGGCCAGCTGTCTTGACCACGGACGCAGAGTTGACGCGGAGTCGATGACTCCTGGCCAGTCTGGCGAAGCGACCACCGTGCTCCAGCGCTTCGCTGCCGTCCGGAACGACCAAGCGGTCGTAGGGAAGATCCGGAACCACAGCTTTCCCCAATCAGCATGTTCAATTGGTGTGACCCGCCCCATGACCTCCGGGTGAGGTCGAGCCCACCGAGTCGGCCGCACACAGGGAGCGTAGGACCGTATCAGCGTGGGCATGATAGGCAGACCGACGAGCCGCGGTGCAAGGGCAAAGCCGGGCGTGGCGCCAAATACCGGCCGATTTCGGGGTCAAGTCTCAACTGAGCGTTGAGTAAATCCAGTTACCATCAGTTAACTGATGATTCCAGCTGTGACTGATGGGATTCGGCTGGAGGTCAGACCCTCAGATAGCGCCGAGTAGTCACCAGGGTCGGGATCACCGCGAGGACCACGCCCACCAAGACGATGCCGAGCATCGCCAGCCCGGTCTGCCGCCAGCCGATCCAGGCGACGAAGCGCACAGATTGGGCGACCCCGTTGATGACCCAGAAGTACGTCCCGGCAGCCAGCGTCGCGCAGGCCAGCAAGATGCCGATGAAGGCCGAGAAGACGGCCTCCAGCAGGAACGGCACCGTGATGTAGAAGTTGCTGGCGCCGACCAGCCGCATGATGCCGATCTCGCGCCGCCGGGCGAACGTGGCCAGCCGGATCGTATTGCCGATCTGCAGCGCCGAGGCCAGCAGCAGCAGGACCGATGCACCACCGGTCGACCACTGCAACACGTTGAGGGCGCGGAAGAACGGGTCCAGCAACTGATGGAGATCCTGGACCTTCTGCACCCCCTTGAGACCGATCACCGAGCTCACGACCCCCTGGTACTGCTCGGGATTCTTGAGCTTGACCCGGAACGACTCCTGCATCTGGTCGACCGTCAACGAGTCCTGGATCGGGCTGCCTTCATAGGCCTGCTGGAAGTCGGCGTACGCCTCCTCCTTGGTCTCGAAGTAGATCCCGCCGGGTGCGACTTCCGGATTGCTCTCCAGCGTGCGGCGGATCTCGTCCTTCTGGGCCTGCGTCGCGTCGACGCCCGGGTCGCACTGATCGCCGCGAGTGTCCTTCGTGCAGAGGAAGACCGAAATCTCGATCTTCTCGTACCAGCGGCCCTTCATCAGGTCCACCTGCTGGCTGGCCAGCAGCCCGGCGCCGAACAGGGACAGCGACACCCACATCGTCATGATGACGGCCAGCGTCATGGTCAGGTTCTGCCGCAACCCTGCTCGGGTCTCGGAGAAGATGTGGCGGAAACGCATCAGCAATTACCTCGAGGCTCGGTGTCGTACGGACGGTTCGGAGACATCGGCGGATTCAGGCTGCGAGCGGCGGCTCACTGGTAGCCGTACACACCGCGGCTCTGGTCGCGGACGACACCCCCGTCGTCGAGCTCGATCACCCGCTTGCGCATCTGGTCGACGATCGTCGAGTCGTGCGTGGCCATCAGCACCGTGGTGTCCGCCCGGTTGATCCGGTCGAGCAGCTTCATGATCCCGACGCTGGTGCCGGGATCGAGGTTTCCGGTCGGCTCGTCGGCGATCAGAATCATCGGCCGGTTGACGAACGCCCGGGCGATCGCCACCCGCTGCTGCTCCCCGCCGGACAGCTCCTCCGGCAGCCGGCCGCCCTTGCCCTGCAGACCGACGAGCTCGAGCACCTCGGGGACCACGCGCCGGATCGTCGACGACGGCTTGCCGATCACCTGCAGCGCGAAGGCGACGTTGTCGGTCACCGTCTTGTTGGGCAGCAACCGGAAGTCCTGGAAGACCGTCCCGATCTGCCGGCGCATGGCGGGGATCTTCCAGCTGTGCAGCTTGTTCAGCTCCCGACCGGCGACGAACACCTTGCCCTTCGTCGGCCGCTGCTCGCGCAGGATCAGACGCAGGAAGGTCGACTTGCCCGAGCCCGATGCGCCGACCAGGAAGACGAACTCGCCCTTCTCGATGTCGACGTTGACGTCCTCCAGCGCTGCGCGGCGCTGGCCGTCGTAGATCTTGGACACATTCTCGAAACGAATCACGGAGTTGCCTCGGCCGGCTAGAGGAGTTCCGACGCTGCGGGACACAGCGGCAGACGGCCACGGATGAGTCTAGGTGAGGCGCTGCCTTCCTCGCCGATCAACGCGCACGACGCCAGGGCTAGGAGGCTGCGCCCATCCGGCGCCAGCGGATGCCGGACTCGATGAAGCCGTCGATCTCACCGTCGAAGACGGCGTCCGGGGAGGACACCTCGTAGTCGGTGCGCAGATCCTTGACCATCTGGTACGGGTGCAGCACGTACGACCGCATCTGGGACCCCCAGCTGTTGCTGCCGTCGCCCTTCAGCGCGTTCATCTCTGTCTCGCGATCCTGCCGGGCCTTCTCCAGCAGCCGGGACTGCAGCACCCGGAGCGCCGCTGCCTTGTTCTGCAGTTGCGATTTCTCGTTCTGGCAGGAGACCACGATGCCGGTCGGCAGATGGGTGATCCGCACCGCCGAGTCGGTGGTGTTCACGCTCTGGCCGCCGGGACCGGAGGACCGGAAGACGTCGATCCGCAGGTCGGCCTCGGGGATCTCGATGTGGTCGGCCTCTTCGGTCACCGGCAGCACCTCGACGCCGGCGAACGACGTCTGCCGTCGGCCCTGGTTGTCGAAGGGGGAGATGCGGACCAGTCGGTGGGTGCCCTGCTCGACCGACAGCGTGCCGTACGCGAACGGCGCCTTGACCTGGAAGGTGGCCGACTTGATCCCCGCCTCTTCCGCGTAGGACGTGTCGTAGACCTCGGCGGTGTAGTGATGCCGCTCGGCCCAGCGCAGGTACATCCGCAGCAGCATGGCCGCGAAGTCGGCGGCATCGATCCCGCCCGCCTCGGACCGGATGGTGACCAGGGCCTCGCGGGCGTCGTACTCCCCGGACAGCAGGGTGCGCACCTCGAGCGCATCGATGGCCTTCTGCAGCGACCCGAGTTCGGTCTCGGACTCGATCAGGCTGGCGGCATCGCCTTCTTCCTGGCCCAACTCGACCATCACGGCGAGATCGTCCAGTCGCGAGCGCAGGTTCGCCACCCGGTCGATATCGGCCTGGAGCGTCGACAGCCGGGAGGTGACCCGCTGGGCGTTGTCGGGGTCGTCCCACAGGTTCGGAGCCGCGACCTGCTCCTGCAGCTCGGCGATCTCCGCCCGGGTGCGCTCGGGATCGACAACGGCCTCGATCGAGGTCAGCGCCTTGTCGAGGTCATTCAGTGCCACAGAGAAATCGGGTCCAGCCACAACCGGAGACTCTACTGCCGACCGCCGCCGGCACCCAGCCACGGCCGGGCCGAGGCGTCAACCTAGATTGACGATGCCCACCCTGCGCGGCTATTCTGTCAACTAAAGTTGACGCCTTACCGAGAGGCAGGGAGATGCGATGGAGGTGCAGGACGTGGCCGATCTGGCGCTGGCGACTGGCGACGAGGACCCACGGGCGGCTCTCGCAGCGGCGGCCCGGCTGAGAGAAGCGGCGGACCGGCTCGAGGCCAGCGTGGTGCGCCGAGCCCGGGTTCGTGGGATGTCGTGGGCGGAGATCGCGGCGGTGATCGGCGTATCGAAACAGGCCGTGCACAAGAAGTACGGCCGGGCCTGATCGACCGCCGGCCGGGCTCAGTCCTCGTCGGACTGCAGGTCCTCGATCCGGACGAACCGGTCCTCGCCCTGGGGGCGCCGCGTCGGCCAGTCGTTGACCCAGATGACCACGAACGCGGCGAGCGAGCAGGCCAGCGCCAGCACCGGTCCGATGGTGAAGAGCCAGACGAGGGTAAGCCCCACCGCATCCAGGATCAGCACCGCGATCATGCTCCGGCCGGTGAGGCGGCCGCGCCGGGCGCGCCAGGCCGCGTAGCCGACCCACGGCACCATGGCGAGCAGGATGACCGACCAGGCCAGCACGCTCAGCCCACCGGAGAAGCCGCCGGCCGCCAGTCGAATCATCCCGATCAGCGCCACCAGACCGGTGAGAGCGCCGATCAACATCTTGGCTCGGGGGGTGGGCATTGCTTCTCCAGGCGCGCGGCGGATCAAGGGTGTCCCCCTTGAAGCACTAAACGTAGCCCAGAGCGGCTTCGAGCTTGCGCAGCTCGGCGAGGTCGTCGGTGAATCCGTTCGCGGTGGTCAGGTCAGGCACGTCGTCGTCGGCGTTCACCAGGTACTCGACGGTGCGGACGATCTGGCGCTGCTCGTTGGCGGTGTACTCATCCCAGTGGGCGAGGATCTTGAAGAGACCGGCGTGGACCTGGAACGCCCGGTCGATGTCCAGGTCGGCGTTGCGCTGCAGGGCGCCCATCAGCATCGAGCGGTGCGTGGACAGCGCGTCGCGGAGGACGGTCAACTCGTCGTCGGGCATCGGCCAAGGTTAGTCGCCGTTGCCCGCCGACTCCGGGAACGCGAAACTTGGTGCGCCGCGCCGCGGCAGCTATCGTGAGCCGCTGCAACTGCGCCCGGGAGCATAGCTCAGCTGGTTAGAGCGCCTGTCTTACAAACAGGAGGTCGGGGGTTCGAGCCCCTCTGCTCCCACTCAGACGAAGAGTGGCTCCAGCCCGAAAGCTGCTTCCAGCTCGCGCATCTGATCCTCGCTCGGGCGCCCCGAATACCGCTCAGCCGCGTCGATCACCTTGGGCAGCAGGCCCACGTCACTCGCGGTGTTCAGGAACAGGCCCTCGCGGCCCAGCACCCAGCTCACGGCCGTGTCGATCGCGGACTGGTCGGTGAGCGGCTCGTACCAGGTGTTCGTCGTCTGCTCCCGGTCGCCCCACGGTGCCCGGGTGATCGACTTGATCGTCTGCACGGCGACCTCCCGTTCGGCGCAGAGCGCGACCAGCGCGTCGAAGTCGGCGAGATACTCGGCGTTGCGCGACATCGGGTAGTTGTACGGCAGCAGCACCGAGTCGAACGGGTACTGCTCCAGCGAGCGGAGATGCTGGGCCGCCACGGTGACGCCGTGGCCGGTGACCCCGATGTAGCGCACCAGGCCGGTGGCCTGCGCCTCGACCACGGCTTCGATAGCGCCGCCCCTCGCGAACGCGGTCTCCCACTCGTCCGGGTCGACCAGGTTGTGCAGCTGGATCAGGTCGACGTAGTCCGTGCGCAGCCGCTCCAACGAGCGTTCGATCTCTTCGTACGCTTCGGCGCGGGTCCGCTTCTCGGTCTTGGTGGCCAGGAAGAACTGGTCGCGATGGGTCTCCATCCACGGTCCGAGGCGCAACTCGGCCTCGCCGTAGCTGGCCGCGGTGTCGATGTGGTTGATCTTGTGCTCGATGATCAGTTCCATGGCACGGTCGGCCTCGTCCTGGCTGATGTTGCCCAGGGCGGCGGCACCGAAGATGATCCGCGTGCTGTCGTGGCCGGTCGGGCCGAACTGGAGTGTAGGAAGCATGGGCGCCATTCTGCCCCCGACCTTCTCAGCCCCGACGCTCGGCCAGCAATACCGGAATCAGACGGTCGGTCCGGGTCTGGTAGTCGGCATAGCTGGGGTACGCCTCCACCGCCCGCTTCCACCAGATCTCGCGCTCCTCGCCCTCCAGCTCACGGGCCGTGGCATCGAACCGGTCGGCGCCGTCCTGGACCATCAAGGCATCGGGATCGGCCTTGAGGTTGAAGTACCAGGACGGGTGTTGCGGCGCGCCGCCCTGGGACGCGACCATTGCGTACGCGCCGTCGTGCTCGACCCGCATCAGCGGCGTCTTCCTGAGCTTGCCGCTCTTCTTGCCGCGCGTGGTGAAGATCACCACCGGGCGGCCGGTGTCGCGGAGGGTATTGGCTTCGCGGCCGTCCGTCGCCTCGTAGCGGGCGACCTGGTCGCGCACCCACTGCTGTGGGCTGGGTTCGTATTCTCCGGTCAGTGTCACACCGCCAGCCTAGAACGGCGGCCCTTCAGCTCCGCGCGGGTTCCCTCAGCTGAGCGAGCAGACTTCCGAACTCGCGACCCTCACCGATCCCGTTGACCTGCTGCCAGCTGATCACGCCCGCCCCGTCGAGGACGAAGGTGCCGCGCAGGGCGCATCCGGCCTGATCATCGAAGACCCCGTAGGCCTTGGCGATCTGGCCGTGCGGCCAATGATCGGACAGCAGATCGAAGCCGATCCGCTCGGCATCGGCGTACGCCCGAAGCGTGAACATCGCATCACAGGACACCGCAACGACCCGTACCCCAAGATCACGGAACTTTTGATGATCATCGCGCAGCGCGGCCAACTCACCCCGGCAGATGCTGGAGAATGCCCACGGATAGAAGACGATCACCGCGCGATCGCCGCGCAGGTCAGCCAGGCCGACCTGCTCGCCGTGCTGGTTGCGAGTGACGAAATCCGGCGCCTGCTCTCCGACCGCCGGTGTCACCGACGCGTGCCCTTGGGCCGGACGAGTTTGGTGGCGGCCCAGTCGACCGAGATCGACGCACTCGTGGTTTGCGCCAGCCCCGCGGTCACCGCCGCCTCGGCGATGTCGGCGGCGTCGACGTAGCCGGCCCGGCCAACCTTCGGGGTCATCAACCAGATGTAGCCGGCCTGCGTGAGATCGGTCAGGGAGTCCATCAGGCCCTCCACGAGATCGCCGTCGTCGTCACGCCACCACAGCAGCACGAGGTCGACGGCCTCCATGGCCTCCTCGATCAACTCCGAGTCCACGGCGTCCTCGATCATCACCCGGACGTCGTCATCCACGTCGGAATCCCAGCCGAGCTCCTGCACCACGAGCCCTGGGGTCAGGCCAAGCTTGTTTCCCTGGTGTCCGGCGCTTTCCATCGCCGTGCTCACCAGAAGCTCCTCTTTCTCGGTCCGCGACCCGGCGACCGGTGCCTATTCACACACTGCCTGACATTGCGAGAGCAGACCTCGCTCATTCCCGCGTGACGCCTCCTTCTGACTCGGCTCCCGATACCGGGCTGACTGAGGACTACCCCGAGTCGACCTCAGAGCCAAGCCTGCCAGAGGTACTCCCCCCGCGTAACCCCAGATCGCCGGCCGAGCCAAACTGATCGGCCAATGACCGCGTGCGGCGCGTTTCCCCGAGTGACAGGATGGATGTGCGTCACATCCCGCGACCCTGGCCCTTCGGCCCAGCTGCGCTGAAGGCAGACGTTAGGAGCATGAATGGCTACGTCCGGACCGCGTGCCCCCATCACCGCTGAGGGCCTGCACAGCTACATCCCGGACATCGATCCGGACGAGACCCATGACTGGCTGGAGTCCCTCGACGGCCTGCTCGACGACAAGGGCAAGAATCGGGCCCGTTTCATCATGCTGCAGTTGCTGGCCCGGGCGCGAGAGCGTCAGGTCGGCCTGCCCGCGCTGCGCAGCAGTGACTACGTCAACACCATCCCGCCGGAGTCCGAGCCGTGGTTCCCCGGCGACGAGCATGTCGAGCGGCGGATCCGCGCCTACATCCGCTGGAACGCGGCGATCATGGTCAGCAAGGCCAATCGCAAGGGGCTGGAAGTCGGCGGGCACATCGCCACCTACCAGAGCGCCGCGAGCCTGTACGAGATCGGCTTCAACCACTTCTTCCGCGGCAAGGACCACCCCGGCGGCGGCGACCACATCTTCATCCAGGGGCACGCCTCCCCCGGCATCTATGCCCGCGCCTACCTCGAGGGACGGCTCACCGCCGACCACCTCGACGGCTTCCGGCAGGAGGTCTCGCGGGGCCCCGGCAAGGGTCTGTCGTCCTATCCACATCCACGCCTGATGCCGAGTTTCTGGGAGTTCCCCACCGTGTCGATGGGGCTGACCGGCATCAACTCCATCTATCAGGCCCGCTTCAACCGCTACCTGGCCAACCGCGGCATCAAGGACACGTCCAGGCAGCACGTGTGGGCGTTCATGGGCGACGGCGAGATGGGCGAGCCGGAGTCGCTCGGCGCCATCCGGGTCGCGTCCCGCGAGGGCCTGGACAATCTCACCTTCGTGATCAACTGCAACCTGCAGCAACTCGACGGACCCGTGGTGGGTAACGGAAAGATCGTGCAGGAACTGGAGTCGTTCTTCCTCGGCGCCGGCTGGCACGTGATCAAGGTCCTGTGGGGACGGGACTGGGATCCGCTGCTGGCCGCCGACGCCGCCGGAGCCCTGGTGAACAAGATGAACACCACCCCTGACGGACAGTTCCAGACCTATCTGGTCGAGGACGGCGCGTACATCCGGAACAACTTCTTCTCCGATCCGCGGCTGCAGCGGATGGTCGCGAACATGAGCGACGAGGAGATCAAGGTGCTCTCACGTGGCGGCCACGACTACCGCAAGGTGTACGCGGCGTTCAAGGCCGCCTCCGAGCACGTGGGGCAGCCGACGGTGATCTTGGCCCAGACGGTCAAGGGCTGGACGATCGACGCCCTGGAAGGGAAGAACGCCACCCACCAGATGAAGAAGCTGACCACGAAGGACCTCAAGGCCTTTCGGGATCGGCTCTTCCTGGAGATCCCGGACAGCCAGCTCGAGGATCCGTACAACCCGCCGTATTACCACCCGGGCCAGGACAACGAGGAGATTCAGTACCTGCAGGACCGCCGCAAGGCGCTGGGCGGCTACATCCCGGAGCGTCGGGTCAAGCCGACGATCATCAAGCTGCCCGGCGACGAGGCGTACGCACCGCTGATGGAACCGGCCGGCGAGAAGACCAAGGTCGCAACCACCCAGGCGTTCGTCCGGTTGCTCCGCGACCTGATGCGGGACAAGGAGATCGGCCACCGGATCGTGCCGGTCGCCCCGGACGAGTTCCGCACGTTCGGCATGGACTCGATGTTCCCGACGGCCAAGATCTACAACCCGCACGGGCAGACGTACGAGTCGGTCGACCGCAAGCTTCTCCTTTCCTGGAAGGAATCCGAGAAGGGCCAGTTGCTGCACGAGGGGATCTCCGAAGCGGGCGCGATGGGCTCGACGATCGCGGCCGGATCCTCCTACGCGATGCACGGCGAGCCGATGATCCCGTTCTACATCTTCTATTCGATGTTCGGCTTCCAGCGGACCGGCGACTCGATCTGGGCGATGGCCGACCAGATGTCGCGCGGGTTCCTGATGGGGGCGACGGCGGGTCGGACGACGCTGACCGGTGAGGGCCTGCAGCACGCCGACGGTCACTCGCCGCTGCTGGCCAGCACCAATCCGGCTGTTGTGCACTACGACCCGGCCTTCGCCTACGAGGTCGGCCACATCATCAAGGACGGTCTCCGCCGGATGTACGGTCACGAGGACCAAGATCATCCCGACGGGGAGAACCTGATCTACTACGTGACCGTCTACAACGAACCGGTCAGCCAGCCGGGCGCACCGGATCAGCTCGATGTCGAGGCGCTGCTGAAGGGCATGTACCACTACGCCTCACCCACGCTGGAAGGCGACCGGCCCCGGGCGCAGATCCTGGTATCGGGCGTGACCATGACCGCTGCCCTCAAGGCGCAGCAGATGCTCGCCGACGAGTGGGGCGTGGCCGCGGACGTCTGGTCGGTGACCTCGTGGAACGAGTTGCGCCGGGATGCCGTCGAGACCGAGCACTGGAACCTCACCCACCCCGATCAGGAGCGGCGCTGGCCGTTCGTCACCCGGAGCCTGCACGGCAGGCCGGGTCCGGTGGTCGCGGCGAGTGACTACATGCGGGCCGTGCAGGACCAGATCGCGCCGTGGGTGCAGCACACCTGGTGCTCGCTGGGCACCGACGGTTTCGGCCTGGCCGACACCCGCGCGGCTGCCCGCCGGCACTTCCTGGTCGATGCCGAGTCGATCGTGGTCGCCACCCTGCAGACGCTGGGCCGCGATGGTTCGTACGACGGCGGTGCCGCCGCCCAGGCGTTCGAGCGCTACTCCCTCGGCGATCCCACGTCTGTCGCCGGCGTCGCACAGGAGGGCGCCGGAGCGTGATTGAAGGTCGGTCAGACCGAGGAGAGTGCGCGCTTCGTGTCCTCGACGGCGGCGGCATTGCCCGCGATCTGCCAGAGGTTCTCGCCCACCTGTAGTTCCGCCGTGACCCCGCCGGCCCCGAGGACCAGGGCGGCGCCGGGATACCAGTCCCACGGGTGCAGGTTGGCCTGCAGGAAGATCCCGAGCCGGCTGCTGGCCACGCTGGCCAGGTCGATGGAGGCCGAGCCCAGCATCCGCACGGTGGCCGCGGCTGCGGTCACCGACCGCCACGACGCGAGGCGGGCCTGATCGGTGAAGTGCCGGGGATGGAAGTACGTCGCGACCGACACCTCGGCCAGCGGTCGGTCGGCCAGCCGCTCCACGGGTACCTCGTTCAACGTGGTCGGATGGTCCCGACCGCCCAGCCAGAGCTGATCCAGGGCGGGATAGTAGACCGCGCCCAGGAGCGGGCCGTCACGATCGACGAGACCGACCGCGGAGCACCAGTAGGGCACCCCGGAGAGGAAGTTGTAGGTGCCGTCGACCGGGTCGATGTACCAGGTGCGGGCGTCACCGGCCTTGCGCGCACCTTCCTCACCGACCAGTCCGTCGGACGGCCGGCTCTCGGTCAGCCGTTCGGTCACCAGTTCCTCCGCGGCGTGATCCGCCGCCGAGACCACGTCGGAGACCGAGGTCTTGTACTCGGTCGTCAAGCCACCGCTGAGCATCTGCTGGGCCAGCGTCCCCGCGTCGCGTACGAGTTCGGCGGCGAGGCTGACGTCATCCACGCGCCGACCCTAACCTGATCCGAGCCGCGACTCCATCCAGCCCGGCCGGATCAGCGGGCGGCGGCCGTCAGCTTGCCCAGTCGCACCCAGGTGTCGACCACGGTGTCCGGGTTCAGCGACATGGTGTCGATCCCCTCGGCCAGCAGCCACTCGGCCAGGTCGGCGTGATCACTGGGTCCCTGTCCGCAGATGCCCACGTACTTGCCCCGCGCCTTGCAGGCCCGGATGGCCGTGCTGAGCATGAACTTGACCGCCGGGTCGCGTTCGTCGAACCCGGCCGCGACCAGTCCGGAGTCCCGGTCCAAGCCGAGCGTGAGCTGGGTCATGTCGTTGGAGCCGATCGAGAACCCGTCGAAATGATCAAGGAACTGGTCGGCGATCACCGCGTTCGACGGCAGCTCGCACATCATGATCACCTGCAGGTCGTTCTCACCCCGCTTCAGGCCGTGCTCACCGAGCAGATTGATCACTCCCTCGGCCTCGGTCAGGGTGCGGACGAACGGGATCATGATCTTGACGTTGGTCAGGCCCATCTCGTCGCGGACGTAGCGCAACGCCTCGCACTCCATCGCGAAGCAGTCGGCGAACTCCGGTGACAGGTAGCGAGCGGCGCCGCGGAACCCGATCATCGGGTTCTCCTCGTGCGGCTCGTAGAGCTCGCCGCCGACCAGATTCGCGTACTCGTTGGACTTGAAGTCCGACATCCGCACGATCACCGGATGTGGCGCGAACGCGGCGGCGATGGTCGAGACCCCCTCGGCGACCCGCTTGACGAAGTAGTCGCGCGGACTGTCGTAGGCCGACGATCGCGTTGCTGATCTGCTCCTTGAGCGGGCCGTCGAGCTGATCGAGTTCGAGCAGCGCCTTGGGGTGGATGCCGATCTGCCGGTTGATGATGAACTCCAGCCGGGCCAGCCCGACCCCGGCGTTCGGCAGCCGGGAGAACGCGAACGCCTGATCCGGCGTACCCACGTTCATCATGATCTTGACGTCGATCTCCGGCATGGCGTCCAGCTGGGTCTCGGTCACCTCGAAGTCCAGCACCCCGTCGTAGACGTAGCCGGTGTCACCCTCGGCGCAGGACACCGTCACCGGCCGGCCGTCAGCCAGCTCCCGGGTGGCCGAACCGGTGCCGACCACCGCCGGGATGCCGAGCTCGCGGGCGATGATCGCCGCGTGACAGGTACGGCCGCCCCGGTTGGTGACGATCGCGCTGGCGCGTTTCATGATCGGCTCCCAGTCCGGATCGGTCATGTCGGCGACCAGCACTTCTCCGGGCACGAACTCGTGCATCGCCTCGATCGAGGTCAGCACCCGGACCGCACCGGCGCCGATCTTCTGACCGATCGCCCGGCCCTCGATCAGCAGGTTGCCCGCGCCCCCCGAGCGTGTAGCGCTGCACGTTGCCGCCGGACTGCCGGGACTTCACCGTCTCCGGCCGGGCCTGCAGGATGTAGAGCTGGCCGTCGCGCCCGTCCTTGCCCCATTCGATGTCCATCGGCCGGCCGTAGTGGGCCTCGATGGTCAGCGCGTGCCGGGCCAGCTCTTCGACCTCGGCATCGGTCAGGCTCAACAGACTGGAGTCGGCCGGGGCGACGTCGACGAACTCGGTCGTCTTACCCACCGTTGCGTCGGTGGTGTAGATCATCTTCGTCGCCTTGCCCCCGATGCCGCGCTTCAGGATCGCCGGCCGGCCGGCCCGCAGTGCGGGCTTGTAGACATAGAACTCATCGGGGTTGACCGCACCCTGGACGACCGCCTCGCCCAGACCGTAGGAGGAGGTGATGAAGATCGCGTCGGTGAAACCGGACTCGGTGTCCATGGTGAACATCACCCCCGACGCACCGATGTCCGAGCGCACCATCCGCTGCACGCCGGCCGACAGGGCGACCGCATCGTGCTCGAAGGCGTGATGGACGCGGTAGGCGATCGCCCGGTCGTTGTAGAGCGAAGCGAAGACCTCGCGGATCGCGGTGAGGATCGCGTCGATGCCGCGAACGTTCAGGAAGGTCTCCTGCTGGCCGGCGAACGAGGCGTCGGGCAGGTCCTCGGCCGTTGCGCTGGAGCGGACGGCGAAGGAAAGCTCGTCGTCGCCGCCGGCGAGCTTGTCGTACGCGTTGCGGATCTCGGCCTCGAGGTCGGCCGGGAACGGTTGCTGGACCACGGCCTCGCGGATCTCCTTGCCGACCACCGCGAGCCGCTGCACGTCGTCGGTGTTCAGGCCGGACAGTTTGGCGCTGATCGACTCCGCCAGCCCGGTGTCGCCGATGAACCGCCGATAGGCTTCGGCGGTGGTGGCGAAGCCGTCCGGGACGCGCACGCCGGCCGAGGCCAGGTTGGACACCATCTCGCCGAGTGAGGAGTTCTTCCCGCCGACCTGTTCGAGATCGGCCAGGCCGAGATCGGCGAACCATAAGACATTGCTGGACATGAGGCTCCTTCGTCGGATGACGGCTACTTCTTGTTGAGGGTCTGCAAGATCACGGTGGACATCTCCTCGACCGACTTCGCGGAGGAGTTGATCACGGGAATCCGGTGCGCCCGGTACATCGACTCGGCCTGGCGCAATTCGTACGCGCACTGCTCCGCCGAGGCGTAGCGGGAGTTCGGCCGCCTTTCGTGCCGCACCTGACTGAGCCGGGCCGGCGTCGTCGTCAATCCGAAACAACGGTCGCGGAGGTTCTTCACCGGCCGCGGTAGCTCGGAACTCTCGAAATCCTCGTCGACCAAGGGATAGTTGGCCACGAAGACCCCGTGCTGCAACGCGAGATACATCGTGGTCGGGGTCTTGCCGCAGCGCGAAGGGGCGAGCAAGATCACGTCGGCCTTGTCCAGTGCGCGCATGCTCTGCCCGTCGTCGTGCTCGATCGCGTACTCCACCGCGGCCATCCGGGCGTTGTAGCGCTGCACGTCGCCGAGACCGTGCAGCCGGGCGGCGACCCGGATGCCCTTGGCCCCCAAGATCGACTCCACGCGTTCCATGTGCAGATCGAAGAAGTCGATCAACGGACACTTCGACGTATGGAGCTCGGTCCGGATGGCGGTCACAGCGGTGGTGGAGAACGCCAAGGGGGTCACCGGGCCCTCGGCGGCCTTGTCGAGGATCTCCACGACGCGGCGGGCCTCCTCGATCGTGGAGATGAACGGGATCAGTCGGCGGTCGAATCGCAGATCCGGAAACTGGATCAGCAGCGCGTTGCCCATGGTCTCCGCACTGATGCCGGTGCTGTCGGAGAGGAAGAAGACCGGGACCGCCGGACGCTCCCCCACGTGCTCCGACTGGGCGGTCATCGCCTCGGCTCCGGTGGAATGGACATCGCTAAAGGCTAAACCAGCAGCACCACTGGTATTACGCCAGGCTGGGCAAGACCAGTAGTGAAGCTGGTCACATGGAGGTCGCCGGCACCTGCCCTCGCCGGGATGACCCCGGCGACGTGACCGGGGTCACTGCTCACACCGACCCCGCGACGGCGCGGACAATAGGACCACTGTGTTCAGGTCTTGTTACACCAGGCCAGCAGGCGGTCAACGGGCCAGGTGTTGATCACCCGATCGGGATCGAGCCCCAGGTTCTCGGCCCGCTCGCAGCCGTAGATCAGGAACTCCAGCTGACCGGGGGCGTGGGAGTCGGTGTCGATGGAGAACAGACACCCCATCTCGATCGCCATGCTGAGCAGCTTGGTCGGCGGGTCCCGGCGCTCGGGACGGGAATTGATCTCCACCGCCACATCGAAGGTGCGGCAGGCTTCGAAGACCACCTCGGCGTCGAACACCGACTGCGGCCGGACACCGCGCTCCCCCTCGATCAACCGACCCGTGCAGTGACCGAGAACGTTGGTCCTCGGGTTGACGATGGCACCGACCATCCGGTGCGTCATGGTCTCCGAGTCCGAGCGCAGCTTGGAGTGCACGCTGGCCACGACGACATCGAGCTCGCCGAGCAAGCGCGTCTTGTTGATCAAGTCCGCCGTCCTCGAGGATGTCGACCTCGATCCCCCGCAGGCAACGGAACGGAGCCATCAACTCGTTGAGATCGTCGATCACCGCCGATCTGCTCGCGCAGCCGCGCGGCGGTGAGCCCGCGGGCGACCGTGAGCCGGGGCGAGTGGTCGGTGATCGCGCAGTACTCATGGCCGAGCGCCTGGGCGGTCAGCATCATCTCCTCGAGCGGGCTGCCGCCGTCGGACCACGTCGAGTGGCAGTGCAGGTCACCCTTGACCGCCGCCCGCATGCCGAGCCCGCCGGTGGTCAGCGGCTCCTTCTCGTCCCGCAACTTCTGCAGGTAGTCGGGGACCTGTCCCGACATCGCCTGGGTGATCACCAGTGCGGTCTTCGGGCCGACGCCGGTGACCTTGCCCCAGGTGCGCTGCTGCTGATGATCATGTCGTTCCGCAGCGGTCATCTCCGACAGTGCGTTGGCCGCACTGCGGTAGGCGCGTACCCGGTAGGTGTCGGCGCGCGATCGTTCCAGCAGGAAACCGATCTCCCGGAGAGCCTGGACCGGATCGATCGCGGTCATGCTCCGGTACGCCGCGGTGGTCGTGGCTTGAGCGCGACGGTCGGCATCGGCGGGGCTTCCATGACCATCTCGCCGCGGCTGATCACGGGCGGGAAGCGCGGGTCACGGCGTTCCCAGGCGGACCGGAACGCCACGATCTCGTCGTGGCTGCGGCCGATGAAGTTCCACCACATGACGATGTCCTCCGCGAACGGCACGCCGCCGAGAATGATCATCCGGCCGCCCCGATCACTGCGGAGCCTGAGCTCCCGCCGATCGGCACCGAGGTAGAGCAGCTGGTCCACTGCGGTCGGAGTGGACTCCACGGTCACCCCGCCCTGGACGACGAAGACGCCGTGCTCGTACGCCGGATCCAGGCTCAGCGTGATCGCCGCGCCCGGATCGATGGTCAAGTCTGCGCCGACCAGCGCCGTGTGGCCCTGCGCCGGTGAAGCCACGCCGTCCAACTCGCCGATCAGCACCTTTCCCCGGACACCGTCGCGAACGAGATCGGGAAGGTCGCGGTAGGAGTCGAAGCGCGGATCCACGTCCCGATCCGCGTCCGGCAGTGCCACCCACAGCTGTACGCCGTGCAGCATCGGTGGCTTGTCCGGCTGGGAGATCTCGCTGTGCACGATGCCGTGACCCGAGGTCATGATGTGCAGCTCACCGGGCCGGACCATGGCCTGCGAGCCGACACTGTCGCGGTGCTCGACCTCGCCTTCGAGCAACCAGCTCACCGTCTGCAGACCGGTGTGCGGATGGGCCCACACCTGCATGCCCGGGGAGCCGTCGACATCCTCCGGTCCGTAATGATCAAGGAAGCACCAGGCGCCGATCATCCTGATCTGCCGGTCGGGCAGCGCCCGGGCCACCTCGGTCGTCTTGCCCAGATAGACGTGCCGCGCCGTCAGCAGCAGTTCCTCGGGTCGCCGATCGGCCACGCTCGTACAGACCTGTTCTTGCGGCCGCACCTCAAGGTCACTCATCGACCCTCCCTTCTTCCCCGACTTGTCAGATGCTCAGCTCGCTATGACGCGCTGAGCATCTGACAACTCGGCCGTTAGAGTCAGCCTATGGCCGCTGGTACGCGAGGGATCGCCAAGTCCCTGCTCCCGTCGGCCAAGACCCGCAGCACGATCGCCAAGCGGCTGGCCGGGAACACCGGGAGGATCACGACCGCGACCGTGGCCGAGATGGATGCGCGGCACCTGTGGTTCCGGCGGCTGGACGCCGAGCACCGGTCCTGGATCAGCCTGGTCGCCCAGGCCGGCATCGACGGGTTCGTCACCTGGTTCGCCTCACCCGGATCCGGATGCTCCGAGCACCTCCGACGTCTTCGGGTCGGCGCCGCGGGAACTGGCCCGCAAGATCTCCCTCTATCAGACCGTCGAACTGGTCCGGACCACGATCGATGTGGTCGAGACCCAGATCGACGAGGTGATGCCGAAGGCCGACCGGCCGATCCTGCACGCCGCGATCGTCCAGTACAGCCGCGAGGTGGCCTTCAGCGCCGCCGAGATCTACGCCCGCGCCGCCGAGCTCCGCGGCGCCTGGGACGAGCGGCTCGAAGCGCTGGTGGTCGACGCCGTGCTGCGCGGCGAGACCGACGAGACCGTGCTGTCCCGGGCGTCAACGCTCGGCTGGCACTCCAATGCCGCGGTCGTGGTGGTCGTCGGACCGGTGCCGGACCTGGAACCGAGCCAGGCCCTGGAGTCGATCCGGCACACGGCGGCGATCGCCGGCACGGACATGCTGGGTGCGGTGCAGGGCGACCGGATGGTGGTCGTGCTGGGCGGCCCGGCGCTGCGGGAGACCGATCGCGCGGTCGAGGTGGTGGCCAAGTTCGTCAACCTCTTCGGTCCGGGCGCGGTCATCGTCGGGCCGCCGGTCGATCATCTGATGGAGGCGGCCGCCAGCACCCGCGAGGCGGTCTCCGCCTACCGGGCCGCGGCCGGCTGGCCGGAGGCGCCCCGACCGGTGTCGTCCGCGGACCTGCTGCCCGAACGCGCGCTGTCCGGTGACGGGCACGCCCGCCGGGCCCTCGCCCGGGACATCTACGACCCGCTGCTCGCCGCCGGCGGTGGGCTGCTGGAGACGCTGGTGACTTTCCTGGACCAGGGGCTGTCGGTCGAGGCCGCTGCTCGGGCGTTGTTCGTGCACGCCAACACCGTGCGCTACCGACTGCGCCGCATCCACGAGGTGACCGGCTACAGTCCGACCGACCCGCGCGACGCGTACGCGCTCCGGCTGGCCCTCACCCTCGGCCGGTTGCTGGCCCGGACTACGACCCGGAGAGAGCCGGCCGAGTAGCCGAACATCTAGTTGTCAGATTCCGACAAGTGGGCGTCCGAAGATTCGTCGTGTCCCTGCACGTGTTTGGGGCAACTGATTACGAAATAGTAAAGGTGTGCTTGCCGTTGTCGCGCCCGGTCAGGGCGCACAGACCCCCGGATTCCTCAAACCCTGGTTGGCCGAATCCAGCTTCGCCGACCGGCTGAACTGGCTCTCCGCCGTCTCCGGGCGTGGACCTCGCGCACCACGGCACCGAGTCCGACGCCGAGACCATCCGCGACACCGCGATCGCGCAGCCGCTGCTCGTCGCCGCCGGGCTTGCTCGCCGCGCTCGAGCTCTTTCCGCACCCGGCCGACGCCTTTCCGCTACATCGGCGTCGCCGCCGGTCACTCGGTCGGCGAGATCACCGCGGCCGCCGGTGTCGGCGTGCTGTCCGCCGAGCAGGCCATGGTGTTCGTCCGCGAGCGCGGCCGGGCCATGGCCGCGGCGAGCGCCGTCACCCCGACCTCGATGACCGCGGTGATCGGCGGCAACGCTCGACGAGGTGCTGGCCGCGATCGAGGCCGCAGGGTCTCACCCCGGCCAACAACAACGGCAGCGGCCAGATCGTCGCCGCCGGCACCAAGGAGCAGCTCGCGGCGCTGGCGGCCAACCCGCCGGCGCGGGCCCGGCTGATCGAGCTGAGCGTCGCCGGGGCGTTCCACACCGTGCACATGCAACCCGCCGTCGCCCGGCTCGCTCGGCTGGCCCGGGCGATCTCCACCCACGATCCGCGGTCCCGGCTGCTGTCCAACGCCGACGGTCAGGTGGTCCACGACGGTCGCGAGGTGCTCAGGCGGCTGGTCGGCCAGGTCGCCTCGCCGGTCCGCTGGGACCTCTGCATGGCGGCGATGAGCGACCTCGGGGTCACCGGTCTGTTGGAGATGCCGCCCGCCGGCACCCTGACCGGCATCGCGAAGCGTAACCTCAAGGGAGTCGAACTGTTCGCCCTCAACACCCCCGACCAACTGGACGAGGCGATGGAATTCGTCCGCAAGCACGGCGGCCAGGCCACCAACGCGTCACCGATCTCCGGCAACCCGACCTGGCGGCTGATCGTCTCGCCCGGCAAGGGCCAGTTCACCCGGACCGAGGACATCGACAACGACACCCTGCTGCCGGCGAGCAGCACGATCGGGGTGGTGAAGAACCTGCGCGACGAGATCCCGGTCAGCGCTCCCCACGGCGGCATCGTCGTCGAATGGCTGGTCGAGAACGGCGACCCGGTAGCACCCGGGCAGCCGCTGCTGCGCCTCCACCCAACGGTCGAATCCGCCGACGCAACCGAGGTAACAAGATGACTACGAACAACGAGGACGATGACCGCCGTGCACACCTCGAACACCTCGACGCGGCAGCGCCAGTACGCGGCGATCAAGGGCATCGGCGGCTACCGGCCGCGCCGGGTGGTCAGCAACGAGGAGATCTGCACCATGATCGACTCGACCGACGAGTGGATCCGGACCCGCTCGGGCATCGAGGAGCGGCGCTGGGCCTCCGACGACGAGACGATCCAGATGATGTCGGTCGCGGCGGCCCGGAAGGCGATGGAGGCGGCCGACATCGAGCCGGGACAGATCGACATGGTGATCGTCTCAACGGTGACCCATCTGCACCAGACGCCGGCGATCGCCACCACGATCGCGACCGAACTCGGTGCCACCGGTGCGGCGGCCTTCGACATCTCGGCCGCCTGTGCCGGCTTCTGTTACATGGTGGCGATGGCCGACTCGTTCATCCGGACCGGCGCCTCCAAGCACGTGCTGATCATCGGCGTCGAGCGACTCAGCCAGATGACCGACAAGACCGACCGGTCGACCGCGTTCATCTTCGCCGACGGCGCCGGCGCCGCGGTCGATCGGACCGAGCGATACGCCGGCCATCGGCCCGGTCGTCTGGGGCTCCGACGGGGAGCAGGCCAACCTGATCCGGCCAGACCGAGCCCTGGGATCGAGCGATGGATCCGGCCACCTCCGACGACGGCGAGATGCACTGGCCGAAGCTGCAGATGGAGGGCAACCCCGTCTTCAAATGGGCGTCGTTCACCATGGCCAAGACCGCGGCCGAGGCGATGGACGCCGCCGGTGTCCGGCCCGAGGACCTGGAGGTCTTCGCCCCGCACCAGGCGAACATGCGGATCACCGACGCCATGTTCCGGGCCCTCAAGCTGCCGTCGAACGTCGTGGTCGCCCGCGACATCGCCCGGCAGGGCAACACCTCAGCCGCCTCGATCCCGCTGGCCATCGAGGCCCTGCTGGAGTCCGGCGAAGCGAAGTCCGGCCAGACCTGTTTGATCATCGGCTTCGGCGCCGGCCTTGTCTACGCCGGACAAGTGATCAAGCTCCCGTACACGCCGACCCTGGCAAGACCGACCCAGAGCAAGACCACCCAAGAGCAAGACCAACCGAAAAGAAGGAGCAGCCCTGATGCCCACCACCGAAGAAGTCCGCTCGGACCTCGCCGAGATCGTGAACGAGGTCGCCGGCGTACCGGTCGACGACGTTCAACTCGACAAGTCCTTCGCCGACGATCTCGATGTGGACTCGCTGTCGATGGTCGAGATCATCTACGCGGCCGAGGAGAAGTTCGGCGTCAGCATCCCCGACGAAGAGGCCAAGAACCTCAAGACCGTGGGCGACGCCGTCGCCTACATCGAGCGCGCCGCCGCCTGATCCCACCGACTTGTCAGACTCTCGGCGCGCTCTGACGACCGGAGAGTCTGACAAGTCGAAAGTTCGAAGGTGTTCCGCCTCATTCGAAGGAGTACGTCAATGTCACGGACCCGCGTCGTCGTCACCGGCCTCGGAGCCACCACCCCGCTGGGCGGCGATGTCGCCACCACCTGGGAAGCCCTGCTGGCGGGTAAGTCCGGCGTAGCCAGGCTCCAGAACGACTGGGCTGATGATCTTGCCACCAAGATCGCGGCGGTCGCCGCCGTGGATCCCACCGAGGTGCTCGACCGGGTCGAGGCCCGGCGCCTCGACCGCTCGGCCCAGTTGGGGTTGGTCGCCGCGATGGAGGCCTGGCGCGATGCCGGCTACGGCCTCGGCGAGGACAATCCCGTCGAGCGCTCGAGGCTCGGCGTCGTCATCGCCACCGGCATCGGCGGTCTCCACACCCTGCTCAGCAGCTGGGATATCCAGAAGGAAAAGGGCTCCCGCCGGGTGAGCCCACTGTCGATTCCCATGCTGATGGCCAATGCGACGGCCGGCAACGTCAGCCTGCGGCTCGGCGCTCAGGCGGGTGCCCACACACCCGTATCGGCCTGCGCCTCCAGCAACGAGGCGATCTCGCTCGGTCTGGACATGATCAGGCTCGGCCGCGCTGACGTCGTCGTCGTCGGCGGCACCGAGGCCTGCATCCACCCGCTGCCGATGGCCAGTTTCGCCCAGATGCAGGCGATGAGCCGGCGCAACGACGAGCCCGAACGCGCGTCGCGGCCCTGGGATGTCGATCGGGACGGATTCGTGCTGGGCGAAGGCGCGGCGGTCCTGGTGATCGAAACCCTGGAACACGCCCAAGCCCGCGGTGCCCGGATCTACGGCGAACTGGCCGGCGCCGGGATCACCTCCGACGCGCACGACATGGTGCAACCCAACCCGCGTGGCGACACCCAGGCCCTGGCGATGACCAAGGCGCTGCGCGAAGGTGACCTCGCTCCGGGCGACATCGTGCACGTCAACGCGCACGCGACCTCGACTCCACAAGGCGATGTGACCGAGGCCGGCTCGATCAAGCAGTCCCTCGGCGAGAGGACCGAAGCCATCGTCAACGGCACCAAGTCGATGACCGGCCATCTGCTCGGCGGCGCGGGTGCGCTGGAGTCGATGGCCACCCTGCTGGCGATCCACCACCGCAAGATCCCGCCGACCATCAACCTGGACAACCCAGAACCTGATCTCGGCGTCGACATCGCGACCAAGGTCCGCGACCTCCCGGCCGGCGACCTGGCGGCGATCAACAACTCGTTCGGCTTCGGCGGTCACAACGTCGCGGTCGCGTTCACCAACGCCTACGCCACCACGACAGGAAGCTGAGCCACCTATGACCGCCACCGCAGCACCCGCGGCAACGCCGAAGAAGGTGAAGATCCCCCGCGAGGAGGATCCCCGCAACCCGAACTTCCGGCTTCAGGCGCTGCTCGATCCGGGCTCGGTCGAACTGATCACCCCCGACGACGACTCGGGCATGCTCGCTGCGGTCGGCACGATCAACGGCTGCCGGGTGGTGACCTTCTGCTCGGACGCCACCGTGATGGGCGGTGCGATGGGGGTCGACGGCTGCGACGTGGTGGTCCGCGCGTACGAGCGGGCGATGCACGATCGGGTGCCGATCCTGGGCATCTGGCACTCCGGCGGAGCCCGGCTCGCCGAAGGGGTGCTGTCCCTGCACGCGGTCGGCCGGATCTTCCATGCCATGACGCAGGCGTCGGGCAAGATCCCGCAGATCTCCATCGTGCTGGGCTTCGCGGCCGGAGGCGCGGCGTACGGACCGGCGCTGACCGACCTGGTGATCCTGGCCCCGGAGGGCCGGATCTTCGTCACCGGCCCGGACGTGGTCCGCTCGGTGACCGGCGAGGACGTCGACATGCTGCGGCTCGGCGGACCCGACACCCACGGCCGCCGCTCCGGTGTGGTGCACCTGGTGGCCGATGACGAGGCTCATGCCCTCGAGCAGGGCCGCAAGCTCACCACGCTGCTGGCCAGCCAGGGACTGCACCGCCCTCGAGGTCGCCGATGTCGACCTGGCCGCGTTGTTGCCCGAGTCGCCCAAGCGCGCGTACGACGTGCATCCGCTGATCAACGGGGTGCTCGACGAGGGTTCGACGGTCGAACTGCACGCCCGCTGGGCGCCCAATGTCACCATCGCGCTCGGCCGGCTGGGCGGTCGGACCGTCGGCGTGATCGCCAACAACCCGCTGCGGCTCGGCGGCTGCCTGGACTCGCTCAGTGCGGAGAAGGCGGCCCGGTTCGTCCGGATGTGCGACACCTTCGGTGTGCCGCTGGTCGTGCTGGTCGACGTGCCCGGCTACCTGCCCGGCGTGGGCCAGGAGTGGGACGGCGTGGTACGCCGCGGCGCCAAACTGCTGCACGCCTTCGGCGAGGCGGTCGTGCCGCGGGTGACCCTGGTGACCCGCAAGGCCTACGGCGGCGCCTACATCGCCATGAACGCCCGATCCCTCGGCGCCACCCGGGTGTTCGCCTGGCCGGGCGCGGAGGTCGCGGTGATGGGCCCGGTGGCCGCGGTGCGGATCCTGCACCGACGCAAGCTCGCCGAGGTGGCCGATGACGTGCGCCCGCAGGTCGAGGCAGAACTCGCCGCCGAGCACGAGCGGATCGCCGGCGGCGTGGAGAAAGCCGTCGAGATCGGCGTGGTCGACGAGATCGTCCTGCCCGCCACCACCCGCTCGGCCCTGGCCGCCGCCATCCGGACCGCCGACACCGGTCAGCGGGGTTCCCACACGAACATCCCGCTCTAACTCTGGTCTCCCGGCTCGCGCCCGGTCAGGCCTAAGATCTGTCTCTCCTCGCTCGCACGACGAAAAGCGTGTCGTGCTCGACTCGTCGTGAAATCGGGCCGACCTTGCCGACGCTCGCCGGGCAATCCCTCGGTAACCCTGAGCTTGTCGAAGGGTAAGGATCGCGGTTCAGACGACCTCGTGGAGCCAGCGGACTGGGGTGCCGTCACCGGCATGCCGGAAGGGCTCGAGTTCGTCGTCCCAGGGCTTGCCGAGCAACTCCTCCAGGCAGTCTTTGAGGCTGCGGCCGCCGAGTGAGGAGAGGGTCATCGCGTGCCGGATTCGATCTTCGGGGATCATGATGTCGCCGTGGATCCCGGTGATGGCGTGGAAGACGCCCAGGGTCGGGGTGTAGGAGTAGCGCTCGGCCTCGGTCCCGGATGCCGCGTCTTCGGTGGCCTCAAAGCGGATCTTCTGCCAACCCTTCAGCGCGCTGGCCAATCGGGCAGCCGTGCCCGTGGGTCCGGCCCAGGAGTATTCGGTGCGATAGCAGGCCCGCTCGACCGGCTGGGCGATCCAGTCCATGCGTGCGGGCGCGCCGAATACGCCGCCGACGGCCCACTCGATGTGCGGGCACAGCGCTGACGGCGCGGAGTGGACGTACAGGACGCCACGGGTCGTGCTCATCTGCGATCCTCCAGAGCGAGACGAAGACAACTTGAGGGCTGCCTTCCCCGACATCCTCACGTTGCCGTCCGACCGGCGAATCGCGTACTACGCTGCCTATTTTGCACCACCTGCCCCACCAGCACCAATAGCTGCTGATCCCGCGAGCGTCGGGAATCGCCTCGCCAAGCCTTTTAGAGTGGCTCCATGGACATCGAACCGTACGGAGCATGGGCGTCACCGCTCTCGGTCGACCACCTGACATCGGCGTCCACCGGCCTGGCCGCAGTGTGCATCGACGGAGACCAGTTGTACTGGCTGGAGTCCCGAGCCGATCAGGGTGGTCGCAGCAGCGTGTGGCGGCGGGCCGTCGCGGGCGGTGAGCCGACCGAGCAGACTCCGGCGCCGGCGTACGTCCGGAGCCGGGTGCATGAGTACGGTGGCGGCGAGTTCGATGTCGACAGCGGCGTGGTGGTGTATTCGGAATTCACCGACGGCCGGGTCTATCGGCTGCGAGACGGCGCGCCGGCCGAGCCGATCACCCCGCCCGGGGCGTTCCGCTACGCCGATCTCCGACTCTGTCTCGATCGTCACCTCGTGCTGGCGGTGCGCGAGGACCACGGCGGTGAGGATGAGCCGGAGAACACCATCGTCGCGCTGGACCTCGACGGCGACAACGCCGACGGTGGGGTGGTGCTCTGCGCCGGTGCGGACTTCTACTCCTCCCCCGAACTGTCCGACCGCGGCCGGCTGGCCTGGACCGAGTGGAACCATCCGAATCTGCCGTGGGATTCGACCATGATCAAAGTCGGCACGCTGACCGAAGGCCGGGTCACCGACGTGTCGGAGGTTGCGGGCGGCCCGGAGAATCCGCCGTCGTGCCGCGTTGGCTCGGTGAGGAGTTGATCTTCGTCTCCGACCGCACCGACTGGTGGAATCTCTATCGGTGGAAGGACGGTTCGATCGAGGCCCTGCACGCAACCGATGCGGAGTTCTGCCTGCCGCAGTGGCAGCTGGGCCAGACGCCGTACACGGTCCTCGACCATGATCAACTGCTGTGCAGCCTGAATCGGGGCGGCGAACAGAGCCTGGCCGTGCTCCAGGTCTCGAGTGGAGACCTGACGCCGGTGCCCGGGTCGCAGGTCGCGGTCTACAGCCTCGCCGGAGGCAGCGGCGTCGCGGCAGCCATCCTCGGCCACCCCGACCGGCCGATGACTCTGTCGCTGCTCGATGTCGCTCGACAGACCTGGACCGAGGTGCGGAGCTCCAGCCAGCTCACCATGGATGCCGGCTCCGTCTCCAGGGCACGCGCCGTGAGCTGGGCCGGGCCGCAGGGTGACGTGCACGGCTGGTACTACCCGCCGGCCAACGCCGCGTACGCCGCACCGGAGGGCACGCTGCCGATGTTGATCACGCTCTCCCATGGTGGTCCCACGGCGTGTGCGACGGCCGATTTCAAGATCGCGTACCAGTTCTGGACCACCCGCGGCTTCGCAATCCTCGACGTGAACTACGGCGGCAGCACCGGGTTCGGCCGGGCGTACCGGGATCGGCTGATCGACAACTGGGGCATCGTCGACGTGCGTGACTGCGCAGCCGGGGCGCTGGCCATGGGCGAGCAGGGCCTGGCCGACCCGCGGCGGCTGGTGATCAGAGGCGGCAGCGCCGGCGGCTACACCACGTTGTGCGCGCTGACCGCCACGGACGTCTTCGCGGCCGGAATCAGTCTGTACGGCGTGGGCGACCTCGAAGTCCTCGCGACCGACACCCACAAGTTCGAGTCCCGCTACCTCGACAAGCTCATCGGGCCCTACCCGGAGGCCAGGGCGCGCTATGTCGAGCGGTCGCCGATCCACCACGTCGACCAACTGTCCGCACCGATCCTGTTGCTGCAGGGCACCGAGGACAAAGTCGTACCCCCGAATCAGACCGCGATGATGGCCGAAGCCGCGCGGTCCAAGGGGCTTCCGGTGGCCGTGATCATGTTCGAGGGCGAAGGCCACGGCTTCCGGCGGACCGAGTCGATCAAGGCGGCGACCGAGGCCCAGCTCTACTTCCTGGGCCGGATCCTCGGCTTCGAGCCCGCCGACGACGTCCCGCCGATCAAGATCGACAACCTGGGCTGACCTACGGCGTCGGCGGCCAGTAGTCGTTGGGTGGCAGCCGGGCGCCGAAGATGGCCTGGCCGACCCGTACGGTGGTCGCGCCGTACTCGATCGCCAGCTCGAAATCTCCCGACATGCCCATCGACAGCTCCTCGAAGCTGCCCGGCCGACCAAGATCACGAAGCTGCGCCCGGAGATCAAGCATCCGCTGAAAACAGGCGCGGACCGCTTCTTGATCATCACTGAACACGGCCAGCGTCATCAGCCCCCGGACCCGCAGGCTGCCGAACTGCTCGAGCTTCCGGGCGAAGACCTCGACCTCGTCCGGCGGCAGGCCGAACTTCTGCGGCTCGCCGGAGGAGTTGACCTGGATGAAGACGTCAAGGCTCCGTCCGGCCTCGTCCAAGCGCCGGTCGAGGGCCTCGGCCACCTTGATGGAGTCCAGCGCGTGGAACTCCGATGCGAACGTCGCGACGAGCTTGGCCTTGTTGGTCTGCAGGTGCCCGATGATCGCCCAGTCGAGGTCGGGTCGGTCGGCGAAGAGCTCGGCCTTCTCGGCCGCCTCCTGCACCCGGTTCTCCCCGAACAGCCGGACACCCGCCTCGTACGCCTCGGCGATCGTCCCCGGTCCGTGCGTCTTGCTGACCGGCAGCAGCCGCACGTCGGCAGGATCGCGACCGGCCGATCGGCAGGCGGCGTCGATCCGCCTCTGCACCGCCGCGAGGTTCTCGGCCACCGATCCCATGATCAACACCCTAGTGTCGGTGCCACGAGGACGGGTGCTCACGGCCAGCGGGCCGCCAGTGACGAGAGTCCCAGTGCGGCCAAGATCGCGAAGCCCAGGCCGAATCCGGCGTAGCGCGAGGTGACCTCCTTATCGACCTTCTCGGTGCCGACCGAGCTGCCGATGTCCTTGTAGACCTCTTTCAGCTGGCCGGCCGAGGTCGCGGTGTAGTCCTCGCCGCCGGAGATCTGCGCGATCCGCCGGAGCTCGGCCCGGTCGACCGGCACCGGCTCGCGGCGGCCACCGATCTCGATGTAGCCGTCGGCGGTCCCGTACGCGATGGTGTAGATCGGCACCGATTGCGCCCGCGCCGCCTGGGCGGCCTGGTCGGATGCCCGGCCCACCTGGGTCTTGCCGTCGCTCAGCAGGACGATCCGGGCCGGCGCCACGGCCTTCGGATTGTCCGGATCGGGCGGCACCTGGGCCAACGCGGCCAGCGAGGTGTAGATGCCTTCACCGATGGCGGTCGACGCCTGGGGCCGCAGAGCCTGGATGCCCGCGGTGACGGCACCCCGATCGAGCGTCGGCGGGACCAGTGTGACCGCCGTCCCGGCGAAGGAGACCAGCGCCACGTTGAACTTGGGCGGCAGGCTGTTGACGAACTGCTCGGCCGCGATCTTGGCCGCATCCAGCCGATTGGGCTCGACGTCCTGGGCCTCCATCGACAACGACACGTCGATGGTGACCACGATCGTCGCCCGCTCGCGGGGGACCGACACCTGGTCCTTGGGCTTGGCGAAGGCCAAGGTCAGGGTCAGCAGGCTCAGGATCGACAGGCCCACCGCGACATGGCGCAGCCAGGTCCGGTCACGCGGGATCACCAGGTCGAACATGGTCCGGCCGACGGTCCGGTTGCGACTGCGCTTGCGCTGCACCAGCCACAGATAGAGCAGCACGAGCAACGGGATGAGCACCAGCAGCCAGAGGCGTACCGGTGCGAGGAAGGACAGTTGGGGGATCATCACGGCCACTTCGCTCCGAGCGAGATGGCGCCGAGCGCGGCGAGCACGGCCAGCGCCAGCCCGTATCCGGCGAACCGTGCGGTCACTTCACGGTCGGCCTTCTCGTATCCGACCTCCGAGCCGATGTTCTGGTAGACCTTCTTCAACTGGTCGGCCGTCGCGGCCGCGAAATAGTCGCCGCCGGTCGCCTCGGCGATCTGACGCATCTCGTCGTGGTCGACCGGAACGGGCTCCCGCTTGCCGTCAAGATCGACGTAACCGTTCTCGGTCCCGTACGCGATGGTGTAGACCGGCACGTTGGCCGCCTTGGCCTCGGCCGCAACCTGGAGCGGCGCCCGGCCGGCCGTGTTGCTCCCGTCACTCAGCAGCACGATCGCGCCTGGGGCGATCGCATTGGGATTCTTCGGATCCTTGGGCGCCTGCTGCAGCGCGCGGAGGCCGGTGGCGATCCCCTCGCCGATGGCCGTCGACTCCTGCAACTGGATGCTGTTGATCGCGTTCTCGACGGTGTTGTGCGCGGTCGTCGGTGGCACCAGGATCGCCGACGAACCGGCCATCGAGACCACCGAGACGTTGTACTTCTCCGGCAGCGCCCGGACGAAGTCGATCGCCGCCTGCTTGGCCGCGTCGAGCCGGGTCGGGTGCACATCGGTGGCCTGCATGGATAGGGACGCATCGATCACCAGCACCACCGTGGCCCGCTCACGCGGCACGTCGATCTGGGTCTTGGGTCGGGCGTACGCCGCCGTCAGGGTGATCAGGCTGAGCAGCGAGAGCGCGACAGCCACATGCCGCCGCCACTGTGACTGCTTGGGCACCACGACGTCGAGCATCGAGGTGTTGGTGAACCGCATCCCGCGCCGGTTCTTGCGCCGGGTGGCGAAGATGTAGCCGAGCACGACGAGCGGGATGACGAGCAGGATCAGCAGGCGTTCCGGGGACAGGAACGCCAGCTGGGCCGTCAGCAGCGCCACCATCACGCGACCTCCCGTGTGTCTTTGCGGTCGCGGCGGGGGTTCAAGGGCGTCGTCCCCCTTGCACAATTCATCACGCGACCTCCCGTGGGTCTTTGCGGTCGCGGCGGGGGTTCAAGGGGTTGGTCCCCCTTGCACAATTCATCACGCGACCTCCCGTGGGTCTTTGCGGTCGCGGCGGGGGTTCAAGGGGGTCGTCCCCCTTGCACAATTCATTTCGTCACTGCGGCGGGGGCGTGCAGCATGCTCGCCACGCGACGGTACGCCAGCACGAATCTGGCGATGTCCTGCACCCAGTCGCGATCCGTTCGCAGCTGGATGTGCCCGACACCTGCACGACGAAGGGAGATGCGGATTCGTTCCCGCTGTGCGGCACTGGCGGCGTCCATCCGGGCCCGAGCGTCGGGGTCGCCGGTGTTCACGTAGCGCTCGAAATCGGTCTCCGGATCCCGGATCAGCATGTCGCCGACGTCGGGGAACTCGATCTCCCGCCGATCAACGACCTCAACCGCCAGCACCTGGTTCTTGACCCCGAGACGTCGCATCGAGCGTTCCCACTCCGGCTCGATGTTGGGATCGAGTTCATGATCACCGGGGGTCAGGAAGTCGGAGACCACGACCCGCAGGCCGCGCCGCCGCTGGGTCCGGGACAGTTGCTCGACGCCGGCTGCGAGCGTCATCGGCCCGGTCGCGTGATCGGGCACGAACGGCTCGGTCAGCATCTTCCGGAGCAGCCCGTACAGCGCGCTGCGGCCGGATCGGGCCTGCAGCCGGCGCAGGCTGTCCGGGCGCATGATGTACCCGCCGAACCGGTCCCCCATCTTCTGGCTGAGAAACCCGATGGTCGCGATCGCCGCGATCCCGAGATCGCGTTTGGTGACTCCTTCGGTGCCCCAGTTCATCGACGGCGTGACGTCCAGCAGGGCCCAGACCTCGAGCTCGCGATCGGAGATGGTGTCGCGCACGTACGGCACGGTGGTCCGCGCGGTCACCGCCCAGTCGATCTTGCGGACGTCGTCCTCGCCGGCGATGTAGAGCCGGGCGTCGCTGATGTCGGACCCCGCGCCGGGGAGCAGCCCGAGATGATCACCGTGCAGATACCCCTCGAGCCGACGGACGATGGTGAGTTCCAGCCGGCGCAGGGCGGCCTCGGGTGCGAGCTTGTTGAGCGGGATGGTGGCCCGGGTCGGCGTACCGAGCACCGAGCCGACGGCGCCGAGACTCTCAGCGGGCGCCGCGAACTGCACCGGCTTGCCGGCCGGCGGCGGGAAGCTCACCGGAGGGCCGGTCGGCGGCGGGAAGTTCGGACCAGACGGGAAGGACACCGAACCGGCCTAGTTGAAGTCCGGTTGGTTCGGCTGGCCCTGCACCGGCTGCTGGTACGGGGCCGGCGGTGGGTAGGCGGGCTGCTGGTGCGGGCTGGGCGGTGGATACGAGGGGATGGGAGGTGCGGACGGCTGGTGCTGCGGTTGGCGAGCCGGCGCCTGCTGAGCCTGTTGGTTCCACACCGGGGTCGGTGGCGGCACCATCGCCACGATCCGATCGATCACCTGGGCCGTGGTGATGTTGTCGGCCACGGCGTCGAAACCGAGCACGACCCGGTGCGCCATCACGTCCTTGGCGACGGCCTGCACGTCGGTCGGCAGCACATAGTCGCGGCCGTGGATCAAGGCGAGCGCCCGTGAGGCCGAGACCAGGCCCAGGGTGGCGCGCGGGCTGCAGCCGATCTGGATCACCGACGTCAGGTCGGGCAGGTTGAACTCGGCCGGCGTACGCGTCGCGAGCACCAACCGGACGATGTACTCGGCCACCAGGTTGTGCACGAACACGTCCTCGGCCCGGCGCTGCAGGTCGATGATCAACTGTGGGTCGAGGACCGGATGGGCCTCCGGCGGGTTCACGCTCATCCGGCGGAGGATCTCGAACTCCTCGTTGCCGGCCGGGTACGGCACGTCGACCTTCAGCAGGAAGCGATCGCGCTGGGCCTCGGGCAGCGGGTAGACGCCCTCGGACTCGACCGGGTTCTGGGTCGCGATCACGATGAACGGCTGCGGTACGGGATAAGTGGTGCCGCCGATGGAGACCTGCTTCTCCGCCATCAGCTCGAGCATGGCCGCCTGCACCTTGGCCGGGGCCCGGTTGATCTCGTCCGCCAGCACGAAGTTGACGAAGATCGGCCCGAGCTCGACGTCGAAGCTCTCCTGGCTCGCCTTGTAGATCCGGGTGCCGACGATGTCGGACGGTACGAGGTCCGGAGTGAACTGGAGCCGGGCGAAGTCACCGCCGACGACCGTGGCGAAACTGCGTACGGCCAGCGTCTTGGCCACGCCCGGCACGCCCTCGAGCAGGATGTGCCCCTTGGCGAGCAGGCCCACCATCAGTTGCTCGACCATGTGTTCCTGGCCGACGATCACCCGCTGGACCTGGGCGATGGCGTCCCCGAGCAGTTGGGCGGCCTGTTGGTTCCCGAGCTCACCCCGACCGGAATCGGTGTTGCGCACGGGCACCTGCTGGCCCTCGGTCGGACTGCTCACGCACTCTCCTGTAACTCGTTCAGACTCCGCACATTCTCGCAGACACCGTTCTTCAGCGTATTGATCTGCTCAAGCGGGGGCCGAATAGACTCTGCGTGCCCTTGCCGGTGCGAGGCTGATCCCTGGCCACCGGCCCCGATGAAGATGGAGTGCGATGTCGACGCCTGAGCCGCCGGTCGGAGATTCCGGCTGGTCCTGGCCCGCCGACGGCGACGGCACCGGGGCCGGCGCGAGCACCGGACCGGGGGCCGTACCCCTCAGCCCGCTGCTGCCCGAGGACCCGCCCCGGATCGGCGACTTCTGGATCGACGCGCGGCTCGGGGCCACCCCGGCCGGCATCGCGTTCACCGCCCACGACGACCAGAACACCCCCGCAATGGTGATCATGCTGGCCGAGGGCGCCGCCGCCGACGCCGCGGCCCGGGCGCGGTTCGCCGGCGAGATCAACGCCATGCACATCGACACCGTGCTCGCGCGCGGCGGTCAGGGGCAGAACACCGGCCGGCTCGGCCGCAGGTTCCGCAGCGAGGACGCCGATCCGATCGCCCCGGACGAGCGCATGGTCGCGCCGTGGGCCGCGCTCGCCTACGACGGAACTCCAGCCGCGGCGGCCGAGGCCGAGCGGGTGCTCGACGAGGTCCAGCTGGCGAGCCTGCCACCGCAGGGCACGCCGTCCGGCCCGGACTATCAGCAGTACTGGGTCGATCGGGTCCGGCCCGGATTGGCCCGCTTGTGGCCGTTGCCGTGGCCCGGGCGCTTCGATCGGGCGGGCTGGCGGACCATCCTGGTGTCCTGGTTGCTGATGCTGCTGATCGCCGCGCTGGCCGTGCTGCTGGCGATCCTGATCTTCCGGAACCAGCCCCCGCAACAGCCACCGCCCCCGACCGGAAGCTCCGGGAGTCCGCCGCCCCAGTCGAGTTCGCCGTCGCCCCAGTCGGGCTCCCCGTCCCCCCAGTCGGGCTCGCCCTCCCCGCAGTCGGGCTCGCCGTCGCCGCAGTCGGGTTCACCGTCGGGATCGCCGTCCGGCTCCGGCTCGCCGTCGCCCTCGGGTTCCGGCTCGCCGTCGCCATCAGGCACGCAGACCGGCGGCGGCCAGCCGACGCCGGATCAGTCCGGGTCGCCGGGTACGACCACCTCGCCCAGATCCAAGCTCTAGTGCCCACGCCCGGAGGTTCGCCGGATCCGGCGCGCCCGCGACTGATCGTCTCCGATCTCGACGGCACGTTCCTGTCCCCCGACGGGTCAGTCAGTGAGCAGAATTCGGCGGCGGTGCTCGCCGCGCAGGCCGCCGGCGTCCCGGTGATCTTCGCCACCGGACGTCCGGTGCGCTGGCTCGACGTGATCAAGGACCTGCCGGGGGCGCATCCGACGGTGATCGCCAGCAACGGCGCGGCCTTGTACGATCTGGGCGCCGGCGAGCTGGTGGAACGGATCTGCATCGAGCCCGAGGCGGCCCTCGCCGCTATCCGGACGATCCGCGAGCAGGTACCGGATGCGTTCTTCGCCTTCGAGTCGGGCACCCGGTTCGGCTACGAACCCTCGTACGGAACCTGGCCCGCCGACGACGGCACCGACCCGGCGCTGTTCAGCGGCCCGGCCGAGGAGATCGCGTACACCGAGGAGTTTGTGAAGATGCTGGTCCAGAGCGCCTCGGTACCGGCTGATCGGCTACTGGATCGGGTACGCGAGGCGGTGGGTCGGTCACTGACCGCCACCCACTCCCAGACCCGAGACTTCGGACTGGTCGAGATCAGCGCGTACGGGGTCAGCAAGGCCAGCATGCTGAAGGCGCTGTGCCGAACAGCTCGGTATCGACGCGAGTCACGTTGCCGCATTCGGCGACATGCCCAATGATGTCGACATGCTGAGCTGGGCCGGAATGTCCTTCGTGGTGGCGAATGCCCACCCGGCGCTCATCGATCTCGATTTCACGGTCGTGCCGGGAAACGAGGAGTCCGGGGTGGGGAAGACGATCATGGAGCTGCTTCGGCGGGCCTCGCGCTGATGGCACCATCGACGGCCTCCGCGAAGGTCGGGGCGCGCCCGGCGACCGGGCTGGAGCGCATTGCCCGCGGAGTCGGCGTCTGCGTGCTGCCGGTGCTGATGTCGCTCTACGTCGCCGCGACGACCTTCACCGCCGGAACGTTCGTGCCCTGGAAGCCGATCATGGTCGACCTGGACGTCTACCGGCGTGCGGGCTCGGTGTTGCTCGCCGACGGAAACTTCTATGTCCTGCCCGGGCCCTTGCAGTTCCTCTACCCGCCGTTCGCCGCCGTGCTCGCTGTTCCGCTGGCAGTGCTGCCGCCGACCGTCGTCCAGATCGGCTGGACAGCGGCGGGCGCGCTGGCCCTGTTGGCCGTGCTGTACCGGTTCGGACTGAACGGCTGGGTCCTCAGCCTGGTCGGGACCGCGGTGATCTACTTCGTGGAGCCCGTGGTGCAGACACTGGCCTTCGGCCAGCTGGGCATCTTCCTGGTGGCCCTGGTCGTGTTGGATCTCGCGCCTGGACCCCGACTGTTTCGCCGACGCCTGCCGCAGGGAACGCTCACGGGCCTGGCGGCCGCGATCAAGCTCACGCCGGCGATCTTCGTTCTCTACCTATTGGCAGCGGGGAAGCGCCGGGCGTTTGGGGTGGCGGTGGTCGTCGGGCTGGGAGTGACTTTGATCAGCGCGGCGGTCGTGCCACAGGCGTCGTACGAGTTCTGGTCGCGGCTGGCGCACGGCGACACGGGGCTGGGCCACAGCCTGATCTACTGGACGAACCAGTCGGTGATGGGCGACGTGGTTCGGATCTTCGGCCTTGGCCGGACGGTGGCCATCGGCGCGCTGATCGCCTGCGGAGTCGTTGCCCTGGTCGGTGTCTGGGCGGCCGTGCTCTGGCACCGGATCGGTGACGTCCGGCTGGCGGTCAACCTGTGCGGCATAGCGGGGCTGCTGGCCTCACCGGTGTCGTGGCAGCACCATTTCGTCTGGATCGTCCCGCTCGCCATGAGCCTGGCCGAGCGTGGTCGCGGTGACTCGGGTGCGCCCCGGCTCCCCGGCTGGTTGCTGACTCTTGGCTGGGCCTTCGTGGGCTGGGTGATCGCCATCACGTCGGCGATCTCTGGCGTAGCCAGGTCGCCCTTTCGCCGGCTGCCGAACGGCGCCGATCTGGAACTGTACTGGACCTGGTCTCAGCACCTGCGCGCCTCGGTGACGGCGATCCTCGGGCTGGCGTTGATCGCCGGCGCCATCGTGGTCGCCCAGCAGCACCGCCTGTCGGGGCGGCGGCTGGTCGGTCCATCACCCTTGCGAGTTGATGAACCCGATCACCACGGCCGTCCACCACAATGACTGCGAAGCGGCGGCCAAGATCATTCCGCGGAGCACCAGGCCGCGCGGCAGTGCGAAGACCTGTTCCATCATCTTCCGCTTGGTGGCCAGCGTCAGGACGCCGACCACCCGAGATCGAGCACCGACAACGGCCACGACGACGACTGCGAGGAGCCGTAGTTCGGCCAGCGACGCCACCCGGGCCCACCGGTGACCCGGCTGGGCGACCCGTAGGCCGGATAAGCCGGAATGACTGCCGGATGGATGCTCCATGGCGGGTCACGGCGAGCGCACGCGCCGCCCCAATGGCTATCATCAGGCACGATCCACTGACGCGGCCGCGCGTCGCCGGGGGCGGTAGCTCAGCCGGTTAGAGCAAGGGACTCATAATCCCTGGGTCGTGGGTTCGAGCCCCACCCGCCCTACAAATACCATCTGACTAGGTCAGATGGTAGCTCATGTCAAATCCTTGATCTAGCACAGTGGTCGTAGACCCAGGGACTGGCTAAGCTGGCGCAATGCCGAAGTCGGTTGTCACAGCGGATCCCGAACGTCTCGCCGATCTGCTCGACGACTGGCAAATCCACCTCCGAGCCCGCAACGTGAGCCGGTCGACCATCGCCTCCTACGTCAGCGTCGCCACCAGGTTCGTCCGTTTCCTCGACTCCAAGGCACTGCCAACGAGCGCGTCGGTAATCAAACGCGAATACATCGAGCAGTACCTCGCCGAACTCGCTGACCAGGTCATCGGGCGGGGGCGGCAACCGACCAAAATGAGCCCCGCCACGGTGGCCAAGCACTATCGAAGCCTCCAGCAACTCTTCGTCTGGCTCGTTGACGACGGCGAGATCGACCGCTCGCCGATGGAACGCATGCGGCCGCCCTCGGTTCCCGAACAGCCTGTGGCCGTTCTGACGATTGAGGAGTTGGGAGCTCTCCTGGCGACATGTCGCGGCAACACCTTCGAGAACCGCCGCGACCTGGCCATCATCCGCATGTTCGTCGACACCGGAATGCGCGCCGGCGAACTGGCCGGACTGACCACCGAGGACATCGACCTCGAGCTGAATGTCGCCCAGGTGCTGGGCAAGGGACGTCGGAGTCGGACGTGTCCGTTCGGAGCCAAGACCGCCGAGGCTTTGCGCCGATATCTGAGGTTGCGGCGGTCGCATGCTCTGGCTCAGCAGCAGGAGCTCTGGCTCGGCCGCCAAGGTCCGCTCTCGGATTCCGGCGTACGGCAGATGCTCGAACGGCGCGCCACCGACGCCGGCGTGCCGCATGTCCATCCGCATCGCTTCCGGCACACGTTCGCCCATCTTTGGCTGGCCGAAGGCGGCCAGGAGAACGACCTAATGCGGCTGGCAGGCTGGCGGTCGCGAGAGATGGTTGGTCGGTACGCGGCTTCCGCCGCCGACCAGCGCGCCAGGGACGCGCACAAACGCATGGGCATCGGTGACCGCTTGACCTGAGCCCGACGACCTATTAGGTATGACGTCAAAGAGAGCCGACCTCACTCCCGAGCAGCGGGTGCTGCGCGCTCAGATCGCCGCCCACGTCAGCTGGGCAATGACCGCCGATCGAGCAGCCCGTACTTCGGCCGCTCGGGACGCAGCCGAATGCGCGGTTCGAGCGGCAGGTCGATCCGGACGGCGTTTTGGATCCTGACGAGAGGTCGCGGCGAGCACGATCGGCGCGAACCGCGTACTTTCGTCAGCTCGCCTTGAAGTCGTCAAGGGCACGTAGGGCGGCGCGCCTTCGCACCCAGGGACTCGGCGACGGACCGCCAACCAGTGCGTGAGGACCCCTATTGCCGCCGAGACAACGGGTTCGGCCGTCGATGCCATTCGCCGCAGTCAGACATCGTTTTCCTCGTTCCATCAAGGTCTACTCCATGGGTCGACACCGCCGAACCGAACCGGAACGCGGACCGAGATCAACTGGGCCGCCCTTGAGAGGGCGAATCATGACCCTTCATACCACGCACGAAATTGTCCGGATACCCCTGTCACTAGGGTAAACACGCCTATGGTGCGACTGAGCGTGCGGCCGTGAAATGGAGTGTCCGCGGCTTGACGTAGGCGTGGCCAGGATTGTGCACGCGCGGCGTGTCACTCCCTCGACGCTGCGAGATGTCTCTGAAGCCGGCCAGACGCCGATGCCGGCGCTGCGTCCGTTATGTCCTCAGGTCGTCCGGTTTGGTCGTTCCCTCAGGTCAGCGTCGTCATTAGCGTCGGAGTGGAGATGTGCAGCGGCGAAGTAGCGCGGAGGCGTTAGCGACTCCAGCCGCCTCAGGAGGCACTCGGCCATGATGCTTCACGAAGAGAATGCGGCGAAAGCCCAATCCGTGAGTCCAGCGTGGGCGCGACCGACGATGCGAGCCGTGCTGCAGGGCCTCTCTGGCTCAACCCACATGGCCCTGGGCGGCGTGGTGGGAAGAGTTGATTGGCGCCTGGCTGATTCCTCAGAAGGTTCAACCCCTCCGCGAGCGTCCTCTCCGCACCACACCGACACGGCCACCGCACCCATCGTCATCTCAGCCCCGACGGCCGGCGAGATGACGTGACCCTCCTTCCGGACGGCCCACCGCCATCACCAGCCGCACACCACTCGAAGCAGCACCACCAGACAGGGACAAGACCATGACATCAACGACGGCATTGCAGGCTCGCTATCCGGTCCGTTTGACGGGCGAGCTGGACCCGCAGCTCTCCCGTGGGCTGTGGCTGGTCAAGTGGTTCCTGGCGATCCCGCACCTCATCGTGCTGGCGTTCTTGTGGGTTGCTTTTGTGGTGACCACGGTGCTGGCCGGCTTCGCGATCCTGTTCACTGGGCACTACCCCCGCCCGCTGTTCGACTTCAACGTCGGTGTGCTGCGGTGGGGCTGGCGGGTCGGGTTCTACGCCTTCAGCGCAATCGGCACCGACCGGTACCCGCCGTTCACCCTGGCCCGAACCGACTACCCGGCTGACTTCGACGTCGACTACCCCGAACACCTGTCCCACGGACTGGTTCTGGTCAAGTCGTGGCTGCTGGCCATTCCGCACCTGATCATCGTCGGGCTGTTCACCGGGAACCTCCCCTACTGGTGGACCACCAGGGGCGACTGGAGCTCCGGCTACCAGAGCACCGCCGGAATCTCGCTTCTCGGCCTGCTGGTCTGCGTCGCCGGTTTCTCCCTGCTGTTCACCCGCAAGTACCCACAAGCGCTCTTCGACCTGACCGTCGGTGTCAACCGCTGGGTCTACCGCGTCGCCACCTACGTCGCGCTGATGCGCGACGAGTACCCGCCCTTCCGCCTTGAGCAGGGCGCCCACGAAGGCGACGACCTCCCCCACACAGCCGCTCCGACCTACAGCTGACGAAGCAGCACCATGACCCCGCCGCGAAGCCCGCCAACGGCCGGCCATACGGTGCCCGTCATTGGCGCCACGTCGCTCGAGTGCCGACCAGCAACCGCACCGTGCCGCCATGCACCCCAACCGATGACCCGCCGCACCGGCCCGATGTCCTCCTAGCCCACCCGGAGGACATCGCCATGAGCCACGCTGTCGTTCCGCACCCTCCCACCGTCGGCGAGCAGGCGTCCACCGTGCTCCGCGGGCGCGACAGCGCAGGGCTCGGCGCAGGCTGGTGCTGACCGTCCTCGCCGTGGTCGTGTTCGTTGCCGCGCTGCTCGTCCCACTCGGACTGGACGGTCTGATCCCGTTCGGTCTGCTGCTCGCCTTCAGCATCGGTTCCGACGAGCGAGGAAGCCAGGCGGTCGGTCATCCTCACCCCGCGCAATCTCGGGCTGGCCGCCGCCATGGTGGCGGCCTTCGCCTGGTTCTGGCTGTGGCACCTCGATCTGACCGAGTCGACGCTCGTGGTGATCGCCGGGGTGCTGATCGCCCTGCCGCTTGCGCTCCAGGAGTCCGCCAGCGACGCGGCGCGCGGTCGCACCGTCGCGGTCACGAAGCGCAGCCTCATCCTGGCCCTCTGGGGGCTGGTGGTCTTCGTCTACCTCTACTACGAGACGGGCAGAGCTTCAATGGGCTGGCGGCGGTGTGTGTCGTCGCTGCCTCTCGCGCTGGCGGCGTCGCGGGCGTGGGGGGCTCGCCGGGGGCAGGTCGAGTTCGGGCTGCTCCGCCACCCGCTTCGCCGGGAGCTGCGGGCCCACCTGCTGCAGGGCCTCAACATCTGGTTGTGCTGCGGGCTGCTCGGTGGAGTCCTGGCCGCCGGTGGCGCGCACTTCGCACGGATCGGGTTCTCCTTGAACGCCGCCCAGTTCAACGTCGTGATCGCGGCCTTCGCCGCCGGTCTGGTCCTGCTGGCGGCGTTGGCGGTCGTCCCTCGCCGGCGCGTCTACGTGGCCACCAACGTGGTCGTGGCCCTGCTGTCGGGCTTCCTCGCGCTCCAGCTCGTCCACGTATCCGTCCCGCCCACCGATGCGGTCGTGCTCGACTCGCCACTGGCCGGCGAGTGGTTCGTGCTGAACGGCGGCCGCAGCGTCCTGCTCAACGGTCACTCCCCGAACGAGAGCAACGCCGTCGACTTCCAGCGGCTTGGGCGCGAACGGGCGAACCCACACCGGAGGAAGTGACGCCCCGCTGACCGACTACGCCGGCTTCGGGTTGCCGGTGCTGGCGCCGGCCGACGGCCGGATCGTCGAGGTGACCGACGGCTACGCCGACAACCCGCCCGGCACCAACGGTGACCACGCCAACCATCTGGTGATGGACATCGGCGGCGGCCGCTACGTGGTCGATGGCCCACCTCAAGCAGGGCAGCGTCACCGTCCAGCGTGGGCGACATCGTGCGGCGCGGCCAGCCGCTCGCCGCGGTCGGGAACAACGGCCACTCGAACGAGCCGCACCTGCACCTGCAGGTCCAGGACTCCCCGGCCGGCGCGGACGCCGACCGCACCTACCCCATGGTGTTCCGCAACGTCCACATCACCAGGGGCGGCGCCTGGCCGTGGGGCGACAGCCGCGAGCTTCGCACCGGCGACCTCGTCCGAGCACCCGGGCAGTGACGACGACATCGCCAAGCCTTGCGCGGGTGCACCAGGGCAACCTTGTCGGCCGCCTCCTCGTCGATGACCAGAGGGCGAACGCAGACCTTCGCTCGCGCCATCGGGTCGTTCAACTCAGTCCCGCGATGAGCACAATTTACCGTCAGCTGACGGTGACAGCGACCCGACTCAAGGTCCGGACCTCTACCGGCGCCAGACGGCAGTATCCTGCCGCCGCTGCTGGCCATGAGAGCGGCGCCGGCCACTCCCACCCCCAGCACGCGAACACGTCGTTGGCGAGCTGGCGGCTGCGAGCAGCAGCGTCGCGGTCAACCTGCAGCCGTCCATGATCTCGTCCAACGCCGACGACGCCGGTTGCCCGGGGGTGTTCACGCCACCGGGGCGGGGCGAATCAGAGAGTCCGGATTGAGCTGAAGCCCTGGGTCGGAAGAGCTCTCCCCTCGGCTGAAATCCTTGCGACTTCCCTTGATCAGCAGCCAGAACATGAGCGCCGCTTCACCCACGAACGTGAACCGCGTGACATCAAGTGTGTATCCGGGGACCAGCACGGCCCCGAATCCGTCGACCAGGTATCCGAGCCCGGCAATCACAAGCAGGACGCCGAAGATTCTTGGCATGAAGTCGGATCGATACGCCAGGAGGCCGATCAGCAGTAGGTGGACGCCGAAGAGGTTCAGGCCGACGTGCCAGATGGTGTCGTAGGCGTCGACCGCGCGTAAGGCTTGGTTAGGGTCGCCCAGGAGCCCTAAGCGCCAGGACGAGCTGGCTGATCGCCACGAGGTAGACCGCGGCATAGGCGGCTCGGAACCAGGCGGCCATGGTCGAAACGCTGCGATTGACAGGCTCGAACACGGTGAACAGCGCGGCGGCGACGATGACGTCGAGGATCACCACGAGGATCAAGCTGGCGATGCCCCAACGGAACAACCCTTCCGAACCCAGGATGTCCTGCGCAGTTCTTCCCGCGTCTCCCGGCGTAACGAGACCTCCGACGGCGCCGAAGACGCCGAAGGGGCCAAACAACAATCAACGCGAGCGCGATCCCCGCTGTCAGACTGGCCCTGCGCATCGACCGGGTGTCGTAGTTCATGGTGGTTTCTCCTCAGATTCTCGGTGCGAGTCGTGGCTGGGATGGACTGTCGACTGTCGGGTTCAGGCCGACCAGGTCGGCGCTGACCTGCCACAGCCGGACCGCAGCGGCCAGGTACGGAGTGGTGGGTCCTCGACGGTTGCTGCCTCAGACGGTGATGCGATCTTTCCCCGTGCGTTCCCCGCTTCCAGGTGCCGCATTGCTTCCGGCACTTCGGCAGTGGGTAGGTGCGGTCGATGCTCGGCGTACGTTGCCCGCCTCGATGACGGCGGTGAGCCGTTCGAGGTCGCTGGATCGCTCCTGGCAGAGGAACATGGTCAGCCGCTGGCTGACGAACGCCGACAGGAGCCAGGCCCGCAGCTGTCGGTCGATGCCACCCGTCCAGCTGCCGCCGTTCTCGCCGCCGACGATGACGGCCGTCCCGGTCGGGGTCAGCGCGCGGCGGAGCCGTGACAGTGCGGGGTTGCCGGCGATGTCGAGGATCAGGTCGTAGCGTGCGCCGCCGTCGGCGAAGTCCTCTCGGCTGTAGTCGATGACATGGTCGGCGCCGAGCGACCGCACCAGGTCCAGCTTCGCGGTGCTGCACACGCCGGTGACCTCCGCTCCGAAGGCCTTGGCCAGCTGCACGGCGTAGGTGCCGACGCCGCCCGACGCGCCGATGATCAGCACGTGCTGCCCTGGCTGAGCTGGCCGGCGTCGCGGAGCGCCTGCAGGGCGGTGAGGGCGGAGATCGGGAACCACCGCGGCCTGCTCGAACTGAGGTGTTCGCCGGCTTGCGCGCCAGCTTGTCCTCGCGGGCCGCGGTGTACTCGGCGAAGGAGCCTTGGCCGATGCCGAACACCTCGTCGCCGACGCCGAACCTGGTGACCGCCGCACCGACCGCCGACCACGGTGCCGGCGACGTCGCGCCCGGGCACCGGGCTTTTCGGTCTGCGGAATCCGAAACCAAGGCGCAGCAGGTACGGCCGGCCGGTCATCAGATGCCAGGTGCCCCGGTCCAGACCCGCCGCTTGGACCCGGAGGAGCACCTCTGATCGGCGATCTCCGGTCGTGGTGATCCGCGCGAGGCGCAGATGTCAGCAGAGCCGTAGGTGTCCTGCACGATGGCCTGCATCATCGTTTCCGCCGGCGCCGGACTCACCGCGCCGGCCATCCCTGCGTTCTGCCCGTTGGACGTCATGACCGTTTCCTTCTGATGCAGCTTCGGACGTTGGCGAGTGCACGCTGTTTCGTCGCTGATCACCTTCACCCTCGACGCTAGTGAGGTCCCCGATCTGAAAGAACGACGAAAACGGACAACTCAAGGACATAGCGGACGCAAATCCAGTGGCGGCCCCAGGCACGCTCAGAATCGCTCGTCAGGGACAGATCCAGTTCCTCGCGACCTCCTTGAAACCACCCGATGACCTAGGTCCCCCCAGCCGCCGCACGCCCCACAGATCGGGTGACTCGGCATCGGCCCTCAGGAGTCGCTTGGACGCAGGAGCCGGCGCTGGTGTCATTTCAAGCTGGCGATCATCGGCATGGCGTCCCAGAGCGCTCACTTGCTGGTCGTGCGCACCTGCACAGGATCACAACGGGCCGGACCGGCGCGCGGCAAGCGCCACCTCGACCGCCTTGGCGTCCGGTATCGACTGCCAGGTCACGAGCAGTCGTTGTAGCGATCATTCTCACCGCCGCAGCGGCGTTGGCCACTTCCCACTCGAAAGCCGCTGCTGCTGCCGCCGCCTCCCGGGCAGCTTGTGCCGCCGCAGCGGCCACCGCGGTGGCGACCGCCGCTGCTGCTAGAGCTGTTTCATTGGCGGTGGCGGTGGCGGCCGCGTCAACGGTGGCGGCGAGGCGAAGGGCTGTGAGGGCGGCTTCGGTGTCGCCACCGGAGGCGGTCGACGCCGAGACGGCCGCAGCGGCCTTGACGGCTGCAGAGGCGACTTGTTCAGCGAGCGTGTCGGCGCGGACCCGGATGCCAGCGGCGGTTCGGGCCGCGGTGACGGCCAGCTCATGAGCGGCAGCGGCGGCGGCGTCCGCCTTTCTGTCTCGGGCGTCCGACGCAGCGTTGGCGGCCGTCAGAGCCGCTGCTACGACGGACTTCTCAGTGGTGACCACGGCATCGGCGACATCCATCGCTTCACGCTCGGCTGCGAGGTCGATGTGTGCCCCGGCGACAACGGCCTCAGCCGCCGCGAAGACCGAGGCTGCGGCTGACGATGCCTCGGGACCCACCTCGGAAGCCGCAGCCAACTCCCATCGCAATGCCTCGAGTCCAGGGTCCCGGGTTTCGCTGCGCGCGATCAACACGGCCAACGCCTTAGCCTGCAGCGGCGTCATGGCGACCACGACGCTGTCAGCGCCGTCCGTGCCCCCGGGTACTGATCTGTCGATCTCCACCTAACACCTCACCTGTGGCTGCAATCGGCACTGAAGATGCTGGGCTTTCCCGGTTCGCGCATTCGCTCAGCGCCGGGGGCCCGAGGAAAAACGCTGCCGGGTGCGGGTGCGCGTACGCTGTCGCGCCTGGGTCCTGGGGGGTGGTGCTCACGCCATAGAGGTCCAGCGATCTTGCTGCAACGGCCGCCTCACGGGCCACCATGGCCACGCCGCTGGCCCGGGCGTCGGTGTCGGCGGCGACCTGGCGAGCAGTCGCTGTGGCGGTGGTCTGGAGATCGGCGGCGACCTGAGCGACTTCCCGCTCGATCGCGATCTCGGCAGCAGAAACCCTGAACGCGACATCGGCCGCTGCAGCAGTGACGGCGCTGGCGACGCGGGCAGCCGCGGCCGCGGTGTCCTCGGCGGTGGCGACGGCCAGATCCTTCACCGTCGCCGCCAGCTGAAGCGCGGTGAGTGCAGCCTCCCGTTCAGTTCCCGGCACGTTGGCTGCGGCCACGATCGCCGCGGCCCCGGCTGCGACCTCGGTCAGCTTGATAGCTGAGGCGTCGGCTCGGAGCTGAATCGCTGCTGCCGTCGACGCAGCATTGCTGGCTACGGTTGCGGCGGCCTCAGCTGCGGCTGATGTTCTCCCTGCACGAGCTGTCCGGACCGCATCGGCCGCCCTCCGGGCGGCTGCAGCCACCGCGTCGCCGGTCATGATCACCGCCTGAGCCGCCTCGGTGGCCGCGCCTCTCGGGCGATGGCCACAGCCTCGGCGACGACCGCGGCAGCGGCCGCGGCGTGTCGGTCGGCCGCGATGCCATCGAGGCGACCTTGGTGGATGATCTCACGCGGGTCCGTCGCCGAGGGGGTCGAGGCAGACGCCGCGTAGGTGGCAGACGGCCACGGTGCCCGGTTCTGGCTGTGGTTGACCCCAGTCATCAGGGCGAGGATTTCGGATTTCAGGAAACGCCGGTGGCCGCCGGGGGTACGGACCGAGTGGACCTTGCCAGCTATTGCCCAACGGGTCACGGTCTTCGGGTCCACGTACAGAATCGCCGCGACTTCAGAAGGTGTGAGAAGTACGTCCGCCTCGATCGACTGGGTGTTCACCGGACTCCCCTCAGGAGCTGAAAGCAATTGGCTTCAACGCCTGCCTGGGTTCCGCACCAGTCGAGAGTCATGCACGCTGGAACACACTGCATTCGCGAGCATAGCCCCCTAAGGGGCCTTGGAACGCACTGTTGGTCGCCCGGGCCAGAAGAGTCGTCCCTTTTGGGGTAGTTTGCTCGCTGAGTTGCGTTGTCCAGCAACGTGACGAAGCGGTGAACTCTCGGCCTTCGATGCGAACAGCATGATCCCGGCACGGCCGGGCCCTTTTCATCAGCGGAAGCATCCCAACATCAGCGAACCTGTCCGCTATGTCCTCAGGGTTGTCCGGATTCGTCGTTCTCCCAGGTCGCGGAAGTTACTAGCGTCGACAGTGAAGATGGTCATCGGACGAGCCCGCCCCTAGCCCGCTTAGCGGTGCACCATGAGTGCGGAGTCTCGCGATGCGTCCCTTGTCCATGCCACCCCTTTCCAAGTCGCCCGGCCGCGTGCAAGGCCAGGGTCTGCGCCGGACGACCGGCGGGCTGTTCGTCCTCGGCGCCCTTACGTTCACTGCGGCGGCGACCCTGCTGGCTTCTTCGTTTGACTGGCCAGACATCCTGCGGCAGCCAGCCGACGTGGTGCTGCCAGCCTTCAGCGCGGGCGGTACGAGTCTGGTCTGGACGTGGTTCGCGACAGCGTGGACCTACGCCGTTCTGGTCGTCCCGATCCTGCTGCTTCCTGCCGTACTCGAGCGGTCCACTGATCCGGTGCTCCGCGCCGCCACCGCGTCGGGGCCACCTCGGTTCTGCTGTCGCTGATCGGGTTCCTGCGCTGGGTGTTCGTCGTCCCACCGCTGGCCGACGTCCTACGTCCCGGCGGGGACGCCACCATAAAGGCTGCGGTGGACGCCGCCTGGACCGCGCAGCACCAGTTCGGCGGCGCGCTGCTCGGCGAGCACCTGGGCCAACTCTCGCCATCGGCTGGTCGATCACGCTCAGCGTGATCATCCTGCGCACCGGGCCCTGCCCCGCTGGCTGGGCGTAGCCGGGCTCGTCGTCAGCGCGCTGTACTTGGCCAACCAGGGCGACATCCTGGCTACCGCCGTCCCCGGCTTCCCGGTGTGGGACCTCGGCCGGCCTGATCGGCAGCACCGGCTGGGGGCTGTGGGTCGCCGCCCTCGGCGTCACCCTCCTCCTCCGCCCCGTGGGGAGCCCGTCCCGCCTCGGCGCTGAGGACACCCGCGACGCCCTTTCCGCAGCCCCCACCACGACGTCGCCGGCCACCGCCGACCTCAGGAGCTGAGCACCGTGACCCGATCTGCAGCAGCGCAACCGACCTTCCTGCGCACCTGGCTGGTGTGGACCGCAGGGTTTCTGGTCTTCCCGGTAGCCGGCCTGGCCGGCACCGCAGTGGCCGGCCGGGTCGACGGCCCCGTTGCCGCGCTGCTCGGCGGGTTGGTCGCCGGCCTGGTCCTCGGCGCCGGCCAGGCGCTGGTCAGCCGGCGGCGCCTCGACCCCCGCAGGTGGATCCCGGCCACCGCCATCGGGATGAGTATCGGGCTCTTCCTCGGCGCCCTGACCGTCGGTTACCGCACCTCCTTGACCGATCTTGCGGTGATGGGCGCCATCACTGGGATCGCTCTCGGCGTCGCGCAGGCTCTGGCGCTACCCCGCCGGACCCATTGGCGCTGGGCCTGGGCCGCCTTGATGCCGGCCCTCTGGTCGCTGGGTTGGGTCGTCAGCACGCTCATCCTGACCACCAGTGTCGACGCACAGTTCACCATCTTCGGCGCCTCCGGCGCGGTGACCTTCACCGCCCTGTCAGGGCTCCTGCTGCACCGGCTGCTGGTCTACCGCCCCGCCGCCGAACCCACACCAGTCAGGGTGACGGTGTGACCAGCCCTCAGCATGTGATCTTCGGTACCGGAGCCATCGGCCTGGCCACCTTCGAGGCACTCAGACGCCGAGGTGAAACCGTCCGGCTGGTCAACCGCTCCGGCCACGCCCGCGTCCCCGACGACACCGAGGTCATCGGCGGTGACGCCCGCGACCCGAACTTCACCACCGAGGTCGCCAAGGGGCTCGCGTCGTCTACCAGACCCTCAACCCGCCCTACCCCGACTGGACCGCACAGTTCCCCGCCCTCCAGGCCGGCGTGCTCGCCGCCGCCCAGCTGGCTGGCGCCCGCCTGGTCAGCATGGAGAACGTCTACCTGTACGGACGACCCGCCGGACGCCCCCTCACCGAGGACCGCCCCCAGAACGCCCACACCAAGAAGGGCCAGCTCCGCGGGCGGATGGCCGCCGAGCTCCTCACCGCCCACGAGGCCGGCCGGGTAGAGGTCGCGATCGGCCGCGCCTCGGACTACTTCGGCCCCCGCGGCGGCGCCCAGTCCAACCTCGGCGACCGTGTCTTTCCGGCCGCTATCGCCGGCAAAACCGCCACCGTGCTCGGCGACCCCGACCAACCCCACACCTACAGCTACATCCCCGACATCGGCGAAGGACTCGCCGTCCTCGGTGAACACCCCGACGCCCCCGGCCGGGTGTGGCACCTCCCCAACGACCCCGATACCCGCACCACGCGACAACTCGTCGACCTCGTGTACCGGCACGCGGGCCAACCCCGCACCAGACTCCGCCGGTGACCACCTCTGCTCCGCGCCCTCGGCCTGTTCAACCCCACCGTGCGCGAGCTCCTCGAGATGCAGTACCAGTTCGAAGAGCCCTTCATCGTCGACTCCAGCAAGATCGCCGACGAACTCGGCGTCGAGCCACCCCCATCGACCAGGCCCTCGGCCACACCCTCACCAGCTACCGCCAGACATCACATCTCGACCCCACCCAATCCGGGAACACCCCATCCAGGCAACCGACACCCGAAGGAGCGCCATGAGCGAGATCTGGTCGCTCAGCACATATCCGACGGGGCCTGCTCCTGGTCTTTCTCACCGGTCGACGCCGACCGCGCCGATATACCCACCATCGCGCCGCACGCGACGCAGATCCATCCAAGGAGAATGACATGACTGTTCTCGACCGAACCCCGGCAACGACCCGAGTCCCGATGGACTTCCTCAGGAAGACCGCGCTCGTCGCGGGCCTGTGCTACCTGATCAGCTTCGTCTCGATCCCGACCCTGGTGCTCTACACGGCCGTGCACGAGCCGAACTTCATCGTCGGCCCAGGGCCGGACACTCCGGTGCTGATCGGCGGTGTGCTGGAGATGATCGTGGCCCTGGCCGGTCTCGGCACCGCCGTCGCGCTCTATCCGATCCTGAAGCGGCAGAACCAGGGCATGGCGCTGGGCTTCGTCGGCACCCGGACCATCGAGGGGGCGGTGATCGTGGTGAGCGTGGCCTGCCTGTTGACCGTCGTGACGCTGCGCCAGGCCGGGGTGGGGCCGGAGGGGCTGGTCACCGGGCACGCGCTTGTCGGGCTGTACGACAAGCTGTTCCTGTTGAGCGGGAGCACGATGCCTGCCATCAACGCGCTGCTGCTGGCGCCGCTGCTGTACTGGTCCCGCTTGGTGCCACGGGTGCTGCCGATCGTGGGGATGATCGGAGCGCCGCTCTTGCTGGCGGGGACCACCGCGGTGCTGTTCGGGGTGGTGGACCGGACATCGCCACTGGCGTTGGTGTTGGCGATCCCGATCGCGCTGTGGGAGTTCTCACTGGGCGTCTACCTGACCGTCAAGGGCTTCAAGCCCTCACCGATCACCGCAGGAATGACCGCGCCCAACACCCAGCCGGCCTACCAGGAGGCCCGAAACTGACCGCGACCGCGAGCACGACGGTCCGAGCCCGCTAAGCCCGGCCGCTGTCCAGCTCTAGACCGGCGGACCTGGCCTGGAGCAAGCTCACCAATCCAACAAACCTTCCCCGATGCCAACGCACCGCCGGCGCAACTCAATTCTCTTCAATCGAATCGAGGGCCATCATGGCCACCACAACCCAGGACCGGGACCTTCAGCAACCCGGAGACTTGCAGCCAACGCCTAAGGGACACATCGGGCGGATCGTTGTCGGATCGATGGGTAGTGGACTAGTTGTTGCCCTGGCGCTCGTCGCCGCCCCGTTCATCCCACCGAAGGAGAATGTCCTCACCGGGGTGGTCCTGCTGGGGTTTGCCCTCGGCTGGGCGCTGTTGGCCGTGCTGTCGGTTCGGTTCAGCGACCAGCCGCAGCGTTGGGCAGCTGCGCCGGCCGCGTTCATGGCAGTGATGGGTCTCGCTGTCACCTCAGCGGTCCCCCCGCCGTGCACGACTGTGTTCGGCTGGGTCTGGCCACCGGCCCTGTTCGCGCTGGTTGTCTGGATGTTTGTTCGGGTCCGGCGCCAGCTCCGCAGCCGAATCGCGCGGTGGCTGCTCTACCCGGTCATAGCCATGTTGGTGATTGCCTCGGTAGGCGGCGGCTACGAGACTGTCCGCGAGTCGCTGGACGCCAAGGCCTATCCGATGCCCGGCCAGCTGGTCGACGTTGGCGGGCACCGGCTGCACCTGCACTGCACCGGCTCAGGCAGCCCCACGGTCGTTCTGGAACCGGGTCGGCGGCGCGTCCTCCTCGGACTTCGCTTGGATTGCGCCGGTCGTGGCGCGCGACAGCACAGTCTGCGTCTACGACCGCCCCGGTCGGGGGTGGAGCGACGCCGCCGACGGCCCTCAGGACGGTGACCAGATTGCCGCGGACCTGCACACGCTGCTCGATCGGGCGCACGTTCCCGGACCGTACGTGCTGGCCGGTCACTCGTTCGGCGGCCTGTACGTCACAGCTTCGCCGCGAAGTTCCCCGATCAGGTCGCCGGCATGGTGCTCCTGGACTCCACCGCACCCAAACCGGGTCCGGCCCGCCAACCGACACCCAGTCCTACGACGGTCTCAGTCGCGTCTCCGCACTGGTTCTCCACGGTCGCCCACCTCGGAGTCGGACGGCTGATCGCACAGGGCTCCTACGGCAGTCTTCCGCCGGGCGCCCAGGACGAGGCGCGCGCCAACGCGTCGACCGCCCGCAACCTCGCCAGCTTCATCAAGGAGTTTCTCGCCGAGGCGAACACGGCGATGCAGCAGGCGTCGTCCCTGACCACCCTTGACGGTAAGCCGCTCATCGTCGTCACGGCAGACAAGGGCATCACTGACTGAATGGCAAGCCAAGCAGGACCACTTGGCCACACTGTCGACCAACAGTCTCCACCGTCACGCTGACGCCACCCACGATTCGCTTATCAGCGACGAAGCCGACTCCGCCGCAGCCAGCCAGGCCATACACGATGTTGTCATTTCCGTACGCAACTCCACCCCACTTGCGTCACGCTGATGCAGCCTGCGCGCGCCCCCACCTCGTATTGCGGTAGTTGTTCACCTACCGCCGCAAGATGAGTCCAGGGACGTGGTGTACGACCTTAGGCATTGACAGCGTGTCATGGAGACGGCCAGCGTGGATGTCGCCGCGGCGGCCG
>CAVRSH010000010.1:0-126809 GCA_963723815.1 uncultured Actinomycetota bacterium | reverse complement strand
CAGCCACCGAGTGCCGGCTTCTCGTCGAAGGAGATGCCGCGGGCCCAGTCGGCGGCGGGCATCGGCTTCTTGCCCTGCGCCTGGACCTGTCCGAGCTCGAGCGCCCGGGTGGCGGTGCCGACCTGGACCGACCGCTTGGTGATCTCCAGCGCACCGGGCGGCAGGTTGTTGGCCGCGATCCGGGCGCTGTTGATCTTGAACTGCTCGCCGTGGAAGGTGGTCCAGGCGCCGGGGACGGTGCACTGCCCGCGGATCAGCCGGTCGAGCTCGTCGGCCGGTCGATCCCAGTTGATCATGGCGTCCTCGACGTTGATCTTGGATGCATAGCTGACCTCGGCCGCCGGCTGCGGTTGCGGTTGGCGCCGGACTCGATCGCGTCGAGGGTTTGGACCAGCAAGGCGGCACCGCTCAGCGAGAGCCGGTGCAACAGGTCGCCGGAGGTGTCGTCGGGCCGGATGGCTCGGTCACCGTCGCGTACGTCGGGCCGGCGTCGAGTTCCAGCACGATCCGGAAGGTGGTCGCCCCGGTGACCTGATCACCGGCCAGGATGGCCCGCTGCACCGGGGCAGCCCCGCGCCAGGCCGGCAGCAGCGAGAAGTGCAGGTTGACCCAGCCGTGCGTCGGGATGTCGAGGACGCGCTGCGGCAACAGCGCCCCGTACGCCACCACCGGGCAGCAGTCGGGGGCGAGGTCGGTCAGCCGGGCCACGAAGTCCTCGTCCTTGGGACGCTTCGGCTCGAGCACCTCGATCCCGGCGGCCTCGGCCCGCTCGGCGACGGGGCTCGCGGTCAGTTTCTTCCCCCGGCCGCTTGGTGCGTCGGGGCGAGTGACCACGGCCAGCACCTCGTGCCGCGAGTCGAGCAGCGCGGTCAACGAGGGGACGGCCACGTCCGGGGTGCCGGCAAAGACGATTCGCACCGCAGGAGTCTAGTGGCCTGCGACAGGCCACTAGATCAGGCGAGCGCGACCGGGTCCACCATGGCCCGGAGGGCGCTGTCACTCTTGCGGGCACTGCAATCTAGCCACCTCCTTGGTTGTGCGGGCCCGTTCGCGGCGGCGGTGCGGGGCGCCCGGACGGTCAGCCGCAGCAGGTCGGGATCGGTGTTGTGCGTGCCGGGCAGGTCGACCGGCCCGAGCAGTTCGGCATGTTCGGGCAGTCGGGCCAGGGACACGAATTCGTCCAAACCCTCCTGACGCCCGTCGACGACCAGCAGTGCGGCCGCGGGTGGGAAGTGCGCGTCGCGGCGCTCGGTCAGTTCGCGGGCGGCTTGAACCCGGCCGGATCGACCCGGACCAGCGCCTGCAGCGCCCGCCCTACAGCTCTCCCCCACTGCGATCACCGATTCGCCGTCGGCCCCGCTGCGGACCAGTTCGACGACATTCAGCCACCGGCGCAGGGCCTCCTCGGCCGCCGCTGGAATGTTCCGCGCAGCAGCAGCAACGGCGTGTCCAGCAGGACCGCTCCGGCGTACCTGCAACTCGGCCGGCTCGGCCCCCGGCGTCACCACCACGCGTCCAGGTGTCCGGCACCCGCGACGCCACCTTGCCGCCGACCGACTGCCGCACGGGGGTCTGCGGGAACGCCTTGCCGAGCTTCTCCGGGTCCGCCGGCGCCGACGACGGTCACGGACGCGGCCGGATCCGCAGATCGGGCATTCCCAGTCGACCTGGCCGGCCGCACCAGCCGCAGCTTGCCGACGTACCGACGTGCTGGCCGTGGAGCCCGACGGCGGCCGCCGCAGAACCCGCACGCGCGGGCTCCGACACCTTCGAGCAGACCGCGCGACCAGATAGCCGGCCGCGGTCCTGGACCAGCACAGGCCCCTGCGGCAGGCGGCCCGGATCAGTCGAAGACCTCGTGCGGCAGCCGGGCCGTCCGCGCCGCCGAGTCCCGCTCCAGGGCGAAGTCGGAGTCGGCGGTCACCTTGACCTGCGGGGCGGTGTGCCGGACCGACGTCCGGTCCTCGGCCAGTTCCTGCAGCCAGCCCCGGTCCAGCCAGTCTGCAGCTCCGCGGTCCGCGCGTAGCCGCGAACAGCACGCCGGCCCCGGCCTCGGCCGCCCGCACGCCAGCACTTCCCGGGAGTGCGGATACGGGGACCCGGCTCGGCCAGCAGATCGTCGCCGTCGTCCCACAGAGCCACCAGTCCGAGCTCGTCCACCGGCGCGTACGCCGCCGCCCGATTGCCGATCACGACCCGACCTCGCCGCGCCGCGCCGCCAGAAACGCCCGATAGCGAGCGGCGGGGCCGGCTCGGCGACCAGCACGGCGAACCCCGTCGGGCCGAGAGCGGCCTCGCACGCCGCCCGCACCCGCTCCAGATCGCGTTGGTCGGGGACGACGATCACCGCTCCGCGGCCCCCTTCGGCGCAGGCCCGGGCCGCACTGGCCAGCCCGGCCGCCCAGTCGCCGCTCGGCGCCGCGCTCGGCGTGACCTGCCACAGCGCGCGGGGCTGCCTCCGGATCGGAGGGCACGGAGATAGGCCGTCCCGGTCGGATAGTCCCGGCCAGTGGTCCCGAGGCGGATCGGTTATCAGCCGGTGACTCGATCCGGCACGTCGGCGCGGCCTGCTCCGTGGCGGCGTGCCGCGGCGGCACCGCTAAGCCTGACCACATCAGAGAAGGTGCCCGCGTAGTGGTCGGCGACGATGCGGATCAACCGGCCGACCTCGGCGGCCGAGCACCGGCTCTGATGAGACCACCCGATGCAGTGGGGTTAGGACGCTGTCGTGGTCGCTCGACCGAGGTCCGCTCCAGGACGATACCGTCGCGAAGCCGCCCGGCGAAGCGCACCCGGACCCTCGCGCCGGGCACCGCTGCCACGTCCTGCCCGGGCAGCACCGCGTAGTCGAACGGTCGGTCCAGCTGGCTGAGCGGCAGGTCGACCGCGACCCGGGCGACGAGGGTGACGCCGCGCGCTCGGCGTCCTCTCCCGGTTCGGTCACACCCGATCCTAGACAGACGGCACTGACACTTCGCTCTCCTAGGACGCGGCTGACACAGTGAGGCCATGCCGCCGCCGGCCCGACCCGACCAGCAGCTCGCGTCCAGCCGCTGCTGGCGTACCTCGGCACGGCCATGGTCGCCACCGGGCAGACGGTCGGCGAGGTGGAGGACGAGCTGGCTGAGGTCAGCGCTCGGCTGGGTCGTCCCGATGTGCAGATCGCCGGCTCGCCGACGGGCATCACCCTCGATCTGGCCAGCGGCGAACCGGCGACGTTCGAGTCGGTGAACGCGCCGCTGCGGCTCGACCAGGCGGTGGAGGTCCGGGCGATCAGCCACCGCTGTTGGACGGCTCGTGTCGGTGGTCGAGGCGACCGGTCGGCTGCTCGCCCTGCGCGCCGTCCCGCGGGTACCCGGCCTGGGCCGCCGACGTCGGGCTGGTCGGTCGCGTCGGCCGGAATCTGCCTGATCCTGCAGCCGGGCGCGGCCAACGTGCTGTTCGCGACGCTGGCCGGCATCGCCGTGGCTGGGCTGTTGCGGCTGGCCGCGCGGTTCACGCTGATCGCGACCCTGGTGCCGGCGCTGGCGGCGTTCATCATCGGCTGCGGGCTGTTCGCCGCCGCCGACGCCGGACTGCTCGAGGGGCCGCTGCGCACCGCCCTGGCCTCGCTGGCCGTACTGCTGCCGGGTGCGCTGATCGTGACGGCCATGTCGGAGCTGGCCGCGGGAGACATGATGGCCGGGTCCGCCCGGCTGATCTTCGGCATCGTGCAGCTGATGCTGTTCACCTTGGGGTTGGTCGCCGCGAGCCAGTTGCTGCAGATCGGACCGGAGCAGCTGGCCAACATCCGGGTGCAGGGGCTCGGCTGGTGGACCGCGCCGGCGGGGCTGATCATCATCAGCGTCGGCATCACCCTGATGGAGTCGCCGCCGTTGCGGCTGCTGCCCTGGATCGTCGCGGTACTGGCGATCGCTCTCACCGCTCAGACGCTCGGTCAGCAGGTGTCCGCTCCCGCTCGGCAGCTTTCTCGGCGCGCTGGCCGCGAGCCTCGGCGCGTACCTGGTCGAGGCGATCAGACCGTCCCTGCCCCGGCTGGTGGTGTTCCTGCCCGCATTCTGGCTGCTCGTCCCGGGCAGTCTCGGGCTGTTGTCCACCACTCAACTGGCCGTCGACCGTTCACCCTCGATCTCCAGCGCGGTGCAGGTCGCCGCGGTCATCTCGGCGCTGGCCCTCGGCCTGCTGGTCGGCGCCGCAGTGGCGCAGTCAGCCCGAGGTTTGCTCCGCGCGACGCGGAGAGCTGGGCACTAGGGCCGTCTCGGATCGCGCGCCGCCGAGCTGTGGAGGAGTGAGCGAACATGCTTTTCGTTCGCGAATGACGAGCGAAGTCGGTGGCTGCGGGCGCGATCCGCGCGGCGCGGAGCGTCGCAGTGTCTCGGATCGCGCGCCGCCGAGCTGTGGAGGAGTGAGCGAACATGTTTCGTTCGCGAATGACGAGAAGTCGGTGGCTGGCGGTCGCGCGATGCGGAGCGTCGCAGTGTCTCGGATCGGCGCCGCCGAGCGAGGATCGGCTGCGCGCGAATGCGGGGAGACCGGTGGCTACGAGCGGATCCGCGCGGCGCGGAGCGTCGCAATGTCACAGCTATCCCGCGGACGGCGGCGGCCAGGGCGTCGGCCCGGTCGGTGCGTCTCCCAGGTCAGGTCCGGGCAGGTCCCGGCCGAAGTGGCCGTACGCGGCGGTCTGGGCGTAGATCGGGCGCTTCAGGTCGAGGTCGCGGATGATCGCCGCAGGGCGCAGGTCGAAGACGTCCAGCACCGCGCGCTGGATCTGCTCGACGGGCACGCGTCTCGGTGCCGAAGGTCTCCACGTAGAAGCCGACCGGATGAGCCTTGCCGATCGCGTACGCGACCTGCACCTCGCAGCGCCGGGCCAGGCCGGCGGCGACCACGTTCTTGGCGACCCAGCGCATCGCGTACGCCGCCGGACCGGTCCACCTTGGAGGGATCCTTGCCGGAGAAGGCGCCGCCGCCGTGCCGGGCCATGCCGCCGTAGGTGTCGACGATGATCTTGCGGCCGGTCAGCCCGGCGTCGCCCATCGGGCCGCCGATCTCGAACCGTCCGGTCGGGTTGACCAGCAGCCGGTAGTCGCGAGGTGTCGATCTCGTAGCCCTCCAGCACCGGCTCGACCACGTGCTTGCGGACGTCCGGCGCCAGCAGCGCATCGAGGTCGATGTCGGCGGCGTGCTGGCTGGACAGCACCACGGTGTCCAGCCGGACCGGCTGGTCTCCGTCGTACTCGATGGTCACCTGGGTCTTGCCGTCCGGGCGCAGGTACGGCATGGTGCCGTCCTTGCGGACCAGCGACAGCCGCTCGGCCAGCCGGTGCGCGAGTTCGATCGGCAGCGGCATCAGGCTCGGGGTCTCGCTGCAGGCGTAGCCGAACATCAGGCCCTGGTCGCCCGCGCCCTGCAGGTCGAGCGCGTCGGCGCGACTCGCCGCGTCCGGCTCTCGAAGGCGGTGTCGACGCCCTGGGCGATGTCGGGCGACTGCTGGCCGATGGCGATGGTCACGCCGCAGGAGCCGCCGTCGAAGCCCTTGGTCGAGGAGTCGTAGCCGATGTCGATGATCCGCTGCCGGACGATCCTGGGGATCTCCACGTACGACTCGGTGGTCACCTCGCCGGCCACCACGACGAGGCCGGTGGTCACCAGGCACTCGACCGCGACCCGGCTGTTCGGGTCCTGCCGGAGCAGTTCGTCCAGCACGGTGTCGCTGATCTGGTCGGCGATCTTGTCCGGATGTCCTTCGGTCACCGATTCGGACGTGAAGAGTCTGCGCGCCATGGGCCCTAGTCTTTCCGCTTCGTTGCGTCGGTCGAGCGCCGCGCTCAGAATGCGATGCGCCAGGACGTCTTTGCGTGCCACCGATCGGCTCACCGGCGCCGTCAGCGGAGAGCAGGATGATCTCGCTGTCGGGCTGGCCGAACACCAGACCCCGGCCGACCTGGTTGAGGACCAGCAGATCGCAGCCCTTGCGGGCCAGCTTGGCCCGCCCGAGCTCGATCAGGGACTGCTCGGCCGTGGGCGTCTCGGCGGCGAAGCCGACGATCACCTGAGTGGGATCGGTTCGCGCCGCGACCAGACCGGCCAGCACGTCGGTGGTCTGGACGAGGGTGAGTTCGAGGCCGGCCCGGCCGGACTTCTTGATCTTGAGATCGCTGGACGTGGCCGGAGTGAAGTCGGCGGGCGCCGCGGCCATCACGACGATGTCGGCGTCGGCGGCGGCCTTGGTCATCGCCTCGGCGAGGTCGGACGTCGACGTGACCGGCCGAACCTCGGCGCCCGGCGGGGCCGCCAGTTCGACGTTCGCCGCGACCAGGGTGACGTCGGCGCCCCGCAGCGCGGCGGCCCGGGCCGAGTGCCCAGCCCATCAGGCCCGACGAGGAGTTGCCCAGAAAGCGGACCGGGTCGAGGTGTTCGCGCGTCCCTCCGGCGCTGATCGCGACCCGGAGCCCGTCCAGATCGCGGTCGGCGGCGCGTCGCCGCCACGCTCGGATCGGCGAGGATCGACGCCGCCACGGCCAGCAGTTCGGCGGGTTCGGGGAGCCGTCCGGGGCCGGAGTCCGGGCCGGTCAACCGGCCGGAATCGGGTGCCAGCACGACGGCGCCGCGGTCGCGGAGGGTGGCGACATTGGCCTGGGTGGCGGGGTGCAGCCACATCTCGGTGTGCATGGCCGGGGCGTAGACGACCGGGCAGTGGGCGGTGAGCAGGACATTGGTGAGCAGGTCGTCGGCCCGGCCCGAGGCGGCCCGGGCCAGCAGGTCGGCGGTGGCCGGGGCGACGAAGACCAGGTCGGCCTGCTGCCCCAGCTTCACGTGCGGGACGAGTTCGGCGTCGTCGAAGACCGAGGTGTGTACCGGCTGGCCGGACAGCGCCGCCCAGGTCGTGGCGCCGACGAACTCCAGCGCAGCGGCGGTGGGTACGACGGTGACCTGGTGACCGGCGCCGCAGCAGTCGCCGGAGCAGTTCGCAGGCCTTGTACGCGGCGATGCCGCCCGCCACCCCCAGGACGACGCGGCTCAACTCAGGCGGTCTCGGGCCGGAATGAGCCGTTCTCGTCAGTTTCGGCCGGGGCGTCCGGGTCGATGTCGATGCAGTTCAGCTTGCCGGCGTTGACCTCGCGCAGGGCGATGGACAGCGGCTTCTCCTGGACCGTGGTCTCGACCAGCGGACCGACGTGGTCGAGCAGGCCCTCGCCGAGCTGGGAGTAGTAGGCGTTGATCTGCCGGGCGCGCTTGGCGGCGAACAGCACCAGCTTGTACTTCGAATCCGACCGCGTCAGCAGCTCGTCGATCGGGGGGTTGGTAATGCCTTCGGCGACCACGTGATTTCCAGACAAGGTGAACCTTCGGTGTGAGACGGGAGCAGCCTCGGTGCCCGGATTCGGGCACGACGAACAGAGCTGCAGAACTACAGACGGACCAAGGCTACCAAGTCATCGACTGCTTGACCTACTTCGCCATTCACGACCACGTGGTCGAATTCGTCCTGCGCAGCCATTTCGGCCCGGGCCGTCTCCAACCGCTGCGCGCGCTGGACGGCATTCTCGGTGCCTCGACCGACCAGCCGGCGGACGAGTTCGTCCCAGGACGGTGGGGCCAGGAACACGAACTGCGCACTCGGCCAGCGGAGGCGGACCTGCCGGGCCCCCTGCAGATCGATCTCCAGCAGGGCGGGACGGCCCTCCGCGAGAGCGGCGAGCACCGGCGCCCGTGGCGTGCCGTAGCGGTACCGGCCGTGCACCACCGCCCACTCCAGCAACGCGTCGGATCGGCGATCAGCGCGTCGAACTCGGCCTCGGAGACGAACAGGTAGTGCCGTCCGTGAACCTCCCCGGGTCGCGGCGGACGCGTGGTGGCGGAGACCGAGACGAAGATCTCCGGATGCTCGGCCGAGAGCCGAGCGACGACAGTTCCCTTGCCGACGGCGGTCGGGCCCGACACCACAGTGAGTCGGGCCGGGCTCACGACTGCGGCGGTGACGCCGTCGGACGGCTCGAGAACTCAGCGATCAGGGCGGCGCTCTGGTGTCGGCCGAGGCCGCGCAGTCGCCGGTTGGCGGCGATGTCGAGCCGCTCCATCACCTTGCCGGCTCGCACCGCCCCGACGCGCGGGAGGGCGCGCAACACGTCGATCACCTTGGTGTGGGCGATCACGTCATCGTGTTCGGCCAGTTCGAGCACTTCGGCCAGGCTGCGTTCCCCCGAACGCAGGGCCTGCTTGATGTCGGCACGACGGCGTCGAGCCTCGGTCGCGGCACTCCGCGCCTGCTGGCGTTGCTCGTCGCTCAGCGGGGGAATCGTCACAGCGGTCGTCCTCGAATCGGTGGAAGGCTTAGGAACTTACCCCAAGCCGATGACGGCTTTCATCTCCCCCAGCGCCCGTGTCGCCGCTTGTTGTAGCGCGGTTGCCTCGGGCCCGGCGCGGAGCACCTCGCGGCTCATCGCGGGCAGCACCAATGGCAGTGCGGCTCCGAAGACGTCGGCGAGGTCCGGCGCGCCGGCACCCTGGGCTCCCAGGCCCGGGGCCAGGATCGAGCCGTTGAGCGCGGAGAAGTCCACTCCGGTGCGGCCGATGGTCGCACCGACCACGATTCCCACGTGGCCGAGCCCGGAGCCGGTGTTGAGTTCAGCCGCCTCGTCGACGACGGTCTGGCCGACGGAACGGCCGGCTGTGGTCACCGCGTGCTGGAACTGCGGTCCCTCGGGATTGCTGGTCAGGGCCAGCACGTAGACGCCGCGGCCCTGGGCTTCGGCCAGGGTGATCGCGTCGGCCAGCGAGCCGAAGCCGAGGTACGGGCTGAGCGTGATGGCATCGGCGGCGAGATCGGAGCCGTCGGTCAGGTACGCGGCCGCGTACGCGTCCATGGTCGAGCCGATGTCTCCGCGCTTGACGTCGAGCAGCGACAGCGCTCCGGCGGCTTTGATGTCGGCCAGGGTCCGCTCCAGCACGGCGACGCCGCGCGAACCGTACGCCTCGAAGAAGGCCGACTGCGGCTTGAAGATCGCGATCGTCTGACCGAGGGCCTCGACCATCCCGCGAGCGCAGCGTTCCAGGCCGCTGACGTCCTCGGGCAGTCCCCAGCGCCGCAGGACGGCAGGATGGGGATCGATCCCGACGCAGAGCCGGCCGCGGTCGGCGATCGCCGTGGTCAGTCGCTCGCCGTACGAGGTGGTCATGCGGTCTCCTCGAGCGCGCGGTAGGTGGTGCGGCGGTTGAGATCGGCGACGAGCGCCGGCCCGTGGAAGATGAAGCCGGTGTAGACCTGCAGCAGGCTGGCACCCGCGTCGAGCATCGCCTGGCCGTCGTCGGCGCTGATGATGCCGCCGACGCCGATGATCGGCAGCGTGGTCCGGGCGGCGAGGAAGGCCACCACCTCGCGGGCCCGGATGGTGAGCGGCGCACCGGAGAGACCGCCCGCCTCGGCCGCTCGTGGCTGATCGGCGGGGGCCAGGCCGTCGCGGGCCAGGGTGGTGTTGGTGGCGATGATGCCCTCGGCGCCCGCGTCGGTGCAGACCTCCAGCGCCTGCTCCAGGGCGTCGTCGGCGAGATCGGGGGCCAGCTTGACGAAGATCGGCACCGGGTTGTGTCCGGCCGCGAGTCGCCAGGCCTCGCCGACCAGGACCTTGATCAACTCGCGCAACGTGTCCGCGTCCTGCAGCGACCGCAGACCTGGGGTGTTGGGGCTGGAGACGTTGATGGCCAGGTAGTCCGCGTACGGCGCGAGGACGCGTAGCGACGTCAGGTAGTCCTCAGCCGCGTCGGCCAGCGGAATGATCTTGGTCTTGCCGATGGAGATGCCGAGCGGGATCCCGGCCGCCTGGTTGCCCCGGGCCACGCCGGCCGCCGCGAGCCGCTCGGCCATTGCCGCGGGCACCCCGATTGTTGAATCCCATCCGGTTGATCACGGCCTCGCTGTCGGGCAGCCGGAAGAGCCGCGGCCGCTCGTTGCCGGGTTGCGGCTGTGCGGTGACGGTGCCCAGTTCGGCGTGCCCGAAGCCGAGCGAGCCCCAGGCCCGCACCCCGATCCCGTTCTTGTCCAGGCCGGCCGCCAGCCCGATCAGTCCCGGGAACTGGATGCCCGCCACCACCCGAGACTTGCGCTGCCGGGCACACAGGGCGGCGATCCCCGCCAGGGCTGCCCGGCTGCGGCCCAGCGTGTTGATCATGGTCAGGGTCTGCTCATGGATCTGCTCGGCATCGCCGGCGTACGCCCGGAACATGATCGGCCGGACCACCGTGCGGTAGCCGAGGTCGATGATCAACGACCCGTGCTCCAAGACTGCAGGGACCGGACCCCGACGTTGCCGGCCATGATCGCCTCGATCCCCTGCACCGCGGCGGCCAGGCCCTGCACGGTGGTGACGCAAGGGATGTTGCGCATCACCGCGGCGGTGCGGATCTCGTAGCCGTCGAAGCGCGGCCGGCCGTCCGGGCTGAGCCCGTGGGGGGTGTTGAAGATCAAGTCGACCTCGTTGTCCAAGATCGCCTGCACGACGGTCTTCTCGCCGTCCGGTCCGGGACCTTGGCTGTACTTGCGCACCGCGGTGACGTGCACGCCGTGCCGCCGCAGCATCGAGGCCGTGCCCGCGGTGGCCAGGATCTGGAAACCAAGATCAGCAAGCCGCTTCACCGGGAAGATCACGAACCGCTTGTCCCGGTTGGCCACCGAGATGAAGACCGTGCCCTTGGTCGGCAGCGGACCGAAGCCGGCGACCTGGCTCTTGGCGAACGCGGTGCCGAAGCCCATGTCCAGTCCCATCACCTCGCCGGTCGACTTCATCTCCGGTCCGAGGATGGTGTCGACCGAGATCCCGTCCACGGTGCGGAACCGGTTGAACGGCATCACCGCTTCCTTGACCGCGATCGGCGACGTGCTGTCCTCGGTCGAGCCGTCTCCGGTCGGGCGCAGCAGACCCTCGACCCGCAGTTGCGGCGACGGTCGTGCCGAGCATCACCCGGGCGGCGGCCTTGGCCAGCGGCGTCGCGGTCGCCTTGGAGACGAAGGGCACCGTACGCGAGGCGCGCGGGTTGGCCTCCAGCACGTACAGCGTGTCCCCGGCCAGGGCGAACTGGATGTTGATCAAGCCCCGGACGCCCACGCCCTTGGCGATCGCCTCGGTGGAGGTGCGGATCCGGTCCACCACCTCGGCGCCGAGGGTGATCGGCGGCAGGGCGCACGCCGAGTCGCCCGAATGGATGCCGGCCTCCTCGATGTGCTCCATCACGCCGCCCATGTACACCTCGATGCCGTCGTACAGGGCGTCGACGTCGATCTCCACCGCATCGTCGAGGAACCGGTCGACCAGCACCGGATGGGCCGGCGAGACCTCGGTCGCCCGCCCGATGTAGGACGACAGGGTGCCCTCGTCGTAGACGATCTCCATGCCCCGCCCGCCCAGCACGTACGAGGGGCGCACCAGCACCGGGTAGCCGATCTCGTCGGCGATCTTCTTGGCCTCGTCGAATGAGCGGGCCAGGCCGTGCTTGGGCGCCGGCAGGTTGGCCTCGGCCAGTACCTGTCCGAACGCGCCGCGCTCCTCGGCCAGATGGATGGCCTCCGGGCTGGTGCCGACGATCGGCACGCCGGCGTCCTTGAGCGCCTGGGCCAGCCGGAGCGGCGTCTGGCCGCCGAGTTGGACGATCACCCCGACGACCGGTCCCGCGGCCCGTTCGGCGTGCACCACCTCGAGCACGTCCTCAAGGGTGAGCGGCTCGAAGTAGAGCCGGTCGGCCGTGTCGTAGTCGGTCGAGACGGTCTCGGGGTTGCAGTTGACCATGATCGTTTCGTAGCCGGCCTCCGACAGCGACATCGCCGCGTGCACGCAGGAGTAGTCGAACTCGATGCCCTGGCCGATCCGGTTGGGACCGCTGCCCAAGATCAACACCGCCGGCTTGGTCCGCGGCGCGACCTCGTTCTCCTCGTCGTAGGAGCTGTAGTGGTACGGCGTCCGGGCCGCGAACTCGGCCGCGCAGGTGTCGACGGTCTTGAAGACCGGGCGGATGCCGAGGGCCCAGCGGACACCGCGGACCACATCCTCGCTGAGGTCCCGCAAGCGAGGCGATCTGGGCGTCGGAGAAACCGTGCCGCTTCGCCGTCCGCAGCACGTCCGCGGTCAGCTCCGGGGAGTTCTTGATCATGGTCGCGATCTCCAGGATCAGCACCAGCTGGTCGATGAACCAGGGGTCGATCTTGGTCGCGTCGAAGACCTGTTCGGGCGTCGCCCCGGCGCGCAGCGCGCGCATCACCACGCCGAGCCGGCCGTCGTGCGGCCGGCCGGCCAGGGTGAGCAGATCCTCCACCGGCTCGAGGATCTCGCCGGCGAACACGAACGGCGCCTTGGGGTCCTCGAGGCTGCGCAGCGCCTTGCCGAGCGCCTCGGTGAAGTTGCGGCCGATGGCCATGGCCTCGCCGACGCTCTTCATGTGGGTGGTCAGCGTGGAGTCCGCCGAGGGGAACTTCTCGAAGGCGAACCGCGGCACCTTGACGACCACGTAGTCCAGCGTCGGCTCGAACGAGGCGGGTGTCTGCTGGGTGATGTCGTTGGGGATCTCGTCCAGGGTGTAGCCGATGGCCACCTTGGCCGCGATCTTCGCGATCGGGAAGCCGGTCGCCTTCGAGGCCAGCGGCCGAGGACCGGGACACCCGCGGGTTCATCTCGATCACGATCATCCGACCGTCGGCCGGGTCGATCGCGAACTGGATGTTGCAGCCGCCGGTGTCGACGCCGACGGCGCGGATGATGCCGATCGCCACGTCGCGCATCCGCTGGAACTCGCGGTCGGTCAAGGTCATCGACGGGGCGACGGTGATCGAGTCGCCGGTGTGCACGCCCATCGGGTCGAGGTTCTCGATCGAGCAGACGATCACCACGTTGTCGGCCTTGTCCCGCATCACCTCCAGCTCGTACTCCTTCCAGCCGAGGATCGATTCCTCGATCAACACCTCGGTGGTCGGGCTGGCCGAGAGTCCCGCGCCGGCGATCCGGCGCAGGTCGGCCTCGTCGTGGGCGAAGCCCGAGCCGACGCCGCCCATGGTGAAGCTGGGCCGGACGACCAGCGGGTAGCCGAGCTCATCGGCCGCGGCCAGCACGTCGTCCATGGAGTGGCAGACCGACGCTCCGGGCCACCTCGGCGGGGCCGCCGGCGATGCCCTGCAGCCCCTCGACGATGGCCTTGAACTGTTCCCGGTTCTCGCCGCGCTGGATGGCCTCGATGGAGGCGCCGATCAGTTCGACGCCGTACCGCTCCAGGGCGCCGTTCTCGTGCAGGGCGACGGCGGCGTTCAGCGCCGTCTGCCCGCCCAGGGTGGCCAGCAGCGCGTCGGGTCGCTCCTTGGCGATCACCATCTCGACGAACTCCGGGGTGATCGGCTCGATGTAGGTGGCGTCGGCGAACTCCGGATCGGTCATGATCGTCGCCGGGTTGGAGTTGACCAGGATCACCCGGAACCCCTCCTCCCGGAGGATCCGGCAGGCCTGGGTGCCCGAGTAGTCGAACTCGCAGGCCTGGCCGATGACGATGGGGCCGGACCCGATCACCATGATCGAGGAGATGTCGGTGCGTTTCGGCATCAGAGCTCCCGCCCTTCGACAGGCTCGAGGGCTCGGGTCTGCGTCGATCGCGCATCATGTCGATGAAGCGGTCGAACAGGTAGGCCGCGTCGTGCGGGCCGGCGGCGGCTTCGGGGTGGTACTGCACCGAGAAGGCGGTCAGCCGGCCGTCGGCGTCCTTGAGTTGCAGGCCCTCGACCACGTCGTCGTTGAGGCAGACGTGGCTGACCTCGGCGGTCCCGTACGGGGTGGGGATCTGCTCCCCCGGCGCGGCGTCGACGGCGAACCCGTGGTTGTGCGCGGTGACCTCGACCTTGCGGGTGGTCAGGTCCATCACCGGCTGGTTGATGCCGCGGTGGCCGTAGCCGAGCTTGAAGGTGCCGAGGCCCAGCGCGCGACCGAACAACTGGTTGCCGAAGCAGATGCCGAAGTACGGGATGCCGGCGTCGAGGACCGCGCTCAGCACCTCGACCGGGCCGTCCGCGGCCGCCGGGTCGCCCGGGCCGTTGGAGAAGAACACCCCGTCCGGCTGGAGGGCGGCGATCTCGGTCGAACGTCGCGGTCGACGGCACGACGTGCACCTCGATGCCGCGCTCGGCCATCCGCGCGGGCGTCATCGACTTGATGCCGAGGTCCACCGCGACCACCCGATACGACGGGTCGCCGTCCGGGCGTACCACGTACGACTGGCTGGTCGAGACCTCGTCGGCGAGGTGGGCACCGCTCATCGGCGGCTGCGCCTTGACCCGCTCGAGCAGGGCCGAGGCGTCGGTCTCCACGCTCGAGACGCCCACCCGCATCGCGCCGCGCTCGCGCAGATGCCGGGTCAGGGCCCGGGTGTCGACGTCGGACATGCCGACCACGCCCTGGGCTTTGAGCTCGTCGTCCAGGCTGCGCCGGGAGCGCCAGTTGGAGGACACCCGGGCGGCGTCGCGGACCACGTACCCGGCGACCCAGATCTGTCCGGACTCGTCGTCCTCGTCGTTCCAGCCCGTGTTGCCGATGTGCGGCGACGTCGCGATCACCACCTGCCGGTGGTAGCTCGGATCGGTCAGCAGTTCCTGATAGCCGGACATCGCGGTGGCGAAGACCGCTTCGCCGAACGTCTCGCCGACCGCCCCGAAGGCGCGGCCGCGGAAGGCTCGTCCGTCTTCCAGGACCAACAGGGCACGGCGCGGCGGTGGTGAGATGTCGGATGGTGTGGGATCGATCGAGGGATCGGGGGGCGCACTCGAATCGGTTGCGAACATGACCGTCCTTTCCTGCCTCACAGGACAGGTCTTAAAGGTTGGCTGACCGTGATCGGATCCGACGTGGTGCTCGGGCCCGACCGGTCGCTTGAGAGGGTATCAGCCGGATCCGAGAAACTGCCCGATCGCGACCGCAGTCTGGTCCGACCCTTCGCCCAGCCACAGCAGATGGCTCGGCGTGTCCACCTCGGTCAGTTGGGCCTGCGGCAGCGTCGCCGCCAGGTGCGCCGGATGCTCCCAGCTCACCGAGCCGTCGTTGCGGGTGGCCAGGATCAGCACCGGCTGGGTGACCCGGGACGTGACGTCCGTGGGCGGCCGCAGGTCGATCATGAACCCGCTCCCCGATCGGCAGGTGAGCAGGAAGTCCACCACCCGCTGCCGATCGGCCCCCAGCCGGCGGACCACCTCATCGCCGGGCAGGGTGGAGAGATCGGCCACCATTCGGGGCAGGTAACGGCCGGGATCGCGGCGGAGCAGGGCGTGCACGGTTCCCCAGGTGAGGTGCTCGGCGACCGGGTTGAACGCGCCTCGGGCGACCCGGCGGGTCCGCGGAGCCGGCCAGGGCCGGAAGCTCGTCGGGCACATCAAGATGACGTCCCGGACGAGGTCGGGCGCGTACGCGGCGAGGGTCAGCGCCGAGCGGGCACCGAGCGAGATGCCGACGGCGGTCGCGTCGGCGACGCCGAGGGAGGCACACAGCGCGGTCAGCCGGACGACGAACTCCGGTGCCGACGGCCCGGCTCCGGGATCGGTCCGGCCGTATCCCGGCCGGGAGACCACGAGCACCGAGCACCCGGCCTGGATGAAGCTCTGCTCGCCGAACCGGCAGCCCGCGGACATGTGTCCGCCGTGCAGGATCACCGCCGTCCGGTCGCCGTTCCCCTCGCGGCCGATACTCGATTCGCCGCGCCGTCGATGACAGCGATCTCGGTGCCCGGTCGGTCATCGGTGCACTAGGGCGTCCGACTCGTGATCAGCCCGCGGAGCACGCCGTTGACGAAGGCGGGCGAGTCGTCGGTCGACAGCTCCGAGACCAGGTGCACCGCCTCGGAGACGACGACGGCATCCGGCAGGTCGAGATAGTCCAGTTCGAAGACCGCGATCCGCAACGTGTTGCGGTCGACCCGCGGCGTACGGGCCAGGCTCCAGCCGCTCGCCAACGACCCGGAGATCCGTTCGTCGATGGCCGCCGCGTGCGGCGGACACCCCTTCGACCAGGGTCTTCGTGTAGTCCCGGACCGGCGGGTCCGCGTCCGCCGTCCGCTCGGCCAGCGTGTCGAGCACGTCGGTGCCGCGCAGCTCGGACTCGAACAGAGATGTCCAGGGCGCGCTTGCGGGCCTTGCTCCGGGTCGAGCCGACCCGTTCGGGCCGGGCCGGCGGAGCCTCAGACACGGCCGAGATATTCACCCGTACGGGTGTCGATCCTGACCTTCTCGCCCGTGGTCAGGAACAGCGGGACCTGGACCTGCAGACCCGGTCTCCACCGTCGCCGGCTTGGTGCCGCCGGTGCTCCGGTCGCCCTGCAGGCCCGGCTCGGTGTAGGTGACCTGGAGCTCGACGGAGGCCGGGCAGCTCGATGTAGAGGGGCGTGCTCTCGTGGATCGCGACGGTGGCGACCTGCTCCTCGAGCAGGTAGTTCTTGGCGTCGCCGACCGTCTCGTCGCTGATCGTCAGCTGGTCGTAGGTCGAGGTGTCCATGAAGACGAAGCCGGAGCCGTCGTGGTAGAGGTACTGCATGTCCCGCTTGTCGACGTTCGCCGTGTCGACCTTGGTGTCGGAGTTGAACGTCCGGTCGACGACCTTGCCCGACAGCACGTGCTTGAGCTTGGTCCGCACCACCGTGTTGCCCTTACCGGGCTTGTGATGCTGGAACCAGACCACCGACCACAGCTGGCCGTCCAGGTCAAGCACCATGCCGTTCTTCAGATCGTTCGTCGACGCCACGCCTACGTACCTTCCGCTTCTGCTCGTTGTGCCGCCCGGCCAGGGCAGCGGCCCAGTCTAGACGAACAGCCATCTCACAGCTGAATCAGCCGAACCGGTACGCCGAGGGCTGTCGCGGCGCGGGCCAGACGGATGTCAGCGGTGATCAGATGCGCGGCAACACGTTGCGCAATGACGATATAGGGGGCGTCGTAGGCGCTGACGTTGTGCCGCAGTTCCCATTGAGCTGCGAGCAGCCACGGTTCGGGGCCGAAGATGCGCACTTGGGTGCTGGCCACATCGGCGGCCAGCGTCGACGCGTCCACGGTGCTGAGCCGACCGGCGACTTCCAGCCGCCGCAACGTTCTCAGCACCTCGGTGGGCAGATGAGCCGGTCCTATCCAGTCTGGATCAGTGTCGAGCTCTTGCCGGCATCGAGCGCCCAGGTCACCCGGATCGGCGAGGCCGTTCGCCCAGGCGCTGGCGTCGACGACGATCACATGCCGCGGTCGACGTCGAAGCCGCCGTCTCGGCCCTCGCGGATGATGTCGACAATCTCTGATCCCACTGGCGTCACGGCTCGATGCTCGGCCAATCTGTCGAATCGGCCGATATTGCCCAGCGCCCGCGTCTCGCGCTGCAGCAGTTCCAAGAGATACGCCTGCATCGACTGCCCGCGTTGGGCGGCTTGGTCAGCCAATACATCGCGCACCTCTTCGGGGACGTCGCGAATCTGGAGGGCAACGGTCATGCATGCATAATACATGCAGATCGGTCAGACGATTGAGAAATCCGACCGGAGCGACTGGCGGCCGGTGAGCGCACGGAGAAGCTCCGGACCGGAGCCGCGGATCACCGCAGCGGTCGCGGCGATGCCGACGACCTGGCTGAGCAACTGTTCGCTGTAGGTCGGGCGGCTCGATCGACGTCGCGGCGGCGATGTCGAAGCCGTGGACGACGAGTTCGAAGGTCCGGGTCGGCAGATAGCTGTCCAGGCGCATTCCGCCGGCTGCCGTGGTGATCAGCGGATTGTCGTCGCGGTCGACCAGGGGCAGGACACGATCGATCAGCGCCTCGATTGTGGCCATCGGGTCGTCGCCCAACGCCCGGCCCGCTTCACGGCCGCGGGCGGCGACGGCGGCCGCGTCCACCGCACCGAGGGCGGCGAGATAGCCCGCCGGCGTCGACACGTCCTCGATCTCGGCCGGCTGCTGGAGATAGGTCTCGACGGTGATCAGGGCGCGACTCGTGTGCCCGACCAGGTCGCGGACGCTCCACTCGCCGAGTCCCGGGCCATCCCAGCTCCCCGGTGGGATCGACCGGACCAGCTCGGCGTAGGCCCGCGCAGCCTCGCCGAAGGCTTCGCGTACGGTCAGATCACCCCAGGCCTCGGTCATGCCTGCCATCCTCCCGCGCGCCGGGCGTCAGGGAAACGGCAGCCCGTCGACCGCCGCGTTGATCCGGGCCTTGTCCAGACCGACCAGGGCCGCGGCTTCCACGACCGTCTCGCCCAGGACGGTGATCACGCCGTTGCCGTCGATCAGGAAGCCGAGCTCGAACAGGTCGGCCACGTTGTTTCCGAAAGCTTGCGGAGTCACCGGGAACGGGGTCGCGGTGACGCCGCTCGGGACCGGCGTGACGTCGTTCCACCACGCCCGCCGGGGGCTGTCGCTGCCGACGTCGACCGGCCGCCACAGCTGGTGTTCGAACGTATGCCAGAGCAGCCGCAACGTCTGCCCCTCGGCGAGGCTGGTGGCCAGGAAGGTGTTGAGGACGTCAGCGACCTGATGCCGGGTCAAGAAGGGCGGTCAGTCCGGTCAGCATCGCGCTCGGCAACGCGGCCGGGACCCAGGACGACAGCGGGCTGAAGCTGAACTGCGCCCCGGTCAGTCGGCGCTCCTGCTCGTCGTTTCCGGTGGCCCCGTCGGGGATCGAGTGACCCAGGGTCGATCAGCGCCTCCTGCACGGCGCGCACCGCATCGCTTTGGGCGCCGAATCGCAGATAGGACGCCTGGTCCCCCTGGGCGATGGCCTCAAGCACCGGATTCCCGGTGAATCGTGCTGACCGCAATGACATCGTGGTCCACCTCCTGGTTGCGACGAGGCCTGAGCTTCCGCTGCAGATACTCCGCTCAGCCCGAGACCGCCGCGTACGCGGCCCGCAGCAACGGCTCGTCCGGGCCGGCCAGGATCTCGGCGCTGGCCAGACCGTTCAAGATCACGAAGCGCAGCGTCGACCCACGGGTCTTCTTGTCCAGGGCCATTGTGGCCAGCAGTTCGTCGAAGGCCTCCGGCGCGTACCGGGTCGGCAGTCCGACCGAGTTCAAGATCAACTTGTGCCGGTCGGCGGTGGGCTGATCGAGACGGCCGGCCAGCCGGGCCAACTCGGCGGCGAAGATCATCCCGACACTGATCGCCTCGCCGTGCCGCCAGCGGTAGTGCTCCCGGCGCTCGATGGCGTGCCCGAGGGTGTGGCCGTAGTTCAGCAGTTCGCGGCCGACCTCGGCCCCGACCGAGGTCGTCTCACGCAGATCGGCCGAGACGACGCGCGCTTTGACCGCGACCGACCGCTCGATCAGTTCACGCAGCACCGCCGACCCGGCCTTGGTGGCTGCCGCTGGATCGGATTCGATCATGGTCAGGATCTGCGGATCGGCGATGAAGCCGCACTTGATCACCTCGGCCAGGCCGCCGACCAGATCGTCACCGGACAAGGTGGTGAGCACGTCGAGGTCGCAGAGCACCCCGGCCGGCTCGTAGAAGCTGCCGACGAGGTTCTTGCCCTCGGCGGTGTTGATGCCGGTCTTGCCGCCGACCGCGGCGTCGACCATGGCCAGCACCGTGGTCGGCACGGTGATCAGCCGCACTCCGCGCAGCCAGGTCGCCGCGACGAACCCGGCCAGGTCCGTGGTCGCGCCCCCGCCGACCCCGATCACCGCGTCGGACCGGGTGAAACCGGCGCTGCCGAGCACGGCCCAGCAGCGGGCCGCGACCTCGGCGGTCTTGGCCGCTTCCGCGTCCGGTACGTCGATCCGCACCGGCTCGAGCCCGGACTCGCCGAGCAGGTGACTGATCCGCTCCGCGAACTCGATCAGCGTCGGCGGATGGATGACGGCCACCCGCTGGGCGCCGCCGCCCAGCAGACCGGGAAGTACGCCCAGCAGACCGTGGCCCACCAACACGTCGTACGGGCGCTCGGCCGTGACCCGGATCCGCGTCGGCTCAGCACCTCGCGCGTCCGGCTCATGATCTGATCCAGCACCTCGTCCGGAGTCAGGCGATCGGTCTCGACCGACTCGGTCGCGCACTCGGCGTACAGCGGCAACCGGTCGGCCAGCAGTTTGACCAGCCGGCCGCGGACGTTGCCGAGCAGCAGCGGCCGGGCGGCGTTCAGCCCGATCCGTTGGACGCGCGGCCGGTACGCCCACCTTGAGCCAGATCACCCGGTGGCCACGCAGCGCGCCCCGGGTGGCCGCGGACAGGATCGCTCCCCCCCCAGTGCGAGCACGATCGGCTCCGCGAGCAGTTCCGCGGTCACCTGCTCCTCCAGGGCGCGGAACGCCGGCTCGCCGTCCTCGACGAAGATCTGCGTGATCGGCCGGCCCTCGCGCTGCTCGATCACCGCATCGGTGTCCACGAACGGCAGCGCCAGTTGCTCGGCGAGCCGCGGCCCGATGGTCGACTTGCCGGAGCCGGGCGCGCCCATCACCACCACCGCCGCCGTCACGGTCATCGCGCGCACCTGCAGCCGCGCTCGGCGATGTCGGCCAGGTAGGCCGAGACATTGCGCCGGGTCTCCTTGACCGAGTCCCCGCCGAACTTCTCCAGGGCGGCATCGGCCAGTACCAAGGCGACCATGGCCTCGGCCACCACCCCGGCGGCCGGCACCGCGCAGACGTCGGAGCGCTGGTGGTGGGCCACCGCCGGCTCGCCGGTCACGACGTCGATGTGCGCAACGCCCGCGGCACGGTCGAGATCGGCTTCATCGCCGCCCGGACCCGCAGCACCTCGCCGGTGCTCATGCCGCCCTCGGTGCCGCCCGAGCGGTGCGAGGCCCGGGGATCCGCCCGTCGCTCGGCACGATCTCGTCGTGGGCAGCGCTGCCGCGGGTCCGGGCGAGCTCGAAGCCGTCGCCGACCTCGACGCCCTTGATCGCCTGGATGCCCATCAGCGCGCCGGCCAGCTGCGCGTCGAGCCGCCGGTCCCAGTGCACGTGCGAACCCAGTCCGGGCGGCAGGCCCCAGACCACGACCTCGACCACTCCACCGAGGGTGTCGCCGTCCTTCTGGGCCGCCTCGACCTCGGCGATCATCGCCGCGCTGGCGTCGCGGTCGAAGCAGCGGACCGGGTCGTCGTCGATGCCCGCGAGGTCGTCGAAGGTCGGGATCACCCCGGCCGGCGCCGCGACGGTGCCGAGCTCGACGACGTGGCTGAGGACGCGTGACCCCGAACGCCTGGTGCAGGAAGCTGCGTGGCGACCCGGCCGAGGGCGACCCGGGCCGCCGTCTCCCGGGCGCTCGCGCGCTCCAGGATCGGCCGGGCCTCGTCGAAGTCGTACTTCTGCATGCCCACCAGGTCGGCGTGACCGGGCCGGGGACGGGTCAGCGCGGCGTTCCGGGCCTGGCCCTCGAGTTCGTCGGCGTCGACCGGATCGGCCGCCATCACCGTCTGCCCACTTGGGCCACTCGCTGTTGCCGATCTGGATCGCGATCGGACCGCCCTGGGTCTCACCGTGCCGGATGCCGCCGAGGATCGTCACCGCGTCCGCCTCGAACTTCATCCGGGCGCCGCGGCCGAAACCGAGCCGACGCCGGGCCAGCGCCTCGGCGATGTCGGCGCTCGTCACCTGGACGTGGGCCGGCAGTCCTTCGAGGATCGCCACCAGCGCCTGGCCGTGCGACTCCCCCGCCGTCAGCCATCTGAGCATGGTCCGAGTCTTCCATGGCGTCCTCCACCGAGTTGTCAGAGTCTCAGTGCGTCATAGCTCGCTGAGCATCTGACAAGTCGGTGGGGAGAGCGGCGTAGAGGGTGGCGGCGGGGACCGTGCGGCCGGTCATCAGCTCGATCTGCAGCAGGGCCTGACCGATCAGCAGGTCGAGGCCGTTGATCACCGTGCACCCGGCGCGCGCGGCGACCGAGGCGAGTTCGGTGGGCCACGGATCGTAGATCGCGTCGAAGATCAGCGGCGCGCTGGCGGCGATCGCGGGCGCAATGGCGTCGGCGGCACCGGCGACGGCGGTGGAGATGACCAGATCCGCCTCGGGCAGCGGTGCCCCCAGTCCTGCACGCGTACGCCGAGTTCCAGCCGGCCGCCCAGCCCTTGTAGTGCTACGGCCTCTGCTCGGAGTGCGAGCGACCACCGTGACCTGTTCCGCGCCGAGTTGAGCGGCGGAGACCAGGGCGGAGCGGGCCGTGGCGCCGGTGCCCAGGATGGTGACCCGAGGCGCGGGGCCGGAGCTGATCCGGCGGACCGCCGAGACCAGTCCGCCGACGTCGGTGTTGTGCACCCGGCGCGCGTCGTCGTCGAAGATCAGCGTGTTCCCGGCGCCGGCTAGATGAGCCACCTCATCGACCAGGCCGAGGTCGAGCACCGCGACCTTGAGCGGCATGGTGATGCTGAGCCCGCGCCAGTGAGTGTCCAGGCCGGCCACGAAGCCGGCCAGTTCTCCGCTCGGTCACCTCGAACCGGTCGTAGGTCCAGTCGAGGCCGAGCTCGGCGTACGCGGCCCGATGCAGGGTGGGCGACAGTGAGTGCCCGATCGGTGAACCGAGGACGGCGCAGCGCCTGGACTCCGATCCGGAGAGCTCAGGTGTCACAGCGGCCGGGATTGGACTGACACCAGGTCTGGAACTCCTTCTGCGAGCTTCAGGAACCCGGCCTCGGTGCGGGCGAACTTCGTCTCACCGGTGTCGAAGTCGACGGTGACGAAGTAGAGCCACTTGCCCTTCTCCGGGTTGGCCGCCGCCTGCAGCGCCGCCTTGCCGGGCGCGCCGATCGGCCCGGGTGGCAGGCCCTTGTACCGATAGGTGTTGTACCTCGACCTGCTCCGCCGATCCTTCGGGGTGGTCGTGTTGGTCTTCAGCTTCTCGGCGTAGATGACGGTCGAGTCCAGGCCGAGCTTCATGCCCTTGTCGAGCCGGTTGTAGAGCACCCGGGCCACCTTGGCCCGGTACTGGTCCTTGTTCACCTCAGCCTCGATGATGCTGGCCACGGTGACCACCTGGTGCGGGGACCGCTTCAGCCGCTTCGCGGAGCTCTCGAGGCCGATGTCGCGGCTGACCGACTTGTACTGGGCGACCATCTGGCGCAGGGTCGAGGATGCCGTCGACTCGGCGGTCAGCTCGTAGGTTTCGGGGAACAGATAGCCCTCCGGACGGTTCTTCGCGTACTTGGGCAGCCCGAGCGACTTGGGCTTCTTCAGCGCCGCCTGGTAGGCGACCTTCCTGATCTTGGTCTGTTTGACCAGCGTGTCGACCTGCGCGGACAGCCTGAGCCCTTCCGGGATGGTGAACTGGGCCCGGATCTTCGAGCTGCCCGGATTGATCAACAGCCGCAGGGCGTCGATCGCCGTCATCTGGACCTTCATCGCATAGCTGCCGGCCTGCACGCTCGTCGCCCGCTCTTCGGAGTTGACCGCCTGGTCCCAGGCGCGATGCGAGCGGATCACGTCGTTGCTGACCAGGATCTGGCCGATGGTGTCGAGCGAGGAGCCTTCCGGCACCGTCACGATGATCTTGGCCTTGCCGGGACCCGGGTAGTCCGGAATCTCGCCGAACGTCTCGATGAAGTTGGTGGCTTTGTTCCAGACGAAGAAGCCGCCGAAGATGAGGACCGATGCGGCCACGATCACCGCGAGGCAGCCCTTGCCCTTGTGCATGATCTCCTTTGCCGGGCTCGGCTTGACCTCGGGGTCGAGAATCGATGACACGCTGGCTGCTCTCCCCTCGTCGTCTCTAGCGGCCCCTTCGTCAGTCGGGATCGCCCGATACTAGCTCTCCCGGCGGGTTTCCTCCGGAACGTTCGATCGCCAGCGCGTGCTCCAGGATGGCGGCGGCCGCGGCGGCGTCGATCAGCGGACGCTGCTGTTTCGCCCGTTTGCCGCTGGCTCGGAGTCGCTGGCTCGCGGTCACGGTGGACAGCCGCTCGTCCACCAGGCGGACCGGAACGGCGAGCCCGGCGGCCAGCCGGCCGGCTCGCTCGCGGGCTTTCCCGGCTGCCGGGCCCTCACCGCCGCTGAGCGACCGCGGGAGCCCGACGAGCACCTCGATCGGCTCGTGCTCGGCCACCAACTCGGCCAGCCGCGCCAACTCGCTGGCTCCGGCCGGCACCGTGGCCAGCGGGTACGCGAGCACGCCGTCGCGATCGCAGGCGGCCACCCCGATCCGGGCATCGCCCCAGTCGATCGCCAGGCGTACCCCACGCCTCATCCGGCGGCGTCCCCCGCGGCACGGCCGCCTCCGGTCCCACGTTTGCCGTCGAGGGACGGGAAAGGCGGGCCGTACGGCGCCATCTGACCCAGGTTTCCCGTCCCCCGACGGCAAACGCGGAGCACAGCGAGAGTCAGCTCTGCAGGGTGCGGCCGATGGCGTACTCGACCGCCTTGAGCGCGTCGTCGGCCCGGGCACCGTCGGTGCCGCCGCCCTGGGCGATGTCGTCCTTGCCGCCGCCACGACCACCGAGGGTCTCGCTGGCCACCTGGACCAGCTCTCCGGCGCTCAGCTTGAGGTCCCGCGCACCCTGGGTCGTCACGATGACCACGCTCGGCTTCTCCGCGGTGCCGCCGACCACGGCGATCACCGACGGGCGGTCGGCGACGCGATTGCGGATCTCGAGCGCGAGGGATCGCAGGTCGTTGCCGGCGACCCCTTCGGCGCGGTGGGCGATGTAGCCGACTCCCCACATGTCGTGGCTGGTGGCCACGATGCTGCCCACGTCGGCCAGCACGTTGCGGCTCTTGAGGTCGGCGATCTGCTTCTCCGCGGCCTTGAGCTGGGCCACCAGCTTGCTGACCCGATCGGCGAGCTGGTCCGGCTGCACCTTCAGCGTCTCGGTCAGGCCGAGCACCAGCGCGCGCTCCTTGGCCAGGAAGCGGAAGGCCTCGATCCCGACGAAGGCCTCGACCCGGCGTACGCCCGACCCGACTGACTGCTCGCTGGTGAGGGTGACCAGACCGATCTGCGACGAGTGCTGGACATGGGTGCCACCACAGAGCTCGCGCGACCACCGGCCGCCCATCTCCACCACCCGCACCTCTTCGTCGTACGTCTCGCCGAACAGCGCCAGCGCGCCGATCTCCCGTGCGGTGGCCAGCGGCATGTAGTTCGCGGACACGTTGAGGTCCTTGCGAATGGCCTGGTTGGCGGCCTCCTCGACGTCACTACGGATCTGCTGGCTGAGCCCGCTCTGCCAGGCGAAGTCGAGCCGGAGATATCCGGGCTTGTTGTACGAGCCGCTCTGTAGCGCGGTCGGGCCGAGGATCTGCCGCAGCGCCGCATGCATCACGTGGGTGCCGGAGTGCGCCTGGCAGGCGCCGAGCCGCCACTCGCCATCGACCGCGGCGAGCACGTCGGTGCCCCGCAACAGCTCACCCTTGGTCACCCGGACCCGGTGCACGATCAGACCCTTGACCGGCCGCTGCACGTCGACCACTTCGAGCTCGACGCCGGCTCCGGTGATCCGCCCCGCGTCGGAGTCCTGGCCACCCGACTCGGCGTAGAACGGGGTCCGCTCGAGCACGACCTCGACCGTGTCGCCCTCCTCCGCCGCCTCGACCAGCTCACCGTCGACCACGATGCCGCGGATCTTGGACTCGGTCGTCAGCTCGCTGTACCCGGTGAACGGGGTCGCACCGAACGCCCGCAGGTCGCGATAGACGTCGACCGCCAGTGCGCCGGCCTTCTTGGACTTCGCGTCCGCCTTGGCCCGGTCCTTCTGCTCCTGCATCAACCGCCGGAAGCCCGGCTCGTCGACGCTCAGGCCCTGTTCGGACGCCATCTCCAGGGTGAGATCGATCGGGAAGCCGTACGTGTCGTGGAGCTGAAAGGCGCGTTCGCCGGTCAGTGTCGGCTGATGCCGCTGCTTCGCGTCCGCAACCGCCAGGTCGAAGATCTGAGTTCCGGTGGTCAGGGTGCGCCGGAACGCGTCCTCCTCGCCGTACGCGATCTGGGAGATCCGGGCCCAGTCGCTCGCCACCTCCGGATACGACTCACTCATCAGATCGCGGCTGACCGGGAGCAGCTCCGGCAGCACCGGCTCGGCGACACCGAGCAGGCGCATCGACCGGATCACCCGGCGCAGCAGCCGGCGCAGCACGTACCCGCGCGCCTCGTTGCCCGGCGTCACCCCGTCGGCGATCAGCATCAGACCGGAGCGGATGTGGTCGGCCACCACGCGCATCCGCACGTCGTCGCCGTGATCGTCGCCGTAGCGCTTGCCCGACAGTTGCGCGGCGTGCTCGAGCACCGGGTACACCTGGTCGATCTCGTACAGGTTGTCGACGTCCTGCAGCAGGTACGCGACGCGCTCCAGACCCATACCGGTGTCGATGTTCTTCCGCGGCAGCGGGCGTGCGATGTCGAAGTCGTCCTTCTTGCGGACGGCCGCCAGCTCCTCCTGCATGAAAACCAGGTTCCAGATCTCCAGGAACCGGTCCTCGTCGACGACGGGGCCGCCCTCGGGTCCGTACTGGGGACCGCGGTCGATGTAGATCTCGCTGCACGGGCCGCCCGGTCCCGGAATGCCCATGTGCCAGTAGTTGTCGAGCAGCCCGCGGCGCTGGATCCGCTTGGCCGGAAGGCCGGCGATGCTCTGCCACAGCGCGGCCGCCTCGTCGTCGGAGTGCAGCACGGTGACCCACACCTTGCCCGGATCGAAGCCGTAGCCGCCCTCGTCGACGGAGCCGGTGACCAGCTCCCAGGCGTACCGGATCGCCTCGGCCTTGAAGTAGTCGCCGAAGGAGAAGTTGCCGTTCATCTGGAAGAAGGTGCCATGCCGGGTGGTCTTGCCGACCTCTTCGATGTCGAGCGTGCGGACGCACTTCTGGACGCTCGTGGCCCGGTCGTAGGGGGCGGTTTCGGCGCCGGTGAAGTACGGCTTGAAGGGCACCATGCCGGCGTTCACGAACAGCAGGGTGGGGTCGTTGTAGAGCAGCGGTGCTGAGGGCACCACTTCGTGGCCACGGGTGGCGAAGAAGTCCAGGAAGCGGCGCCGAATCTCGGCGGTTTTCATGATCAGATTGTCCTTGCGAAGGTCACGAGCTTGGCTTATTCGGGCAGACCGAGCGTCTCGCGGAGTTCCGTCTCGCGCTCGGCCATACCGGCTCGCACCCGGGCGGCGAAGTCCTGCGCCCGCTCGCCGACGCCGCTGGCCGACTCGGCGACCCGGTGACCGATCGCCTCGGGACTGGCTTTCTTCCAGGATTCGCGGATCTTCCGGTAGACGAAGATCGCCAGACCCGCGCCGAGGATGAACCAGAAGAGACGGCGCATCATGTCCGGCCTCGCTTCGCCCGGCGGCTGCCGTCGCCCCGGATGGCTCTTGCGTACGCCGTAGGTGAAGGCCGCGGTCTTGACCAGCGGCCCGCCCAGGGTGGCGGAGAACAGGCTGGTCATCTGGGCCGCGTTCTCGCTCACCACGGTGGCGTTCGCGCTGACCTTCGCCACGTCGTCGGTGACCAGGCTGAGCTTGCCGAGCTCGTCGTTGGTGGCCCGAACGGTGCCGCGCAGCTCGGTCAGGATCGGCACGGATTCGTGGCCGATGTCGCGTACGGCCAACCGCACTTCTTCCAGCACCCGGCCCAGTTTGAGCAGCGGAACGGCCGTCAGGGCCACGAGGGCGACAAACGCGATGGCCGCGATCAGGCCGGCGATTTCACCTGCGGTCATGGGGGGCTTTCCTTACGGTCGAGTGGTGTCCGCGTCGCCTCCGGGCGGCGCCTAGGAGACCTTACCGCGCGACCTCGGCCGAAGCCCCTGGGTTCACGGTTCGGCCTACCCGAAGTCCTCCGGACGGAAATCCTTCTGCTCCACCAGCACCAGCCAGTTGCCCGAGTTGTCCCGCATGACCGCCTCGATGCCGTACGGCCGGTCCGCCGGCGGTTGGGTGAACTCGACCCCCTGAGCGCTGAGCTCGGTGTAGGTCTTGCGGCAGTCGTCGGTGGCGATCCCGAAACCGCCCATGGTCCCGGCGGCCAGCGAGCGCCGGACCGCCTCGGCCATCTGATCGTCCAGCGGCGGGCCGGGGACCATCAAGGTCACCTCGAGCTCGGGGTGCTCGGGAAGGACGATGGTGACCCAGCGAAAGCCCTCCCCCATGGTCAGGTCGGTCTTCTCGACGAAGCCGAGCTTGTCGATGTAGAACGCCTTGGCCGCGTCCTGATCGGTGACCCAGAGCGTGGTCAGGGATATGTGCGTGATCATGAAATCGAATCTAGCCAGATTCGGGTGATTGCGCCTTCTTCGATCTTGCGGCGTTCCGGGTGGCTGGTGCCCGGTCGCTCAGGCCGTGCATGAAGACGAAACAGCCGGGGATCCGCGGGCCGCCGGTGCTCGCCCAACGGGCCTGGTACGCCGAAGGACTCATCCCGACCAACTGGGTGAATCGGCTGCTGAACGACCCGAGGCTGGCGTAGCCGACCAGCCCGCACACCTCGGTCACCGTCAGGTTGGTGGCCCGGAGCAGATCCTGGGCTCGTTCGACCCTCCGTTGCGTGAGGTACGCCGCCGGCGTCAAGCCGTACGCGGAAGCGAAGCAACGCAGGAAGTGGAACTTGGACATCCCCGCCGCCGACGCCAGCCTCGTCAGATCGAGCGGTTCGGCATAGTCGCGGTCGATCAGGTCGCGGGCCCGACGGAGGTGCACCAGCAGATCGCCGGCCACCGAAACGCTGGTGGTCACGGGGTGTCCCGGCCCAGCAGTTCGTTGATCTTGGTCAGCCGCGCCGCGACCGCCGCCTCGGCGCCATGATCGGTGGGCGTGTAGTAGCGGACGTCGACCAGCTCATCGGGCAGGTACTGCTGGGCGGCGATCCCGTGCGGATGATCATGAGCGTACTGGTAGCCCTTGCCGTGTCCGATCTTCTTGGCGCCGGCGTAGTGCGCATCCCGCAGATGCGCCGGCACCAGGCCGATCCGGCCCGCGTCGACGTCGGCCAGGGCCGCGTCGATCGCCATGATCACCGCATTGGACTTCGGCGCCAGTGCCAGCGCGATCACCGCCTGGGCCAGATTGATCCGGCCCTCCGGCATGCCGATGAAGGCCACGGCGTCGGCGGCGGCCACGGCGGTGGTGAGGGCCGTCGGATCGGCCAGGCCGATGTCCTCGGACGCCAAGATCACCAAACGCCGGGCGATGAAGCGCGGGTCCTCCCCGGCCGCGATCATCCGGGCCAGATAATGCAGTGCGGCTTGCACATCCGAGCCACGGATCGACTTGATGAACGCACTGATCACGTCATAGTGCTGATCACCATCGCGGTCGTAGCGGATGGCCGCCTTGTCCACCGCCTGCTCGAGGATGGCGGTGGTGATCACCAACTGACCCGGCCCGCCGTCGGTCCCCTGGGCCACCGCACCTGAGGCGGACTCCTCCAGATAGGTGAGTGCTCGTCGGGCATCACCTCCGGCCAGTCTCAAGATCATCGCTCGGGCCTCGGGCTCCAAGATCAACTCGGCGCCGGCGGCGGGCTGCACCCCCCGCTCCTCGGTGAGAGCCCGGTCGAGCAGTCCGGAGATGTCGTCATCGGTCAGCGGCTTCAGGGTGAGCAGCAGCGACCGGGAGAGCAACGGCGAGATCACCGAGAAACTCGGATTCTCGGTGGTGGCGGCGATCAGCGTCACCAGCCGGTTCTCCACCGCCGGCAGCAGGACGTCCTGCTGGGTCTTGGAGAAGCGGTGCACCTCGTCGACGAACAGCACCGTCTGGCGGCCGGTCCGCAGATCGCGGCGGGCCTGGTCGAGCACGGCCCGGACCTCCTTGACGCCGGCGGTGACCGCGGAGATCTCGACGAACTTCGAATCGGTCTGCCGCGACACCACCGACGCGATGGTGGTCTTGCCGACGCCCGGCGGACCCCAGAGGAAGATCGACATCGGCTCTCCCGCGGCGAGCCGGCGCAGCGGCGAACCCGGCGCGAGCAGGTGCTGCTGCCCGACGATCTCGTCCAGCGTCCGCGGCCGCATCCGCACGGCCAGCGGCAAGCCCGGCCGGTCGCCGTCGGCCAGACTCCCGCTGGTTCCGGGCAACGGCGGACCGACCGGCTCCCCGAACAGGTCCTCGGTCATGTCGGCTTGGCGTCCACGCCCGCTTCCTTCCGCTGCTGGGCGCTGATCGGCGCGGGCGCGTCGGTGAGCGGGTCGACACCGCCGCCCGACTTCGGGAAGGCGATCACGTCGCGGATCGAGTCGGTGCCCGACAGCAGGGCGCAGATCCGGTCCCAGCCGAAGGCGATGCCACCGTGCGGCGGCGGACCGTAGTTGAACGCATCGAGGAGGAAACCGAATTTCGCCTGAGCCTCCTCGTGACCGAGGCCCATCACGGCGAACACGCGCTCCTGGATGTCGCGGCGATGAATACGGATCGAGCCGCCGCCGATCTCATTGCCGTTGGCGACCACGTCGTACGCGTAGGCCAGTGCCGATCCGGGGTCGGTGTCGAAGGTCTCGATGGACTCGGGCTTCGGCGAGGTGAACGCGTGGTGCACGGCGGTCCACGCCCCGGATCCGACGGCAACCTCACCGGCTGCGACCGCTTTGTCGGCCGGTTCGAACAGCGGCGCGTCCAGCACCCAGCAGAAGGCCCAGCCGTTCTCATCGATCAGTCCGAGCCGACGACCGATCTCCAGCCGGGTCGCGCCGAGCAGGGACTGGGCCTGAGAGCGGACCCCGGCGGCGAAGAACACACAGTCCCCCGGCTTGGCGCCGGTGGCCGCCGCGAGCCCTTCACGTTCGGCCTCGGAGAGGTTCTTGGCGACCGGGCCGCCGAGCTCGCCATCCTCACCGATCAGCACGTACGCCAGCCCGCGATGCCCACGCTGCTTGGCGAAGTCCTGCCAGGCGTCGAGCTGCCGGCGCGGCTGTCCGGCGCCACCCGGCATCACCACGGCACCGACGTAGTCGGCCTGGAAGACCCGGAACGGCGTCTCGGCGAAGTAGCTCGTCAACTCGGTCAGCTCCAACCCGAACCGGAGGTCGGGCTTGTCCGTGCCGTAGCGGTCCATCGCCTCGGCGTAGGTGATCCGCAGGAAGGGCGTCTCCAGCCGTACCCCGATCAAGTCCCAGATCGCCGTCAGCAGCGCCTCGGTGAGCTCGATCACGTCGTCCTGCTCGACGAAGCTCATCTCGATGTCCAGCTGGGTGAACTCCGGCTGCCGGTCCGCCCGGAAGTCCTCGTCGCGGTAGCAACGGGCGATCTGGTAGTAGCGCTCCATGCCGGCCACCATGAGCAACTGCTTGAACAGCTGCGGGCTCTGCGGCAGGGCGTACCAGCTCCCGGGCTTGAGCCGGGCCGGGACCAGGAAGTCGCGGGCACCCTCAGGCGTCGAGCGGGTCAGTGTCGGGGTCTCGATCTCGACGAATCCCCGCTCGCCCAGCACGTCGCGGGCCACCCGGCTGACCTCGCTGCGCAGCCGGATCGCGGCCGCCGGTGCGGGTCGGCGCAGGTCCAGATAGCGGTACTTCAGCCGGGCCTCTTCACCGACCGTGACCCGCTCGTCGATCTGGAACGGCAACGGAGCGGACTCGCTCAGCACCTCCAGCGCTGAGGTGACCACCTCGATCTCGCCGGTGGGCAGGTCCGCGTTGGCATTCCCCGGCGGCCGTGGCGACACCTCGCCGGTGACCTTGATGCAGTACTCGTTGCGCAGGTCGTGGGCACCGGAGGCGGCCAGCATCTCGTCTCGCACCACCACCTGGACGATGCCGGAGGCGTCGCGCAGATCGACGAAGGCGACGCCTCCATGATCACGGCGGCGGGCGACCCATCCGGCCAGGGTCACGGTGGTTCCGGCGTGCTCGGCCCGAAGGGTGCCGGCGCCGTGGGTGCGCATCACGAACTGCTTCCTTTCATCTGGATCTGATCGGTAGGCGTCGATCGAACACCTGATCCTACGGGGAGCGCGCGGGGGCTCCGAGACCATTTATCTTGGGGGCCTCTGGCCGCGCATCCCGCTCTCCCGCGACCGTTCGACACGGAATGTCAGCAGGCCGTGACACAGTCTGTTGCATGATCGAACGGCTGCGGGCCCGGCAGGAGTGGCAGTTCTTCGCTGCGCTCCCGCGGGCCGACGCCCGGCTCACCGTGGCCTGGTGGATCCTGCTGGTGCTCAGCGGCGCGCTGCCCGCCGTCTTCGCCGTGGCGACCGGCTTGACGATCCGCGCCGTCGGGGCCGCCGACGATCTCGGCCCGGCCCTGGCGTTCGTCGGTGTGGTGTTCGTGCTGATGCTGGTCGTCGGCCCGGTTCTCACCGCGGTCAGCATGAATCTCGGCAACCTGCTGTCGGCCTGGCTCAACGAAGGCCTGATCAACAGCTGTGTCGACCCGCCCGGTATCGGCCACCTGGAGGATCCCGAACTGGCCGACGACCTGACCACCTCGCGCGAGTTCGACCGCGGGATGACCGGACCCCCGATGTACCTCAACCTCGACTTCATCGCGAGCAGCCTGGTCGGCATCTTGGGTGGTATCGCCTCGGCCGTGGTGCTGGCCGGCTTTACCTGGTGGGCGCCCGTCGTGCTGGTGCTGGCCTGGGGGTCGACGCACTGGTTGTTGCGAGAGAGCGGGGTCTGGAAGGACCGCAACACCCCCGAGGTCCGTTCGGCCCAGCGGCATGCCGACTACGCCTACCGGCTCGCCGTTGATCCGCAGCCGGCCAAGGAGTTGCGGCTGTTCGGGCTGGCGGGGTGGACAGTGGCCCGGTTCATCGAGCGGCGGAACGTGCTGTTCGAGCTGCAACAGCGGGCGACCCGGCTGCGGGAGAAGTCGGTGGTGCTCTGCATGGTCATCGTGGTGGTCGCGAACGCGGCCGTGTTCGGCGCCCTCGGATACCAGGTCGTCTCGGGCACGCTGTCGCTGGACCGCTTCGTGGTGTTCGCGCAGGTCGCACTGGGCGTCAGCCTGATCGCGTTCGGTGGGCTCAACTGGGCGCTGGATGGCGCGTCCGCGCCGGTGGCCGCGGTCGCCCGGCTGGGTCCGGCAATGGCTCCGCTGGGCGCTCTGCCGCTCGGCTCGGAGCCGGCGGCCAACCATCCGGCCAGCGAGATCACGCTGCGAGACGTCTCGTTCAGCTATCCCGGCACCGACCGCCGGGTGTTCTCCGGGCTCACCCTGACGGTGCCGGCCGGGTCGTCGCTGGCCATCGTCGGTCAGAACGGGGCGGGCAAGACCACGCTGGCCAAGCTGCTGTGCCGGCTCTACGACCCAGACGCCGGGACGATCGAGGTCGACGGCATCGATCTGCGCCGGATCGATCTCCCCGGTTGGCGCCGCCGGGTGACGGCGGTCTTCCAGGACTTCGTCCGCTTCGAGCTGTCGCTGCGAGCCAACGTGGATCCGACCGGGCAGGCGAGCGACGACGACATCCGGGCCGCGCTCGCGGACGCGGGCGCGAGCGACCTGGCCGACCTGCAGACGCCCCTCGCCAAGGGTTATCCGGGCGGCACCGATCTGTCCGGCGGCCAGTGGCAGCGGGTGGCCCTGGCCCGGGCGCTGTGCGCCGTACGCCGGGGCGCCGGTCTGGTGCTGCTGGACGAGCCCACCGCCCAGCTGGACGTACGCGGCGAGGCTGCGGTCTTCGAGCAGGTGCTGGCCGCGACCCGCGACGTCACCACGATCTTGATCTCGCACCGCTTCTCGACCGTGCGGCAGGCCGACCGGATCTGCGTGCTCGAACACGGCCGGGTGATCGAACTCGGCAGTCACGACCAGTTGATGCAGCTCGGCGGTCGTTATCGGACGATGTTCGATCTGCAGGCGAAGCGGTTCGAGGCCACGATGGATGACGAGGGGGTGGCCTTCGATGTCCTCTGAGCCCGATCTGCCGCCCGCTCTGCGCTCGATGTGGCGGCTGTGCAAACTCGGCTACACCCATGAGCCGCGACTGGTGGTCGTCGTGGTCGCACTCACCTTGCTGCAGGCGGTGCCGGATGCCCTGTTCGCCCTCTGGCTGGCGCTCCTTCCCGGTGCCATCGCCGCTCACGAGACCTGGCTGATCTACGCGATCGTCGCCGCGATGGCGGCCTCGGCGACGCTGACCTGGTTGCTGCAGGTGATCACCACCCGACTCACCCGGCGGTTCCGCGATCGGGTGACGATCGCACTGGAGACCCACGTCGCCACCCTGCAGGCCTCGGTGCCGAGCCTTGAGCTGCATGAGCGGTCGGACTATCTCGACCGACTGGCGGTGCTGCGTAACCAGGTCTTCGTGCTGGACCACATGTACGTGTCGCTGCTCGGCACGATCGGCTGGCTCGTCCGGGTCGCGATCACCCTCGCTCTGCTCGCATCGATCGATCCCCTGCTGCTGTTGCTGGCCGTCTTCGCCGTGCCGACGGTGATCAGCTCGTCGTGGCGTCCGGCCGTCGAGCGGCAGGTCGAGGAGGCCTACGCGCCGCACAGTCGGCTGGCCGACCACCTGTTCGCGACGGCGACGACCGCCGCTCCGGCCAAGGAGATCCGGGTCACCGGCATCGGGCCCGAGCTCGCGGCCCGGCGCCGGACCGAGTGGCAGCGATGGTTCGCCCCGGTCGCCCGAGCACGCTGGATCACCGCGGTGTCGCATTCGCTGGCCTGGGCCTTCTTCGGGCTCGGCTACGTCGGGGCGGTCGTCTTCGTCGCCGTCGGTCTCCATGCCGGGGTCGGTTCGGTGCTGCTGATTCTTGCGGCCGGTGCCCGCCTCGCCTCCTATGTCGCCGGCACCATCGGCGAGATCGGTTTCCTCCGCGGGGTCTGGCTGGACGGCTCGCGGCGGCTGGTCTGGCTGGAGGACTACGTCGCGGCGGTCGAAGCCCGGGCCGACCTCGATGTGCCCGATCGGATCGCTGAGGGGATCCGGTTCGAGGGGGTGACGTTCGCCTATCCCGGCGCCGACCGCAACGCCTTGGAGGACATCGACCTCACCCTGCCGGCGGGTGCGGTGGTCGCGATCGTCGGGGAGAACGGTGCCGGGAAGTCGACCCTGGTCAAGCTGCTGGCCAAGCTGTACGAGCCGACGGAGGGTCGGATTCTGATCGATGACCGACCGCTGGCTCGAATGCCGGCGGCCGGCTGGCGGCATCGGGTCACTGGGGCGTTCCAGGACTTCTTCCGATTCGAGTTCACCGCCCAGCGCAGCGTCGGAGTGGGTGAGCTGCCGCGACTCGACGACCCGGAGGCGGCCGGCGGCGCGGTCGTGCGGGCGGGGGCGACGGATCTGCTCGAGCGACTCCCGGACGGCCTGGAGAGTCAGCTCGGTCCGACCTGGCCGGACGGTCACGAGCTGAGCTTCGGTCAGTGGCAGAAGGTCGCCCTGTCCCGCGGTTACATGCGCGACGGGCCGCTGCTGATGGTGCTGGACGAGCCGACCGCCGCATTGGACGCCGAGACCGAGCACGAACTGTTCGAACGGTACGCCGAGGCGGCCCGAGCCAGTCATAACGGGGGCATCACCGTGCTCGTGTCGCACCGGTTCAGCACGGTCCGGATGGCCGACCTGATCGTTGTCCTCGACGGCTCCCGGCTCGCCGAGGTCGGCAGCCATGACGATCTGCTGCGACGGAACGGGAGCTATGCGGAGTTGTACCGGATCCAGGCTCAGTCCTACCGGTGAGTCCGACCAGTAATCTGGCCAGATGACCCGGGTGTGCCTCGTGCTGGCTGCCCTGCTGTTCGGCGCCCTCGGAGTGGTCGTCAGTCCTCAGCCGGCCTACGCGTGCAGCTGTGCGGGCATCTCGACCGGCCGCGCACTGCGGAACGCGGACGCCGTCTTCCGCGGCCGGGTCACCGCCAAGGAGTCGGCCGGCCGGCGGGACGAGCAACGGGTCGATCTGCGCTTCGAGGTGGACGCCGTCTACAAGGGCACCGTCTATCGGGAACAGGTCGTGGCGTCGCCCAGGGACAGCGCCGCCTGCGGTCTTGATCCCCAACCCGGCACCACCTGGATCATCTTCGCCGTCGAGGGCGTGGAGGGTTCCGGAAATGATGCCGTCAGCCGGCTCGTCACCACGCTGTGCAGCGGAGACCTCCCGACGGCGAGTGCTCCAGCTGTGCTCGGCGAGCCGCGTGGCCCGCTGGGTGGGGCCTCCGACCGGGAGGAGAAGTCGACCCAGGCCGACCGGCGGATCACCCGCGGCCTGGCGATCGGTGGTATCGGACTGCTATTCGTCGGTGCGCTGGTCGTGATGGGACTCGCCGTGCTCTGGCGACCGGGTCGACAACGGTGAGCGGGCGATTGCGGTCTGCGCTGCTCGTGGTGCCGCTGATGATCATGATCGGCGTCGTCGGGCTCGGCGTCGGCGCACCATCGGCCGTGGCGTCATGCCGCTACGCCGCCGACGATCCGGAGCTGACCGAGTCGGCCGACGTGATCTTCACCGGGGAGATCGTCCACGACCAGACCGCGAAGCTCGGCCGGGAGCGCGAGTACACCTTCCGGGTCGCGAAGGTCTTCAAGGGCGCGGCGTACTCCGAGCAACTGGTCGCCACCGAAAACCGCAGCAGCGAGGCGCTGGACATCGAAGGCCCGGGCACGTTCCTGGTGCTCGCCGACTTCGGTTCCGGAGACTCCGACGGGCCGGTCACCCGACTGATCAGCGACGGCTGCAGCGGCACCCGACTGGTGACCGAGGCCGATGCCGTTCCCGGCAGCCTCGGTCCGGGCCAGGAACCCACCGTCGGGTCGTCGCGCAGCGTGACGTCGAGATTCACGGGCAAGCTCTGGATGGTCGCCGGGGTTGCCTGCTTCGCCGCTGCGATCGTGGTCAGCCGCCGGGCGGCCCGGCGCCGCAACCCCGAACAGCCGTAGTGGTCAGCCCTAGCCCGGCCGGAACGCCGAACCGGTCTGCTCGAGGGCACCGTCGGTCACCGGCAACCGGCCGCGCCGGACGGCCTTGACCAGATCGGCGTGGTCCGACTCGGTCTGGTCCGCGTAGGCCCGGGCGAAAGCGGCCATCGCCTGATCGAGCTTGTCCGAGCCGCCCGCGTAGCCCGCGATCATCGACGCACCACTCGTCCGGGCATGTCCTTTGGCCAGCAGATGTCCAACGATGCCCGCGTAATCGGTCAGCGCGGCCGCGTCGATCGCGTCGAGCGGGATGGTGCCCTTCATGTTGCGGAACTGCCGGACGTAGTACTGCAGTCCACTGACGGTGGCCCAGCCGAGCAGCGGATCACTGACGGTCTGCAGCGCCTGCTGATACTCCACGACCCGCTGGCCCTGGTGGGCGTGCCAGGCCGAATCGCCGTGCACGTACTGCGCGAGCACCGAGCGCCGGGCCTGCTTGAGCTGCAGGAAAACCACATCGTCCGGGGTGCTGCCTTCGAGCAGGGCCACGTACGCCCGCAGCCCCACGCTGCCCACCCCGACGACCTTGTGCGCGATGTCGACCAGCGTGTAGCCGCCGACCACCCGTCGCCAGTGCGGGGCCAGCGTGGCCAGGTACTCGTCCAACGCCTCGCCGACCGCCTCGTACTCCCCAGGGTCCAGCCGGGTGATCAACGGCGGCTCCTCGACGATGTGCCGGCGGCCCTCGAGCTCGGCGGTGAATCGCGGCAGCGCGCGATCGCTGGTCCGGGTCCGGGCCCGCTTGGCCGATCGCTCGATCTCTTCCCGCAGCGACTTCTCGGTCGCCGTCTCGTGCAACCGCCCGACGTCGAGCCGGTTGTAGCTGCGCATCAGCAGCGGCTGTTCGGCCAGGAAACGCACCTCTTCGCGGTACGCGGCGACGCAGGCCATCACCGAGTCGTGACACTGCGCCTCGGTCGACCCGTTCTCCCGCCCGGCCACCCAGATGCTGGCCACCAGTCGGCGCAGATCCCACTCCCAGCTGCCCGGGTGAGCCTCGTCGAAGTCGTTCAGGTCGATCACCAGTTCGCCCTCCGGCGAGGCGTAGAAACCGAAGTTGCCCAGGTGCGCGTCGCCGCAGATCACCGGGAGGATCCCGTCGCCGGCAGCGCGGAGACGTCCGCGGCCATCACGATCGCGGTACCGCGCAGGAAACCGTACGGCGACGTGATCATCCGGGCGACGCGGACCGGGATCAACCAGTCCAGCCGGCCTTCATGGGATTCCATGATCAATTCGATCGGGTCGGGCCGTCCGGCTGGCGGCGTCCAGACCCCGAGAGACTTGCGCGGCACCTGACGACGCAGCGCCCGGCCCATCGCATAGCGCTCCGGCCGCGAGGTCGGGCGCTTGCGCAGCGAGGCGAACATCTCGCTGTCCGCCGTCGCCAGAACGGTGTGACCGACAGTGTCTCGAACGCTCACGATCCCTCCTCGCCAAGCTGTCCTGTCACCCTATCGACGCCAAGCATCGGTTGGTATCGGGCGGGTTCGTCGACACCGCAACGACCGTGACCTGAACGTGACCATCAGCCGGCCGTTTTCCCGCGGCACGCAACGATCAGAGATCTCTCCCGTGCGAGCGCGTGTCCATCCGGTCATTTCTGCGCCTAGCGTGATAAAAGCCGCCCGAAATGCACGGGGAATTCCGGGCGGCTCTCTCAACCCCAACTCGACGCGCCGATCCTGACGATCGGTGTGATATCCCGGCCGCGCCCTTCTCGTGGCGGCCGTCGCCAGCTGCGACAGCAACCCGCAGCAGATCGCAAGGAGTCACCGATGGCCCGATGGAACCGATATCCGAGTTGGCTCACCCTGTTCGGCGTGCTGATGGTGCCGCTCGCGCTTGTTCCCCAACCGCAGCCGCCGCCGAGATCCAGCGCTGCAGCCAGGTTCGGCCCTACCGGGATCTGAACGGCGACGGCTTCGAGGATGCCGTCGTCGGCGATCCGTACGCGACGGTGAACGGCCAGGCCGAGGCGGGCACGGTCACCGTGCTGTTCGGCGATGCCGGCGGACGGATCGGTGAGGGCGGCCCCGCCGCACCTTGACCCAGACCGACCTCGGGGAGACGCCGGAGGTTCGGCCACGCGCTCGCCTTTCGCGGCACGCGCACCATGACCATCGGCCTCCCCGGCGAGGACGTCGGCGCAGTCGTCGATGCCGGCAGCGCGCAGATCCTCCGGATCGGCAAGTCGAACATCTCCGCGCCGTACCCGTCGCTGACCGAGGACTCGCCCGGCACTCCGGGCGTGGTGCAGACCGGCAGCCGGTTCGGCAGCACGGTCACCGGCCTGCCCGGCGACCGACGTCTACCACCTCCACAACCCGCCGTCAGCTACGGGGAGGCCGTCTTCGCGATCTCCAGCCCGTTCCAGGGCGGCGGCTCGGTGTACGTGGTCTCCGATGACCGCAGCCATCGCGCCGCGTTCCTGGAAGCCCGGCACCGGTGGCATCAGTGGCACCGGCGTGCGGTTCGGCCAGTCCGTCGGCTGACGGGAAACGGGAGCAGCCGCGCCCGGAGCCTGTTGAAGGTGTCAGTCCTTCGACAGGATCCGGCCACGGAACACTAGACTCGCCAGCGCCAGCCTGCTCCCGCTAACCCCAGGACGGTTTCCGCATGCCCAGAATCCTGATCCGCTCGCACAAGGCACCGTTCACCGTCGCCGACGCCGAGACCACCTACGACAAGAACCTGATCGGCAACAACACCGGCAATCTGGTGTTCAGCCAGTCGGTCTATCGGCTGCTCTCCACCGCAGACGCCGAACTGTCGACGTCGGGCCTGGCGAAGTCCAAGGCGAGGTCCGATCAACGGCAGCTACGACCACGTGGTGATCCCGCTGGCCAATGCCTTCCGGCCCGGCTACGAGCAGACCCTCGATGCCCTGAGCACGCTGATCGAAGAGCTCACCGTCCCGGTCACCGTGGTCGGCGTCGGGGCGCAGGCCTCGATCGAGGGTGACTACAAGAACGCCGAGAGTGTCGGGGCGGCGACCAGCCGGTTCGTCCGGGCGGTGCTCGACCGCTCACCCTCGATCGGCGTCCGGGGTGAGTTCACCGCGGAGTTCCTGGAGCGCATTGGGATTCGGGGACGAGCACGTCCGCGTCATCGGCTGCCCGTCGATGTTCATGTACGGCCCGGACTTCAGCGTGCACAAGAAGGTCGAGGCGCTGACCCAGGAGTCGCCGATCGCGCTCAACGTCTCGCCGTACGTGCGCGAGATGGGCCCGATCTCCCTCTACGGGGCCGAGCACTACCCGAATCTGGTCTACATGGCGCAGAACATCCAGACGCTGGAGCTGATGCTGCACGGCACCTACCCGATGGGCAAGAAGGCTACGATGCTGCGGACCGGCGTCCCGGTCACCCTCGAGCATCCGCTGATCCGGCAGAACCGGGTCCGGTTCTTCCTCGACCCGAAGGCCTGGTTCGCCCACCTGGCGAACTACGACTTCTCCTTCGGCACCCGGATCCACGGCAACATCGCCGCACTGCTGGCCGGTACGCCGGCGCTGTTGCTCGCGCACGATTCCCGCACCCTGGAACTGGCGCACTACCACGAGATCCCGCACCGGGAGATCGGCAGCCTGCCGGCCGATGCCGACCCGGCGGCGCTCTATCCCGAGTGTGACTGGCAGCCGATGAACACCGGCCATCCGCTGCGCTGGGATCGCTTCTCCTCGTTCTTGACCGAGCACCAACTCGAGCACGTGTACGGCGAGGGTGGCGATCGGGGCCGGGCATTCGACGAGAGGCTCGAGGCGACCGATCTGCCGGGCCCGGTGGAGACGCTGATGGGCCTGGGGCCGGAGGAGCTCTACGCCATGAAGCGGGCCATGACCGACCTGGGGGCCGAGTTCGAGACCACGCTGGCCGAGCTCACCGCGGCCCGCGCTAAACCGGCCGAGCCGCTCCCGCCCAAGACCAAGAAGACGCCCCAGCCGCCGGCCAAGCTGCCGGTTCGCACCTGGAACAAGATCAATCGGACGATCCGCCGGGTGATCACGAGCTGAGGGCCTCAGCGGAGCAGCAGCTCCTTGTCGAGAAACCGGGCCAGCCGGGTCGCTTCGGCCTCGACGGCCGCCCGCTGATCGGCTCCCCCACCCGGCGCGAGCGCGAGCTCCATGATCAACTTCTGACCCTTGACCGTGCGCCGCCAGGTCCCGACGTCGACCATGTCGACGATGACGGCACCGACGAAGCGATCCGTGCCGGGCTGATGCGGGTGCTGCCATGCGCGGAGAAGTTGATCTTGGGATAGCTGAGCGTCAGCTCGTCGTACATCGGCAGCAGCATCGCCCGCGCACTCGTCGACGGTTCCGGGGCGGTCGGGTCGAACCAGAGGGTGCTGCCCTCGAAGGTCTCGCTGTCGAGCCGATTGCCGGCCGCTTCGACGGCCCGGTGGCACTGGGTCAGCGTCAGCGACGACCAGCGGGCGAAATCCTTGACGCTGGCCGGCCCGTGACCGGCGAAGAACCGGTACGCCAGCTCGCCCGCGTCCCCGTCCGCGGAGTGTCCCACCCGCTCCGAGACCAGTGCGTAGGTGTGCTGGGCCCCGCGCATCGGACCGCTGCAGATCACGCCCTCCAGCTCGGCGTTCATGATCAGATACGCCAGCCGCGGTCCCTCGGCCGCCAGCACCCGGCCGAGTTCCGTCCGGGTCAGGCACGCCCCGCCGGTCAGGGCGTTCATGATCAGCTCCAGGGCACGGTCGCGCTCAGTCGGGCCGAGCCCCTGCTGTCGGTAGATGGTGCCGTTGAGCTGCTGGACCCGGGCGGCGGTCACCGCCTGGATCCAGCGCAGGTCAGCAGCCGCGACGAAGTGCCAGGTCGGCCGCAGGATGTGCGTCCGGAGGAAGGTCCCGGCGTCGAACTCGCGCTGCACCTCGGCGTACGTCAGCCCGTCGGTGCGCATGCCCAACGACCAGAACGCGTGTGCGTGCTCCTGAGACTGCACGCAGGCCAGCAGCGAAACAACATCGACGGCACGACCCAGTCCGTTGCCGGCCAGCCGCTGGTTCGCGATCCGGGTCTCCAGCACCGCGGTCCTGGTGAGCATTTAGTGGTCACGCCCGGAAGATCGTCGGGGCCCGCGCCGCCCAGGCGGCGCCTCGCGGCGTACTCCTCGATCGAGATACGACACCGGTATCCCTCCCTCGTCGGTCTTGCGAGCCATCCACCTGGACAACGCGGAACCCTCGACGAACTTCCGGAGGCAACCACTATCCGCGATTCGACCGCACCTGGGGATGAAGATCATCAGCCGGCGGTGACCACAGTTCCGGGTCGGCCGGGGTCTGATCACCCGAGCGGATGTCTTTGACCTCCCCGCCGGAGGCCGCGCCGAACCAGACGTACGGAATCCCCCGCCGATCGGCGTAGCGGATCTGCCGGCCGAACTTGTCCGCCTTGGGTGCGACCTCGCAGGAGATCCCCCGGGTCCGCAACTGCTCCGCCACAGCGATCGAGGCCTCCCGGGTCTCTTCGGAGTCGACCGCCACCAGCACCGCGGTGGGCACCGGCCGGGACGCGGTCAGCAGACCGTGGCCGAGCAGCGGAGCCAACAGCCGGGTCACCCCGATCGAGAGCCCCACCCCGGGATAGGTGGACCGGCCGTCGCTGGCGAGCGAGTCGTACCGGCCGCCGGAGGAGATCGACCCCCACGACTCGTACCCGACCAGTTCGGTCTCGTAGACCGTGCCGGTGTAGTAGTCCAGCCCGCGGGCGATCTTGAGGTCGGCGATCAGCCGGCCCGGAACGTAGCGGGCCGCCGTGGCGACGACGTCGGCCAGCAGCTCAAGGCCCTCGTCGAGTTGATCATGGTGCACGCCGAGCGTGCGGACCTCGGCGACGAAGGAGGTGTCGGCCGAGGAGATCTGGGCCAGCCGCACGCAACTGCTCGCCTGGGCCCGGCTGATCTTGACGTCGTCGACCAGCAGCGTCGAGGACCCGGTCGGGGCCGATCTTGTCGATCTTGTCGACCTGCCGCAGCACCGCCGGCCGGATCCTCGATGCCCAGACCCAGATAGAAACCCTGGGCGAGCTTGCGATTGCTCACCCGCATCAGCGCCGGCGGCAGACCAAGATCGACATGCAACCGCTCCAGGGCGCCGAGGGTGACCAGGGCTACTTCGATGTCGTGCTGCGGCGCCAGCGTCTGCGCGTCGACGATGTCGATGTCGGCCTGGGTGAACTCCCGGTACCGGCCCTCCTGCGGCCGCTCCCCCCGCCACACCTTCTGGATCTGGTAGCGGCGGAACGGGAACGCCAGCCGGTGCGCGTTCTCCAGCACATAGCGGGCGAACGGCACGGTGAGGTCGAAGTGCAGACCAAGATCAGCCCGGGCCCCCGGCTCGGCGTGCAGCCGGGAGACGACGTAGACCTCCTTGTCGATCTCCCCCTGCTTGGCCAGCCGGTCCAGCGGCTCGACGGCCCGGGTCTCGATCGAGCCGAATCCGTGCAGTTCGAAGGTGCTCCGCAGCCGGTCCAGCACGTGCTGCTCGATGATCCGCTGCTCCGGGGTGTACTCCGGGAAGCCGGACAGCGCCGTCGGGCGTCGCCCGCCGCCGGGCTTCGGGCCGCTCACGTCAACTCCTGCAGGTAGGGGTTCTCGGCCCGCTCCCGGGCCATGGTGGTCTGCGGACCGTGGCCGGGCAGCACCGACGACCGAGTCGGGCAGCGGCAGCACCTTCGTCCGCAGGCTCCTCAGCATGTCCGGATGGTTTCCGCCTGGCAAATCAGTTCTGCCGATGGATCCGGCGAACAGCACGTCGCCGGAGAAGACCAGCGGAGTCGATGTCCGGCTCGGGCTCGTACGCCGTCCGGAACATCACCGAACCCGGCGTGTGTCCGGGTGCGTGGAGCGCGCCGAAGCTCAGGCCGGCCACCGACACCTCCGAGCCGTCCCGCAGTTCGCGTACCTCGTCGGGCTCGGTGAACGTGGCCGGGCCGCCGGACGAGCTGCTCCAGCAGCTGCCGGGTGTCGTCGCTCATCGCCCGCAACGGATCGGTCGAGCAGCACCCGGTCGTCGGGATGGATCCAGCACGTCGCCTCGCTGGATCGGCACAGCGGCGTCACGGAGAACATGTGGTCAAGATGGCCGTGGGTCAGCAGCACGGCAACCGGCTTGAGCCGATGCTCGGCGACCAGCCGTGGCGACCCCGTCGACCGCGTCCATACCCGGGTCGATGATCACGCACTCGGCGCCGGGTCCGGTGGCGACCAGATAGCAGTTGGTCTGCCACGGTCCGGCCGGGAAAGAGGCAATGAACACTCAGCCGACACTATCGGGCAGGATGGACCCATGACGGAAGGCGCGGAGCAGCCCGCCAACGGGCGTGCCTTGGACCCGGCCTCGTTCGGGCGCGTCGCCGACGACGGCACGGTCTACGTCCGGACGCCGGACGGCGAGCGCGTCGTCGGCCAGGTGCCGGACGTGCCGGCCGCCGAGGCCCTGGCGTTCTTCACCCGCCGGTACGAGGCGCTCGAGCTCGAGGTCTCCCTGCTGGAGCGGCGGGTCGCCTCCGGTGCGCTGTCCCCCGACGACGCCGCTGCGTCGATCAAGACGGTGAGCGGCTCGCTGACCGACGCCCATGCCGTCGGTGACCTGATCGGCCTGCAGGGTCGGCTGGACGCCCTGGCGCCGGTGCTGGCCGAGCAGCGGGCGGCGCGCAAGGCCGAGCGGACCAGGCAGAACGCCGAAGCCAAAGCGGCCAAGGAGAAGTTCGTCGCCGAGGCCGAGCGGCTGGCGGCCGGCAACGACTGGCGGGGCGGGGTCAACCGGTTCCGGGCGCTGCTGGACCAGTGGAAGGCGCTGCCCCGGCTCGATCGGGCCACCGACGACGAGCTGTGGCATCGCTTCTCCAGCGCCCGGACCACCTACACCCGACGGCGCAAGGCCCAGTTCGCCGCAGCAGAGCGAGCAGCGCGAAACGGCCCGGGTGACCAAGGAGAAGCTGGTCGCCGAGGCCGAGGCGCTGGCCGACTCGACGGACTGGGGACAGACCACCGGCGTCTACCGCGATCTGATGACGCGCTGGAAGGCGGCCGGACCGGCCCCGCGCGGGGTCGACGAGGCGCTGTGGAAGCGGTTCCGCGGCGCCCAGGACACGTTCTTCGCCGCCAAGCAGGCGACGATGACGGCGCAGGACACCGAGTTCCAGGCGAACGCCGAAGCGAAGGAGCAGTTGCTGGTCGAGGGCGAGAAGCTGCTGCCCGATCACCGACCTGGCGGCGGCGAAGACCGCGTACCGCGAGCTGTTGGGGAAGTGGGCCGCGATCGGCAAGGTGCCCCGGGACGCCATCCGGCCGCTGGACAGCCGGCTACGCGCGATCGAGACGGCGATCACGGCCGCCGAGGACGACCGCTGGCGCCGGAACAATCCCGAAGCGCGGGCGCGCGCCGAGGATACGGCGGCCAAGCTCGAGGCGCAGATCTCCGCGCTCGAGGAGCATGCGGCGAAAGCCGAGGCGCGGGGCGATCATCGCGCCGCGCGGGACGCCACCGCTTCGGCGGCGACCTATCGTGAGTGGCTCGCCCAGGCCCAGCGGGCCGTTTCCGACTTCGGCGGCTGAGTTTTTCCCGGAGATGAACATAGGTTGGCTACCGTTGTGCGGGGCCGGCTGTGACAGCACTGTGATGCGCTCGCCTGACCTCGCCTGGCACGGCAGACTCGCACGGGCGCGTGTATCGATAGCAGAAGGGCACATCAACTATGACGTCGCTGACCAAGCTCAGCCTCGCCAACCGGATGATCGTCGGCATGGCCACGGTGGCCATCGTGATCTTCGGCGTACTCGCCGCGTTGTCCCTGCGCCAGGAGTTGCTGCCCTCCACCCAGGTGCCGACCGCCGTCGTCACCGCGACGTACCCGGGCGCTTCGCCGGAGATCGTGGCCCGGGAAGTGGCGAAGCCGCTCGGTCAGGCGATCGGTGGCGTCTCCGGGGTCACCAAGGTGCGCGCGGTGTCCACCAACGGCCTGGCCAGCCTGACGGTCGAGTGGACCTACGGGCTCGACAACGACAAGCTCGTCAGCCGACATCCGAAGCGCCGGCGACGCCCTTCAGCTGCCGGACGGCGTCGAGTACAAGGTGCTGGCCGGCAGCACCGACGACATACCCGTGCTCGTGCTGGGGGTCGCCTCCGACGCCCCGCTGGATGAGCTGGCCAAGCAGGTCGACGACATCGTGGTCCCGGCCCTGTCGGGCGTCGAGGGCGTACGGCAGGTTCAGGTGGCCGGCCAGGACACCACCGAACTGCGTGGTCACCCTGAAGCCGGACCGGCTCCGCAAGTACGACATCACGGCAGCCGCGGTGACCCAGGCCGTTCCAGTCCCAGGCGCAGGTGGTGCCCGCCGGCAACAGCTACGACGGCGACACCGAAATGGCCATCCAGGTCGGCAAGTCGACGACCAGTGCCAAGCAGGTCGCCGCCTGGCCGATCCCGGCGCCGGACGGACCGGTCAAGCTCGGAAAGATCGCCGATGTGTGCGGTCCGCTCGGTCGAGGCGACCACGATCGCCCGCTCCTACGGTCGTCCGGCCCTCAGCATCAGCGTCTTGAAGGAGAGCACGGCGGACGCGGTCAAGGTCTCGCACGAGATGCGTGATCTGCTGCCGGATCTGACCCAGAGCCTGGGCCAGAACGCGTCGATCCTCGTCGTCTTCGACCAGGCCCCGTCGATCGAGCAGTCCATCCACGACCTGACCATCGAGGGCGGACTCGGGCTCATCTTCGCGGTCCTGATCATCCTGGTCTTCCTGCTCTCGGTCCGCTCGACGATCATCACCGCGATCTCCATCCCGCTGTCGCTGCTGATCGCCATGATCGGACTGCAGTTGGCGGACTACTCGCTGAACATCTTCACCCTGGCGGCGATGACCGTCGCGGTCGGCCGAGTGGTCGACGACTCGATCGTGGTGATCGAGAACATCAAACGTCGTGACACCGGTCCGGGGCCGCTCACCGCGGGCGAGATCGTCGAATCGGTCCGCGAGGTGGCCGGCGCGGTGACCGCCTCCACCTTGACCACCGTCGCGGTCTTCCTGCCCGTCGCGATCGTCTCCGGCATCACGGGTGAGCTCTTCCGGCCGTTCTCGATCACGGTGCGGTATCGCGCTGGCCGGCTCGCTGCTGGTGTCGATGACCATCGTGCCGGTGCTGGCGTACTGGTTCCTGCGCTCGAGCAAGAAGCGCGCTCCAGCCGGCCGGCTCGGGCGGCTCGTCGCTGAACGAAGACCGGGTCACCACCATGCAGCGCGGCTACCTGCCCGTCCTGCGACTGGCCCTGCGGCGGCCGCTGATCACCGCGCTGATCGCGCGTGCTGGTCTTCGCCGGCACGATGGCCTCGGCACACTGCTGAAGACCAACTTCCTCGAGTCGTTCGCCGACAAGACGACCCTGCAGGTCACCCAGGAACTTCCGGTGGGCACCCGGCTCAGCGCGACCAGCGACGCGGCGAAGCAGGTCGAGGCGATCCTCGACGCCGACCCCGGGGTGAAGGAATACCTGACGACCATCGGCCAGGGCGGCAGCAACCAGGCCTCGATGTTCGTCAGCCTGACCAGCGAGGATGCGTACGCGACGACGCATGCCCGACCTGGAGTCGGCGTTCGCCGAGCTGACCGACGCGGGCGAGGTGAAAGTCGGATCGATCAACACCGGCACCAGTTCCGATCTGAGCTACACCGTCACCGGCGAGGACGAGGCCGGCCTGCGCACCGCGGCCGACTTGGTGGAGAACACGCTGTCCACCACCCCCGGGCTCGTCGACGTCAGCAGCGACCTGTCCGACCGGCGGCCGCTGCTCGCGGTCACCGTCGACAAGCGCAAGGCCGCCGCGCTGGGCTTCACCCAGGCCGAGATCGGGCAGGTGATCGCCAACACGCTGAACGGTACGAAGGTGGGCACCATCCTCCTCGAGGGTGAGAGCCGCGACATCAAGGTCAGGCCGCAGGATGCGGACGAGTCCAGTCCCGAAGCAGATCGCCGCGCTGGAGCTGCCGGTCAGCCAACTGCAGCAGCAGCAGGCCGTCGATCGGGCGACTGACCGGCTGAAGAAGAAGCAGGACCGCCTGAAGGCTCGCGGCGACAAGCTGAAGGAGGACGGCGACGCCCTCGCCGACCGCCAGGAAGACCTGGGCGATCGGCAGAAGGCCGCCGCCGAGCAGCAGCAGCAGGAGGGCCTGGATGCGGCCGCCAAACAGCGGGCCGATCTACGTAAGGCCCGGAACAAGGCCGAGGACTCCGTAGCCAAGGCTCGCAAGGCGCGGACGCGGCGCGGGCCCCGAATCCGGGACCGCCCCCAACCCCGCCGACCGCGCCCGCCGGGTGTGCCCGCCGACCTGGCGCTGGCGCAGTACACGGCTGATCTCCAGCGCTGGCAGCTGGCCGCTGACGCGTACGCTCGCTATCAACAACTGAACGCAGGCGTCACGCAGGGTGAGGCACAGGTCAAGCAGCTGAACGACCAGATCTCGGCCGCGAACGAGCAGAAAGACAAGACGGCTACGCAGCAGGCTCAACAGGATGAGTTCAGCAACGAGCAGCAGACATTGACCGACCAGCAGAAGGCGCTGGCTGACGAGCAGACCGCGCTCAGCGACGAGCAGGCCGACCTCGCGGAGGAGCAGTCTGACATCGCCGATATCCGGGCCGGGCCGATCCAGGTCTCCGACGTCGCCGACGTGCATCAGGAACAGGCGCCGAGCACAGTCACCCAGATCGACGGCACCCGCGCGGTCACGCTGACCGCGACCCCGGAGTCCGACAACCTCGGCGCCCTGACCAAGACCGTGCAGCAGAAGCTTGACGCCCTCGACCTACCGGCCGGGGTGACGATCGAAACCGGTGGCGCCAGCCAAGATCAGGCCGACGCCTTCCGGCAACTTGGTCTGGCGATGCTGCTGGCCATCGTGATCGTGTTCATGATCATGGTCGCAACCTTCAAGAGCCTGCTCCAGCCGCTGGTTCTGCTGACCTCGATCCCCTTTGCCGCCACCGGTGCGGTCGCCGGGTTGTTGATCACCGACACGCCTCTGGGGGTACCGGCCATGGTCGGCCTGTTGATGCTGATCGGCATCGTGGTGACCAACGCGATCGTGCTGATCGATTTGATCAACAAGGAACGCGCACGCGGTGAGGACCTGCGGTCCGGGGTGCATGCACGGTGCCCGACTGCGGTTGCGGCCCATCGTCATGACCGCCTGCGCGACCATCGGCGCGCTGATCCCGATGGCCCTCGGCCTGACCGGCGGTGGCGCCTTCATCTCCAAGCCACTGGCCATCGTGGTAATCGGCGGCCTGGTGAGCTCCACCGTCCTGACCCTGATCCTCGTCCCGGTCCTCTACACCCTGGTCGAAAGCCGCGGCGAGAAGCGCCGCCTGCGCAGGGCCGCAGCCAACGAAGACGCCCCCACCGCGACCCAACCTGCGGTCTAGTTTTTGGGGCCTGTCTGCTCGCGATGCGCGAGCGGACAGACCGAGTCCGCGAGCGGACGACCGTCAGTCCGCGAGCGTCGCTATCACGCGTCCCGCGCGGCCGAGTCGACACGCACGCTTTCCGTCGTGCGAGCGAGGTCGTGCGGAACGAGGTTAAGCGCGATGCGCGAGCGGACAAGACCAGAATTACTGGTGCACGCGGTAGACGTCGAAGACGGCCGGCACGCTGCGTACGGCGCGGAGTACGTGGTCGAGGTGCGTCGGGTCGGCGGTCTCGAAGGTGAAGCGGGCGCGGCAGATCCGGTCCTTGCTGGTGCTGAGAGACGCGGACAGGATGTTGACGTGCTGGTCGGACAGGGTGCGGGTGATGTCGGAGAGCAGCCGGTTGCGGTCCAGCGCCTCGACCTGGATCGCCACCAGGTAGGAGCTTCGGGCGGTGGGTGCCCACTCGACGTCGATCAGTCGCTCGGGCTCGGAGCGCAGGCTGGCTGAGTTCACGCAGTCCGTCCGGTGCACCGAGACGCCGGAACCCTTGGTGACGAAGCCCATGATCTGGTCGCCGGGCACCGGCGTGCAGCATTTCGCCAGCTTCACCCACAGATCGGAAGCGCCGATCACCCGGATGCCCGAGTCGATCCCGCCACCGCTGCCGATGCGCTTCCGGCGACCGGTGACCACCCGATCCTCGTTGATCTCGTCGGCGACCATCTCGTCGCCGCCCTCGACGGTGATCAGCCGGTTGACCACCGCCTGCGCGCCCACGGTCCCTTCACCGACGGCGGCGTACAGGGCCGACACGTCGGACAGCTTGAAGAAGCCGGCGATCGCGGTGAGGTGCTCCAGCGTCAGCAGCCGTTGCAGCGGCAGCCCGGCCTTGCGGATCTGCCGGGCCAGCGCCTCCTTGCCCTGCTCGATCGACTCCTCGCGCCGCTCGCGGGTGAAGTAGTGCCTGATCTTGTTCCGCGCCCGCGGGCTGCTGACGAACGCCATCCAGTCCCGGCTCGGGCCGGCGTTCTCGGCCTTCGAGGTGAAGATCTCCACCACGTCACCGTTGGCCAGCACCGACTCCAGCGGCACCAGTCGGCCGTTCACCCGGGCGCCGATGGTCTTGTTGCCCACCTCGGTGTGGATCGCGTACGCGAAGTCGACCGGCGTCGACCCCTGCGGCAGCGAGATCACGTCGCCCTTCGGGGTAAAGGCGTAGACCTCGGTGGAGTTGATCGCGAACCGCAGTGAGTCCAGGAACTCCCCGGGATCGGCGGTCTCACGCTGCCAGTCGAGCAACTGCCGGACCCAGATCAGGTCACCCGCGTCGTCGCCGCCGCGGGCCGGCATCGGGACGCCCTTGCCCTCCTTGTACTTCCAGTGCGCGGCGACGCCGTACTCGGCCCGCCGGTGCATCTCGTCGGTCCGGATCTGCAGTTCGACCGGCTTGCCCTCCGGGCCGAGCACCGTGGTGTGCAACGACTGGTACATGTTGAACTTCGGCATCGCGATGTAGTCCTTGAACCGCCCGGGCAGCGGGTTCCAGCGGACGTGCAGTACGCCGAGTGCGGCGTAGCAGTCGCGGTTGTGCTCCACCAGCACGCGCAGCGCGACCAGGTCGAAGATGTCGGCGAACTCCCGGCCGCGGACGACCATCTTCTGGTAGATCGAGTAGTAGTGCTTCGGTCGCCCGGACACCGTCGGCCTTGATCTTGGCCGACCTGCAGGTCGGCCTGGACCTGGTCGATGACCTGGGTCAGGAACTCGTCCCGGCTGGGCGCGGCCTCGGCGACCTGGCGGACGATCTCGTCGTAGACCTTCGGATGCAGGGTGGCGAAGCAGAGGTCCTCGAGCTCCCACTTGATGGTGTTCATGCCGAGCCGGTGGGCCAGCGGGGCGAAGATCTCGAGGGTTTCCGACGCGATCCGGGACTGCTTGTCGGGTCGCAGGTAGTGCAGGGTGCGCATGTTGTGCAGCCGGTCGGCGAGCTTGATCACCAGCACCCGGATGTCCCGGCTCATCGCCACGATCATCTTGCGGATGGTGTCGGACTTCGCCGACTCGCCGTACTTGACCTTGTCCAGCTTGGTGCAGCCGTCGACCAGCAGTGCGACCTCCTCGCCGAAGTCGCGGGTCAACTGGGCGAGGCTGTAGTCGGTGTCCTCCACCGTGTCGTGCAACAGCGCGGCGCACAGCGTCGTCTCGGTCATGCCGAGTTCGGCGAGGATCGTGGTCACGGCCAGCGGATGGGTGATGAAGGCGTCGCCGCTCTTCCGCAGTTGGCCGCGGTGCAGTTCCTCGGCGACCTGGTAGGCCCGCTCGATCGAGCTCAGGTCGGCCTTGGGATGGTTGGCCCGGATGATCCGGACCAGCGGGTCGAGGGCCGGCGTCTGCGGCCGGGTGGTGCCGAGCCGGGCGATCCGCTGGCGCATCCGCACCCGGGGCTGTTCGCCCGCCGGCGTGGCGGGCAGTCGGCGATTCGGCGGCGAAGATGGGTGTGCCGCGGGCCGCGACGGCCAGCCGGTCCGAGCGTGCGACATCGGCGTCCGGCTCCGCCGGCCGGACAGCCGAACCCTGATCAGCCACCCTTCGAACTTCCTCACCTTTGGCAGGTTGCCCAGTCTAGTGCCGCTCCGCCGGTCCTCCCGCGACCTCGGCCGCTAGATCTCCTCGGCGGCCTGCCGGACGACGACGACCTGATCGCCGCCCTCGAGCGTCGCGACGGTCGGGTCGTAGAACCGGCGCAGGGTCCGGTTGCGGACCACCGCGATCACCCGCTCACCGGTCACCTCGTCGGGCGACTTGCCGATCTCGTCCTTGGTCACCTGGCGCTCACCGACCTCGAGACCTTCCTTGGAGGAGAGCAGATCCTCGATCACCGTGCCGAGGTTGGGGCTCACCGCGGACAGCCCGAGCAAGTCGGCCGACCGCCTCGGAGGAGGTCACCACGGCATTGGCCCCGGACTGCCGAAGCAACGAGGCATTGTCGTCCTCGCGCACCGCGACGACCACGTGGGCGCTGGGGTTCAACTGGCGCACGGTCAGCATCACCAGGATCGCCGAGTCGTCGCGGTCCAAGGTGATGATCACCTCGCGGGCCTTGATGATCTCCGCCCGCCGGAGGATGTCACGACGGGTCGCATCGCCCTCGATGGCCGCGTACCCCTTCAGGTTTGCATCGGTGATGGCCGACGGCCGGCCGTCGATGATGGCGATCTGAGCCGGATTGGTGCCGTTGTTCTCCAGCGTCTCGACCGCACTCTTGCCCTTGGTGCCGTAGCCGACGACCACCACGTGGTTGCGCATCCGTTTCCTCCAGCGTGTGTCCATGAACATCCGGCGGCCCTCGTTGGCCAGCACCTGCAGCGTGGTACCGACCAACAAGACCAGAAAGGCGATCCGCATCGGGGTGACCACGATGGCATTCAAGATCCGGGCGTGCGGGGTGATCGGGGTGATGTCGCCGTATCCGGTCGTCGTGATGGTCACCGTCGCGTAGTAGATCGCGTCGACCAGGCTGACCTTCAGATCATGGTTGTCGGTGTAGGAGTCCCGATCGATCCAGACCAGGAGCACGATGATGGCGACCAGCGCCAAGGCGAGCAGCGCGCGACGGAGCAGTTCGACGGCGGGCGACGATGTCCGGGCCGGCAGGCTGACCAGGGTCTCATTCGTCCAGGAACGCCGGCCGTCGGCTCGGCGCCGCCCACCACCCGTCAACGTCGACCGACCCGCCACCCGGGCTACTTCTTCCGCTGGCTGCGGGGCTTGTGCTGGGGCTGCGGGCGTTTGGCTGCGCCGTCGGACAGCGGTCGGATACCGGTCTTGCCGCCGGTGTCGACGAAGCTGACCCGGACCTCGCTGGTCCGAGGCGGCTTCGGCTCGATCTCGACCTCGTCGATGTCGCTGATCTGGTCGACCGTGGCCGGATCGGCCGAGTCGAGGGCCGGCGCCGCGGCCGGACGCTCCTACGGCGACCGCTGCGGCCACCGCCGGCACCTTCGCCGCGGCCGGCTTCTGCGCGTCCTTCGCCCGGCGCGCTGCCACCCGGGCTGCGTGCTTCTTCATCTCCGGCTCGCGCTCCTTGAGCTGCGCGAGCAGCGGGGTGGCGATGAAGATCGAGGAGTACGCCCCGGAGATCATGCCGACGAACAGCGCGAGCGCCAGGTCCTTGAGCGGCCCCTCGCCCAGGATCACCGCGCCGGCGAACAACAGTGCGGCGACCGGCAGGACGCCGATGATGGTGGTGTTGATGGACCGGACCAGCACCTGGTTGACGGCGAGATTGGCCGCCTCGGAGTAGGTCTTGGTCGTGCTCGACTTGATGTCGCGGACGTTCTCCCGCACCTTGTCGAAGACCACCACGGTGTCGTACAGCGAGTAGCCGAGGATGGTCAGTACGCCGATCAGGGTCGCCGGTGTCACGGTGAACCCGACCAGGGCGTAGATGCCGATGGTCAGCAACAAGTCGTGAACCAGCGCGATCAGCGCCGCAGCAGACATCTTGCCGTCGCGGAAGTACGCCCAGATCACCAGCCCGACCAGGGCCAGGAAGACCGCGAGGGCGATCAGCGCCCGTTCGGTGATCTGCCCACCCCAGGAGGCGCCGATCAGGCTGTAGGCGACCTCATCGGTGGCGATCCCGACCTCTTTGGCGATGGCCGCACGGACCTTGGGCACCTCTTCGGTCGGATCCAGCGGCCGGGTCTGGACCCGGACCTGGTTGTTGCCGATCGTCGTGATGGTGGCTTCCTGGAGATCGGGCACTCCCGACTCAGCCAGGGCCGACTGCATCTTCTCGATCGTCTGCGAACTGACCTGGGTCGGCGCCTTGAAGTCCGCGCCGCCGCTGAACTCGATACCGAAGACCAGTCCACGGCCGAACAACGCGATCAGCGAGATGGCGATCAGCGGCGCCCGATACCAGGTACCAGCGCCGCCGGTTGCCGATGAAGTCGTAGGAGATCTCACCGGTGTAGAGCGCGATGGCCGATGTTGCCGAACTTCGACATCAGGCCTCACTCCCCCGCGGTCGCGCGGAACGGGTCGCCGGGACCGCGCGTCCGTCGCCGGGCAGCGCCTTGACCCCGAGGTGTTCGGGATCGAGACCAGACCATTTGTGACCGCCGCCGAAGAACTGGGTCCGGGCCAGCAGCGTCATCACCGGTTTGGTGAACATGAACACGACCATCACGTCGATGATGGTGGTCAGGCCGAGCGTGAAGGCGAAGCCCTTCACCGAGCCGATGGCCAGGATGAACAGGATCAGGGCCGAGAGCATGGACACCCCGTCGGCGATCAGGATGGTCTGCCGGGCCCGCCGCCACCCGGTCTCGACGGCGGTCCGCAGGCTGCGGCCGTCGCGGACCTCGTCACGGATCCGCTCGAAGTAGATGACGAAGCTGTCCGCGGTGATGCCGATGGCGACGATCGCACCCGCGATGCCGGGCAGGTTCAGGGCGAACCCGACCGAGCTGCCGAGCAGCACCATCGCTGCGTAGGTGATCACCGCAGCGATCGGCAGCGAGCTGACGACCACGAAGCCGAGGCCGCGGTAGTACAGGAAGCAGTACGCGACCACCAGCACGCAGCCCGACGATGCCGGCGATGATGCCGGCCCGGAGCTGCTCGCCGCCCAGGGTCGCCGAGACGTTGCTGACCTCGGACACGTCGAAGGCCAGCGGCAGGGCGCCGTACTTCAAGCACGTTCGCCAGTTCGGTCGCGCGACTTCTGGTTGAAGTTGCCGGTGATCTGCGCTCGCCCGCCGGGAATCGGCCTCGCTCACCGACGGGGCGGAGATCGACTCGCCGTCGAGCACGATGGCGAACCGGTTCTGCGGGTCGGTCTTGGCCGAGAGCGCCCGGGTCGCCGTTCTCGAACGCCGTCGCGCCGTCGGCGTTGAACTCGAGATCGACGACCCAGCTGACGTTGTTCTGCGGGATACCCGCGGTGGCGCCGGTGAGCTGGTTGCCCTCGATCAGGGTCGGACCGAGCAGGTACTTCTCGGTGCCGTCCTGGCTGCAGGCGAACAGCGGCCTGGTCGGGCACGTCGGTCGACCTGTGCGACGAGCAGGTGAACTCTGCGAACGCCGCCTGGCAGGCCTCGGTGGGCTGCCAGCTCGATCGCCTGATCGGGCGGCGTGCCGGCGCCGTCGGCGTTCGACGCAGGCCTCGCCGACCGGTTTGGGCGGTGCGGTCGGCAGTGCCGGCATCGGCAGCTCGTTGGCCGGTCGTGCTGGCACTCGGCTCCGGCGTCGCCGGCGCTCGGTTGGTCGGACGGGCCGACGACGCTCTCCGAGGGCGCCGGCGCTGGGCTCGGTGGCTCGGAGGGGCGGTTGCGGTGGGCTCCGGCGGCGTCACCTGCTCGGCGGCGTACACCGCCCGGAACCGCAGCACCGCGGTCTGGCCGACCAGCCGGACGAGTTCGTCCTGCTGGACGTTGGGCACGCTGACGATGATCTGCTTGTCACCGGCGGTGGTGACCTCGGACTCGCCCACGCCGAGGCTGTCCACCCGGCTCTGGATGATCGTCTTGGCCAGCTGCAGGCTGTTCGGGTCGACCGTGCCGGTGCCGGTGGTGTTCGCCGCGGTCAACGTGATGGTGGTGCCGCCCTGCAGGTCGAGTCCCAGCTTGGGGTCCAGGTGTTGGATGACGGCCATCAGCGTGATCAGGCCGGCGACGATCACGACCGAGCACGATCAGGGTGCGGCCGGGATGGCCGGTCGGGGTTGCCACGTAGGTGTTCCTTGGTGGTGAGGATCGTTCAGGAGGTGCGTGCTGTCGGACGGCCGGATCAGGTCGGCGTAGGTCGAGCACGGCCGGTCAGGCTCGGCGGTCGGTTCCTCGAACCGGTGTCGGCGGTCCGGCGCGACCGGTACGTCGCGGCTCGACCGCGTCCGGCTGCGTCGAACGTCTCCTCGAGGTCGTCGTCGCTCCTCGTCGACGAAGGTGTCCTCGTCGGCCTCGGTCGCCACCCGGGCGATGGCCTGCTTGAGCACCGTGAGCTCGACCCCCGGCGAGAGCTCGAGCAGCGCCTGCTGTCGCCCGACGGCCAGCGACGGTGCCGAAGACGCCGCTGTCCAGCAGCACCCGGGTGCCGGGCGTCAGCTCGTTCATGGTCTTCTGCATGGCCTGCTGGCGCTTCCGCTGCGGTCGCATGATCAAGAAGTAGAACGCGACCACCATCAGGGCGATCATGATCAGGGTCTGGTATTGGCGCATGGCTCCGGCATTCGGTTTGGGGTGTTGGTCCGTCGGTGACCCGGTGGAAAAGGCACCGACCGCCGTACTCTACCTAGTCTGCGCCGAAAACCCCCAAGTTACGCGGCCGTCAGGCGAAGAGATCCGGAGCCGGGAGGGGGTCTCGACGGTCCCCGGAGGCGGCGTCAGCCCGAGATGCCGCCACGCTGCGCCGGTGGCCACCCGGCCGCGCTGGGTGCGCATCAGAAAACCCTGGCGGACCAGGAACGGCTCGGCCACCTCCTCAACGGTCTCGCGCTCCTCACCGACCGAGATGGCCAGGGTGGACAGGCCGACCGGGTCCGCCGCCGAACCGACGGCACATCGCATCCAGCACGGCGCGGTCGAGCCGGTCGAGTCCCAGCTCGTCGACCTCGTAGAGCTCCAGCGCTGCCTCGGCGATCGGTCTGGTGACCCGGCCATCGGCTCGCACCTGGGCGAAGTCGCGAACCCGGCGGAGCAGCCGGTTCGCGATCCGCGGCGTGCCGCGGGAGCGGCGGGCGATCTCCAACGCGCCGGCACCGTCGACGTGGGCGCCGAGCAGCTCGGATGAGCGGTGCACGATGTGCTCCAGCGCCGGCGTGTCGTAGAAGTCGAGCTGCGCGGTGAACCCGAACCGGTCGCGCAGCGGGCCGGGCAGCAGGCCGGCCCGGGTGGTGGCACCGACCAGGGTGAATCGCGGGATCTCCAGCGGGATGGCCGTCGCTCCCGGACCCTTCCCGACCACGACGTCGACGCGGAAGTCCTCCATGGCCAGGTACAGCATCTCCTCGGCCGGCCGCGACATCCGGTGGATCTCGTCGAGGAAGAACACCTCGCCCTCGGCCAGACCCGGAGAGGATCGCGGCCAGGTCGCCGGCGTGCTGGATCGCCGGACCGCTGGAGATCCGCAGCGGTGCCGACATCTCGCTGGCGATGATCATGGCCAGGGTGGTCTTGCCCAGGCCCGGGCGGACCGGACAGCAGGACGTGGTCGGCGACGCCGCCGCGGTGCCGGGCCGCCTCGAGAACCAGCCCGAGCTGGTCGCTGACCCGCGGCTGACCCTCGAAGTCCGCCAGGCTCGACGGCCGCAGCGCCGACTCGGCCGCCCGCTCGTCGGGATCGGTGCCGGGCCGGACCAGCGCGCCATCTCCTCGTCGTTCAGTTGCTGCACCGGCGCTACTTCCGGGCCAGGGTCTGCAGGGCGGCCCGCATCAGGACGGCGACACTGACCGTCGGATCCTCGCGGGCCAGGTGCTCGATGTCGCCGCAGGCCGCCTCGGCGTCCTTGGCCGACCAGCCGAGATCCTGCAGGCCCTGGGTGACCTGGTCGCGCCAGGGTGCCGGTGCGCCGGCGACCCGTACCGGCTCGTCGCTCAGCCCGACGGTGTTGATCTTGTCCTTCAGCTCGATGACGATCCGCTGCGCACCCTTGCGGCCGATGCCGGGCACCTTGCAGAGCAGCGACCAGGTTCTCGGTGGCGATCGCGCGGCGCAGTTCGTCGGGGCTGAGCACGGCGAGGGCGGCCTGGGCGAGCTTCGGGCCGACCCCGGTCGCGGTCAGCAGCAGCTCGAAGAACTCCCGCTCGTCGCCGGAGGCGAAGCCGTACAGGGTGAGCGAGTCCTCGCGGACGATCAGCGACGTCGCCAGGGTCGTCGAGCTGCCCGACCCGCAGCCCGGCCACGGTGTCGGGGCTGCACAGGGTGAGGATGCCGATGCCGCCGACCTCGATCACCGCCGAGGTCGGACCGACCTGGACGCACCTGGCCGCTGACCTGGGCGATCACCGCGGTCCCTCCGGCTGGGCGGCCCGGCCGAACGCCGTGCGCTGCCGGGCCGACTGGGCGGCGGCGGCCTCCATCGCCGCGGTCAGCCGGGCGGTCGTCCCACCGCGCCAGACATGACAGATGGCCAGTGCCAGCGCGTCGGCCGCGTCGGCCGGCCTGGGCGCCTCTCGAGCTTCAGGATCCGGCTGACCATCGCGCCGACCTGGTCCTTGGCGGCCCGTCCGCTGCCGGTGATCGAGGCCTTGACCTCGCTCGGCGTGTGCAGGCTGACCGGGATGCCGTGCCGGGCGGCGACCAGCATCGCGACCCCCGCCGCCTGGGCGGTCCCCATCACGGTCTGCACGTTGTGCTGGGCGAAGACCCGTTCGATCGCGACCGACGTCGGCCGGTAGAGCGCGATCCATTCCTCCACCGCCTGCTCGATCGCGACCAGCCGGTGAGCGGTGTCCAGCTCGGCTGAGGTTCGCAGCACATCGACCGCGATCAACTGCGGCTGCCGCCCGGGTACGCCGTCCACCACCCCGAGACCACACCTGGTCAGACCGGGATCGATCCCGAGCACCCGCATCTGGCCCCCTTGTGACGGTGACCGGATCGCGCACGCGATCCTCCTTCGAGGCGCTAAACGAACAGATGTTCGGCAGCCTATGCGATTATCCGAGGCTGGCAAGGACCTCATCGGGCGCGTCGAAATTCGCGTACACGTTCTGCACGTCGTCGGAGTCCTCCAGGGCGTCGATGATCTTCATCAGCTTCTCCGCGGTCGATTCGTCGACCTCCTGGGTGAACTCCGGCACGAACGACACCTCGGCCGACTCGTAGTCCAGTCCGGCCTGCTGAACCGCGGTCCGCACCTGGACCGTGTTGGCGGGATCGCTGATGATCTCGAACGCTGTCGCCGAGGTCGTTGACCTCCTCCGGGTCGGCGTCGATGGTCGCCTCGAGGATGTCGTCCTCGGTGAGCTCGCGGCCCTCCTGCTCCTTGGCGACGGTCACCACGCCCTTGCGGCTGAACATCCGCGCGGTCGAGCCGGCGTCGGCCATCGTGCCGCCGTTGCGGGTGACCGCGATCCGGACCTCGGAGGCGGAGCGGTTGCGGTTGTCGGTCAGGCACTCGATCAGCAACGCGATGCCGGCCGGTCCGTACGCCTCGTACATCAGGGTCTCGTAGTTGGCTCCTTCGCCCTCGGCGCCCGAACCACGCTTGACCGCGCGGTCGATGTTGTCCTTGGGGACCGAGGTCTTCCTGGCCTTCTGGATGGCGTCGTAGAGGGTCGGATTGCCGTTGACGTCACCGCCCCCGATCCGCGCCGCGACCTCGATGTTCTTGATCAGCTTGGCGAAGGACTTGGCCCGGCGCGCATCGACCACGGCCTTCTGGTGCTTGGTGGTCGCCCACTTGGAATGTCCCGACATGGCGCCGATCTTAACCCCGCTCGCTGGGAGACCCCGCTCCTGGCCGTTTGCGCGCACAACGGACGCGATCGACCGGTGTCGGCGGATTTCCGGGCTATCTCCGCGCACAACGGACCAGACGGCCGCACACCTCAGGTGTTGTCCGTTTGCCGAGTTGTCCACAGATGTGGTCGGCGGGTCTCCACGAGCCTTGCCGGATCTCGAGACTCCTCGGCATGGGATCACCACGACCACGTCAGATGCTCGACAAGGGTGTCCCGCTGACCACTCCGGAACAGACTTTCATCGACCTGGCGGCGTATGGGCTTTCGCTGATCGACCTGGTCGTCGTCGGCGACGCCATGCTCACGGCAGTTGGCGGATGCGCTTCGACCTCTGCTACCTCGACTACGGCTTGATCATCGAGTACGACGGTCGTCAGCACGCCGACAGCGGGTCGCAGTGGGAACGGGACATCTACCGGCGGGAGGACCTGGACCGGATGGGCCTGAGGCTGATCGTCATCACCTCACGCGGCGTCTACCTGGAGCCGCAGCGGACCCTCGAACGGGTTCGCGACGCGTTGACCGAGCGCGGCGCGAAGGTGCGCCGGCAGTTCAGGAACGACTGGCGCCGCCATTTCGCGTCCGCCGCCTGAACCTCTGGGCTGTTTACGGTGCGCGCGCAGACAGCCAAGAAATCGGCGAAATCGGATCTGGTCCGTTCGCGCGGAAAGGGCCCAGCGGCCGTCAGCGGCGCCAGATCTTGGTGCGCCGGGGCTTCCCACCCTCGACCGGGGCTTCGGTCTGCTGCCAGATCCGTCGCCAGCTCGCGGCGGGGGGTTCGGCCGACGGCGCCGCCGGTCTGCTGGATCTGCCACCAGGAGGTGGCGTCCTCGTCGATCAGGCTGCGTACGGCGGAGCTGATCTTGGGTGCCAGCTCACGGGGCGTCTCGCCGGGTCGCGGGCGTGATCGGCGCGCCGTATCGGACGCTGACCCGGGGCCGGCCGCGGACCGGCCAGTTCGCGCCGCGCGGCATGGCCGCGTAGGTGCCCCGGATGCCGACCGGGATCACCGGCACCTGATACTCCACCGCCATCCAGGCGGCACCCATCCGGAACCGGCCCATGAAGCCGTCCCGGGAGCGGGTGCCCTCGGGATAGACGACCACGCTCCAGCCGGCCGCCAGCAGTTCGGCCGGCGTGCCCAGCAGCGCTCCGCCGCGCCGTTCGATCGGGAAGGTGTTGAAGGCGATCGCCGACCCGCCGGCTCGCCACCAGGTGTCGAAGAAGTAGTCCGCCGCGGCGGCCACGGCGGTGGTCCGACGGCGCCGAGCCGGCAGCGTGGTGAGCAGCACGGCGGTGTCCAGGTGGGAGGAGTGGTTGGCCACGATCAGCGCCGGTCCGGAGAACGAGCGCAGTTCGTCGAGCCCGTGCACGTCCATCGCGAGGTCCTTCCGCAACAGGGTCTTCAGGCCGACGACCTGAACCACCTCGCGGAGCACTCGGATCGGCCGGGTACGCGCCCAGCGTGTCGGAAGACGGCGACTCGCGCGGCGGCGTTGACGACTCCGCCGACCGCGGGACCAGCGGACGCCGCCCCCAGCGCCAGCCGATCGCGACGTCGCGGATGTCCGAGGCCGGACCCGCGCAACAGCTGGCGCGAGCCTTCGCCGACCCCGACCCGTCGCCCAGGCCGCGATCTTCCGGTCTTCCTCGTCGGTCACGTCAGGTTCACCACGATCTGCGGCGGCGTGTGCAGGTAGCTGATCGAGGGCGAACGGCCGACCGTCGAGGAGACCATCTCCAGCGCGTCGGCCAGGGTGGACGCCGCCCGGAAACCCATCCGCTCCACGCTGCTCCGGTCAGCACCCACCCAGACGATGTCGGAGCAGTGCATCCGGGCGCCGGCGATCTGGTACCAGAGGTAGATCGGGTGCACGCCGTGGAACGCCTGGCTGGTCCGGTACAGGTGGATGTACCAGGGGTCGGTGGCGAACGTCTTCTCGAACTCCGACTGGATCCGCATCGGATCGGTGGTCGTGCTCAGCACGTCGGCGAAGAAGTCGACGTACGACGGGTGGTGCAGCGGCGAGAACGCGACCCCCAGCGGGTGGTAGACGATCAGTGCCCCGCCCTCGCGGACGAACGGCTTGCCGGTGTGGGACTGGAAAGTGGCACCGAGCCCGAGCCAGGCAGCCAGGATGGGATTGGTCACCGAGTCGGCACTGTATGGCGTACGCGAGCCCACCCCGATCACCCCGACATCGGCCTGGCGATCGACGTCGACGACCTGCTGGGCCAGGACCTGGCTCCGGCTGATCGCCTGCACCGCCGCGGGTGCGCCGCCGGTGATCAGTGTCGGGTGATAGTTGGCCTCCGCGCCGTTCATGATCCGCCGGCGGAGACCCGCGGGAGTCGCGGCCAGGGCCCGCCGGACGCCGAGCCAGGTCGCCTGCTCGCGGAGGTTCCACTCCCATTCACGCTTGCCGAGGAACTCCAGCGACGGCGAGAACACGTCGTTGTCCAAGACGGCCTCGACCTGGAAGATCTTGACCGCGGCACCGACCTGCTCCCCGACGGCCTTGGCCGCGGCGCCGCCGCTCAGCAGGCCGGCGATCCCGGACAGCTGAGCGATGGTGGCGGCCGAGCCGAGACCGGCGGCGATCCCGGACGCGCCGCCACCGCGGGCGGCGATCACCAGGTGGACGAAGATCAACAAGTCCGCCTGGGCGGCGCGAGAGTTGATCATGACCTCGCCCGCTGCGGTCTCGCCGATCCGGGTCAGGTTGTCGGTGTCCTCGGCGTCGTGGTTGGTCAGCAAGCCGTCGGCGTAGAAGGAACGAAAGACCCGCTCGCCGAGGAGGTGCTGGAGCTCCGACGCGGTCATTCGCCGGTGCAGGCCGTTGGCCGCAACCAGCGCGACATCGTCGACGCCGGCCTTCGCGGCCCGGGTCAGCACCGCCTCGATGATCTTGCCGCGCAGGTCGGGCTTGCGAAGTTTCGGCGTGGGCACGGTGATGTCGTCGAACGCGATGGTGAGCTTCATGCCCGGCTTCAGGAGTTCGCTCAGCGGCTCGGAGTCGACCGGTGTGTCCAGCGCACTGGTGATCACTTCGTCAAGATCGACGACGCCGGGCAGCGACTCGGCCGGGTAGATGACCCGGGTGCCGAGCGGGAACTTCTCCAGCTGAAAGCCGTCACCGTTCGGGACGATCAACGGCGGTGTTCGATCATCGACTTCCAGTACGAATCCTGGGCGGGCCATCTAGCGGTCTCCTGTCAGATCAAACGCCACCTTCATGGTGCCGGACTTTCCTGCGGTCTGGGCATGATCAAGGGCCTGGCGCCACTGGTGCAGGCGGTAGCGAGCGCCGACCACCACGGGGCCGCCGGGCCGACCAAGATCATGATCGTCGATCAGGGCGATGGCTGAGGCGAACACCCCATGATCATGATCGGCGACCGGCGAGGCGTAGCTGCCGACGACCGCCAGCTCGCGGTACCAGATCGGCGCGAGGTCGACGTTGCCCTCCGGGAGGCCGGCCAGCACCACCCGCCCGCCGGGCCGGGTGGCGCGCAGCACGGTGTCCATCGATTTCGGCGAACCGACCGCGTCGATGCTCACGTCGGCGCCGCCGAGCAGGAAGTGCCGGCCGTAGTCCGGCTTCAGCTTGAGCGCCTCGGTCGAGCGGCGGACGCCGCGGAACGCGTCGTCCGGGCTCAGCGTGTCCGTCGCCCCGAAGGCGGTGGCGAGTTCGCGCTGCCGCGGGTGCTTGCCGATCACCGTGAGCCTGCCCTCCGGGTGCAGCCGCCGCAGCGCCAGGGTGACGAACAGCCCGAAGGTGCCGGCCCCGCTCACCAGTACTTGGTCACCCGGTTCGACGGCGGCCCGGTGGGCGACGTGCAGCGCTCGGGCCATCGGTTCGACCAAGACCGCCGCTTCGTCGGTCAGCGCGTCCGGTACGGCATGCAACTGGGAGCGGTGGGCCACCAGTTCTGCGCCCCAGCCACCGCCGGTGTCGGCGCAGAAGCCGGTCTGCAGGCCTGGGCTCAGCCCGCCGACCGTGACGTGATTGCACCGGTTCTGCTGACCGGCGGCACAGCCGCGGCAGAGGTCGATGCCCCGCGCGGCGCAGCCGAGCACCGAATCCAGCACCACCCGGGTGCCCTCGGGCAGGTCGCCGCAGTCGTCGCGCAGCACCCCGACGACCTCGTGCCCGGGCACGAACGGCATCGAGATCAAAGCGGTGAAGTAGAGGCTGGCGCTCCCGGTGATCGCGGCCAGATCCGAACCCGAGATGCCCGAGAGCCGCGGCGCCACCCGCGCCCACCCCGGGCGATCGGGCAACCGCGGCTGCTCCCGGTTGACCAGGCGCAACGGCGCCGCCGGCCCGGTGAGGATCCCCGGCATCCGCCGCCCCATGGTCCGAGCCGCGATGTACTTCGGCAGCGACCGGTACATCTCCAGCGCCAGCATCATGATGTCGCCGCCTGCGGGTCAGACCCGCTTTACCTAGTTTCCTGTCGCTGTACCTAGGAAGTTTCCTGGGTACAGTGCGGGTTTCCCACGTATACGTGGGAAACCGACACCCCCACCGGCGCGCGCGGGCGCGAGCAGGTAGATGGAGACTCATCGGGGCAGGGCCCAGCGGGGGGTGATGGGCTTGATCTTCCACTCGACCACCGACCACTGCTTGAGCCCGGCCGCGCGCATCAGGGGGATGTCCGGGCTCACCGCGACGGCGTTGCCGACCGTCTCCAGCATCGGCAGGTCGGAGTGCGAGTCCGCGTACGCGAAGCTGCGGCTGAGGTCCAGATCGTGCAGGCTCGCATAGTGCTTGAGCCAGGCCGCACGGGACTCGCCGACCAGCGGGGGGCCGGTCAGGAATCCGGTGCAGCGGCCCTCTTCGTCAACCGCCAGGTCGGCCGCGACGATGACGTCGAACAGCGGCTCCAGGGGCCGGGTCAGCGGCTTCACCACGCCGGTGATCAGGATCGTGGTGTGTCCGGCGGCCCGGTGTTCGCGGATCCGACGGACGGCGTCCGGCGACAGCCGGTTCAGGATGTGCGGGGCCATCGCCGTGTCCACGAACTGCTCCAGCCCGGCCAGGTCGGCTCCACGATAACGGCGGTAGATCGCCCGCAGAAAGGTCCCGCGGTCGCGCTGCTCGGCGCGAAGATAGGCGGGCAGCCGGCGGACCACCTGACCGATCTCGGCCAGCTGACCGGCGCGGGAGAGCTCGGGCAGCCGGGCCCACAGGTACTGCTCGATCACGTTGGTCGACATGATCGTGCCGTCCAGATCGAAGATCGCCAGCGCGCTCGCCCCGGCGGTGTCCCGGCTCAGATCCTTCATGGTGGTCGGCCGGTTGCCGCGCTTGCGGCGCAGCGCGTCCATCCGGCGCACCGGCGCGGTGATCGCCGGGCAGTGCACGTCCTCGATGTAGGTCTTCCAGTCGTAGACCGCGGTGTCGAACGCGAACGCGTCCTGGTCGTCCGGGTGCGAGCCCGGTGGTCAGGGCGAGGGTGTTGTCGTCGACGAAGTGCAGCTCCGACTGCGCGTACTCGTTGTAGAGCGAGTGGTAGCGGCGGAGGAAGTCGAGCCGGACCCGGGTCCGGTCGAGGCCCTTGGCGATCTTCCGGGTCCGGTCCGACCGCGGCGCCTGGGCGAGCAGCCGCTCGGCCAGCCGCGTGCGCCCGCTCGGAGGTGGACAGCAGCCGCTCGACCGACGACGCACCCGGGAACTGCCAGACCGGCAGTCGAGCCGCCCCGCGGCTGCCGCCCTCCAGCGGGTGCTCGGTGAAGTAGTCCCGGATCAGCACGTAGATCTCGGCGAAGTTCAGCGGGTTCCGGGCCCCGGAGTTGACGTGGTAGTACTCCGGCTGGCCGATCTCCGGCTTCGTCGCGCAGACCGCGACGATCGCATTGACCACGTGGTCGCACGGGACGATGTCGAGACGGCCTCCGGCGACGCCGGGAACTCCGGCAGTTCGCCGCGACCGAAGGCCAGGATCAGCGGCTCGGCCATCTTGAAGCCCTCGATCCACCCCGGATACGGATGCTTCCACGACGACTCGACGATCGCCGGGCGGACCACCGAGATATGGATGTCCCGCGCCGACGTCGGCGACCACCCGCTCGCCGAGCGCCTTGGTGAACGTGTACACATCGGTCCAGCCGAGCGACCGGGCGCGCTCGGTGCCCGCCTTGACCAGTTCGGCCTGCACCCAGTCGATCCGGCGGCGCTCCGTGTCGGCGGCGGTGGTGAGATAGCCGGCCTGCCGGTGCTGCCGCTCGGCCTCCTTGCGCAGCTTGGCCAGCTGGCCGGAGGTCCGCGACTCGGCCTCGATCAGGTCCCGCATCGCCAGCCCGGCCTGGGTCTCGGCGTCGTAGTCGACCTCGTGCACGTGCGGAGCTTCCGGGATCGCTCCCGCGGCGCCGGCCGGCGGTGTACGCGGTGGAGATATGCACGTAGTGCGGCACCTTCGTCCGGACCCCGTCGGCGTCGGTGACCGCCTGCAGGATCCGGTCCAGCAGCGCCTTGGTGCCGATCACGTTGGTGGTGAACGCCTGATCGATCGGCGGGTCGAACGACACGTCGCCGGCGCAGTGCACGACGACATCGAGATCGGCCGGCAGTTCCGGCACGCCCGGCAGGTCGCCCTCGATCACCTCGATCCGGGCGTCCACCAGCTCGCTCGGCACCGCCGTACGCCTCCCGGACCGAGGCGAAGATCGGCTTCTTGACCAGCGCGATCACCCGGTCCCGGGCGCCGGCTGACCGCTTGCGTCGGACCAGCACCGACGGGGTGGTGTCCGGGAGCTCGGTGAGGATCTTCCAGAGCAACTGCTCGCCGATGAAGCCGGTGACCCCGGTCATCACGATCTTCTTGCCGGCCAGCAGGTCTCGCAGCCGGCCGTCGAGTCGCTGGGTCGCGAACCGGTCCGGCAGTTCCGAGGCAGATCCTGCCCGGCGGAAACTGTCGGCGGGCGCGGTGCTCATCGCTGTTCGCTTCCTCCGTGGTCAATCCGGGAACTGGCGGCTATCAGGGCTTCCTCGATGGTGAAGTTGCCCACGTACAGCGCGGTGCCAATGATGGCACCTTCGACTCCCTGCGGAACCATCTCGGCCAGCGCCACGATGTCTTCGAGGGTGGAGATCCCGCCGCTGGCCACCACCGGCTTCGTCCGTCGCCTCGCACACCCGGGTCAGCAGGTTCGAGGTTCGGCCCGGCCAGCATGCCGTCGGAATTGACGTCGGTCACCACGAAACGGGCGCAGCCGGCCTGGTCGAGCCGCTCGCAGCGTCTCGTACAGATCGCCGCCCTCCCGGGTCCAGCCGCGGGCGGCGAGCTTGGTGCCGCGAACGTCGAGGCCGATGGCGATCCGGTCGCCGTACGCGGCGATGATCTCCTCGCACCACTCGGGATTCTCCAGCGCGGCCGTGCCGATGTTGACCCGGGCGCAGCCGGTGGCCAGCGCCCGCTCCAGCGTCGCGTCGTCCCGGATGCCGCCGGACAGCTCGACGTTCAGCCGGAGGTGGGAGGTGACTTCGGCGATGATCTCGGCGTTGTGGCCGCGGCCGAACGCGGCGTCCAGGTCGACCAGGTGGATCCACTCCGCACCGGCGTCCTGCCAGCGCTGCGCGGCCGCCCGCGGGTCGCCGAACTGTTTCTCCGACCCGGCCCGGCCCTGGACGAGTTGCACGGCCTGACCGTCGGCGATGTCCACCGCAGGCAGCAGGACGAGTCGATCGAGGGCGGCGAGCACCCGATGACCTTATCGGACCTCAGCCGGTGGGCCGGTCCTTCTTCGGCAGCTTGGCCACGATCAGTTTGTAGGAGGTGTCGACCAGTTCGGCGACCTCGTCGTCGGGGATCGACCCGTCGAGGGTGAAGGTGTTCCACCCGTGCTGACCGATGTAGGCCATCTTGCTGACCCGACCCGGGTAGCGCTCGAGCCAGAGGTCGGCCTGCTCCCGGTCGCCGCACTTCAGCCCGATCGAGGTCTGAGGATCGACGCCGCCGACGAACGCGAAGATCTTCGAGCCGACCTTGGCCACCACGTCGCCCTCCCACGGCTCGTCCCGCCAGGCGCCCGGCTTGGCCAGACAGTAGGCCAGCCAGTCCTTCGTGGTCACCGGCTCAGCATCTCAGGGTCCGGCCGCGGAACGGGCCAGGGGTCGGGCGGCGGCCAGCAGCGGACGTTTGAGGACCGGCGGGACCAGCGCCTCGATGGCGTGCCGGACCGTGCCGCGGACCGGCCCGTGGCGGTCGATCCGCCGGTGCAGGGCGCGCCAGCCGTACGGGTTGGCGCGGACCAACGGGCTGCGCGCACCGCTGGCCCGAGAGAAGGCGGCCGCGCTGGCGAAGTACTCCGACGCCCAGACCGCCCGCGACGGTCGCCGACCGGTCGCCAGCAGTTCCTCGGCCCGGCCGGCGATCAGTTCGACCGCGCCGGTGGGCCGATCGAAGAAGTAGCCGGCCAGCCACTCGGGGCGCGGCTCACCGATCGCGTCGCGTCCGAGCTGGGAGAAGGTGCGCAGCAGCCCGCTCTCCAGGAACACATGATTGCCGTAGCGCTCGTGCACCCCGAGATCGAGGATCAGGCCGACCCGGCAACCGTGATCGATGGCCTCGAGGCACGCCGTGGACGACATGGTCAGCAGCAGATCGGTGCCGGGCAGCGCCTCGGCGATCGGCGTGTAGTCGAAACGTACGTTCGGCGGTAGCTCCTCACCGGCCAGCACGCGTTCCGGATGGTGTCGCATCCGGTGGAAGGTCGACTCCTCCAGACGGTGCCGGGGCTTCAGCAGCACCTGCCGATCCGGATGCTGGCGGGCGTAGTCCAGTAACGCACGGTAGAGGTAGAGCCGCTCGGCCTGACTGGCCGGCACGGTCGGTTGATCGGCGAACAGCACCGTCCTGATCTCGCTCCGGACCGGGTGCGGCATGCCGTGCAACAAGGGCAGCCCGGCCAGCAGCAGGTTGTCCGGAGGCAGTCCGAGATGCTCGGCGGCGTGGCGGAAGTGCTCGAGGTCGGTGGTCGAGTTGACCGCGATCAGATCGGATCCGCAGCGGTCAAGGTAGCCGGCGGTGATCTTCTCGATGATCACCCCGACCCAGCCGGTGATGATCACCGGCCCGGAACGGTCGGGCAGTCGGGTCGCCAGTTCGTCGATCAGCGCGCGGGTCGCCGGGCCGGACAGCGCCGAGACCAGCACGTCCGCGTCCGTCGCGAGCATCAGGAGTTCGGCCGCGTCGAGGATTTCGACGTCGACGAACCCGGCGTCGGCGATCTGCTGCGACGACAGCGCCGACTTCTCGGCGGGCACCACGACCCGGCACGCGAACCCGCGCCGGTCGAACTCGTCACGGATCCGGGCACACCACTTGAGCTGCGAGTCGTACGCGGCCACGAAGACGGCCTGTCGGGTGCCCATGGCGGCAGAACGTAGTGCCCTCAGGTGAACCGAGCATGACGACTCGTCCAACGGGAGGTGTTCCCAGGCTACTAGAGGGTGGCCACCCAGTTGCGGATCAGCCGGGCTCCGGCGTCGGAGGACTTCTCCGGATGGAACTGGGTCGACCACACCGGGCCTTCCTCGACGGCGGCGACGAAGCGGTCGCCGCCGTGCTCGGCCCAGGTGATCCTCCGGCCCGGCGCCTCGGCCAGTTCGCGGACCCCGTAGCTGTGCACGAAGTAGAAGCGCTCCCCCTCGATCCCGGCGAACAGCGCGCTGCCCTCGGCCGTGACCACGGTGTTCCAGCCCATGTGCGGCAGCCGTTCGGCCTGCAGTTCCTCCACCGTGCCGGGCCAGACGCCACATCCCTCGGCCCGCACGCCGTGCTCGATCCCGGCCGCGAACAGCACCTGGTGGCCGACGCAGATGGCCAGAGTGGGCCGGCCCTCGCGCCTGGCGCTGCGCGATCACGGCCGGGCCGCCCACCGCCGTCAGGCCCTTCATGCAGGCGGCAAAGGCACCGACGCCCGGCACCACAAGGCCGTCGGCGGCCAGCGCCGCCGCGGGATCTGCGGTCACCGTCACCTCGACCCCGGCCCGGGCCACCGCCCGCTCGGCCGAACGGATGTTGCCCGAGCCGTAGTCGAGGACCACGACCGCTTTCACAGAGCGCCTTTGGTGCTGGGGATCTGGCCCTCCAGCCGCGGGTCGACGGCAATGGCGGTGCGCAGGGCCCGGGCGACGGCCTTGAACTGGCACTCCACGATGTGGTGCGGATCGCGGCCGGCGAGCAGCGTGACGTGCAGGCACAGGTGGGCGTGGAAGGCCAGAGTCTCCAGCACGTGCCGGGTCAACGATCCGGCGTACGGCACGCCGCCGGCACCGCCGCCGATCAGCACATACTCCTGCCCCGCCGGCTCGCCGCTGTGCACGCAGTACGGACGCCCGGAGACGTCGACCACCGCCTGAGCCAGGGCCTCGTCCAGCGGCACCAGGGCATCGCCGAACCGGGTGATGCCGGCCTTGTCGCCGAGCGCGGTCCGGAGCGCCTGGCCGAGGACGATCGCGGTGTCCTCGACGGTGTGGTGGGCGTCGATCTGCCAGTCGCCGGTCGCCTCAACGGTCAGGTCGATCAGCGAGTGCTTTGCCAGCGCGGTCAGCATGTGGTCATAGAACCCCACCCCGGTGGAGATCTCCGCCTGGCCGGTGCCGTCGAGATCGAGAGTGAGCTTGACGCTCGACTCCGACGTGGTCCGCTCGAGGCTGGCGGTACGCGGCTGCTTACTCATGATCATCCTCACGTCGGGCCAGCACGTCGAGCAATGCTGCCTTGAATGCGTTCATCTCGTCCGGCGTGCCGGCCGACACCCGCAGCCAGCCGTCGGGACCAGTCTCCCGGATCAGTACGCCCTGGTCGAGCAGTGCCTGCCAGATGGCGTGCCGGTCGGCGAACCGGCCGAACAGCACGAAGTTGGCGTCGGAGTCGGCGACCTCGAGTCCATGATCAACCAGCCACCGGGCAAGATCATCGCGGGCGGCCCGAAGTTGATCAACGGCGGCCAGCATCTCCCCGGCATGGGCGAGGGCGACCCGGGCGACGGCCTGGGTGACCGAGGACAGGTGGTACGGCAGCCGGACGATCCGCAGTGCGTCGACGAACGCGGGTGTGGCGGCCAGGTAGCCCAACCGCCCCCCGGCGAAGGCGAAGGCTTTCGACATCGTCCGGCTGACCGCCAGCCGGGGAAAGCGCGGCAGGAGTTCCAGGGCGCTGGGCGTACCGGTGCGGGCGAACTCGTAGTAGGCCTCGTCCACCACCACGACTCCCGATGCCGCCTCGCAGATCGCGATGATCGTTTCCAGTCCGACCGCGGTACCGGTCGGGTTGTTCGGGCTGGTGATCAAGATCACGTCGGGCCGCTGCTCGCGGACGGCCGCGACCGCGGCCTGCGGGTCGATGGTGAAGTCGTCACGGCGCGGGAAGGTGACCCAGCGGCTGTGGGTGTTGCGGGCGTACTCGGGATACATCGAGTACGTGGGGGCGAAGGACAGCACCGATCGGTCCGGACCGGCGAACGCCTGGAGCACGTGCAGCATCACCTCGTTGCTGCCGTTGGCCGCCCAGATGTTTTCCGCGGTCAGGCCGTGGCCGAGGTAGTGAGCAAGATCATCTCGGAGTGCCAGTGCGTCCCGCTCGGGATAGCGGTTCATCGAGCGCGCCGCCCGCGCGACGGCCGCCACCATCTCCGCGATCACCGATTCGCTGGGCGGATAGGGATTCTCGTTGACGTTGAGGCACACCGGAACGTCCAGTTGCGGGGCGCCGTAGGGCACCTCCCCCACCAGTTCCGGCCGCACCGGCAATTCGATCATGGAGCGAACCGCCAGGTCACCGCCGCGCCGTGGGCCGGCAGGTCCTCGGCTTCGGCGAACACCTCAACGGACCGGGCCACCTCGGCCAGCGCGTCGCGGGAGTAGTTGATCACGTGCACCGCCTTGAGGAAGCTCTTCACGTTGAGTCCCGACGAGTGGCAGGCGCAGCCCGCGGTCGGCAGGACGTGGGTGCTGCCGGCGCAGTAGTCGCCGAGGGACACCGGCGACCAGGGACCGACGAAGATCGCGCCGGCGTTGATGATCTTGGTCGCGACCCGCTCCGGGTCGGCGGTCTGGATCTCCAGGTGCTCGGCGGCGTAGCGCGTTGACCACGTCCACGCCATGATCGACATCGTCGACCAGCACGACCGCTGACTGCTGCCCGCGGAGCGCGGTCGTGATTCGTTCGACGTGCTTGGTCTGCGCCACCTGGATCGCGACTTCGGCGCGGACGGCTTCGGCGAGTTCGGCCGAGTCGGTGACCAGGACGGCGGCCGCCAGTGGGTCGTGCTCGGCCTGGGAGATCAGATCGGCGGCGACGTGTACCGGATCGGCGGTGTGGTCGGCCAGCACCGCGATCTCGGTCGGACCGGCCTCGGAGTCGATGTTGACCCGGCCCTTCAGCAGCCGTTTGGCGGCCACCACGTAGATGTTGCCTGGCCCGGTGACCAGATTGACCGGCGGGCACAGCCCGGGCACCCCGTACGCGAACATCGCGATCGCCTGGGCGCCGCCCACCGCGTAGACCTCGTCAACTCCGAGGAGGTGACAGAGCGCGAGGATCGCCGGGTGCGGCAGCCCACCGAAATCGGCCTGCGGCGGCGAGGCGAGCGCGATCTCGGTGACCCCGGCGACCTGGGCGGGCACCACGTTCATGATCACGCTCGAGGCCAACGGCGCCAGCCCGCCCGGGACGTACAGCCCGACCCGGCTGACCGGGACCATCCGCTGGGTCACCACTGCTCCGGGCGCGACGGGGACCTCGACCGCCGATTCGCCGAGTTCGGCGGCACTGACCGTCCGCCGCCGGCTGATCGACACCTCGAACGCCGCCCGGAGCTCTGGATCCAGCCGTTCGGCGGCCTCCGCGAGCGCACTCGCGGGCACCCGGAAGGACGCCGGAACGACGTGGTCGAACCGCTGCGAATAGTCGGCGAGCGCGGCGACTCCACGCTCGGCCACGTCCGCACAGATCGGCCGGACCACCTCGACCGCGGCGTCGACGTCGAACCCGGCGCGCGGCACGATGGCGGCATAGTCGAGCCGTTCACCGGCGGCCCGCCGGCCGCGAAGATCGATGGTCCGCAGCACGCCGCGATTCTACGGAGGTGCTCGGCGCCGGCCCGTGAATATCTCAGCGGCGCGAGCAGCCGCCTTGCTACAGTCGCCGCTCACGGAGCCGGAAGGATGATGATCTTGGCCAGCGAGCGCGGCGTGATCGTGCGGGCCGCCATCGGCATCGGGCTGTACGCCGCCGCGTTCGGAGCCTCGTTCGCCGCGGTCTCGGTGGGTTCGGGATTGAGCGTCGGCCAGACCATGGTGCTCAGCCTGGTGATGTTCTCCGGCGCCTCGCAGTTCGCCTTCGTCGGTGTGATCGCGGCCGGCGGCTCGCCGTTCGCGGCGGTCCCGGCGGCGCTGTTGCTCGGCGGTGCGCAATGCGTTCTACGGCGTGCCGATGTCGGAGATCCTGCATCCCCGCGGGTTCCGCCGGCTGATCACCGCGCACTTCGTGATCGACGAGACCACCGCGATGGCGGTCGGCCAGCAGACTCCGGCCGGCAAGCGTTTCGCCTTCTGGTCGACCGGCACTGATCCTGTGTGCGCTGTGGCAGCTCGGCAGCCTGGTCGGCGCGCTGGTCGGCAAGGCCATCGATCCCGAAGACGTTCGGGCTCGACGCGGCGTCTCCGGCGATCTACCTGGCGTTGATGTGGCCCGCCTTCGAAGCGCGTCGAGGCCCGTTGGGTCGCGGCGATCGGCGCCGTCATCGCCCTGGCCCTGGTGCCGGTCGCACCGCCCGGCGTGCCGGTGATCGCCGCGGCCGGCGCCGCAATCGTGGGCGGTCTGCTTCCTCAGCGGACCAAGGACAGACACCGACCCGGCCGAGGCGACCGGAGGGTGCCTCATGACCGCGCTGTGGATCGCGTTGATCGTCGCGTCGATCGGCTCGTACCTGCTCAAGCTCGCCGGCATGTCGCTGCCCGAGTCGGTGCTTGAACCAGCCGAAGGTCCAGCGCGTCGCCGGGTTGCTGCCGGCGGCCATGCTGGCTGCCCTGGTCGTCGTGCAACTCTTCGACGGCGGCGGCCACTACGCGGTCGACTGGCGCACCCTGGCCGGCGTGCTCGCCGGCGTGGTCGCGCTGCTGCTGCGTCGCGGATTCCTGGTCGTCTTCCTGGTCGCCATCGGCGTCACGGCCATGCTGCGACTCCTGACCTGAGGACAGCTGAATGGCCAAGCGCACTCCAGGCGGAACCCCGGCGACAGTCGCCCTGACCCGAGCCGGGATCGACTTCGCCCTGCACCCGTACGAGCACCACGACGACGCGACCGGCTTCGGCGACGAGGCGGCCGAGGCACTGGGCGTGCCGAGGACGCGGATCTTCAAGACCCTGGTCGCCGACCTCGGCGGCGAACTCGTCGTCGCGGTCGTCCCGGTGGCTCAGCGCCTGGACCTGAAGGCGCTCGCGAGTGCGGTGGGTGCCAAGAAGGCCGCGATGGCCGACCCGGCCGCGGCCGCGCGCAGTTCCGGCTACGTGGTGGGCGGCATCTCCCCCATCGGCCAGCGCACCCCGCTGCGGACCGTCATCGACCGGTCCGCGACCGGCTTCGAGACGATCATGGTCTCGGCCGGCAAGCGCGGCCTCCAGGTGGAGCTGGCGCCGGCCGATCTCGCTCGCGTCACCGGCGGCAAGTTCGCACCGATCGGGCACTGACGTCATGCGGCCGACTTCGCGCTTCGCACCGATGCAGCATCGCCATCGGCGGTGCCGGATCTGTCAGTCCTCCGGTTGCCGACCGCCTGACGTCGGCGTCGACCGGCGGAACAACGGCTGGGGGTCCTCGTCGTCGCGACCGAGGGAGGAGCCGAGCAGGATCGGGATGACCGCGAAGAACGGCCAGGTCAGCAGCGCGGCGCGGGCCCTCAGGGTCAACTCGATCGGGACCAGGTCGCCCGGCCTGGGCCGCGGCCAGCCGCGGGGTGAAGTCCCCGGGTCCGAGCCGGTAGCCCACCATCCAGCACAGCAGGCCCGCACCCGAGGGCGGTGAGGCACGACCACCAGCACCAGCGGCCAGCCCAGATCGCGGAACCGTCGCCAGCCGAGGATGCCCAGACCCAGACCCACCAGCAGGCCGATCGCCGCGAACCACGCGTCGCCGCCGAAGAACTCGGTCAGCCCGCGCTCGGTGGTTGAGGCGGCCCCGTCGCTGGCGATCTTGTAGACGGGAAGGTCGACGACGAGTTCCCACAGCACGCCGGCCGCCGCCCCGAGCCCAAGACCGAACGCGACGAAGGCACCGATCCGGGCGGCACCCCGGTAGCTCCGCCTGGGGGCCGACACGTCGGCCGGTTCGGTTACGACACCAGACACGACGGTCCCAGCAGCGCTTTGAGGTCGGCCATCAGCGGCGGCGACGGCGTCACCCTGAGCTGGGCGTCGAGCTTCATCAGCGTGGTCTTGCCCGAGGACTGCAGCCGGAGCCGCACCTCGGTCATCCCCGGGTGCGCCGACAGCACGTCCCGGAGTTGCTGGACCACCGGCGGCGTGCAGCGCACGGCCGGCAGCGAGATGACCACCGGCCCGCTCGGCGCATCACTGATGTCGGGCAGGGTCAGTTCCTGGGCGTTGATCGAGACCGCGTCGTCGTCGGACTTGATCCGGCCCTTGACCTTCACCACGGTGTCGGTGGCCAGCACGGTCGACACCAGGTCGTACGCCTTCGGGAACAGCAGGACCTCGATCGAGGCCTCCAGGTCCTCGACGGTGACCACGGCCCAGATGTCCCCGCGCCGGGACGTCTTGCGGGTGACGCTGGTGATCATGCCGGCGATGGTCACCATGCCGTCCCGCGGTCCGTCGTCGGCCAGCAGTTCACCGATGCCCGAGATCGCGCTCGGCGCTCAGGATGTGCTCCAGCCCCTGCAGCGGATGGTCGCTGACGTAGAGACCGAGCATCTCGCGCTCGAACGCGAGCTTGGTCCGCTTGTCCCAGTCGGGCAGGTCCGGCACGCTGCCGACCAGCACCGGGTCGGTCTCGCCGAGATCGCCGAACAGGTCGTCCTGGCCGTGCGCTTCGTTGCGCTTCAGGTCGAGCACCCCGTCGACCGCCGACTCGTAGACGCTCATCAGCGCGCGCCGCGAATGGCCCATCGACTCGAAGGCGCCGGCCTTGATCAGCGACTCGATCACCCGCTTGTTGCACACCACCAGCGGGACCGAATCCAGGAATCCGTGGAAGTTCACCGCCTTGCCGTGCTCCGTCCGGGCCGCGACGATGCCGTCGACCACGTTGTGCCCGACGTTGCGCACCGCGGTCAGCCCGAACCGGATGTCGGCCCCGACCGGGGTGAAGTTGGCTTCCGACTCGTTGACGTCCGGCGGCAGCACCTGGATGCCCATCCGCCGGCACTCGTTCAGGTAGACCGCCATCTTGTCCTTGTCGTCCTGCACCGAGGTCAGCAGCCCGGCCATGAACTCGGCCGGATAATTCGCCTTCAGATAGGCGGTCCAGTACGACACCAGTCCGTACGCGGCGGTGTGCGCGCGGTTGAACGCGTAGTCGGAGAACGGCACCAGGATGTCCCACAGCGTCTTCACCGCCCCGCTGCTGATACCCGTTCCGGGTCATCCCGGCCTCGAAGCCCACGTACTCGGCGTCGAGCACCTCCTTCTTCTTCTTGCCCATCGCCTTGCGCAGCAGGTCGGCCTTGCCGAGGCTGTAGCCGGCGACCTTCTGCGCGATCTGCAGCACCTGTTCCTGGTAGACGATCAACCCGTAGGTCTCGTCCAGGATCTCCGCCAACGGCTCGGCCAGCTCGGCGTGGATGGGCTCGACCGCCTCACGTCCGGTCTTGCGGCGGGCGTACTTGTTGTGCGAGTCCGCACCCATCGGGCCGGGCCGGTACAGCGCCAGCACCGCTGAGATGTCGGAGAACGCGTCCGGTCGCATGCTGCGCAGCAGGGAGCGCATCGGTGCGCCGTCCAGCTGGAAGACGCCCAGCGTGTCCCCCCGGGCCAGCAGCTGGTACGTGGCGGGGTCGTCGAGGGCCAGGTCCTCCAGCACCAGGTCGAAACCCCGGTTGAGCTTGATGTTCTGCACCGCGTCGTCGAGCACCGTCAGGTTCCGCAGACCGAGGAAGTCCATCTTGATCAGGCCGAGCGACTCGCAAGTCGGGTAGTCGAACTGGGTGATGATCGGCGCCGTCCTGCTCCCGGCGCATGATCGGGATGATGTCGATCAGCGGCTCGCTCGACATGATCACGCCGGCTGCGTGCACCCCCCACTGCCGCTTCAGGCCCTCCAGCCCCTTGGCGGTGTCGACGACGGTTCGGACGTCGGCGTCGGACTCGTAGAGCGCGCGGAACTCACCGCCCTCGCCGTACCGCTTGTCGCTGGGGTCGAAGATCTTGGCGAGCGGCACGTCCTTGCCCATCACCGGCGCCGGCATGGCCTTGGTGAGCTTCTCCCCCATCCCGAAGGGGTAGCCGAGTACCCGGGAGGCGTCCTTGACCGCCTGCTTGGCCTTGATGGTGCCGTAGGTGACGATCTGGCTGACCCGGTCGTCGCCGTACTTCTCGGTGACGTAGCGGATCACCTCACCGCGCCGGCGCTCGTCGAAGTCGATGTCGAAGTCCGGCATCGAGATCCGCTCGGGATTGAGGAAGCGCTCGAAGAGCAGGCCGTGCACGAGCGGGTCGAGATCGGTGATCCGCATCGCGTACGCGGCGATCGATCCGGCGCCCGAGCCGCGACCGGGGCCGACCCTGATGCCGTTGTCCTTGGCCCACTGGATGAAGTCGGCGACGACCAGGAAGTAGCCGCAGAAGCCCATCGACGCGATGATGCCGCACTCGAAGTCCGCGCGCGCCCGGACGGCGTCGGAGATGCCGGCCGGGATACCGGTTCCGCAGGCCGCGCTCGACCTCGCGGAGGAACCAGGATTCCTCGTTCTCCCCCGGCGGGCAGGGATAGCGCGGCATGAAGGTGCCGTTGCCCTCGGTGAACGAGACGTTGCAGCGCTCGGCGATGGCGAGCGTGTTGTCGCAGGCCTCCGGCAGCTCGGCGAACAGCTTCCGCATCTCGGCCGGCGACTTGAGGTAGTACTGGCCGCCCTCGAGCTTGAACCGGTTGGCGTCGGCCATCGTCGCGCCGGTCTGCACGCAGAGCAGCACCTCGTGCGCGTCGGCGTCGGCCGCGGCCGCGTAGTGCAGGTCGTTGGTGGCGACCAGCGGCAGGTGCAGCTCGCGGGCGATCTTGAGCAGGTCGTCGCGGACCCGGCTCTGGATCGACAGGCCGTGGTCCATCAGCTCCACGTAGTAGTTGCCGGCGCCGAAGATGTCGCGGAACTCCGCCGCGCTGGCGATCGCCTCGTCGTACTTGCCGAGCCGCAGATAGGTCTGCACCTCACCCGACGGGCAGCCGGTGGTGGCCAGCAGTCCCTTCGCGTAGGTCTGCAGCAGCTCGCGGTCCATCCGCGGCTTGTAGAAGTACCCCTCCAGCGAGGCCAGCGAGCTCAGCCGGAACAGGTTGTGCATGCCGGCGGTGTTCTCGCTCCACAGCGTCATGTGGGTGAAGGCGCCGCCGCCGGACACGTCGTCGCCGTTCCCGTGCTCTGGGCGCCGTCGCCCCAGCGGACCCGCTTGCGCTCGGACCGGTGGGTCTTGGGCGTCAGGTACGCCTCGATGCCGATGATCGGCTTCACGCCGCTGGACTTCGAGGCCTTGTAGAACTCGTAGGCACCGAAGGTGTTGCCGTGATCGGTGACCGCGATCGCCGGCATGCCCATCTCCTGGCAGCCCTTGAAGAGGTCGGGCACCCGGGCTGCTCCGTCGAGCATCGAGTACTCCGAGTGCACGTGGAGGTGGACGAACGAATCGCTCGGCATGCCCTGACAACCTCCAGCTGAAACTCGAAAACCTGCTGTCGGGCCACCGGTCCGGCGAGCCGATTGGGGAAGTCAGCAAGCGTCCACATTAGCCGCCGATCGCCGTGCCGAGTCTGCGACTCGCCACGGACCGTTCGGCCGAACCGAGGTGCTCCGACGACCGCCCACCGCCAGCCTAGGCGGCTCGCTGAGGGTCGGTCGGCGAGGCTAGGAGAAGATGCTTCTGACAGGGTCGTCAGGTACCGTCCAGAGTGGCATCACCGCCCACAACTGCAAGGCAGCTATGCGATATCTCCTCCGCACGCCCATCCCGGCGTTGAGCATGGCGCTGATGCTGGCCTGCTCGCGGTCGGCTGCGTCCTCACCCAGCGCGACCAGGTGCCGCAGGCCGCAGGCGAGCGAGCCGAGCACGCCGGTCCAGGTGGAACCATCGGCCCCGGTCGTCCCGCGACCCGACCATGTCGTCGTGGTGGTAATGGAGAACAAGCACCGCTCGAGCGTGATCGGCAGTCCCGAGGCGCCGTTCATCAACCAGCTGGCGCGAGCTCGGCGCCAACATGTCCGCCTCGTACGGCGTGACCCATCCCAGTCAGCCCAACTACATCGCGCTGTTCTCCGGCTCGCAGCACGGGCATCACCACGCAACGCCTGCCGAACCGTCGCGGGGGCCGACAATCTGGGCCAGCCAACTGCTCGACCGCCGGGCTGACGTTCGCCGGCTACGCCGAGTCGATGCCCGAGCGCGGGCTACACCGGCTGCGTGAGCGGGAACTACCACCGCAAGCACAATCCGTGGGTGTCGTTCGACAACCTGCCCGAGTCGGTCAATCGGCCGTTCACCGCGTTCCCCAGCAACTACGCCCGGCTGCCGACCGTCGCCTTCGTGACACCGAACATGTGCAACGACATGCACAACTGCTCGATCCGCACCGGTGACGACTGGCTGAAGACCGAACTCGGCGGGTACGCGACCTGGGCCAGGACGCCACAACAGCCTGCTGGTCCTCACCTTCGACGAGAACGCCGGCGGCACCGTCAACCAGATCCCGACGATCATCGTCGGCGAGAAGGTGCGACCGGGTACCTCGGCCGAGCAGATGAACCACTACACCCTGCTGCGGACCATCGAGACCGCGTACGGGTTGCCGGCGCTGGGCAAAGCGGCCGCCGCCAGCCCGCTGCGCACCATCTGGACCACGTCGCCGCAGCGGCGCGCGTCCGGCTGTCGGCATCGCCAACGGCTCCTTCGAACTCGGCGTCGCCGGTTGGGCGACCTCTGGTTCGACGACGCTCGGTGCGCACCCGCCGGCACGGCGGGAGCCTGGCGGTACGGGCCGGGACCAGCAAGGGCACCAAAGGCGACTCGATCATCAGCCAGACGATGCAGGTGCCGAGCGGTGCGGACGAAGCTGGCGGTCGCCTGGCAGGGCCGCTGCGACGACCGGTTGGCCAAGGCTTGGGCGACGATCCTCGTCGAGGACACCGTCTCGCACCAGAAGCGGACAATGCTGCCGCGGACCTGCATCCGGAAGGGCGGCTGGCGGAAGGCGAAGCTGACGGTCACCGCCGGTCACGCCTACATCGTGCAGTTGATCAACCACGACGACGGGAAGGCGTCGACGCCGAACCGCAGCTACTTCGACGACGTCACGCTGAGCTGACGGGTGTACCTGGCAGGTCGTTGCGCGCGGTGCCCGGCTCACCGGCCCCGCCCTGCGCCGGGTCGCGACCGGCAACGTCGTCGCCCTCGGCGCTGGTCAGCCTGTTCACCGACATCTCCTCGGAGATGGTCACCGCCGTGCTGCCGGCGTACCTGGTGCTCGGGCTGCACCTGAGCATGGCGCAGTACGGCGCCCTGGACGGGCTGTACACCGGGGCCACGGCCTTCACCCGGCTGCTCGGTGGCTACCTGGCCGACCGGTTCCGGCAGCGCAAACTGGTCGCCTTCATCGGCTACGCGATGTCGGCGGTGGCCAAGGTCGGACTGCTGTTCACCGGCAACGCGCCGGGCCGCCGTCGGCGCGGTGATCGCCGTCGACCGGACGGGCAAGGGCATCCGCACCGCCCCCCGCGACGCACTGATCGCCCTGTCGGTGGATGAGCCCGATCTCGGGCAGGCGTTCGGGTTGCACCGCGCCATGGACAGCTTCGGGGCCTTCCTCGGTCCGCTGGCCGCGCTCGGTCTGCTCGGCGCTGGCCGCGGCCGACGCGTACGACGCGGTCTTCGTCGGCAGCGCCGTGCGCGGCGGCGATCGGACTGCTGGTGATGGTCCTGTTCGTCCGCAATCGCCAGGGCCCGGCCGCGACGGAGACGATCCACGCGTTCCGGATCCGGCCGCTGCTTCGCCGCCGGCCGTTCCGCCGGCTGTGTGTCGTGGCCGCGCTGCTCGGCCTGGTGACCGTCGGCGACGGCTTCGTCTACCTGGTGCTGGCGGATCGGGACGACCTTCCCGTCGCCGCCTTCCCGCTGCTCGCCGTCGGCACCAGCCTGACCTTCGTGCTGCTGGCGATCCCGCGTGGGCCGGCTGGCCGATCGGGTCGGCCGGTGGCCGATCGTCGTGGCCGGCTACTGCTGCCTGCTCGCGGTCTATCTGATCCTGAGCGTCGGCCGCGGTCCCGTCGTGCTGGTCGTGCGTGCTCTACGGGGCCTTCTATGCCGCGACCGACGGAGTCCTCACGGCGCTGGCCGCACCGCTCATCCCCAGACGAGCTGAAGACCACCGGACTGGCGTTGCTGCAGACCGGCCAGGCGCTGGCCTACTTCGCCTCCTCGGTGATCTTCGGGGTGCTCTGGCAGTACGTCGGGGTCAACGCTCGCCTGTCTCGCGGCGGCGATCGCGGCCGCACTGATGCTGCCGGCGGGCGCGCTGCTGCTGCGGCCGGACGCGGACCGAGCGCGCCGGCATGAGGACCAAGATCATCTCGACGGTGCTGGCGGCGGCCCTGCTGGTCACCATCGCCGTGCTGTGGGCGATCACCCGGCGCGATGGCGAGGTCGAGGTCGACCCGGAACTCACCGCTCGGCTCGACCGGGCACCCTGGTTCGCGACACCAAGACCGGACACCTGGCGCTGGTCACGCCCGACGGCCGCCGCCGGCAGAGCAAGGCCGATGTGCTCGCGCGGATACGCCGCGGGTGGCCGGATCCTCTGCCTGCACCCGGATCCCGAGGCGACCGGCACCTTCCAGCTCAGCGTTCTCGATGATCATTTCAACCCGATCCGCGAACTCCCGATCAACGGTGTCCCGACGCGTGCCCGGGTGTCGGCCGACGGACGCATGCTGGGCTACACGGTCTTCGTCTCCGGGGACTCCTACCTGTCCTCCGGTTTCTCCACCCGCAGCGGGATTCTCGACCTGGGCACCGACGCGCTGGCCAGTTCGCTGGAGGACTTCACCATCGACGGCAGGAAGCCGCCGACCGACGCCAACTTCTGGGGGATCAGTTTCGCCGCCGACGACAACACCTTCTACGCCACGATGTCCACCGGCACGCACCTCTACCTCGTGCAGGGCGACTTCGCGGCCGAGACGATCACGGTGCTGGACGACGGGGTGGAGTGCCCGTCGCTGTCCCCCGACGGAACCCGGCTCGTGTACAAGAAGCGGCTGCCTGATCTCAGCTGGCGGCTGTGGGTCTACGACCTGGCCACCAAGTCGCGCACCCAGCTCGCCGAACCGGCCAATGTCGATGATCAAGGCGCGTGGATCGACGACCAGACGATCATGTACAGCAAGCTGGACGAGTCCGACGGAACGCTCGCGATCTGGTCGGTGCCCGCCGACGGGACCGGCGCACCGACCATGATCATCCCCGACGCCGAGTCGCCGTCGGCCGTCCGCTGAACAGCAGTCAGGCGGTCCTTAGCTGCTCATCGCCTTCGGCAGCGGTGCGGCGTACTCGCTCCGGGTGCTCGTCTTCAGCCCGAGTTTGATCAACGACTCGACCATCAGCACCCCGGCGGTCACCCCGTCGATCACCGGTACGCCGACCTGCTCGGACACGCTGTGGCAGAAGTCGGCCATCCCGGCGCAGCCGAGCACGATCGAATCAGCCTCGTCGTGCTCGACGGCCCGGCGGCAGTAGTCGACCACCAGCTTGCGGGCATCGGAGGCGGGATCGTCCAGATCCAGCACCGCGACCTCGCAGGCGTAGATGCTCCGGCACTTGCCGGTGAACCCGTAGCGCTGGATCAGGTGCTCGGCCTGGCCGATGGTGCGGCCGAGCGTGGTCACCACGCTGAACGAGCGACCCAGCATCGTGGCCAGGTGGAACCCGGCCTCGGCGATCCCGACCACCGGACCGGCGGCCAGTTCGCGGGCCGCGTCGAGGCCCGGGTCGCCGAAGCAGCCGATCACGTAGCCGTCGACCCCGGACGCCTCGCCGGCGACCACCTCGCGGAGCAGGCCGGGCACGGCCATCGCCTCGTCGTAGTGGCTCTCGATCGAGGCCGGTCCGGTGCGGTTGGTGACGCCGATGACCTGGGTCGTCGGGTCGACCAGCGGCTGGGCGCACCGGACCATGGTGTCGGTCATCGCGGTGGTCGTGTTGGGGTTGATCACCGCTATTCGGCGGCTGGTCATCGCTACCGGCCGACGCCGTCCGTCGCGCGCTCCAGATGGCTGCCCAGCCGCCGGATCATCGGGTTGCGCCGCTCGAGCAGCACGAAGGAGCTGAAGCCGAGACCGCAGCCGACGAACCAGCTGAACGAGCCGATCCAGGTCACGTCGGTCAGCACCGCATTCAGGTCGAACAGCAGCTTCGGCAGCACGACCGAGATGATGGCCGGCAGGCCGCCGATCACGGTGGCCGCCACCGCGTTCGGGTTGTAGCCGTTCTTGAACCAGTAGCGGGCCTTGGTGTCCATGGTGAACATCTCATCGACCCAGACCTTCTGCTTGCTGCCGATGTAGTAGCCGGCGATCAGCGACGCCGAACAGCGGTCCGATCAAGGCGCCGAGGATGCCCAGGGTGTAGTGGATCGCGTCGTCGTTGTTGTACCAGTTCCACGGGCGTCAGCAGCACCGAGCCGACCGCGGCGATCATGCCGCCGGTCCGCCAGCTGATCCGCTTCGGATTGACGTTGGAGAAGTCGAAGGCCGGTGAGATGAAGTTCGCCACGATGTTGATGCCGACGGTCGCGATGACGAAGGTCAGCCCGCCGAGCAAGATCGCGAACGCGCTGTCGATCTGCTCGACCGTGTGGATCGGATCGGTGATCAACTCGCCGAACACCGGCACGGTGGCCGACGCGGTGATCACGGTGAGCAAGGAGAAGAACAAGAAGTTGATCGGCAGGCCGAGGAAGTTCCCGCGCTTGACCGCCTTGAACGACCGGCCGTAGCGGGCGAAGTCACCGAAGTTCAGCATCGGGCCGGAGAAGTAGGAGACCACCAGCGCGATGGCGATCAACATGGTGCCGATCTGCTGGCCAACGGTGAGATGCTTCTCGGCCAGGGTCAGGCTGATGTTGGAGATGCCAGCCTTGCTGACCAGGTAGACCGCCAGCACGATCATCACCACGTACACCGCCGGGCCCGCGAAGTCGATGAACTTGCGGATCGCCTCCATACCGCGCCAGAACACGGCCGCCTGGGCCACCCACAAGATCGCGTAACAGATGTAGCCGAGCGGGGACAGGCCGAGGAACGTCGAGTCGTTCAGGGCCGCCGTGCCCGGGAAGAACTTCAGGAAGATGATCATCAGCGACGTGGCGGCGAGGTAGGTCTGGACGCCGTACCAGGCGATCGCGATCAATCCTCGGATGATCGCCGGGATGTTGGCCCCGCGGACGCCGAAGATCGACCGGTTGATCACCGGATAGGGCACGCCGGTCACCTGGCTGGGCTTGGCCACCAGGTTGCAGAAGACGTTGACGATCACGATGCCGACGATCAGGGAGATCAGCACCTGCCAACTGGCGATGCCGAGGGCGAACAGGCTGCCGGCCGTCAGGTAGCCGCCGACGCTGTGCACGTCGGACATCCAGAAGGCGAAGATGTTGTACGAGCGACCAGGTCTGCTTCTTCAGCGGCACCAGGTCGGTGTTGGCGAGCCGGTCGTCGTACTCCGGCTTGATGACACCCTCGCCGGCCGGATGGCCGGGGGTGTCGAGGATGTGATGATGGTCGGCATCCGTCGACGGAACGGTGTCGGTCATGGTGCTCCTCCTCCAGTCGGGGGTCTGGGCGCTCCTGGCTCACGCTAGGAGCGGGGCGAGCGCGCTAGGTTGCGCAGAGGTAACCGAATATGAAAATCATAGATCGCAGAGTGCAATAACCTTCTCGACTGTACGAATGTTGCGGACGGTTGCGCTGACCCCGATGATCGAGGAGAACCGCTCGGCCAGCTTGCTCGTGCCGAGCCCATGGGAGTAGTGCACGTAGACCTCCTTGCCGGCGAACGTGAACGGCTCGTAGTCCTTGGCGATGGCCGCGACCTTCTCCTTGGCGTCGGGACCGCTGGCTTTGGTCAGGAACGCCACCGTCACCTGGCTCGGATTGCCGTCCGGATAGGGATTGTTCGCCACCACCTTCTTCAACTGGGCCGGCGTCCGCACGGCGACGTCGATGCTGTGTCCGATCGTGGTCTTGATCGCATCCGAGATCTCCCGCTCCAGGGTGGCCGCGGTCTTGGTGGAGCTGAAGATCAAATTGCCGCTGTTGATGTAGCTGCGAACGTCGGTGTACCCGAGATCGGCGGCCAGTTCGCGCAGCGCCGGCATGCTGATCTTGTTGGTCGGGCCGAGATTGATGCCCCGCAGGAAAGCCACGTACGTACCCATGGGTCGATTCTCGCGCGCATCCGGAGTCGCAAGGATGACGAGATCCGTTTTGGCCTGCGCACAACGGACCAAACGGCGCCCTAGAGGACCGATCCGGAGCTCAGACGCCCTCGAGGCGGCCCTCACGCTTGCGGATGAAGACCAACCAGGTGACGACGAAGCACACCGCGTAGAAGGCGATGAAGGCGATGTACGCGCCGTCGCCGTTCTTCAGGGTCAGGAACGACCGGCGGAAGGCCAGATTCACCAGGACACCGCCGAAGGCGCCGATCGCCCCGGCCAGGCCGATGAGTGCGCCGGCCCGGCGGGTGGCCCGCTTGTCCGCATCCGCCACGTCGACGCCGGACCCGACCTCCAGCTGGGCCTTCGCGTGGAAGATCGCCGGGATCATCTTGTACGTCGACCCGTTGCCCAGGCCGCTGAAGATGAACAGCAGCACGAAGCCGAGGATGAAGACCGGCAGCGAGTTCAACTGCGAGGCGATCAGCACGGTGATCGCCCCCAGGGCCATGGCGATGAAGTTGTAGAACGTCACCACGGACCCTTTGAACCGGTCGGCCAGCCCGCCGCCGAACGGCCGGATCAGGGACCCGAGCAGCGGCCCGAGGAAGGTCAGCGCCGCCGCCTTGACCGGAACGGGGAACTGCTCCGGGAACTGGACCAGCAGCACCTGACCGAAGGCGAAGCCGAACCCGATGAACGAGCCGAAGGTGCCGATGTAGAGCAGCGCCATGATCCAGGTCTCCCGATGCCGGCTGACCTCCCGGATCGCGCCCTTGGCGTTGCTGTTCTGGGTCAGGTTGTCCATGAAGAGCGCGGCGCCGATGGCGGCCAGGATGATCAGCGGGATGTAGATCGCCACCAGCACCCGCGGGTAGTTCACCCCGAGCGTGGCCAGCACCAGCAGGCCCACCAACTGGACGACCGGGACCCCGAGGTTGCCCCCACCGGCGTTGACGCCGAGCGCCCAGCCCTTCAACCGGGCCGGGAAGTACGCATTGATGTTGGTCATCGAGGAGGCGAAGTTCCCGCCGCCGAAGCCGGCGAACAGGGAGACGATCAACAAGGTCTCGAAGGACACGCCCGGCTTGAGGAAGATGGCAATCAGAATGGTCGGGATCAGCAGCAGCAGGGCGGAGACGATCGTCCAGTTCCGGCCGCCGAACGTGCCGACCGCGAAGGTGTACGGGATCCGGACCGCGGCGCCGACCAAGGTGGGCAGCGCGGTGAGCAGGAACTTCTGGGCCGGGTCGAAGCCGTAATCCGGACCGAGGAAGAGGACCAGCACCGACCACAGGCTCCACACCGAGAAGCCGATGTGCTCGCTGAACACCGAGAAGATCAGGTTGCGGCGGGCGACGGTCTTGCCGGTCGTGGCCCAGAACTCGCCGTCCTCGGGCCGCCAGTCGTCGATCCAGTGCCCGCCGAGGCGCCGCCGGGTCGCTGTCGGGTGTCCGCCGGGGCGGTGGTGTTGACAGTGCTCATGATCATGTTCCTTCAGTCTGAGATCAGGCCAGGACGACGATCTGGCCGTCGTCGAGCTGTACGTCGTAGCGGCGGAGCGGCGGTGCTCCGGTGGTCGAGCAGCCGGTGTCCAGTTCGAACGCGTTCAGATGCAGCGGACAGAGCACGACCGCGTTGTCGGTCTGGCCGTCGGCGATCGGTCCGCCCTTGTGCGAGCAGACCGCCGACAGTGCGCGCAGGCTGCCGTCGCGCTTGCGGAAAACCGCGATCTGTTCACCGCCGACGTCGAATGCTCGGCCCTCCCCGTAGGGGATCTGGTCGGCCGGACCGAGCGGGTACGCGATCGTTGTTCCGGGGGTCCGGGGTCGTCCCCCGCGGCAATCGAACATCTTCACCAGGCACCGCCCAACAACTGCTCGGCGCGATCTGACGGCACCCGCGGCAGCACCTCGAGCGGCAGCGAGGTGCGGAACTGCCCCGGCGTCACCGGTGCGGCCCCCTGCGTCCAGGGGTCGACGTAGGTGTCGGCGTGTTCCTGGACCGCGGCGTCGAGCCGCTCGGCGATGCCCTCACTGTCGTCGACGACTACTGACTTGATGTGGTCGAGCCCGACCCGCGGCACGAACGCGTACGTGCGCTCCAGCCACTTGGCGTTCTCCCGGTAGTACTGCAGGAACCGGCCGGTGATCATCTTGGCCGCCTCCGCGTCGTCGACGGTGCAGAGCAGGTCGCCCTTGCGGATGTGCGCCCCGGCGGCGCCGCCGATGTAGATCTCCCATCTTCCGCCTTCGATTGCGACGATGCCGACGTCCTTGACGTAGGACTCGGCGCAGTTCCGCGGGCACCCGGACACGGCCAGCTTCATCTTCGCCGGCGACTCCATGCCCTGCATCCGGGTCTCCAACTCGATCCCGAGCTTGGTCGAGTCACCGGTGCCGAACCGGCAGAACTCCTGGCCGACGCAGGTCTTCACGGTCCGGAACGACTTTCCGTACGCGTAGCCCGACGGCATCCCGAGGTCGGCCCAGACGGCAGGGAGGTCCTCCTTCTTGATGCCGAGCAGGTCGATCCGCTGGCCGCCGGTCAGCTTGACCATCGGCACCGCGTACTTCTCCGCGACGTCGGCGATGCGCCGCAGCTGTTCGGGGGTCGTGACCCCGCCGCGCATCTGGGGGACGACCGAGAAGGTGCCGTCCTTCTGGATATTGGCGTGCACCCGGTCGTTGATGAACCGGGCGTCCTTCTCGTCGACGTACTCCTCGCCCCACATCATCTTGAGCAGCGAGGCGAGCCCCATCTTGGACTTGGCGTCCTCCGCCCCCTCGGGTGCGAGGGCGGCGAAGACTGCCGACGGTGACTTGAGCCGAGTTCGCGGATCCTCTCCATCAACGCCGGCTTGTCCATCGGGATGCCCGGCACGTAGTAGTGCGCGGCCGGGTCCTCGGCGACCGCCCCACCCGCGGCGAGCTCGACGATCTTGCAGACCAGTTCCTTGCAGGAGCCGCAGCCCTTGCCGGCCCGGGTCTTGTCCATCACCGAGGCGACGGTCCGGCAACCGCCCTTCACCGTGTCCACGATCGTGTCCCTTGCTGACCCCGTTGCAGTTGCACACCTGCGCGTCGTCGGCGAGTTCGGCGACGCCGACCTCCGCGCTGGGACCGCCGAGATCGAACATCAGCTCGACCCGCTCCTGCGGCAGGGCCAGCCCGCGGTCGAACGCCTGCTGCAGGAACGCGACCTTTCGGCTGTCGCCGAGCAGCGTGGCGCCGATGATCTTGTCGTCGCGGATGACGATGGACTTGTAGGTTCCCTTGCGGGGTTCGGAGAACACGATGTGCTCGTCGGTGTCGCGCTCCGGTTCGGTGAGCCCCATGGACGCCACCTCCACCCCGGCCACCTTGAGCTTGGTGGCCGTACGCGAGCCCAGGTAGGCCGCACTCGGATCGGCGCCGGTGATGTGGTCGGCCAGCACCACGGCCTGCTCCCACAGCGGGGCGACCAGGCCGTAGACCTCACCCCGGTGCTGCACGCACTCCCCCACCGCGTAGACGTCGTCGTCCTCGATGGTCCGCATCTGGTCGTCGACGACGATCGCCCGCTCGACCGTGAATCCGCTGGTGAGCGCCACATCGGTGTTCGGCCTGATCCCGGCGGCCACCACCACCAGGTCGCACCCGATCTCGGTCTGGTCCCGCAGCCGGACTCCGCGGACCTTGTCGGGCCCCCAGATCGACGGTGACCCGGGTGCCGGTGAAGCATGCCGATACCGAGGCTGGCCATGCTCCGCCGGAGCACCTCGCCACCCTCGCGCCCGAGCTGGGCGTTCATCAGGTGCTTGCCGGAGTGCACCACGTCCACGGTGATGCCGTGGCTCTGCAGACCCCGCGCGGCCTCAAGACCCAGCAGTCCGCCGCCGATCACGACGGCCTGGTGGTGATCATCATGGGTCGCGTAATCGACCATCGCGCGGGTGTCGTCGATGGTCCGGAACGCGAACACGCCGGGCAGCAGATCGCCCGCGGCCGGTACAGCCCGTCCATCGGCGGCATGAACGAACGGCTGCCGGTGGCGATGATCAACTGGTCGTACGGGGTGATCCGGCCGTCGTCGGAGAACACCACGTTGGCGAACCGGTCGATCCGTTCCACCCGGACCCCGGCGTGCAGGGTGATGCCGTTCTCGACGTACCAGTCCAGCGAGTTGAGGAAGATGTCGGCGTCGGCTTCCTCCCCGACAGCACGTGGCTCAGCATGATCCGGTTGTAGTTGCCGTACGGCTCGTCGCCGAACATGGTGATCGCGAACATGTCGGCCCCGCCGCGGGCGAGGATCTCCTCCACCGCCCGGGCGCCGGCCATGCCGTTGCCGATCACCACGAGCCGGCGGCGCTTGTCCGGGCCCTTGGCCGAACTCAGGGCAGCGATCGATGGTCACCGTCATCGCTAGTGCTCCACCATTCCGAGGTCGACGACCACGGTGCCGCTGACCCCGAGTGGCGCGGCGATCTGCAACTCGACCACCGAACCGCCCTCGATGTCCTCCACCACCCGAAGCGGCACGTGCACATCGGACTTGGCGCCCATCGGGAAGTACCGCATCGGGACTCCGTCGCGCAGCAGCACCGCGATGATCAACTGATCACTGGGTTGCCACCCCGGAAGTACAGCGCCTGGCTGATCACACCGTCGGGGACGAGGTGGCTGAGCTCATCGCTGATCGGCACCGGCTTCTCCAGCCCGGCACCCTCGAAGGGAAAGACGCCTTGCAGGAAACGGTTCTGAGTGAGCATCGGGAGTTCCTTCCGTCGGGACTTCTGCCTGGCTTGTTCGGGGGGGTGTGGCGGCGGTCGGCCCCCCAGCAAGCCAAGAGGAGGTCTGGATGTGTCTCGGGCGAGAGCGGTGTGGAGCGGCGGCGCGGCCAGCAGGTGGATGTCGTCGGGTGAGCCGATCCGCTTCAGGTCGACGGCGCAGGCCTTGAAGGCGGGCATCTTCGAGTGCCGGTCCAGCGCCGGATTGGTCAGTGCGTTGGCGGCCGAGGCGCCGCCCCAGTGGAACGGCACGAAGATCACGTCGGGCCGGATGTCGGTGCTGATCTTGGCGCGGAAAGCCGCCGCCCCGCGCCGGCTGGTCAGTTGCACGATGTCGGCCGGGTCGATGCCCAGCCGCCGGGCGAGATCGGGATGCAGCTGGGCTTCGGGCTGGACCTGCGCCTGCGAAGGGGCCGGCACCCGCCGGGTCTGGGTGCCGCTCTGGTACTGGGCCATCAACCGGCCGGTGGTGAGCACGAACGGGTAGTCGGGGTCCGGGGTCTCGTCCGGCTCGCGGTACTCCACCCGGATGAAGGTGGCCCGGCCGTCGGCGGTCGGGAAGCGGTCGGTGAACAGCCGTGGCGTCCCGGGATGATCGGCATCGGGGCATGGCCAGAAGACGCCCTGCTCGGACTCGATGCGCTGATAACTGATGCCGGCGTAGTCGGCGATGCCGCCGGCACTGGCGCGGCGCAGCTCCTCGAAGACCGTGATCGGCTCGTCGGAGAAGTACCGTCCCCGGCCCAACCGGTCAGCCAGCCGCTTCATCATCTGCAGGTCGTCCAGGACGCCGTCCGGCGGCCGCAAGGCTCGGCGGCGGCGGATGACCCGGCCTTCGAGATTGGTCATGGTGCCCTCCTCCTCGGCCCACTGGGCCGTGGGGAGCACCACGTCGGCGAGCTCGGCGGTCTCGCTCAGGAAGATGTCGGACACCACCAGCAGGTCCAGCGCGCGCAGCCGATCGATCACCCGATTGACATCCGGCGCGGACACCGCGACGTTGGATGCGAGCACCAGCAGGGCCTTCACGCCCTCCGGCGTGCCCATCCGATCCAGCATCTCGAACGCCGACAGGCCCGGCTGCGGAAGCTCGGCCGGATCGATCCCCCACACCGCGGCCACGTGCGCCCGGTCGGCCGGATCGGTCAGCTTGCGATACCCGGGCAGCTGATCGGCCTTCTGCCCGTGCTCCCGCCCGCCCTGGCCGTTGCCCTGGCCGGTGATCGTGCCGTAGCCCGAGAACGGCCGCCCGGGCAGGCCCAGCGCCAGAGCGAGATTGATGAAGGCCTGGGCGGTGTCGGTCCCGCTGCTGTGCTGCTCGGCGCCCCGCGCGGTCAAGATCATCGCGCTTTCGGCGATCGCCAGGACCTCGATGGTCCGCCGCAGCTCCGACACCGGAACGCCGGTGATCCGCTCCACCCGGTCGGGCCAGTAGGAGGGCCACGCCGGCCTTGACCGCGGCAAATCCCTTGGTCCGGGTCCGGATGTAGTCCTGGTCGACCAACCCCTCCTTGATCGCCAGGTGCAGCAGCCCGTTCGCCAGCACCAGATCGGTGCCCGGCAGCGGCGCGAGATGCAGCGTGGCGCCGGCGGCGGTCGCGGTGCGCCGCGGGTCGACCACGATGTGCGTCGCCCCGTTCGCCCGGCCGGCGTCGAACCACTGCATCGCCGGCGGCATGGTGGCCGCGGGGTTCGAGCCGACCAGCAGGATCGCCTCGCGCCTGGGCGACGTCGGCCAGCGGGAACGGCAGTCCACGATCGATCCCGAAGGCCCGATTCGCCGGCGGTGGCGGCCGACGACATGCAGAACCGGCCGTTGTAGTCGATCATGGCGGTACGCAGCCCGACCCGGGCGAACTTGCCGAACGCGTACGCCTTCTCGTTCGTCAGCCCACCGCCGCCGAAGCAGCCGACGCTGTCGGGCCCGTACGCGGCCTGCAGCTCGATGATCTTGGTCGCGATCAGCTCGAGCGCCTCGTCCCACGATGCCGGCCGGAACTCGCTGCGGCGGTCGCCGGGGACGCTGCGGACCAGAGGCGTCAGCAGCCGCTGCGGATGATCAAGGAGTGACGCGGCCGTCCAGCCCTTCGAACACAGGCCGCCGCGATTGGTCGGAAAGTCCTGCTGGGGTTGCAATGTCGCAGGACGGTCGCCGGCCACCATCGAGATCCCGCACTGCAAGGAGCAGTACGGGCAGTGGGTCAAGGTGGCGGTCGTGCTCACGGCTCCATGCTGCGCATCCGGGGTTACGCCGACCTGCCGTCGCCGTTACGACAGTTTCACCTTTCCCTCACATCGTCTCCGCCGACGAGTGAGGGACGGTGACGCGGCCCACACGCTGCCGGAGTCACGGTGAGCGTTACGGCGTTCTCACTCGCGTGCCCTCGATCCGATGTTGGTGCGGTGACCTTCGCCGTTACCTGAGGGAAACAGGCGGGTAATCGCCACTGCTTAGAGTCAGATCATGCCCGGGGCCCGGCGAGGCGAATGGTGAACGATGAAGGTTGATCTTGATCCACGAGGGCGCAAGGTGGTGATCTTCGGCAGCATCTCGGGCGCTCGGCAGCTCCTCCGGCGCTTCCTGGCCGGAGGCGCCACGGTGACTCTGGTGGTCGACGGACCCCTCCCGCCGCACGCCGATCGGGTCAGCACCGTCCGCTACGCGACTCGCCCGTCGGCCGACGACACGGCGGGAATCCTCCGCCTGATCGGTCCCGCCTGGCTGGTCGTCGATTGCGGCGCCGACGGACGGCTACGAGACCGGCTCGCCGAACTGGCCGGGCACCTGCACGTCCTGATGATCGACGAGGAACCGGCGGCTGAACGGGGCGAGGTCACGCTGGTCGGAGGCGGACCCGGCCGGACGAGCCTGTTGACCCTCGAGGCGGTCCGGGCGCTGGGCCGCGCGGACGTGATCTTCTACGACCGGCTGGCTCCGAGCACCGAGCTGGGCGAGATCGCTCCGGGCACCGAGTTGATCGATGTCGGCAAGTCTCCGTACCACCACCCGGTCGGCCAGCGCAGCATCGAGGAGCAGATGATCACCCGGGCTCGACTGGGCCAGTCGGTGGTCCGGCTGAAGGGCGGCGATCCGTTCGTCTTCGGTCGCGGCGGTGAGGAATTGCAGGCCTGCGTCCAGGCCGGAGTTCCGGTCACCGTCGTCCCGGGCATCTCCAGTGCGGTCGCCGTACCGGCGTCGGCGGGGATCCCCGTCACGCACCGCGGCCTGAGCCGGGCCTTCACCGTCATCTCCGGGCATACCCCGTTGGAGGACGACGAGCTCGAAGCCCTGGTCGGGCTCGGCGGCACGATCGTGATCTTGATGGGGATGGCCAACCTCAACCAGATCGTCTCCGGACTCCACCGCGCCGGACTGGGCGGCGACACGCCCGCTGCGGTGATCGAACGCGGATTCTCCGACGCCGAGCGCACGTTGCTGACCACCCTCGACGCATTGACCGGCGAGGTTCTCCGCCTCGATCTGAGCTCGCCGGCCGTGGTGATCATCGGCGAGGTCGTGACCGTGGCGCCGCAGTTCGCCGCGGCGGCCGCTGAGCGGTCCGGCTGGGACTGGCAGACGTCCGTGCCGCAGCGTCAGGCCTCGTGATGGCATCGCCGACCGCCCGATCGGCCACGTCGGCCGAGGTGCTGCGCGGCTTCCGGATCGGGGTGACCTCCGACCGCCGCTCGGCGGACCTGATCGCCGCGCTGGAGCGGCGTGGTGCGCGGGTGATGCACGCTCCGGCGCTGACGATCGCCCCGAACGACCAGGACGGGACCTTGATCATCGAGACCCGGGAGTTGATCATGGCCGGTCCCGAGGTGGTGCTGGTGACCACCGGCTACGGAATGCGCCGATGGTTGGAGGTGGCCGACGCCGCCGGACTGGGTGCCGAACTGACCGCCGCACTGGAGAATGCGCGGATCTTCGCCCGCGGCCCGAAGGCCCACGGTGCGGTCCGGGCCGCCGGCTTGCTCGACGCGCAGCCGACCACGCTCGACACCACGGCGTCCCTGGTCGATGCCATGATCGCCGCGGGCCTGACCGGCCGCCGGGTGGCGATCCAGCTCCACGGCTACACCGACGAGGTCCAGCTCGCCCGGCTTCGGGAGATCGAGCGCGAGCGTGCTGACGGTCACGCCGTACCGGTGGATCCAGCCGACCGCGCAGGACCGGTTGCCCAAGCTGATCAACGCCGCCTGCCAGCATCAGCTGGACGCGGTGACCTTCACCAGCGCGCCGGCCGCTGAGGCGACCCTGGAGACCGCGGCCGGAATGGGGGCGCTTCCCGACTTCGTCCGCGCACTCTCCGAACGGGTGACGGCCGCGGCCGTCGGGCCGGTGACGGCCGGACCGCTGCGGGAGGCCGGCATCACCCCGGTCATCCCGGATCGGTACCGGCTCGGCGCGTTGATCAGGCTGGTCTCGGACCAGTTGACCAGCGCCCACGCCCGGCGCTTCCGCTGCGGTGACACGGTGATCGAGCTTCGCGGCCGGATCGTGACGATCGACGGGCGCAGTGTGACCCTCGGCCCGCACGCTCTGGCGCTCTTCACTGCGCTGTCCGAGACCGACGCCGTGCTGTCGCGGGCCGAACTCGTCGACTGTCTCCCCGAGGAACTCGACGATCATGCGTTGGAGGTGGCCGTCAGCCGGCTTCGCCGCACGCTCAACGTGCCCGGCCTGATCACCACCGTGGTCAAGCGCGGCTACCGCTTCAATGCCGTCCCGCTGAGCGTCCGTCACGCCGCTTCAGACAACGAGGAATCGACCCCCTCGTCGGGCCGATCCGCCAACCCGGCCACCCCCACAACCTCAGCGACATAGTCGCGATAGCGCCCCGACTGGAGATTCAAGATCAACAACAGTGCTGGACATGGCTCATGCAGCGTGACACTAGGTACGGTACGGTCATCACCATCGACAATGGCGCGCTGAGCCGGCTGCTGGATCGGGAACGCTTGCGCTACCGCGCCGAGCATCCCGGATCGCTGACCGCCTACCGGACCGCCGACCACCTGCTCGGCCGGGTGCCGATGACCTGGATGAACATGTGGTCGGGCGGCTTCCCGCTGTCGTTCAGCACCGCCCGTGGCAACCGGATCACCGACGTCGACGGGAATCAGTACCTCGACTTCGCTCTCGGGGACACCGGCGCCATGGCCGGCCACTCCCCGAGCGCCACCGTCGCGGCGGTGCAGCAGCGCATCGCCGTCGACGGTGGGATCACCACGATGTTGCCGAACGCCGACGCCGAGTGGGTGGGCGGCGAGCTCAGCCGGCCGCTTCGGCCTGCCGATCTGGTCGTTCTCGCTGTCCGCGACCGACGCGAATCGCTGGGCCATCCGGCTGGCCCGGCTGGTGACCGGGCGGCCGAAGATCCTGGTCTTCTCCCACTGCTACCACGGCTCGGTGGACGAGACGTTCGTCGTGCTCGGACCTGACGGGCAACCGCGCAGCCGGCCCGGCAACGTCGGACCGGCCGTCGACCCGACGACGACCACGCGGGTCGTCGAGTGGAACGACCTGGACGCCGTCGAGCGTGAGCTCGCCTCCGGCGACGTGGCCGCGATCCTCACCGAGCCGGCGTTGACCAACATCGGCATCGTGCTGCCCGAACCGGGTTTCCTCGCCGGCCTGCGCGAACTGGCCACCCGCCACGCGACGCTGCTGATCATCGACGAGACCCACACCTTCTCGGCCGGACCGGGTGGCATGACCGCCCGAGACGGGCTCGCAACCGGACGTTCTGGTGATCGGCAAGTCGATCGGCGGCGGCGTGCCGTGCGGGGCGTACGGGCTGACGAACGAGGTCGCCGACCAGGTGATGCGACGATCGGCGTCGGGCGAGGCCGACATCGTCGATGTGGGTGGGGTGGGTGGCACGCTGGCCGGCAATCCGCTGTCGCTGGCCGCCATCCGGGCGACGCTCGGTCACGTGCTCACCGCGGACGCCTTCGACCACATGATCAACGTGGCCGGCCGGTACACCGCCGACGTGCAGTCGGTGCTGGATGCCAACGATCTGCCGTGGTCGATCACCCAGCTCGGCGCCCGAGCGGAGTATCGCTTCACCCGGCCCGCACCCCGGACCGGCGGTGAGTCCGCGGCCGCCGCCGATGATCAACTCGACGAGTTCATGCACCTCTACCTGATCAACCGCGGCATCCTGATAACCCCGTTCCACAACATGGCCCTGATCTGCCCGGAGACCACGGTCGCGGATGTGTCCACCCACACCGAGATCTTCGACGCTGCCGTCACCGAGCTCATCGCCGGCTGATACCGGCCGTGTTGGTCCGTTGTGCGCGCAAACGGCCGCAGGCTCAGGGCACGGGAGGCCGGTCAGACCATCATCTGGCGGGCGGTCGGGGGATCGGGCGGGGCAGCTTGGTCGAGCCGGACAGGTACTCGTCCACCCCGGCCGCGCAGGCGCGACCTTCGGCGATGGCCCAGACGATCAACGACTGGCCCCGGCCCGCGTCACCGGCGACGAAGACCCCTTCGACGTCGGTGGCGTAGTTGTGATCACGAACGATGTTGCCGCGCTCGTCGAGGGCCACGCCGAGCTGGGATACGACGGTGTCCCGCTCGGGACCGACGAAGCCCATGGCCAGCAGCACCAGTTCGGCCGGGATCGTCTTCTCGGTGCCCGGGATCGCCGTCAGCTTGCCGCCTTCGAACTTCACCTCCGACAGGGTGAGCGAGGTGACCCGGGAGTCGTCGTCACCATGGAACTCCGAGGTCGACACCGAGTAGACCCGGTCGCCGGCCTCCTCGTGCGCGGAGGAGACCCGGTAGATCATCGGGTACGTCGGCCACGGCTGGTGATCCGGCCGCTCGTCGGGGGGGTCGGCAGGATCTCCAACTGGGTAATCGATTTCGCGCCCTGCCGGATGGCCGTGCCGAGGCAGTCGGCCCCGGTGTCGCCGCCGCCGATGATCACCACGTGCTTGTCCTTCGCGGTGATCTGATCGTCGACCTTCCGGCCGCGAGCGACCCGGTTGGCCTGGGGCAGGAACTCCATCGCCTGGTGGATGCCGTTCAGTTCGCGCCCGGGTACCGGCAGTCACGGCCGATGGTCGAGCCGACCGCCAGCACCACGGCGTCGTAACGCTCCTTGATCTGCTGGCCGGTCACCGACTTGCCGACCTCGACCCCGCAGCGGAAGTTGGTGCCCTCGTCCCGCATCTGCCGGATCCGGCGATCGAGGACGGCCTTCTCCATCTTGAACTCGGGGATGCCGAAGCGCATCAGTCCGCCCGGCTCCTCGGCGCGCTCGTAGACCGGCGACGGTGTGACCGGCCCGGGTGAGTTGCTGCGCCGCGGCCAGACCGGCCGGACCGGACCCGATCACGGCGACGGTCTTGCCGGTCAGCCAGTCGGGAGCCTGTGGCTTGACCCGGCGCTCGTCCCACGCCTTGTCGATGATCGCGACCTCGACGTTCTTGATGGTCACCGGATCGCGGTTGATGCCCACCACGCAAGCCGTCTCGCACGGCGCCGGACACAACCGGCCGGTGAACTCCGGGAAGTTGTTGGTGGCGTGCAGCCGCTCCAACGCCTCGTCCCAGTCGCCGCGCCAGACCAGGTCGTTCCACTCCGGGATCAGGTTGCCCAGCGGGCAACCCGTGTGGCAGAAGGGAATGCCGCAGTCCATGCAGCGTCCGGCCTGCTCGGAGATGATCGGCAGCAGCGCCCGCCCCGGCGTACCGGGATAGACCTCTTTCCAGTCATGGATCCGCTCCGCGACCGGCCGCCGTTCCGCCACCTGGCGCGGCGTAGTGATGAAACCCCGTGGATCAGCCATGTTCGTATTCCTTTTGTAAACTGGAGAGGAGCGATGGGCTAGATCCGGCTCGAGCTCTGCAGCGTCGGATGGGTCTGGCGGGAGCCCGGAGCCTGCGGAGGGCGGATCGGTCGCCGGAGTCGAGCCGGAGGAAGCGCTTCGCGACGAGCTCAGCCATTGCTCGCCGCTTCCATCATCTTGATCGTGGTGGCCGCCTCGTCGAGGCCCTCGGACTCGGCCTGGTCCCGGGCGGCGAGCACCCGGGCGTAGTCGCGCGGCAGCACCTTGGTGAACCGCGCGCTCGCCGCCGCCCAGTCGGTCGAGCAGATCGGCGGCCACCTCGGAGCCGGTCTCCTCGTGGTGCCGGGTGATCAGGTTCCGCAGCAGTTCCAGGTCGGCATCGCTCGGCGGGAACGGATCCACCATCTCGGTGTTCAGCCGGGTGACGCGTCGAGATCGAGGAAGTAGCCGATGCCGCCGGACATGCCGGCGGCCACGTTCCGCCCGGTACGGCCGAGCACCACCGCGATGCCGCCGGTCATGTACTCGCACCCATGATCACCGAGGCCCTCGACGACCGCGGTGGCGCCGGAGTTGCGGACGCAGAACCGCTCGCCCACCTTGCCGCGGATGAACAGCTCGCCTGAGGTCGCGCCGTACGCGATCACGTTGCCCGCGATGATGTTGTCCGCCGCGACGAACGGCGCGTTGCGCGCCGGGCGGCAGCACGATCCGGCCGCCGGACAGACCCTTGGCCAGGTAGTCGTTGCTGTCTCCCTCCAGCCGCAAGGTGATGCCGGCGGGCAGGAACGCACCGAAGCTCTGCCCGGCCGAACCGTCGAAGGTCAGGTCGATGGTCCCGTCGGGCAGGCCGACGCCCTTGGTGGCCTTGGTCACCTCGTGGCCGAGGATCGTGCCGACCGTACGGTTGACGTTCCTGATCTTGAGCGACGCCCGGACGGCCTCGCCGCTGTCCAGCGCCGGCCGGCAGAGCTTGATCAACATCTGGTCAAGCGCCATCTCCAGCGCGTGATCCTGGCCGACGGTGTTGAGCAGCGGCGTGCCCTCCGGCAGTTCCGGCTTGTGCAGGATCGGCCGAAGATCGAGACCGTGGGCCTTCCAGTGCTTCTCGGCGGGCGTGGTGTCGAGCACCTCGACGTGGCCGACCGCTTCGGCGAGCGTCCGGAATCCCAGCGCGGCAAGGTGCTCCCGGACCTCCTCGGCGATGAACTCGAAGAAGTTGATCACGAACTCCGGCTTGCCGGTGAACTTCGAGCGCAGCTCCTGGTTCTGGGTGGCCACGCCGACCGGGCAGGTGTCCAGGTGGCAGACCCGCATCATGATGCAGCCGCTGACCACCAGCGGCGCCGTCGCGAACCCGAACTCCTCCGCACCCAGCAACGCACCGATGATCACGTCGCGGCCGGTCTTCAGCTGGCCGTCGACCTGCACCACGATCCGGTCCCGCAATCCGTTCAGCAGCAGGGTCTGCTGGGTCTCGGCCAGGCCGAGCTCCCACGGACCGCCGGCATGCTTCAGCGAGGTCAGCGGCGCCGCACCGGTGCCACCGTCGTGGCCGGAGATCAGCACCACGTCGGCCTTGGCCTTGGAGACACCGGCGGCGACCGTGCCGACGCCGACCTCGGCGACCAGCTTGACGTGCACCCGGGCGGACGGGTTGGCGCACTTCAGGTCGTGGATCAGCTGCTTGAGGTCCTCGATCGAGTAGATGTCGTGGTGCGGCGGCGGGGAGATCAGTCCGACGCCGGGCGTGGAGTGCCGGGTCTTCGCCACCCACGGGTAGACCTTCTGGCCGGGCAGCTGACCGCCCTCACCGGGCTTGGCGCCCTGGGCCATCTTGATCTGCAGGTCGGTGGCGTTGGTCAGGTAGTCCGAGGTCACGCCGAACCGGCCCGAGGCCACCTGCTTCACCGCACTGCGCCGCTCGAGGTCGTAGAGCCGATCCTTGTCCTCGCCGCCCTCGCCGGTGTTGGACTTGCCGCCGAGCTTGTTCATGGCGATGGCCAGCGTCTGGTGGGCCTCGAGGCTGATCGAGCCGTACGACATCGCGCCGGTGGAGAACCGCTTGACGATCTCGCTGACCGGCTCGACCTCCTCGATCGGGATCGGCTGCCGGTCGGCTCTTGAACTTGAGCAGTCCGCGCAGCGTCATCAGCCGCTCGGCCTGGGAGTCGATGTGGTGGGTGTACTGCTTGAAGATGTCGTAGCGGCCGGAGCGGGTGGAGTGCTGCAGCCGGAACACCGTCTCCGGATCGAACAGGTGCGGCTCGCCCTCGCGCCGCCACTGGTACTCCCCGCCGACCGGCAGCAGCCGGTGCGCCAGCGGGATGCCGTCGGCCGGGTACGCGCGCAGGTGCCGGTCGTGGATCTCCTCGGCGAGCTGCTCCAGCGTGACGCCGCCGAGCTTGCTGGTGGTGCCGGTGAAGTACCGGTCGACCAGCTCGCGGGACAGGCCGAGGGCCTCGAAGATCTGGGCCCCGGTGTACGAGGCGACCGTCGAGACGCCCATCTTGCTCATCACCTTGAGCACGCCCTTGCCGAGCGCCTTCACCACGTTCGCGACGGCCTTCTCCGGCTCGACCGTGGTGTAGACGCCGCTGCGGGCCAGGTCCTCGACCGACTCGATGGCCAGGTACGGGTTCACCGCGGCCGCGCCGTAGCCGATCAGCAGGGCGACATGGTGCACCTCGCGCACGTCGCCGGCCTCGACCACCAGGCCGACCTGGGTCCGGGTCTTCTCCCGGACCAGGTGGTGGTGCACCGCCGCGGTGAACAGCAGCGACGGGATGGGCGCGACCTCGGCGTTGGAGTGCCGGTCGGAGAGCACGATGATCCGCGCGCCGCCCTCGATGGCGGCCGAGATCTCCGCGCACAGCTCGTCCAGCTTGGCGGCCAGCGCCTCCGCTCCCCCGTTCACCTCGTACAGGCCGCGGGCCACGTAGGTGGCGTAGCCGGGCAGGTCGCCCTCGCGGTTGATCCGGACGATCTTGGACAGCGCGTCGTTGTCCAGCACCGGGAAGGGCAGCACCAGCCGGCGACAGGACGCCGGTCCGGGGTCGAGCAGGTTCTGCTCCGGCCCGATCGTGTTGTAGAGCGAGGTGACCAGTTCCTCCCGGATCGCGTCCAGCGGCGGGTTGGTCACCTGGGCGAACAGCTGGGAGAAGTAGTCGAACAGCAGCCGCGACTTGTCGCTCAGCGCGGCGATCGGGGTGTCGGTGCCCATCGACCCGATCGGCTCGGCCCCTCCGGACGCCATCGGCGCGAGGATCAACCGCAGCTCTTCCTCGGTGTAGCCGAAGACCTGCTGGCGCCGGGTCACCGAGGCGTGGGTGTGCACGATGTGCTCCCGCTCGGGCAGGTCGGACAGCAGCATCCGGCCGGCGACCAGCCACTCGCCGTAGGGCGCCGCGCTGGCCAGATCCGGCCTTGACCTCGTAGTCGGAGATGATCCGGTGCTGGTTCAGGTCGACCAGGAACATCTTGCCCGGGTTGCAACCGGCCCTTCTCGACGACCTTCTCGGGCGCGATGTCCAGCACCCCCGCCTCCGAGGCCAGCACCACCAGTCCGTCGTCGGTCACCCAGAAGCGCCCGGGCCGCAGGCCGTTGCGGTCCAGCACCGCGCCGATCTGGGTGCCGTCGGTGAACACCACGCCGGCCGGTCCGTCCCACGGCTCCATCAGGCAGGAGTGGAACGCGTAGAAGTCCTTCTTGGCCTGGTTGATCTGCTCGTTGTTCTCCCAGGCCTCGGGGATCATCATCAGCATCGCGTGCGGCAGCGAGCGCCCGCCGAGGTGCAGCAGCTCCACCACCTCGTCGAACGACGCCGAGTCGGAGGCGTCCGGGGTGCAGATCGGGAACAGCCGCTCCAGGTCGCCCGGGATCACGTCGCTGGCGCAGCAGCGCCTCTCGGGCCCGCATCCAGTTCTTGTTGCCCTTGACGGTGTTGATCTCGCCGTTGTGCGCGATCATCCGGAACGGGTGCGCGAGCTCCCAGGCCGGGAAGGTGTTGGTGGAGAACCGCGAGTGCACGACGACCAGTGGCGCTGGCCATCCGCTCGTCCAGCAGCTCCGGGAAGACCAGCTCGAGCTGCTCGGTGGTCAGCATCCCCTTGTAGACCAGCGTCCGGGCCGACAGCGAGGCGAAGTAGACCCCGGTCTCGTGCTGGGTCCGGCGACGCAGGCAGTACGTCAGCCGGTCCAGCGCGATGCCCATCAGCGGCGCGCCGGAGGCGGCCACGAACAGCTGCTCGAAATAGGGCATGTTCGATCGGGTCAGGTCGCTGAGCGACGAGTCGTCGGTCGGCACCCGGCGCCAGCCGAGCACGGTCAGGTGCTCCTCGGCGGCGATCTGCTCGATGGTCGCCTTGGCCTTGGCCGCCGCGTCCGGCTCGGTCGGGAGGAAGGCGTTGCCGACCGCGTACGCGCCCTGCCGGGGCAGGTGGAAGTCGACGTTCTCACGCAGGAACGCGTCGGGGATCTGCAGCAGGATGCCGGCACCGTCCCCGGTCTTCGGGTCGGAGCCGGTGGCGCCGCGGTGGTCGAGATTGCGCAGCGCCTCCAGACCCTGGGCGACGATCGAATGGCTCGGTACGCCGCTCAGCGTCGCGACGAATGCGACACCGCACGCGTCGTGCTCGAACGAGGGGTCGTAGAGACCCTGGGCCTGGGGCAGACCCCGCTGTCGCAGAACAGCTGTCATGGCACAAACTCCCGTCGTCGAAGCGGTGACAGAGGGGCTCTGACACTGGGTCACGGCTCGCGCCTTGGTGGGCGCGCTGTCACGGGACGACGTTGGCCCAGAAGTTGTCGCAAGATTAACGCACCCGGACCGCTTCTCCCGACGGGAAATCTCGTCATCCGGGCCTCAGCCGGACTCAGGCCGGTTCTCGGCTCGGCGGCTCCTCGTCGGCCGCCGCCGGGGACCCCTCATCAATCTCGTTCGGCGCCGGACTCGGCGGCCCCGAATTCGCCCCCGGAGGGTCGCCCTCCACCACTTCCTCGCGTCCGGGCCGGTTGCGGACCAGCCAGATGAACCAGATCAGCGCGGCGAGGAAGACGATCAGCGAGGTGTAGTTGTTCAGCCGGAAACCGCCGATCTCGTTCACCGAGTCGATCCGCAGTGCCTCGATCCAGAACCGGCCGGCGCAGTAGAGCATCACGTAGAGGGCGAAGACCTTCCCGTGGCCCAACCGGAACCTGCGGTCCAGCAGCACCAGGACCACGGCGACGGCCAGATTCCACAGCAGTTCGTAGAGGAACGTGGGGTGGAAGGTGGCGAACTGCTGGAAGCCGGCCGGGCGATACCGCGGCTCGATCTCCAGCGCCCACGGCAGCGTGGTCGGGCGCCCGAAGAGTTCCTGGTTGAACCAGTTGCCGAGCCGGCCGATCGCCTGGGCCACCAGGATCCCGGGAGCCACCGCGTCCAGCAGCGCCGGGAAGACGATCTTGCGCCGGCGCGCCACCAGGTACGCGCCGAGCGCAGCCAGGGCGATCGCGCCCCAGATGCCGAGCCCGCCGTTCCAGATCTTCAGCGCGTCGATCGGGTGCCGCCCGGGACCGAAGTAGAGCTGGTAGTCGGTGATCACGTGATAGATCCGGGCGCCGACGATGCCGCACGGCACCGCGACCACGACCACCATCTCCAGGCTGTCGGCCGTGCCGCCGCGGGCCTGCCAGCGGCGGGTGGCGATGATCATCCCGACGATGATGCCGGCGATGATGCACAGCGCGTACGCGCGGAGCGGGAAGGGTCCCACGTACCAGATCCCCGTGCCTGGACTGGGAATCGACAGAGCTCTCACCGATCACCTTCCTGGGTCCCGGCTCATCCGGCCGCCTGGTCGATCATGGCTTTGAGGCTGTCAGGTGTCAGCGTCTGCAGGTCCACCGGGTTGCCGTTCAGGAACATCGTGGGGGTCCCCTGCACCCCGTTCTTGTCCGCGGCCGCGTTGATCGACTCGACCCAGCCGGCGTGCTGCTTGGAGGTTACGCAGGTCCGGAACGCGTCCGGTGACGTTCCCGCCCACCTTGCCGGCGAGGTCGATGAGCTGTTCGTCGCTCCATTGCAGGGTCTGGTTGGCGAACAGGCCCGAGGTAGTAGTTCTGGCCGAATCCGGCCTCGGCCGCGCACGCCATCGCGTTGGCCGCGGCGGCCGAACCCTCGTCGATGAACGACATCGGATAGAGCTCGATCCGGGCCTTCCCGGCCTGCTGAGCCTCGGTCAGCGTGTTCCCGAACTGCCTCTTCGAACTCCGCGCAGTGCGGGCAGTGGAAGTCCTCGTACAGGGTGATCTTGACCGGCGCGTCGGCCGAGCCGAGGACCAGCGGCATGCCGTCGGTGACGGTGATCGGAGCCGTCGGTCGCCGCGGGGCTCGGCACCGCCGACGGGGCCCGCTGCGTCCGCCAGGCCTGGAGCCCGATCCCGCCGCCGACCACCAGGACGAAGAACGCGACCACGCGCGATGATCAAGATCCGCTGCTGCCGGTCAGGACCTGCCACCCGACACCTCCTCGACGTGCGTTCTCCCGGTCGGCTGCGACCGAGCGCGAATCGGCTGTCGCGGATGCCACACCAGCCACAGGGCCAGCATCAGGAACCCCAGGTCGCGGACGATCTCCACCCCGTACGCGGTCTGTCCCGCGCGCCACCTCACCACCACCGCCGAAGCAGCCGCAGTCGATGCTCAGCCCGCGCGCCGCCGCCGAGATCACCGCCGACGATGAAGATCACCAGCAGCCCCGCGCTCACCACCGCGAGGACCCGGGTGGCGATGCCGGCCATCAGCAGCAGGCCGAGCGCGATCTCGGCGAACGGCAGGGCCCAGCCGACGATCGTCTCCAGCGCGTCCGGCAGCAGTTCGTAGGCGCGCACGGCCGCCACCGACGACTGCGGATCGATGGCCTTCAGGGCGCCCGCGGTCACCAGGATCCCGCCGAGCACGAGCCGGACGACCGTCGAGACCCAGGCGAGCACGTCGGTTCGGCTGGGCGTCGCGCTCACCGCGACCGGTCCACCAGCAGCGCGAAGTCATGCTTCAGTGAACCGATCGAAGAGCCCGGCGTCCAGACGACGACGCCGGAGTTGCGGCTGAATCCGATCACATGGGCGGAATGACCGACGTCGTATCCGCCGCTCGGCAGCTTCTCCATCCCTTCGATGTCCACCCCGACCTGGCTCGCCGCCTGCTTGATGGTGGCGAGCGACCCGGTCAGCCCGATGAAGTCCGGGTTGAACCGGCGCAGGTAGGTCCGGATCTGCCGCGGCTTGTCCCGGGCCGGGTCGGTGGTGACGAAGACGACCTGGATCTGGTCGCGGTCCGCCGGCTCCATCCGCTGCAGGGCCAGGGCGAGGTCGGACAGCACCGCGATGCAGACGTCGGGACAGTTGGTGTAGCCGAAGAAGAGCAAGGTGACCGGCTTGGACGGTGAGGAGGCCAGGTTGTACGACTGGCCGGCGGCGTCGGTGAGTGAGACGTCCGGCATGGCGTACGGGTCCGGCAACGAGGTGCCTCCGAGATAGCCTTCCGGGTCAGCTTCCCGGCCGGCCAGGGATCGGCGTGGGCGGCGGAGTGCATCCGGTACCACCAGGAGCAGGCCGACGGCGAGCAGCAGCCGTACGGTTCGGGTCACGACCGGACTAACCCGGCCGATGCCTCCTGAAGTTCCCGTACGGTCCGGCCGGCCCTCGCGGACGCCGGCGGCGAGATCGGCGACCACTGCGCGCAGCCGGCTCAGGTCGCCGGGTTCGCCGGCGTCCTCGGCATCCAGCAACGTCTTGACCAGCGCCGAGCCGACGATGACGGCGTCGGCGAACTCGGTCACCTCGCGCGCCTGGACGCCGTTCGACACGCCGAGCCCGACCCCGACCAGCGCCTCCGGATCGGCGGCGCGGATCCGGGCGACGAGTTCGGGTGCGGCCGAGGAGGTCTGGGCCCGGGCGCCGGTCACGCCCATCACCGAGGTGGCGTAGACCCAGCCGCGACAGGCCGCGACGGTCGAGGCGATCCGCTCATCGCTCGAGGAGGGTGAGACGAGGAAGATCCGGTCCAGGCCGTGCGCGTCGGAGGCCTGGAACCACTCCGCGGCCTCGTCGGGGGTGAGGTCCGGGGTGATCGCGCCGGCGCCACCGGCCGCGGCCAGGTCGCGGGCGAAGCGGTCCGCGCCGTAGCGCTCGATCAGGTTCCAGTACGTCATCACCACCGCCGGCGGTGCCGGCGTCGGCCACCGCCTCGACGGCGGCGAACGCGTCCCGGGTCCGGACGCCCCGCTCGAGCGCCCGGGTGCCGGCCCGCTGGATCGTCACCCCGTCCATCATCGGGTCGCTGTAGGGCATGCCGACCTCGACCAGATCGACTCCCGGGGAATCGTCCTCGCCGGTCAACGCCCGCAGCGCCCGCAGCGACGTCGGCACGTCGGGGTAGCCGACGTGCAGGAAGCCGACCAGCGCGCCTCGCCCGGCGGCGCGGACGTCGGCGAACACCTTGCCGGTGCGACCGGGATCGAGGCTCACAGTTCCTGCCCGGCTCCGGTGGAACTGCCGCCGACCTCGAGATCGGCATCGGTCCCGCGCTGACGTCGGTGCCGACCGGCTCACCGGATTCCGAGCCGGTGCCCGTGGTGTCCAGATCGAACCACTTGATCGCGGTGTCGACGTCCTTGTCGCCCCGGCCCGACAGGTTGACCAGGATGATCGGCGGCTCGCCGTCGCTGTTGCGGGGCAGTCGTTGGCCGAGCTTGATCGCGCCGGCGAGCGCGTGGGCCGACTCGATGGCCGGCACGATGCCCTCGGTCCGCGACAGCAGCCGGAACGCGTCCATGGCTTCGGCGTCGGTGATCGGCTCGTAGTGGGCGCGGCCGGTCTCGGCCAGCCAGGAGTGTTCCGGGCCGACGCCGGGATAGTCCAGCCCGGCCGAGATGGAGTGCGACTCCCTGGTCTGGCCGTCCTCGTCCTGCAGCACGTAGGTCCGCATGCCGTGCAGCACGCCGATCTCCCCGGCGGAGATGGTGGCGGCGTGCCGGCCGGTCTCGACGCCCGTCTCCGCCGGCCTCGAAGCCGTACAACGCCACCTCGGCGTCGGGGATGAAGTCCGCGAAGATGCCCAGCGCGTTGGAGCCGCCGCCGACGCACGCGACCACCGCGTCGGGCAGCCGGCCGTAGCGGTCGAGCACCTGGGCCCGGGCCTCGGTGCCGATCACCCGCTGGAACTCCCGGACCATCATCGGGAACGGGTGCGGCCCGGCCACCGAGCCGATCAGGTAGTGGGTGTTGTCGACGCTGGCGACCCAGTCGCGCATCGCCTCGTTCATCGCGTCCTTGAGGGTCTGGGTGCCCGACTCGACGGCGATCACCTCGGCGCCGAGCAGCCGCATCCGGGCCACGTTGAGCGCCTGCCGCTCGGTGTCGACCTTGCCCATGTAGACCGTGCACTCCAGCCCGAACAGCGCCGCCGCCGTCGCCGTTGCGACGCCGTGCTGCCCGGCACCGGTCTCGGCGATCACCCGGGTCTTGCCCATCCGCCGGGTCAGCAGGGCCTGACCGAGCACGTTGTTGATCTTGTGCGAGCCGGTGTGGTTCAGATCCTCGCGCTTGAGCAGGATCGTCGCGTCGCCGGCATGAGCGGCGAACCGCGACGCCCGGGTGATCGGGCTGGGTCGTCCGGTGTAGTCGGCCAGCAGACCGGCCAGTTCCTCGGTGAACTCCGGGTCGTCGACCGCAGCACGGAATTCCTGCTCGAGCTGGGCCAGGGCCGCGTACAACGCCTCGGGCACGAACTTGCCGCCGAACCGATCGAAATGGCCGTCGGCATCGGGCAGTTCGCGCACTGGCGACTCAGGCAGCACGGTATGGCTGGACACGCGTTCAGCTTCCCCCTCGGTGTCAAACAGGTTTGGGTCGAACGGGTTCGGGTGGAAAGGATCTGGGTCAACGGGTTCGCGTCGCGGCCGGACGGCTACGACTTGTGCACGGCTGGGTGAGCCCCAGCAGCGACCAGGTCGGCCACCCCGCTGCGGGGATCGCGACCGGTCACCAGCGCCTCGCCGACCAGGACGACGTCGGCACCGGCGCGCGCCAAGTCGATCACATCGTGCGGGCCGCGCACCCCGGACTCCGCGATCCGGACGATGCTGTCGGGGATCAGCGGCGCCAGCCGGGCGAAGGTCGTGGGATCGACCTGCAGAGTCTGCAGATTGCGGGCGTTGACCCCGATGATGTCGGCCCCGGCATCCATCGCCCGCCGCACCTCGTCGGCGTCGTGCACCTCCACCAGCGGAGTCAGTCCGATGGATCGGGCCCGCTCGATCAACGAAACCAACTGGAGGTCGCTGAGCGCGGCGACGATCAACAACACCATGTCCGCACCGGCGGCGCGGGCCTCGAACAACTGGTACGCGGTGACGATGAAGTCCTTGCGCAGCACGGGGACGGCCACGGCGCACCGTACCCGCACCAGATCATCGAGAGTGCCGGAGAAGCGGCGTTCCTCGGTCAGCACGGAGATGGCGGAGGCGCCACCGGCCTCGTACTCGACCGCCAGAGCCGCCGGATCGGCGATCGCGGCCAGCGCACCCTTGCTCGGACTGGCTCGCTTGACCTCGGCGATCACCGCGACCCCGGGGCCACGGAGCCGCGGCATCGGGTCGATGGCCGGGTCGATGCGTTGACAGCGTTCCTTGAGCCGGTGCAGCGGAATATCCTGCTGCCGCGCGACCAGGTCCTCCCGGACCCCGGCGATGATGTCGTCCAACGCACCCACAGTGGCGAACCGAATCAGTAGGCGCCGTGGCCCATGACCTGCAGGACCTTGGCGACGATCAGGGAAGCGACCAGGAGCCCGACTCCGACCCAGAACAGCGGCCAGACCTGCAGCACCACGGCGATCCCCCCGAGCACGATTGCGACCATGGCGATGGTGGTGCCCGCCCAGGCGGCGGCGGTCCGGCCGTGATGGACGTGCTTGCCGTTGCCCGCGTTTCGCGGCCTGGGCGCCGTCTGCGAGGTCGTGTTCTGCGGTGTCTGCCATCTGTTCCCTCATTTCCTTCGCGCGTTACCGTCCGGAGATTGTGGTGACTGGGCCTGGTCGGCGTTTTCCATTGTGTCTCCTGCCGGGCGTTTACGCACATCGGGGTTGCCGGCCGCCTCGCTGTCCGCCTCGATGGTCGGGTCCTCACCGGCGTCGAGCGCCCGCCAGACGTCCGCCGGATCCGTGGCCACCGATGTCCTGGCGGTGCCCGACGCCCGCTCGAACCGGGCTGCGGACAGCCCGCCACCGCGGCGCGTTGATGATCACCGAGGTGGCTCCGGCAAGCACCAGCGCGCCCGCCGCTGCGTAGACCCACGGCCACGCCGTGCCGGTCAGCGCGAACTGGTCGGCCAGGCTGACCTCGCGGACCTGCGTCCGCACCGCGGCGGCACTCGGCCGGACCCGCAACCCGCCGAGCACCACCACCCCGGCCCCGACGGCGATCAGCAGTCCGCCGACGATGCGGCGCCCGCGGACCCGCAGCGCCAGGATCAGCAACGTGCCGGCGAGGACGACGACCGCCAGGGCCTGGCTCAGTCCGCCGGTGGCCTCGCTGCCGGTGAACCCGACCGAGACGCCGTCACCGATCGCCCGCCACCACGGCTGGGCGCTCGCGACCAGGGCCAGCGCTCCGCCGGCGAGCAGCAGGGCCAGCGCAGTCGCCCGGCCCCTCATCGAGCCGGCTCGACCGACTGGAAACTCTGCGCCACGGAGATCGCCCGCACCACGGCAGCCGCCTTGTTCTGCGACTCCTGGTCCTCGGTCGGTGGATCGGAGTCGGCGACGATCCCGCCGCCGGCCTGCACGTAGGCCACGCCGTCGCGGAGCAGTGCGGTCCGGATGGCGATCGCCGCATCCGCGTCACCGGCGAAATCCAGGTAGCCGACCACGCCGCCGTACAGCCCGCGGCGGGACACCTCGAGCTCGTCGATGATCTCCATCGCCCGCACCTTGGGCGCGCCGGACAAGGTGCCGGCCGGGAAGGCGGCGAGCACCACGTCGAGCGCCGAGTGGCCGTCGGCGACCTGGCCGGTGACGGTGGACTCCAGATGCATGATGTGGCTGTACCGGCGGACCTCCATGAACTCGATCACCTCGACCGTGCCCGGCCGGCATACCCGGCCCAGGTCGTTGCGACCGAGGTCGACGAGCATCACGTGCTCCGACCGTTCCTTGGGGTCGGCGAGCAGCTCGGCCTCGAGCGCCGCGTCCTCGTGCGGCGTCGCGCCGCGCGGCTTGGAGCCGGCGATCGGGTGGGTGACGGCGGTGCCGTCCTTGACCGTGACCAGTGCCTCCGGCGACGAACCGACGATGTCGAACTCCCGCCCGCGCTCGTCGGTCAGCCGGAGCAGGTACATGTACGGGCTGGGGTTGGTCAGCCGCAGCACCCGGTAGATGTCGAGTGCGTCGGCGCTGGTGTCGACCTCGAACCGCTGGCTGACCACGATCTGGAACGCCTCGCCCGCCTTGATCTCCTCGACCGCCGCGGCGACCGCGCCCTGGAACTGCTCCGGCGTGCGCTGCCGGCGGATCGGCAGCGTCTGCTCGCCGAAGGCGGCCGACACGACCGATGACGGCGTGGGGCGGGCCAGCAGCTCGGTCATCGCCTCCACCCGGGAGACCGCGTCCGCGTACGCCTCGTCGACCCGTTCGTCGCTGTCGTCGAAGTTGATCGCGTTGGCGACCAGCCACACCTCGCCGTCGTGGTGGTCGAGCACGGCCAGATCCGAGGCGAGGACGAAGGCCAGTTCGGGCAGTTCGAGGTCGTCGACGTTGCCGTCGGGCAGTCGCTCGACCCGGCGCACCGCGTCGTAGCTGAGGAATCCGACCATGCCCGAGGTGAACGGCGGGAGTCCATCGGCCCGCGGGGTGTGCAGCAGCCGCAGGGTCTCGCGCAGCGCCGCGAGCGGGTCGCCTCCGCTCGGCAGGCCGGACGGGGCATGACCGGTCCAGACGGCTTCGCCGCCGCGCTCGGTCAAGGTCGCCGCGGCGTGCACCCCGATGAAGGAGTAGCGCGACCAGACACCCTGCTCGGCCGACTCCAGCAGGTAGCTCCCGGACCGGTTCTCGGCCAGCTTCCGGTAGAGCCCGATCGCCGTCTCGGCATCGGCCAGCAGCCGCCGATACACCGGGATCACCCGGCGCTCGCGTCGCCTGCCGGCGGAACTCCTCGAGGGACGGAGTGACTCCTTCGAGCGCTCATCGCCGGCCCGCTTCGGACGTCACCACGGCCGGCAGCACCCGGGCGTCGAAGCAGCTGTGGTCGCCGGTGTGGCAGGCGCCGCCTTCCTGGCGGACCTTGATCAGCACGGTGTCCCCGTCGCAGTCCAGCCGGACTTCGCGGACCCATTGCCGATGGCCGCTGGTCTCGCCCTTCACCCAGTACTCGCGGCGGCTCCGGGAGTAGAAGGTGGAGCGACCGGTGGTCAGCGTGCGATGCAGAGCCAGGTCATCCATCCAGCCGACCATCAGGACGTCGCCGCTGTGCTCCTCCTGCACCACGGCGGTGATCAGGCCGCTGCTGTCGCGCTTCAGCAGTGCCGCGATCTCGCGATCGAGGGCTTCGACGGGCTCAGACGGTGTGGCGGTGTCGGTCACCCGACCATTGTTCTCCGAACCCACCGCGCTGCCCGGCGATTTCCGAGTCGTGGCGCTGGAGGCATTAGCATGAGCGCTCGTGACGTTTGCCAAGTCCGAGCGCGCCGAGCTGTGCGACCTGTTCGACCGGGTCGGGCCGGACGCTCCAACCCTGTGTCATGGGGTGGACTACGCACGATCTGGCCGCTCACCTGTGGATCCGGGAGACCGACCCCGTCGGCGTCAGTGGGCTGGTGGCCAAGCCGCTGTCCGGCCTGTACGAGCGGCGGGTCGCCGAGGTCAAGCAGCGGTGGCCGTTCGGCGACCTGGTCGACCGGGTGCGCAACGGGCCGGCGCGATTCTCGGTCTTCGCCATCCCGGGCGTGGACGAGGGGGCCAACACCACCGAGTTCTTCATCCACCACGAGGATGTGCGCCGGGCCGGTGACTCCCCGCAGACCGCCCGCGATCTCGGACCTGAGGTCGAGGAGTGGATGTGGCGTCGGCTGAAGCTACTGGCTCGCGCCTGGTTCCGCCGGGTCCAGGTCGGCGTGGTGCTCGAGCGTCTCGGTTCGGCCGGCGACGGTGGAGCGCCGGAGACGATCCGTGCGGTGGCCGGGTCCTCGATCGTGACGCTGGTCGGTCAGCCGAGCGAGTTGATGCTGTTCGCCCACGGCCGGTCCTCGGCCGAGGTGAAGCTGGTCGGTGAACCCGACGCGATCGACATCCTGAACGCTGCCGACCTGAGCACTTGAGGTCTGAGAAACACGGTCGAGGTGGCGGGACGCAGAACGGCAGCGGTGTTCGGGGCACTCCTGCTGGTGGCCGGCTGCGGCAGCCCGGCCACCGCGCCGAGCCCCGACACCGACACGGCGCGACCCAGCGCACCGACGTCGGCCAGCCCGTCCGCGGCTGAGCCTCGGGTGACCGAACTTCTCACCGGGCTCACCTCACCCTGGGGCCTGGTCACGCTGCGCGACGGGCGCCTGCTGATCAGCGAACGTGACACCCGCCGGATCCTCGTGGTCGATGACGGACAGGAAACCCAGCTGCGCACCATCGACGACGCCAGCCCGGCCGGCGAGGGTGGTCTGCTCGGCCTCGCCGTCACGGCCGACGAGCAGACGGTCTTCGCCTACTTCACCTCGGCGCAGGACAACCGGATCGTGTCGATGAGCTGGGACGGCACCACGCTGGGTGAGCCGAAGCCGATCCTGACCGGAATCCCCAACGGTGGCCGGCACAACGGAGGTCGGATGGTGGTCGGACCCGATGGCGACCTCTATGTCGGCACCGGTGAGACCGGCGACACCGGCCTCGCCCAGGACAAGACCTCGCTCGGCGGGAAGATCCTGCGGATCACCACCGACGGCAAGCCGGCAGCGGGAAATCCCTTCGGCAATGAGGTGTTCAGCTATGGACATCGCAACGTCGAAGGGCTGGCGTTCGATGATCAGGGGCGGCTCTGGGCGAGCGAGTTCGGCGAGCAGACCTGGGACGAGCTGAACCTGATCACCAAGGGAGGCAACTACGGCTGGCCCGAGGTCGAGGGCTCCGGCCAGGTTGCCGGCATGATCAATCCGAAGGTGGTCTGGTCGACCGCTGAGGCGTCGCCGTCCGGGCTGGCCTTCTGGCGGGGCTCACTCTGGATGGCCGCGCTTCGTGGCGCCCGGTTGTGGCAGATCCCGGTCGACGGCGAGGACACCGGCACGCCCGTGGCCCATCTCACCCAGCAGTACGGGCGGCTCCGGTCGGTCACCGTCTCGGCGGACGGGAACGCGCTGCTCGTCAGCAATTCCAACACCGACGGCCGGGGTGACCCCGCGGCCGACGACGACCGGCTCCTCCGGCTCACCGAGTAGTTGACCAGCCCGATCAGCCTGTCCAGCCCGCACTCGAATCCCCCGAGCCGCCGGCGCCCTTGGACCAGTCGGGCAGTTGCTGGAGGGCCCAGGTGTTGCCGTCAGGATCGGAGAAGAACACGAAGGAGCCCCAGGGCATGACGTCGACGTCACTCACCGCGACGCCGCGACCGGCCAACTCCGCTCGCGCCGCCTCGGCGTCGGCGACCACGATCTGGAGGTTGTCGAGCGATCCGGGCGCCATCTTGGTCATGCCCTTGCCGATCGCGATCGAGCAGGCCGAGCCTGGGGGCGTGAGCTGAACGAATCTGATGTTCTCGTCGACGACCTGGTCGTGGTCGGCGACGAAACCGACCTGGTCGACGTAGAAGGCCTTGGCCCGGTCGACGTCACTGACCGGCACTCCGACGAGCTCGAGTTTGTAGTCCATGATCACCAGGCTAGAAGCCGGCGCTGACAATTTCTGCGCTGACATTTCTGATCGGCGCAGGGCTCGGGCAGGATCGGTCCATGACTTCGCGTACGCCCCGGATCGTGCTCGGTGCTCTCGGCGCTCTGATCAGCCTCACCGGGCTGATCTGGACGCTGCAGGGCCTTGGCGTGATCCCGGGAAGTTTCATGACCGGGGACCGAACCTGGTTCTATGTCGGCCTGATCTGCCTGGCCGCAGGCATCTTCGCGATGATCATCGCCGTCCGCTGGCAGCGATTCCGCCGATGAACCGCCCGACGGTCAAGGCCCTTCCGATGGACGGACCAGGACACCCGGGTGTAACACGGCGTAACTACTGTGGCCAGCGATGAGTGCCGAACTGACGCTGGGTGCCGAGGAAGAGCTGCACCTGATCGACCAGGAGAGCTGGAAGCTGTCGGCGCGCGCACCTTCGCTGCTGTCCCGGCTGCCCGCCGACAACTACTCCGCGGAGATCCAGCGGACCACGGTCGAGACCAACACCGACGTGGTCGACTCGCTCGCCGCGCTGCGGTCGCGAGCTGCTGCGGCTCCGCCGCGGCCTGGTCGAGGTGGCCGCCGAGGACAACATCGGGATCGCGGCGGCCGGCACCGCGCCCAGCTCGGCGTTCGCCGACTTCGAACTCACCTCGACGGGGCGCTACGGCCGGATGCAGGAGCAGTACCGGCTGCTGGTCGACGAGCAGCTGATCTGCGGTCTGCAGATCCACGTCGGGGTCAGTGACCGCGACCTGGCGGTGCAGATCATGCAGCGGGTGGCGCGCGACCTGCCGATCCTGCTCGCGCTGTCGGCCAGTTCCCCGTACTGGAACGAGCAAGACACCGGGTACGCGAGCATCCGCTCGATCATCTGGCAGCGCTGGCCGAGCGCCGGTGCGACCGGGCGGCTGCGTTCGGCCGCCGAGTACGACCAGCTGCTCGCCGACCTGATCAACACCGGCGTGATCGCCGACGCGAAGATGGCCTACTTCGACGTCCGCCCGTCCGCGCACGCCCCGACCCTCGAGCTGCGCACCTGCGACGCGTGCCCGATCGTCGACGACGCGATCCTGATCGCCGGCCTGTTCCGCGCCATCGGTGCTGGCCGCCGAACGCGACATCGCCAGCCGGCCGGCCCTTCGATCCGGTGCCGCCGCCGGTGCACCGGGCGGCGATCTGGCAGGCCGCGCGCGGCGGGCTGTCCGGAGCCCTGCTGGACGACACTCGCCACCCCAAGCCGCTGCCCGCCGAGCGGGCCGTCCGGGCGCTGCCTCAAGCGCCTGCGTCCCCAGCTGGAGGAGCTCGGTGACTGGACCGAGTCAAGGAGCTGGCCAAGACGACGCTGGCGCGCGGCAACTCGGCCGACCGGCAGCGGGCCGCCTACGCCGAACGCGGCCGGCTCAACGACGTCGTCGAACTGGTGGTCGCCGAGACGCACGGTCCGGCCGGCGGTACCGAGGAGGCCATCGACGCAGCCCCGTTCCGGCGCTACCGGTTCCGGGCCGGCGACGAGGCACTCGGCCCGGGCCGTCGGCCCCGGCCGGTGTATCGAGATCTGATCGAGTACTACCGCCGCACCGGCGAGGCGGAGCTCAGCGCTCGCACCCAGGCCCGCAAGGACTGGGTGGACCGCAGATCGGGATGACGTTCGGGGTCGAGGGCCAGAAGCGGCGCTTCTCGGTCGACCTGGTGCCACGGCTGATCAGCCCGCACGAGTGGCACACCTTGGCCGAGGGACTCATCCAGCGGGCCCGGGCGATCGAGGCCTTCCTGGCCGACGTCTACGGCGAGCAACGCATCCTGGCCGAAGGCGTGCTGCGCCGCGACCACGTCGAGGGCGCACCGGGCTGGCGTGCCGAGGCGAGCCGGCTGCCGGCTGGCACTGATCCGGGCGCCGATCATGGGCTTCGACCTGGTGCGCAACGAGTTCGGCGGCTGGCGGGTGCTCGAGGACAACGTGCGCAACCCGAGCGGTGCGGCGTACGCGATCGCGATCCGGGACCTGCTGGACGACGTGTTGCCCGACCTGCCCGCGCCCGGAGGGGCTGCTCGACCCGGCCCACGCGCTGCGCGCAGCTGCGGGAGTGCCTGCTGGCACAGGTCGGACCGGACGGCACCGTCGCGCTGCTGTCGGAGGGGCCGGGCGCCGCCGCGTGGTTCGAGCATCGGCTGCTGGCCGAACGGGGCGGCCTGCTGCTCACCGTCGCCGACGACCTGATGGTCGCCGAGGGCGAGGTCCGGCACCGGGACACCGGAGCACGGATCGACGCGCTGTACCTGCGGCTGGACGGCGAGCTCGTCGACCTGGCCGACTCCGCGGGGCAGCCGATCGGTGCCGAGATCTTCGAGGTGGCGGTGGCCGGCGGGGTCTTCCTGGCCAACGCACCCGGCAACGGGGTGGCCGACGACAAGGCGATGTACTGCAACGTGCCTGAGCTCATCGGCTACTACCTCGGCGAGCACCCGACGCTCGAGTCGGTGCCGACCTACCGCACCAGCGACGAGGCGGAGGCCCGGATCGTGCTTGACCGGGTCGGCGAACTGGTCACCAAACCGGTCGACGGCCACGGCGGGCTCGGGGTGCTGATCGGGCCGGACGCGTCCGCGGCCGAGGTGGCCGAGCGGCGGTCGGCCATCGCCGCCGAGCCGGCCGGCTGGGTGGCCCAGGAGGTGGTCGCGCTGTCCTCGCACCCGACGCTGTCCGGGACCCGGCTGCAACCCCGGCACGTCGACCTGCGAGCGTTCGTCTATCTCCGGGGCACCCAGGCCGAGGACTGCACCCTGGCCGACCTGGCCCTGACCCGGGTCGCGCCCGCAGGCAGCCTGGTCGTCAACTCCTCGCGGGGTGGCGGGGCCAAGGACACCTGGATCATCGGGGCACGAGCGAGCTGACCGGGGGTAACATGTGTGGGACTCGCTGGGGAGTTGCGGTTCGACGGGCGATACGCCGACACGGCGGCCTGCGAGCGGATCACGGCCCGGCTCGCCTCCCGCGGTCCGGACGGCTGCGGGCTGTGGTCGCGCGGCCCGGTCGTCCTCGGCCATCGGCGGTTGTCGATCATCGACCTGAGCGTCGCCGGCTCGCAGCCGATGGTCGACTCGCCGCTGGGGCTCACCGTCGTCTTCAACGGCTGCATCTACAACTACCAGCAGCTTCGGGCCGAGCTGGAGTCGCTCGGCCAGCGGTTCTTCTCCACCTCCGACACCGAGGTGATCGGCAAGGCCTACGCGGTCTGGGGCCTGGACTGCGTTGATCATTTTCTCGGCATGTTCGCCTTCGCGATCTTCGAGCACGCGACCGGGAAGTTGATCTTGGGCCGGGACCGGCTCGGGATCAAGCCGCTCTATCTCGACCAGACACCCGAGCGGCTCCGCTTCGCCTCAACGCTGCCGGCGCTGCTCGCCGGCGGTGGTACCGACACCGGGATCGACCAGTCGGCGTTGGCGTACTACATGACCTTCCACAGTGTGGTTCCGGCGCCGCTGACGATCTTGAAGGGGATCCGCAAGCTGCCACCGGCCACGGTCCGGGTCGTCGAGCCCAACGGCGAGTTCCATGATCACGTCTACTGGATTCCGGAGTTCACCCGGGACCCGGACAAGGCCGACTGGACCGAGCAGGACTGGCAGGCCGCGCTGCTGGAATCCTTGCGGACGGCGGTCGACCGCCGGATGGTGGCCGACGTGCCGGTCGGGGTGCTGCTGTCCGGCGGCATCGACTCCTCCCTCGTGGTGGCGCTGCTGGCCGAGGCGGGCCAGCCGGACCTGAAGACGTTCAGCATCGGCTTCGACTCCGCCGGCGGCGAGTCGGGCGACGAGTTCGAGTACTCGAGCCTCGTGGCGGAGCGCTTCGGCACCGACCACCACCGGATCAAGATCGACAGCTCGCAGGCTGCTGCCCGGCATCGACGGGGCGATCGCGGCGATGAGTGAGCCCATGGTGAGCCACGACTGCGTGGCCTTCTACCTGCTCAGCGAGGACGTCTCGGCCAGCGTGAAGGTCGTCCAGTCCGGGCAGGGGGCGGACGAGGTGCTGGGCGGCTACGACTGGTATCCGCCGCTCGCCTCGGTCGACCGCGGCGACGCCGTCGAGGCGTACGCGAGCGTGTTCTTCGATCGTCGCTGGAAGGCGATGAGCAAGATCGTCTCCCGCGACTGGCTCGGTGATCATGACGTTCCGACCTCCTTCATCAGCGAGGGTTTCGGCCGCCCGGGCGCCGAGACCGCAGTGGACGCGGCGTTGCGCAACGACACCACGATCATGCTGGTCGACGACCCGGTGAAGCGGGTCGACAACATGACGATGGCCTGGGGACTCGAGGCGCGGGTGCCGTTTCTCGATCATGAGGTGGTCGAGCTCGCCGGCCGGATCCCGCCGGAGCTCAAGCTCGCCGACGGCGGCAAGGGCGTGCTCAAGCACGCGAGCCGCGGCGTGGTGCCCGACGAGGTGATCGACCGGACCAAGGGCTACTTCCCGGTGCCGGCGATCCGGCAGCTCGAGGGACCCTATCTGGACCGGGTCCGCGCCGCGCTGACCGATCCGCAGGCCCGGCGGCGGGGCCTCTTCCGCGGCAAGGCGGTGCGGAAGATGCTCGCCGATCCCAACACCACCCGCACCACCCTCGGCTCGAACGCGCTGTGGCAGCTGGCCCTGCTGGAGATGTGGCTGCAGCACCATGACGTCGGCTGAGTGGGCCGACCCGGCCGCTGCAGTTGGCTGGACAACTGGTCGACGCCTGGGGCAGCTGGGCGCCGACGCTCTCGCCCGACTGCGACCGGATCGCCTTCGTCAGCGACCGGAGCGGCACGCCGTGCCTGTGGGTCCAGGATCTGCCGGCGCCGGGCAGCGCGGTCCAGCCCGAGCCGACCATGATCAAGATCTCCGACGATCCGGTGATCGCGGTGAGCTGGTCGGCCGACGGCGGCTGGCTGGCCTGCAGCCTGGCCACCGGCGGCGGCGTCCGCACCCAGGTCTGGGTGGTCCGGCCCGACGGATCGGACGCCCGGCTGATCGCCGGCGGCGCCGACCGGCACGCCGAACTCGGTCCGTGGACCCGGAGCGGTCACCGTGTCGTGGTCAACCTTCCCGGCGAGAACGCGGGCGATCCCACGGAGTGCTACCTGGCGGATCCCGCGACCGGCGAGCTGACCCTGCTGGCCGGCGGCGACTTGATCAGCGTGCTCGACCTGTCGATCGACGAGGCCTTCGTGATCATCAAGGACGGCCAGCGCGGGAAGCAGTTCTGCGTCGTCGTCGACCGGGCCGCCGACCTTGATCATCCGCTGCTGCCCTACCCCGACCTGGGCTCGACCGAGCGGGCGATCATCCGGCCGTCACCGCGGGGGGTCGACGAGCCGCTGGGTCGCCTATCTGGCCACCGACGCCGGCCTGCCTCGCCGCCAACTGGTGGCCACGCCGATCGGCGCGGAGGGTTGGGAGGGTGACTCCGGGGTGCTGGCGCCGCGGGAGGACGCCGAGCTCGAGGGCCTGGACGCCGACGATCTCTGGCCGGCTCCTGCTGCTGGTCTGGAACACCGCCGGCGGCGGCAGCGAGCTGGAACTGCTGAACACCGTCACCGGGGCCTCGCGTACGGTGCCCGACCTGCACGGGCTCGTGGTCAGCGGCGCGCTGCTCAGTCGCGACGGGTCGACCGCGCTGATCAGCTGTCGAGGGATCGCGGCGACCGCGCGAACTGTGGAGCCTCGACGTCGCCAGCATGACCTGGACCCGGGCGACCGACGTGCCGCGCCTGCCCGACGGTCGATCTCGTGGCGCCGACGCTGGAGTTCTTCCATCGGTCGCGACGGACTGCCGCTGACCGGCTGGCTCTACCGACCGCGCGGGCGCAGTGAGCCCGGTCCGGCGATGCTCAGCCTGCACGGCGGCCCGGAGGCGCAGGAGCGACCGACCTTCAACCCGCAGCATCAGGCGATGGTCGCCGCCGGCATCACCGTCTTCGCCCCGAACATCCGCGGCTCGTCGGGCTTCGGCCGCACCTTCGTGCACGCCGACGACGTGCACGGCCGGCGGGACGCCTTCGACGACGTGCTGGCCAGCCGCGACTTCCTGCTCGACCTCGGCTATGCCGAAGCGGACCGGATCGCGGTCACCGGCCGCTCGTACGGCGGCTACCTGACCCTGGCCATGCTGGCCTTCTCTCCGGGCGTCTTCGCCTCCGGGGTGGACATCTGCGGAATGTCGGATCTGCACACCTTCTATCGCGACAGCGAGCCGTGGATCGCCGCCGCGGCCATCAGCAAGTACGGCGACCCCGAGCACGACTACATGTTGCTGGAGGCGCTGTCGCCGCTGCGCGTCGCGGCCAACATCGACGTGCCGCTGCTCGTCGTGCACGGGGAACTCGACACCAACGTCCCGCTGGGCGAGGCGACGCAGATCGTCGCCGCCCTGGAGGAGCTCGAACGGCCGGTGGAGTTCCTCCTGCTCGAGGGCGAAGGCCACGAATACCGCCGGGCCGACTCGCGCCGGACGCTGATCGAGCGGATGCTGCGCTTCCTGACGACCAATCTGTAAGCCCGCGTCCGATCTGCGCGCCGTACGTTTCGCACCCGCTGGTCGCAAACGGACGGATTCGGCGCCCTGAAGCGGTCGTTTCGCACCCGCTGGTGCGAAACGGACGACGTACGCAGCGGCGCAGCTGTCAGGTCAGCCGCTCCAGGATCAGTTCGCGGACCCGGGCGGCGTCGGCCTGGCCGCGCATCGCCTTCATCACCTGGCCGATCAGGGCTCCGGCGGCCTGGAGCTTGCCGGACCTGATCTTGTCGGCGATGTCGGGGTTGGCCGCGATCGCGGTGTCGACGGCCGCACCGAGCGCACCCTCGTCGGAGACCACGGCCAGTCCGCGCGCCGTGATCACGTCCTGGGGGCTCCCCTCGCCGGCCATCACGCCGTCGAAGACCTGGCGCGCGAGCTTGTCGTTGATGGTCCCCTGGTCTCGACCAGAGCCTGGATCTCGGCCACCTGCTGCGGGCGTGACCCCGGCATCCTCGAGATCGACACCGCGCTCGTTGGCCCGCCGGGTCACCTCGGTCAGCCACCACTTCCGGGCCGACTGCGGCGAGGCCCCGGCGGCCACGGTCGCCTCGATCGCGTTCAGCGCGCCGGCGCTGATCACGTCCCGCAACTCGAGCTCGGAGAAGCCCCACTCCGCACTCATCCGCTTCTGCCGCTCGACCGGCGGCTCCGGCAGCGTGCCGCGCAGCTGCTCGACCCACTCCCGGCGTCGGCGCCACCGGCACCAGGTCGGGCTCGGGGAAGTAGCGGTAGTCCTCCGCCGTCTCCTTGCTGCGGCCCGGGCTCGTGGTGCCGGAGTCCTCCTGCCAGTGCCGGGTCTCCTGCTTGATCGACCCGCCGTCGGCCAGGATCGCCGCCTGCCGGGTGATCTCGTAGCGCACGGCCCGCTCGACGCTGCGCAGCGAGTTGACGTTCTTGGTCTCGGTCCGGGTGCCAAGCGGTGCACTGCCGCCCGGCCGCAGCGACACGTTCGCGTCGCAGCGCAACGACCCCTGCTCCATCCGGACGTCCGAGACGCCGAGCGCCCGGAGCAGTTCCCGCAGCATCGCCACGTACGCCCGCGCCACCTCGGGCGCCTTGGCCCCGGTGCCCTCGATGGGCTTGGTCACGATCTCGATCAGCGGTACGCCGGAGCGGTTGTAGTCGAGCAGCGAATGGTCGGCGCCGTGGATCCGCCCGGTCGCGCCGCCGACGTGCAGCGACTTGCCGGTGTCCTCCTCCATGTGGGCCCGCTCGATGCCGATCCGGTACATCTCGCCGTCCACCTCGACCTCGGTCCAGCCGTCGTAGGCGATCGGCTCGTCGTACTGGGAGATCTGGTAGTTCTTCGGCATGTCCGGATAGAAGTAGTTCTTCCGGGCGAAGCGGCACCATTCAGCGATCGAGCAGTTCAGCGCCAGCCCGATCCGGATGGCCGACTCGATCGCCTTGGCGTTCACCACCGGCAGCGAGCCCGGCAGCCCGAGACAGACCGGGCAGGTCTGCGTGTTGGGATCCGCGCCGAACGCCGTCGAGCAGCCGCAGAACATCTTCGATGCGGTGTTGAGCTCGACGTGCACCTCCAGGCCGAGCACCGGGTCGAACTGCGCGAGGGCGTCGTCGTACGCCGAGCACTGCGCTCATCGGGCCACCTCCAGTTCCGGAATCCGGTCCAGCAGCGAACCGCCCCAGCGAGACTGCAGTTCGCGCTCCAGCGCGGCGCCGACCCGGTAGAGCTGATCGTCGGCCAGCGGCGGCGCCATCACCTGAAGCCCGACCGGCAGCCCGTCCTCCGGGGCCAGCCCGATCGGGAAGGACGCCGCCGCGTTCCCGGCGAGGTTCGACGGAATCGTGCACAGGTCGTTCATGTACATGGCCAGCGGATCGTCGACCTTCTCCCCCAGCTTGAACGCGGTGATCGGCGTCGACGGCGAGACCAGCACGTCCACCGCGCCGAAGGCGCGATCGAAGTCCTGCGAGATCAGCGTGCGCACCTTCTGGGCCTGGCCGTAGTAGGCGTCGTAGTAACCGCTCGACAGCGCGTAGGTGCCGATGATGATCCGGCGCTTCACCTCGTCGCCGAAGCCGGCTTCCCGGGTCGCGGCCATCACCTGTTCGGCGCTGCTGATGCCGTCGTCCACGCGCAGCCCGAAGCGCATCGCGTCGAACTTGGCGAGATTCGACGACGCCTCGCTCGGCATGATCAGGTAGTAGGCCGCGAGGGCATATTCGAAGTGCGGGCAGGAGACCTCGACGATCTCCGCACCCAGGCCGGCCAGCAGTTCGACCGCCTCGGCGAATCGCTGTTCGACCCCGGGCGCATATCCCTCGCCACTGAGTTCGGTGACCACGCCGATCCGCATCCCGCTGACGTCGCCGGAACGTGCGGCCGCGACGACATCGGGCACTGGCAGCGTCGATGGAGGTCGAGTCGCAGCGGGTCGTGGCCGGCGATCACCTGGTGCAGCAGCGCGGCGTCCAGCACCGTACGCGCGCACGGGCCGGCCTGGTCGAGGCTGGAGGCCATGGCCACCAGTCCGTACCGCGACGTGCCGCCGTAGGTGGGTTTGACGCCGACCGTTCCGGTCACCGCCGCGGGCTGGCGGATCGAGCCGCCGGTGTCGGTGCCGATGGCCAGGGGCGCTTCGAACGCCGCGAGCGCGGCCGACGATCCGCCGCCGGAACCGCCGGGGATGCGGGTCAGGTCCCAGGGGTTGTGCGTGGGACCGTAGGCGGAGTTCTCCGTCGACGAGCCCATCGCGAACTCGTCCATGTTGGTCTTGCCCAGGATGACGATGTCGGCGTCCAGCAGCCGCCGGGTCACCGTCGCGTCGTACGGCGGGACCCAGTTCGCCAGGATCTTGGAACCACACGTCGTCGGCGCGCCCGAATAGGCCAGCACGTCCTTGAGGGCCAGCGGTACGCCCGCCAGCGGACCGAGCTGCTCGCCGGCGGCGATCTTGGCGTCGACCCGGGCGGCGGTGGCCAGGGCCCGAGCAGTGTCCACGTGCAGAAAGGCGTGCACCTGATCATCGACGGCGGCGATCCGATCGAGATGGGCCTGGGTCACCTCGACCGAGCTCAGCTCGCCGGAGTGGATCTTGGCGGCCAGCTCAACCGCCGCGTGCTTGATCACGCCTCCTCCTCGAGGATCCGGGGCACCAGGAAACGGTCCTGCTCAGCCGCCGGCGCGCCGGCCAGCACATCGGCCAACGGCAGCGAGGGCCGGACCTCGTCCGCGCGGAAGACGTTGGTCAACGGCAGAGCGTGCGACGTCGGCTGGATGTCGTCGGCAGCCACTTCGGCCACCCGGGCGACCGACTCCAAGATCACGTCCAGCTGCGGAGCGAGGTGCGCCAGTTCGGCGACGGTCAGCTCGATCCGGGCCAGCCGGGCCAGACCGGCCACGTCGTCTGGGGTGAGGGGCAAGGCGTTACCTCTTCGCGTTCGGAGTCGGGAGCGATCATCCTAGGGCCATGAACAAGATCACCGCCGTGGTGAGTGCCGCCACCAGGACGATCAACGCCGGCCAGATCGCGGTCCGTCCGGCCAGGCGGCGCATGGTGACATAGACGATCACCGCGATCGGCACCGGGATCAGGGAGGCCCAGAAGACCAGCAGCGGCTCGACGTCCACGACGTTGTTGTCGACGTAGTCCACCAACGGCACCGACGCCAGGAGGGAGCCGACCCCGACGACCGGAGCCCAGATCGCACTGATCCACAGCCTCCGCCCGCGCCGGGAATCCATCCGCCGAGCATCCCGAACGAGGAGTGCGATCAGGAAGCCGAGGCCGAGCAGCAACACGGCCAGCAGCGGCCCGATGCTGCTGTCCGAGCTGATGGTCACCTGTGTCATCGCGAACAGCACACCGACAGCCAGCACGGCCAGCCAGGCCAGTCCGCTGTCGGCGAGTGGCGTTGCTCCCGCCCGAGTCTCGGGGACCGGAGTCTCGGCCAGGGCCGCGGCCGGGCCGGGCGTCGGCTCTGGTTCGGGGACCGGTGTCTCGGCCTGGTCGGCGGCCGGCTCCCGCTCGGCTCCGGATGCGCTGCGGCACCCGGGCCCAGTCGCTGACGCAGCATGGCCACGAGGTCGTCGACCTCCCGAAAGCCGGGCCGTTGCTCCTGAATGGCCTCCAACTCCGCCAGCGCGTCGGCCGATCGGCCCTCGGCGTACGCGGCCAACGCCGTTGCATACCGCTCGCCGAGCTGCCGGTCGAGGAGATTGCCGGCGGCCGCCGTTGCCAATCCCTCAGGGTCCGCGCGGTCCGGGTCGATCTGGGCGATCTGGCTGCTCAACACCCCGACTCCGACCCACTCCTCGGCGACGAACATGGCGCGCAACTGCCCGGACAGATCCTCGATCCGGGCCTCGCGCTTGGCTCTTTCGAGGCGATCGTGGAGGTCGGTGTCGTCGGGCCGTTGGCTGACCAGTTCCTCGAGGCTCACGGTCGCCGCGCGCCAGTGGCCGTCGCGTTCGGCGTCGGCCGCCTGAGCCTCGAGTTGTTCGACGTGCAGACCGCGCCGCGCATCGGCGAGCGGGTCACGGACCCGGTCGTCGCCGGGAAACCGCCGATCCACAGCTTCGAACAGCTCGATCGCCTGCTCCCAGCGCCGGTTGAACGCCGCGGCAATGGCCCGGGAGTAGTCCGGATCGCCGAACAGGTCACCCGGTGGTGAGGGCGGCGGAACCGGGCGGCCCGGCGGCTCGGTTGCGCCGAACTTGAGTCGTTCGATCTCATCGAGGGTCTCGATCAGCCGCTCGGCGTCGGAGTTGAACGAAACGTGGGTCAACCGCAGCGCCTGCCGGTGCGCCAGCACCCTTAACTTGCCGGGCAGCTCGGCGACCGACGGCATCTGCGCCCCGTCGACGAGCACCGGCACCACGGCGATGTCTCCGAGCCAGTCCGGTGCCGACTTCCTCGGCCACCCAGTCCCCCGACTTGTCCAGTCTGCGCTCGCCGTCGGCGCCGACACCGAGGAAATGCGGACCGATGAGGACCAGCAGCACATCGGACTCGTCGATCGCCCGGCGCACGACCGTCGTGAAGTCCACCCCGGGCGGGATGTCGTCGATGTCCATGAAGAGCGTGAACCGGGTGCCGATCCGGTCGCCCAGCCGTCCGGCGACATGTTGGGTGTCCGACCGGCGATAGCTGATGAACACCTTGAGTTGGTTCATGTCCCTCGCCATGATCGACGCTTCCTTGGCCACAGTATGCCGGAGTCGAGACGGTCTGCCGAGGCGCTCGGCCGCGGGATCAGCCAGCAATCAACCCTCGGCCCAGCGCCGAGGATTCACTTTCCTCACAACGTGCGGATGACGAAGCCCGTCTTGAGCTTCGGGGTGAAGAACGTCGACTTGGGTGGCATCAGCAGTCCCTGCCGGGCGGTCAATTCGATCTCGGCCACGCTGACCGGCCGAATCAGCACGCCGCGGACGCGCGTCCGCTGTCCACTTCGGCCAGCGTCTCCGCCAGCCCGTGCTGATAGCTCACGGTGGTCGAGACGTCAGCCAGCGCTGTCTCGAGCCACGCTCCGTCGAGGGCCCTGATCTGATCGAAGACCTGAGGCTTGGCCGTGAGTCGCCACCAGGCGCCGGGACCCGCGAGCACCAGGAAGCCCTCGTCCTCCATGGCGGCCAGGGTCGCGTCACCCGGTCGCTCCGTTGCGGTGATCTCGAAGCTGCGGGCCAGAGCCGCGGTGAGGTCGGTCAGCGTGACGTCGGAGTAGAGCCGGTGGATCGCCGCGACGCTCAGTTGCTCCGCGACCAGTTCGCTGACGAAGGCCAGGGTCTGCTCGGCGGGAGTATCGGTGCGGCCGGTCGCCGCGCGCACCTCGTCGCGATAGGTCCGGCTGATGCTGTATCGGTGATGTCCGTCGGCGATGAGCACGTCATCGGCGCCGAGGACGGCCTGGATGGCGGCGATCCGTTCGCGGTCGGACACTCGCTCGACGACGTGCTCCACGTCCCCGGAGCCGGTCGACGGATCGCCGTCCAGGACACGGCCGACGGGCTCGCCGGACTCGGCGAGCAGCTCGGTGAGGCCACTGGCCAGGGAGAGTCCCCAGACCGGGGACAGGTTCGCCGACGTGGCCCGCGTCAGATCGAGCCGGTCGGTCGAGGCCTTGGGCGTCGTCCTTTCGTGCGGCAGCACGCCGCCGGCCGCCTCGTCGACGACTTCGAGCCCGCCGAGCACGCCGGCGATGTCGCGGGAGGCGCCGCGGCGTCGGTGAAGCGCATCCGGTAGATCGTCAGGGTCGGGTGTCGTCGGCCACCAACACCCCGGCTTCCCGCCACGCCGCCAGCGTCGAAGCCGCCCGCGCGTACCGATCGCCGTCGCCGCGCGGTACGTCGACGCGGACGATGTTGTGCTCCGATCGGCTTCGAGGACGTCGACGTCGGCATCGCTGACCACGTCGTACGGCGGTGCGACCACCGCAGCCAGGTCGTCGGTCGCGTAGCGGAGCGCGGAGAAGGGT
>CAVRSH010000009.1:0-66729 GCA_963723815.1 uncultured Actinomycetota bacterium | reverse complement strand
GGTTGATGGGCATCAACGTCAACGGGACGATCTCGTTCACGTTCGCCCTCGGTGGCGCACTCGCCGGCGCGGCCGGCGCTGTACTTCCTGTGCCAGACCCAGACCTACTACGACACCGGCACCCAACTCGGTCTGATCGCGTTCACCTCAGCCGTCCTCGGCGGCATCGGCAACCTGACCGGTGCCGTGGTCGGTGGTCTGGCGATCGGCCTGATCCAAGCCATCAACGAAGGTGGCGCGTACGGACTGGGATCGACGTGGTCGCAGTCGGTGGTCTTCATCATCTTGATCATTCTGATGGTCTTCAAACCTGAAGGCCTCTTCGGACGTCCGACCACAGAGAAGGTGTGACGATGTCGACGACGGCAACCCAAGCTCAACCGTCCCGGCTGCGCGCAGACTCTTTACAGGCACCGCTGGCCCATCGGCTATGTGGCGGTAATCCTCTTCCTGTTCGTGCTCTACCAGTTCATCCTGCCCAGTCTGGTGAAACCGGTGACGGCGCCGATCCTCGCCTGGCTGCCCGTCGCCACCATCAACGAGTGCCTGATGTGGGCGATCATGGCGCTGGGGTTGAACGTGGTGGTCGGCTACGCCGGACTGCTCGACCTCGGCTACGTGGCCTTCTGGGCCCTGGGTGGATACACCGCGGGTTGGCTGATGGCCTACCCCTTCAACTGGACTCTCAACTTCCACCTGCTCTCGCCGGTCCCAGCCACGGCGGCCGGCACCCACATCAACTTCTGGTTGGTGTGCATCATTGCCGGCACGCTGTGCGCGGTGCTGGGCCTCATCATCGGCGCCCCGACGCTGCGGCTCCGCGGCGACTACCTGGCCTTGGTCACGCTCGGCTTCGGTGAGGTGATCACCCAATTCTTCCGCAACTCCAACGACATCGCGGGGAAGAACGTCGCGAACGGCGACCCGGGTATATCGTCGATCGATCCATCGGCACCGGTCCACTCGGCGCGGCCGGCATCGCGCCCAAACTGCTGAGCAATTCCGCCGCCGGGAACGTCTGGAAGATCCTGGTTCTCGGCCTCCTCGTCGGGCTGTGCATCTTCATCTCGCTGCGCATCCGCGAGGGTCGGCTCGGCCGCGCCTGGCTGGCCATCCGCGAGGACGAGCTGGCCGCCAGCATGATGGGCGTTCCGCTGGTCCGGACCAAACTGCTCGCGTACGCGGTCGGCGCGTTCTTCGGCGGCGTCGGCGGTGTCGCCAATGCTTCGATGATCACCACGGCGGTCTCGCCGTCAGGCTTCGACTTCGGCAAGTCGGTCCTGGTGCTCTTGATGGTGGTGCTGGGCGGCATGGGCAACGTCTGGGGCGTGACCGTCGGCGCCTTCCTGCTGGCCTGGCTGAACAGCAACGGGCTGAAACAGATCGGCGTCCAGATCGACTCCTGGTTCGGCACCGACCTGCGGCCAGCCTGCCGCGCTACAACTACCTCATCCTCGGCCTGCTCCTGGTGCTGATGATGCTGTTCCGCCGCGAGGGCCTGATACCCGAGCAACGGACGGCGGCTTTGATGCACACGGCCAGCCGGACCGAGGCCGAGGCGCTCGGCGCCGACAGCCTGGAGGCTGCGTCCGAGACCGAGGCCTTCGAGCACCCCGACGCGAGAGCGGACGCCCTGATCGCGGCTTCGGCAGCCGCCGTGAGTCCGGTGCTGGATGAACCGGAGCCAGAGCGAGAGGACGTCCGATGAGCGAGTCACTCCCCGATTCGACCCAACTCGGCGGTACGCCCAACAGCGGCGCGGATGCCCCCACCGCCGACGGCCCCGCCGCTCCCACCTGTCGCCGGACCGTCGACGGTCGATCCGGTGACCGCCAATGTTCTGTACGCCGACCACATCACCATCAAGTTCGGCGGTCTGACCGCGGTCGACGACGTCTCGTTCGCCATCCCGCCCAAGTCGATCGTCAGCCTCATCGGCCCGAACGGCGCCGGGAAGACGACGTTCTTCAACGTGCTGACCGGGCTCTACGAGGCCACCGAAGGCACGGTCTACCTGATCGGTCGGGATGTCACCCCCATCAAGCCGCACCTTCGGGCGGCGATGGGGATGGCCCGGACGTTCCAGAACATTCGGCTCTTCAACCTGATGACGGCCGAGGAGAACGTCATGGTGGCGATGCATCCGCACCTCAAGGCCGGGGTTGCCTCCACCATCCTCCGGCTTCCCCGCCAGCACCGCGAGGAGCGGGAGGCCCGCGACACAGCCCGCGAGCTGCTGGAATATGTGGGCATCGGTCACGCCGAGGGTGAGCTGGCCCGCAACCTGTCCTACGGCGATCAGCGCCGGCTGGAGATCGCCCGGGCCATGGCGCTGCGACCGAAGGTGCTGCTGCTCGACGAGCCGACGGCCGGCATGAACCCGCAGGAGTCAGCGAACTTCAACGACTTCGTGCACCGGGTCCGCGATGAGAGGGACATGTCCGTCCTGCTCATCGAACACGACATGAGCGTGATCATGAAGATCAGCGAGCGGATCACCGTGCTCGACCGCGGCGCCATGATCGCCGAGGGCACCCCGGACGACATTCGCAACAACCAGACGGTGATCGAGGCCTACCTCGGCAAAACCGGAACCCGGGAAGGCAAGCGGAACAAGACATGAGCACCGACACCACGGCCAGCCCGAGCGAGGTCCGCGGCGAGGGCAAGGACGTCATCCTCGAACTCAAGGACCTGAACGTCAGCTACGGCAACATCGCCGCCGTCAAGGACCTGACGCTGACCGTCTACGCCGGCGAGATCGTCACCCTGATCGGCTCCAACGGCGCGGGGAAATCGACCACGCTCCGAACGATCTCCGGCCTGCTGCGGCCCCGCTCCGGCGACGTCGTCTTCAAGGGCAACAGGATCAACGGCATCCCCGGCCACGACGTCGTCAAGCTCGGGCATCTGCCAGTCCCCCGAGGGCCGCAAGATCTTCCACCGGATGACCGTGTCGGAGAACCTCGACCTCGGCGCCTACACCCGCAAGGACACCGCCAAGATCAGCGAGGACCGGGAACGGGTGCTCGAACTGTTCCCACGATTGCGGGAACGCATCGACCAGAAGGCCGGCACCATGTCCGGCGGTGAGCAGCAGATGCTGGCCGTGGCCCGGGCACTGCTCGGCGACCCCAGCCTGCTGCTGCTCGACGAGCCCTCGATGGGACTGGCCCCCGTCCTGGTCGACGTCATCTTCGAAACCATCGAACGCATCCGCGAACAAGGCGTCACCGTCCTCCTCGTCGAACAAAACGCGCTCGCCGCCCTAGAAATCGCCGACTACGCCTACGTCCTGGAGTCCGGCAAGCTCAACCTGCAAGGACCAGCAGCCGAACTCCTCGACGACCCCTCCGTCACCGCCGCCTACCTCGGCGGACACTGACTGATTGTTCGCGGGCTCGCGCAGCAGGCTTAACCGGGCACTTTCTCCCTCCTCGGACGACGGAAAAAGCGTGTCGTCCTCAGTCGGTTAGCAGGTGCCCGGGCGCCTGCTAACCGACGCTCGCCCGCGTGCGGCTGAGCCGCTGAACGTGCCCTGAGCTTGTCGAAGAGTCGGAGTGCCTTCTTCTTTAGCGCCCGCCCCTTCGTACGTGCCCTGAGCCGGTCGAAGGGACGAGCTACTTCTTCTTCGCGCCCGCGCCGTGCTCGATGACGCCCTCAGCGACCTCGCGCATCGACTTGCGCAGGTCCATGGCCGTCTTCTGGATCCAACGGAAGGCCTCCGGTTCGCTCAGGCCGAGTCCGGTCTGCAGCAGGCCCTTGGCGCGGTCGACGGCCTTGCGCGATTCCAGCCGCTCGGTCAGGTCGGTGACCTCGGCCTCGACAGCCTGGATCTCGGCGAACCGGGCTCGCGCGATCTCTATGGCCGGCACCAGGTCGGCCTTGCTGAACGGCTTCACGACGTACGCCATCGCACCGGCCTGCCGGGCCCGGTCGACCAACTCGCGCTGGCTGAACGCGGTCAGCATCACCACCGGGGCGATCCGCCGGCTGGCGATCTGCTCAGCCGCGCTGATGCCGTCCATCTTGGGCATCTTGACATCCATCACCACGAGATCGGGCTTGAGCTCCGAGGTCAGCGCCACGGCGGCCTCACCGTCGCCGGCCTCACCGACCACGTCGTACCCCTCCTCGGACAGCATTTCGACCAGATCCATCCGGATCAGAGCCTCGTCCTCGGCGACCACCACGCGGGTCGCGGTACTCGATGTCTTGGGGGCGCCAGTGCCGACCTTGGTGTCTTCGCTCACGGAGGACACTCTAGCCAGGTCGTGTTACGGCCTCGATGCATCGACAATCGCTGGACGAAGGCTGTGGCAGAATGTCCCGGGCTCGCCGGTCAATCCGGAGGAGTCGATCAGCACCCGGCCGGGGTGGCGGAAAGGTATACGCGGACGGCTCAAACCCGTCTGTCCGCAAGGACATAGGGGTTCGACTCCCCTTCCCGGCACTCAGCACCAGGCATGATGGCGGCGGTCATCCCGATCTGTGCCGCTCAGCGCGCGAGAGCCGGCCGGTCGAGGCGGAACAGGTCAAGATCGTGTGCGGACCTGCCGTCGATGACCAGATCGGCCAGAATCTCTCCGACGACCGGCACGAACTTGAAGCCGTGCCCGGAGAACCCGGCTGCGATCGCCACCTGTGGCCGGTCCGGCAGCGTCCCGATGATGAAGTTCGCATCCGGGGTCGTGCTGTAGAGGCAGGTCTGCGCTTTCACGAGTGGCCCCGTCAACGCCGGCAGGAGCTCAGTCGCCCGGACCCGCATCGCCTCGATCTCGGTGTCGTGGACCTCCCGGTCAACGGCGGCTGGCGAGGTCTCGATTCCGGTGTCGAAGAAGGCGATCTTCATGCCGCCGCCCGGGCCGTCGATCATCGGGAAGCCGTACACGACCCGGTTGCCGTCGGTCTCCTCGATGAAGACCGGGTGGGCGCCGCTGGTGTAGGCCGCGTACGGCACGGTGGCGGTGAACTCCGGGCTGATCCAGTACACGACCTGCCGCTGGATGGTGATGGGAAAGCCATAGTCCGCCAGCAACTCCCCCGCCCAGGCTCCCGGGCAGAGCACGAGCCGGCTGGCGAGGTAGCGTCCGCGCTCGGTGCGCACCTCGACGCTCCCGTCGCGCGCCGTCCATCCGGTCACCGGCTCGTCGAAGCGCAGGTGGGCGCCACGACGGCGGGCGACGTCGATGTTGGCCAGCACGGTTCTCTCCGGCCGGGTGAACCCCGCATTGGCCTCGAACAGCCCGCGGGCGTGGCTCCGCGGGCTCATCGGGGGGAACCGGGCGTGGATCTGGTCGGCGTCCAGCACCTCGTGCTCGAGCCCGTGGACCCGCGCCGATGCGAGCGCGCCGGCGAAGACGGGGTTGCCGGGATCGCCGAGATACAGACCGCCGCAGAGGGTCAGCAGCTCGCGCCCGCTCTCGTTCTCGAGCTCGCGCCAGCCGGCGTACGCCCGTTGCAGGAGCGGCACGTACGCCGCACCCTCGAAGTAGGACTGGCGGATGATGCGGGAGTCTCCATGCGCCGATCCGCGATCGTGGGCTGGCCAGTACCTCTCCAGGCCCAGAACCGAGAGGCCGCGGGAGGCGAGTTCCCGCGCGGCCGAGCCACCCATCGACCCCAGCCCGACCACGATCACGTCATAGCCCCGCGCCATCTTCGACAACCCCCTCCCCCATCCGCACCTTGACTCGACAACGGGCCCTTCGACAGGCTCGGGCACGTCCTCCGAATTCGCCCGCGGCGAGCGTCGGGTATCGCGCGCCTCGTTCAGGCAGCCGCCGAGTCGAGCACGACACGCTTTTCGTCGTGCGAGCGAGGCGGCTGGCTGAACGAGCTCGGCGCGCGCGACGCGCAAGCCGCAAGCCGCAAGCCCAGACTAAAGGGGTGCGCCGATCCGGCGGACCCGGATCATGTTGGTGTGGCCGGCGACCCCGGGAGGCGAGCCGGCAACGATCACCACACGATCCCCTTCGGCGAGCATCCCGGAGTCGGCGAGGGCCTTGTCGACCTGGCGGATCATGTCGTCGGTATGGCCGACCATCGGCACCAGCAGGGACTCCACGCCCCAGTTGAGGGTCATTGCGGCGCGGGTCTGCTCGACCGGAGTGAAGGCCAGGATCGGGATCGGCGAACGGAGCCGGGATAGCCGGCGGGCCGAGTCGCCCGACGTGGTGAAGGTGACCAGGAACTTGGCTTCGATCCGGGCGGCCACCTCGGAGGCAGCCAGGGTGATCACGCCGCTGGTGGTGTGCGGATCCCAGGCGATGTCGGCCATCCGGTCCAGGCCGTGGGCCTCGGTGTTCTCCACGATCCGGGCCATCGTCTCAACGGTCAGCACCGGATACTCGCCGACGCTCGTCTCGCCGGACAACATCACCGCGTCGGCGCCGTCCAGGATCGCGTTGGCGACATCGGAGGCCTCGGCACGGGTCGGCCGGGGTGCGGAGATCATCGACTCCAGCATCTGGGTCGCCACGATCACCGGCTTGGCCCAGCGGCGGGCGGCCGAGACGATCTTCTTCTGGACCAGCGGTACCTCTTCGAGCGGAAGCTCGACGCCGAGATCGCCCCGGGCCACCATGAAGGCGTCGAATGCGTCGATGATCTCGTCGAGATTCTCGACCGCCTGCGGCTTCTCCAGCTTGGCGATCACCGGCACCCGGCGACCTACCTCATCCATGATCTGGTGCACGATCTCGACGTCGGCGGCGCTGCGGACGAAGGACAACGCGACCATGTCGACGCCGTTCCGCAGCGCCCACCGGAGATCTTCGGTGTCCTTCTCGCTCATCGCCGGGACGCTGACCGCAACGCCGGGCAGGTTGATGCCCTTGTTGTTGCTGACCGGTCCGCCGACCATGACCTGGGTGATCACGTCGTTGTCGGTTACCTCGGTGGCCTGCAGGGTGAGCCGGCCGTCGTCGATCAAGATCACGTCTCCGGCCCTGACGTCCCCGGGCAGACCTTTGTACGTGGTGGAGCAGCGATCGACGGTGCCCTCGACGTCGTCGACGGTGATGGTGAACATCTCCCCGTTCACCAGCATCTCCTTGCCGGAAGCGAAACGGCCGAGCCGGATCTTGGGCCCCTGGAGATCAGCGAGCACCCCGACCGGGCGACCGACCACCCGGGCCGCCTCGCGCACGTTCTGCAGGTTCACCTCATGATCGGCATAGTCGCCGTGGCTCATGTTCAGCCGGGCGACATCCATTCCGGCCCTGACCAGTTCGATCAGACGCTCCGGGGCCGACGAGGCGGGCCCGAGCGTGCAGACAATCTTGGCTCTACGCACGAACTGACCCTAGCGAAGTTGTCCGGGCCGTGGGGAACCACTTCGACGACTGGTTTACTGATCCCTCCCCTGATCAAGAAGGTGGCCATGCCCTCCCCCGACCCGCACGATGTGGCCGGTGCCCGAGGCCTGGTGGCTGTCTCGCTGGCGGGTGTGCTCTGGGGAACGACCGGAGTCGTCGTGCAGTACCTGCATCGAACGGTCGGATTGAGTGCCATCGCGATCGGCTTCTGGCGGTTGCTGATCGCGGCGGTGGCGATGGTGGCGATCAGCGTGCCGACCTTCGCAGCCTGCTGGTCGCCCTCCGGCACCACAGCCTCGGCATGATCGGCGCCGGGATCGCTCTGGCCTTCTATCAGGCCTGCTACTTCCTGGCCGTGGTCTGGGTCGGCGTCGCGGTGGCCACGATGGTCAGTCTCGGCGTCGCGCCGGTCGTGATCACCGTCTGGGAGTCCCTGCGTTGGCGCCGGCGGCCGCCGGCTCGTCGACTGGGCGCGGTGATCATGGCGCGTGGCCGGACTGGTGCTCATCCAGAACGGCGGTCAACAGGCCGGCGGGCCACACCCAGGATGGGGCCTGGTGGCTGCGCTGATGTCGGGCACCGTCTACGCGGCCACCGCGCTGCTCAGCAGCCGGCTGACCCGAACCGTGCCGAGCACTGCGCTGACCACGGTCATGGTGGTCTCCGGCGCAGTGGCGTTGCTCCCGGTCGCCGCGGTCCAGGGCCTCACCGGCACCGCTCCGTGGACCGCGGCGACCGTCGGGGGGCTGATCTTCATCGGGGTCGCCTGCACCGCGGTCGCGTACGGGCTGTTCAACGCCGGACTGCGAACCGTGCCGAGCGGCGCGGCGTCGATTCTCACCCTCTGGGAGCCGTTGACCGCGGCGGTCCTGGCCGTGCTGCTGCTCGGTGAGACTCTCTCACCGGCGGCCCTGGTGGGCAGCGCCCTGCTGCTCGGCTCAGTGATGTTGTCGTATCTGCGCTAGTCGCTGGCCATTAGTGCCGCTGCACCAGTTCCAGGGCGTGCTGCAGATCAGCCGGGTACGGCGACGTGAACGACACCTGGTCGCCGCTGGTGGGGTGGACGAAGCTCAAGCCGGACCGCGTGCAGCCACTGGCGTTCCAGCCCGAGTCGGGCGGCCAGCACCGGATCGGCGCCGTAGGTCGGATCTCCGACGCACGGATGTTTGATCGCCGCCATGTGGACCCGGATCTGATGGGTCCGGCCGGTCTCCAGGGTCACCTCGAGCAGCGTCGTCCCGACGAACGCGTCCAGCGTGTCGTAGTGGGTGACGCTGTGCCGCCCCCCGTCGATGATCGCCATCTTGTAGTCGGCCCCCGGATGCCGCCCGATCGGCGCGTCGATGGTGCCGGTGAACGGATCGGGATGGCCTTGGACCAACGTGTGGTAGATCTTCTCGACCGAGCGCGACTTGAAGGCCCGCTTCAAGATCGTGTACGCGATTTCGCTCTTCGCGACGACCATCAGACCCGAGGTTCCGACGTCCAGCCGTTGCACGATGCCGCGACGTTCGGGCACACCGGAGGTGGAGATGCGGAACCCGGCACCGGCCAGATGACCGAGCACATCCGGACCGTGCCAACCCAGGCTCGGATGGGCTGCGACGCCGACCGGCTTGTCGATCACCACGATGTCGTCGTCGTCGTGCACGATTCGAATGCCGGGCACCAGTTGCGGCATCACGGTGGCGGCGGTGGCGCGTTCGTCGAACTCGACCTCCAGCATGGCCCCGGCCCGGACCCGGTCGGACTTGCTGACCGGCGAGCCGTCGTGGACCACCAGACCAGCGGCGATCAAGTCGGCGATCCGGCTCCGGGACAGACCGAGCATCCGGGCGACCGCGGCGTCGACCCGTTCGCCGTCCAGGCCGTCAGGCACCAGGACGACCTTCGATTCAGCCATCGTCGGACTTCAACCTGGTCTTCGGCTCGGGCTTGACCCGGACATAGCGCTCGCCGGTGACCGCGACGTTCTTGATCACCGCCAAGATCATGATCATCACGGCGGCCGCGGTGATACACATGTCGGCGACATTGAAGATCGCGAAGTGCGGCAACTGGAAGAAGTCGACGACGTGGCCGCGGAGGACGCCCGGTCGCCGGAACAGCCGGTCGATCAGGTTGCCGGAGACCCCGGCACAGAGCAGACCGAGGGCGACCGCCCAGCCGAGATGGCCGAGCGTCGGCACCAGTTTCAAGATCACGTAGAGCAGCACGCCGATCGCCGCGATGGCGAACACGGGGGTGAAGTTCTCACCCTGACTGAAGGCCGCACCCGGGTTCCGGATCAACCGAAGGGTCAGCAAGCCGCCGAGCAGCCGAACCGGCACCGCGGGTGCGAGCCGGTCGACGACCAGGATCTTGCTGACGATGTCGAGGGTCAGGCCGCCGACCATCACTGCCGCGAAGAGCAATCGCAGCCGCGCCGAGGCCGAGGCGGCTGAACCCTCCGATGAGGCTATCGACGTTCCTCGCGCTGTTTGCAGGTAACGCAGAGGGTCGCCCGCGGGAACGCCTGGAGGCGTCCCTTGCCGATCGGCTGGCCGCAGTTGTCGCAGCTGCCGTAGGTACCGAGGTCGATATGCCGGAGGGCGAGCTTCGACTGGTCGAGCATCTCGCGGGCGTTGTTGGCCAGCGACATCTCGGCGTCGCGCTCGAAGTTGGCCGAGCCGACGTCGGCCGGATCACGACCGGCCCCCTCCGTGCCGTCCCGGAGCAGGCCGACGAGCTCGGCGGTGGAGATCTCGATCTGGCTCTCGAAGCGCGCGATGTCCTCGGTCAGGGTCGTCCTGACCTCGTTGAGCTCGGCCTTGGTCCACGGATCCTCTCCGGGGCGTACCGGCAGGGATCGGGCGTTGATCGGCTTCAGGGGCTTGTCCGGATGCTCGACCGGCACCGCGTGAACGGCCGGCGCCGACTTCGCCGGGGTGTTGCGGGTCGTCGTATTCCGACTTCCGTTCTCGGTTGCGGACGCCTCGTCGGCGCTCGCCTTCGCGGTGGTCATTGGATTCCCATCTTTCACAAGCAGAAGGACACTGAAGGGTCGCAGAGACCTTAGATGCCAAATGCACTTTCTTCAACGAGACGCGCTGTTTTGGACCGAATTGTGGCCTGCGCGCCCCGAACAGGCGCCAGGGCCCGCACAAGACGGGCCCTGATGGAGGGTTGGGTGTGGCGGTGCGGCCTAGCGCTGATCGCCGAGCAGCGCGTCCAGCCTGGGCGTGTTGCTGGTCGGGCTGCCCCCACCGAGGGTCGTGGCCTCTTCTCGCTCGGCCGGCGCGGATCCGTCGTTGTCCGCGGTGTTGTTGTCGCCGTTCGAATCGGCCGGAAGATCTCGGACGACATCCGGCACCTCGGAGGGCTCGGCCCGGCCGGACTCCAGCGACTCGATCTGGCTGCGCAGGTGATTGGTCAGATTGGAGCGGTAGGTCGACTCGAAGGTGCGCAGGGCGGAGACGGTGGCGGTGAGCTCGTCCCGCTGCTTCTCCAGATCGCCGAACATCTCGCCGCGCCGGGACTCGATCTCCCGATCCAGGGCCTCGGCCCGGCCGAGCGCATCGGCCTGCATCCGTTCGGCGTTGATCCGGGCCTCCGACTCCACCCGCTCCGCGCGGGTGCGGGCGTCGGTGGTGACCTGATGGGCCGTCCGGTTCGCTTCCTCACGGATCCGGTTGGCATCGTCGTTGGCCTCGTTGACCAGGCGCTCGGCCTGCTCGGTCGACATCTCGACCAGCCGGACCACGGCCGAACTGGCTTCCTTGCCGGTGGTGACCACGATGGCGTTCGGCGCGGAGGCGCGAAGGCTCTGCTGGGGCTGGGCCGCCGGCTGCTGCTGCGAGGGCTGCTGGGGTGCCTGCGCTTCGGGCTGAGGTGCCGTCGCGGCGGCGGAGGGAGCGGGTGAGGACGTCTTGAGGGACTCGACCTGCTTCTTCAGGTTCTGATTCTCCTCGATGAGCTGGGCGAAGCTCTCTTCGACCTCGTCGACGAACTCGTCGACCTCGAGCACCTCATAGCCTGACTTGCGGGCCATTCGGAACCGCTTATTGCGAACATCGTCCAATGACAGCGTCATCGCTCACCTCGTGTAATCTCTTGGAACTTCCGCGACGGGCGTTCACCCATCCGCACTACCGTACCGAATTTGCGTAGGGAGCACACATTGTCGGGGGAATCTCCGCACTACGGCGCTACGAGCGTAAAAAGATGCTCGCATTGATCTGCATCAGGATGCTGACCAGGATCGCCAGTCCGATGAACGCCAGGTCGAGCATCATGTTGCCGACCCGTACGGGGCGCAGCACCTTGCGCAGCAGGCGCAGGGGCGGATCGGTGATCGAGTAGATGATCTCGGCGAACACCAGCATCGGGCCCCGCGGCTGCCAGTCGCGCACCAGGACGGGCACCCAGGACAAGATCATTCGCGCGAAGAGGATGAGCAGGAAGATCCAGAGGACCTTGTCGATGAGAAGTCCCACCAGATACACGATCGATCCCCAAAGCTTCCTCTTCGACGTCTGAGGTCACCAGCGTACGACGTCAGCACAATCGGTGGTTGCAGTGACGTCTCCCGGGAAACCAAGGGCGAGCGTCGGAGGAGGAGTGAGCAAGACGCGCTTTTTGTCTTCGGAATCGCGCGACCAGCGGGACGAACCGAGGCGGATCGGCGCGCCGGAATCCAGCGCGACCTCGCGGCGAGCCGATCGGGAAGCAACAGCCTCAGCTCTGGTTGAAGAAGCCGCCCGCCGCAATACGTTCCCGGTCCTCGGCCGCCACGGTGACATTGTGCGGCGAGAGCAGGAAGACCTTGGTGGTGACCCGCTCGATCGTGCCGCGCAGACCGAAGATCAAGCCGGCGGCGAAATCCACCAGCCGCTTCGCGTCGACGTCTTCCATGTCGGACAGATTCATGATGACCGGCACACCGTCGCGGAAGTGCTCACCGATGGTGCGCGCCTCGTTGTAGGTCCGGGGGTGCACTGTGATGATCCGGGACACATCAGCCATCCGTGGGTGAGAGGCGGGCGGGGTGGGCGTTGCCGCAGCAGAAGCAGCCGTGCGGCGCGGCTCCAACGGCGTGACACTCGCCGCCTTCTCTGGGCCGGTGGGCGTTCCCGCGGGCTGCTGCGCCGCCTTGGCGCCGATCAGCTCCTCGCGACTGAGGCCCTCGGTCAACTCCTGGGAATCGGCGTCGTCGTACTCGGCGTAGCGGTCATCGGTGACCAAGCCCAGCCACGCCGCCGCTCGCTTCAGTCGTTCCGCCATTTCACAACCCTCACCGTCTGTGCCGCGCGGGCACTGGTCAGCGCCCGCCTGCGCCTGAGATTACCGCTCGGGGTCGTCGATCCGGAGGAGCGAAACGCCGCCGAGCTCACCGGGTGGGCGGGGAGTTTTGCGCTGCGCTCGCCCACCCCGCGACCACCCGGTCCTGCTACTTCAGAAAGTCCGGCACGTCGAGGTCGTCGTCCTCGACGGGGGCCGAGGAGCGGTACATCGGAGCTGTCGCGGGCCGGTTCGGTTGCTCAGTCGCCACCGGAGCGGCCGAGTCGGCCCGCTTGGGGACCGGCTGCGTCGGCGGAGCCGCATCGGCGGGCGGCGAGGCTGGGCGCGCGGGCTGATTGCGCAGGTCGGCCGCCCGGCTGATCGCCGGTTGCCGGCGTGGCGGCTGACCGCCCTCGAACCCGGCGGCGATCACGGTCACCCGGACCTCGTCACCGAGAGCGTCGTCGATCACCGTGCCGAAGATGATGTTGGCGTCCTCGTGCGCCGCCCCCTGGATCAGGTTCGCGGCGGCCGACACCTCGAACAGGCCCAGATCCGAGCCCCCGGCGATCGACAACAAGACGCCGTGGGCGCCGTCGATGCTGGCCTCGAGCAGCGGCGACGAGACGGCCATCTCCGCTGCGGCCCGGGCCCGATCCTCGCCGCGGGCCGAGCCGATGCCCATCAGCGCCGACCCGGCGTTGGACATCACGGCCTTGACGTCGGCGAAGTCGAGGTTGATCAGGCCGGGCGTGGTGATCAGGTCGGTGATACCCGAGACGCCCTGCATCAGCACCTGGTCGGCCTGCTTGAACGCGTCAAGGATCGCGATGTGCTGGTCGATCATCTGCAGCAGTTTGTCGTTGGGGATCACGATCAGCGTGTCGACCTCTTCGCGCAAGCCGGCAATGCCCGCTTCCGCCTGCGAGGCGCGCCGCTTGCCCTCGAACGAGAACGGCCGGGTGACCACACCGATGGTCAACGCACCCAGTGCCCGGGCGATCCGAGCCACGATCGGCGCGCCGCCGGTCCCGGTGCCGCCACCTTCGCCCGCGGTCACGAACACCATGTCAGCGCCCTTGAGTGCGTCCTCGATGTCCTGCGCGTGGTCCTCGGCCGCCTGCCGTCCCTTGTCCGGGTCTGCCCCGGCGCCAAGCCCTCGCGTCAGTTCACGGCCGATGTCGAGCTTGACGTCCGCGTCGCTCATCAGCAACGCCTGCGCATCGGTGTTCACCGCGATGAATTCGACCCCCCGAAGGCCGGCTTCGATCATTCGGTTGACGGCATTCACGCCACCGCCGCCAACCCCGACGACCTTGATGATCGCCAGGTAGTTCTGTGATGCAGAGACCACGGGTTCCGCCTCTTCCTTCGTTCGTGCGTGGGGTTCGATGTCGGGCGCGCAGACTCTCAACCTCTACTCAACGGGGAAGGGTGGGGGGTGGGAATATGTGCGACCTGCGACGAGGCTACGAGATGGTCACAGCAGTGTCCACAGAGTGGCGCGGTGACACGCCCACATCTCGCCAATGTCACGCTATTGCTCTAGGTCAAGTTCAGCTTGAGGCGTCCATAACGACTTGGAACGCGGCTACCGGGTCGTCGGGTTGTGCGGGCTCGACACGTCGATCGTGGTTTTCGGATGCTGCTTCAGCAGGACCACGACGATGTCCGCCTTCAACTTCGACTGCGACGATTCGCCCCAGTGCACCGTGAGTCCCGATTTCAGCACCAGGTCGATGTCGTTGCGGCTGGTCGCGCGAATGGTGGTCAGCCGGACGCTGAGCTTGTGCGGCAGCGCCGAGGCCACCGTGCCGAGGTCGGTGAGCAACGGCCGGTCGTCGGGATTCGCGTCGACCACCGACACACCGTCGGGAACGAACGGCTTCAGCTGATAGCCCACACCGAACTTGTCGACCAGCAGGAAGCCATCGGGCTGCCGGACGGCTAGCAGCGGCCGGCGCTCGACCACCGTGATCGTGATCGTGTTCGGCCAGTCGCGGGCCACCGATGCCGACTGGACGGCTGGCAGCGACGCGGCCCGGGCGGCGATGGCGTCGAGATCCTGGCGCAGCATCGGCCGGCCGAGCGGCACGACGGCGGCCGCTCTGACCTGCTCGGCGCTCAGTTCATGCAGTCCTCGTACGGTCACCGCGCGGGCGCTCAACGCCGCCGAGAAGAAGCCGAGCCAGACGACGCCCGCGATCAGCGCCATCACCAGGAGCACGACGGCCAGCCGGACTAGGCCACGCCGGCGGGATCCGATGGAGGTAGCCGGGTCGGGGTCGGGTGCCGGCGGCTCGACCGGTCGGGTCGTGGTCGCAGGAGAACTCATCAAGCTCCTCCACCCTCTGGGTCGCCTCGCTCGGCCAGCTCGGCGACGATCAGCGGTGCCACCTTGGTGACGTCTCCGCAGCCGACCGTGATCACCAGATCACCCGGCCGGGCGATGCCGGCCACGGTCGGGGCCGCGTCGTCCCAGCCCGGGACGTACGTGACGTGCGCGGTGCCGGGGCGGACCGCGTCGGCCACGGTCGCACCATCGATGCCGGCGATCGGATCCTCCCGGTCTCCGCAGACGTCCATCACGATCGCCTCGTCCGCGATCTCCAGGGCCTGAGCCAGCTCAGCCCAGAAGTCTCGAGTACGGGTATAGAGGTGCGGCTGGAAGCAGACGACGACCCGGCCCTCCCCGACGCCGGTCCGGGCCGCGATCAGTGTGTTCCGCACCTCGGTGGGATGGTGGGCGTAGTCGTCGAAGACGCGGATGCCGTCCACGGTGCCGATCAGCTGGAAGCGCCGGTAGGTGCCGCCGTACCCGGACAGCTGGCGCCGCACCGCCGCTTCGTCGGCGCCCAGCCAGGTGGCCACCGCGTACGCCGCCGCGGCGTTCAGCACGTTGTAGTGGCCGGGTACCGACATCGCCACACTGCCGCCGGTCGCGGCCTGCCGGAGCTGGAACCTCGACCCCGTCCCGGCGAAGGACGGGTCGAGGATCCGCACGTCGGCCTGTTCGGATTCGCCGAAGGTGATCACCGTGAGGCCCTGACGGTCGTGCTCCCGCACCCGCCGGGTGAGCTCGACCGCACCGGGATCATCGGCACTGATCACCAACAGCGCGACCCGATCACCGGTGGCGAAGCGCAGGAAGCCGTCGGCATAGTTCTCCGCCGTCCCCCAGTTGCTCAGGTGATCCGGATCGACATTGGTCACCACCGCGACCTCGGCGGGGTACTGCAGGAAGGAGCCGTCGCTCTCGTCGGCCTCGACCACCATCACGTCACCGGCACCCAGATGACCGCCGGTCGACGAACCGGTGAGCGCGCCGCCGATGACGAACGAGGGGTCGAAGCCGCAGCCGCTGAGCACCGCGGAGATCATCGCGGTGGTAGTGGTCTTGCCGTGCGTACCGGCCACCGCGACCCCCCGCCGACCGAGCATCAGCGAGCCGAGCGCCGCGCTGCGGTGCAGCACCCGCAGTCCTCGCCGGCGTGCCTCGGCGAGCTCGGGATTGTCCTCCCGGATGGCCGACGAGGCGACGACCGTACGCGCGTCCCCGAGCTGCTCGGCCCGGTGCCCCACGTACACCCGGGCGCCCTGAGCGGCCAGCGACTGGAGGTACTTCGAGTCCTGCCGGTCGCTGCCGCTGACCCGCAGTCCGGAGGCGATCATCATCGAGGCGATCCCGTTCATCCCCGATCCACCGATGGCGATGAAGTGCACCGGATCCAGCTCGGCCAACGGCGGCAGCTCGACCGTCGAGATCAACCCCATCAGCGCTGCACCTCCAGGACCCGGGACGCCAGCACGGTTGCCGCGTCGCCTCGGGCAACACCGTGCAGGGCCTCGGTCATTCCGGCCAGTCGGTCCGGATGGTGGATGAGTGCCGGGATCTCGTTCGCCACCCATTCGGCCGTGCAATCCGCGTCGACCAGCAACAGCCCGCCGCCGACCTTCACCACCAGTTCGGCGTTGCGGGCCTGCTCGCCGTTGCCGTGCGGGTAGGGCACGAACACGGCCGGCAGCCCGACCGCGGCGGTCTCCAGCACCGTGCCGGCCCCGCAACGGCCCAGCATCAGGTCTGCGGCGGCATAGGCGAGCTCCATCTGCTCGACGTAGCCCAACGGCGCGTAGACGGCCCCGGTGCCGGCGTCGACCGTGCGCGTGGTCTCGGCGGAGAGGTTCTTCGGACCCACCACGTGCAGCAGCTGGATCCCCGCCGCCAGCAGCCGGTCGCGGGCGCCGAACACGGCGTTGTTGATGCTCATCGCGCCCTGGGATCCGCCGCTGACCAGCACGGTGGGAAGGCCCGGCTCCAGTCCGAACGCCTCCCGGGCCTGATCGCGCCGAGCCGCGCGATCGAGATCGGCGATGCCGCGGCGCAGCGGCAGCCCGATGCAGGCTGCGTGCGGCAGCGGGGTCTGCGGGAACGACGTGTAGACGTGCGGGGTGATCCGGGCCGCGAGCTTGTTGGCCAGTCCCGGCAGCACGTTCTGTTCGTGGACGACGATCGGGATGCCGAGCCGGCGGGCGGCCAGGTAGACCGGAGTCGACACGTACCCGCCGAAGCCGAGCACCACGTCCGCCTCGAGGCGCCGGAGCAACTGAATGGTTGCGCTGATGGCCTTGGCGAGGCGCGGAACGACGAGCAGCAGGTCCCGCCCGGGACGGCGCGGCATCGGCACCGGCGGTATCAGCTCCAGCTCCAGCCCGGCGGCCGGCACGACCGTGGTCTCCAGGCCGCGCGCAGTGCCGACTGCGGTCAACCGGCGCTCGGGCGCGAGCCGGCGCAGCTCCTGCGCGGTCGCGATCAGCGGCGACGTGTGCCCGGCCGTACCCCCGCCGGCCAGCACGATCGAGCCCGGCCGGTCCGACCGGCTCATCGCGGGTTGCGGCTCGGGCGCGAACCGACCACGGTCGTCATCCGCGGCTTGGGCCGGCTCGACTTCTTGGCCAGCATCTTGCGGACGGCGGGCTCCCGGCGGGCACAGGCGAGCAGCACCCCCACGGCCAGCAGGTTGGCGATCAGGGCTGAGCCGCCGTAGGAGACCAGCGGCAGCGGCACGCCGGCGATCGGTAGCAGCCGCAGCACCACCGCGAGGTTGATCAGCGCCTGCACCATGAACCAGATCGTCACCCCGCCGGCGGCGTACCGGGCGAACGGGTCGTCGGAGCGGGTGGCGATCCGGATCCCGGCGTAGCCCAGCACGCCGATCAGCGCCAGCACGACGAGGCTGCCGAACAGCCCGAACTCCTCGCCGAGCACCGCGAAGATGAAGTCGGTGTGCGCCTCGGGCAGGCTGCCCCATTTCTGCCGGCTGGCGCCGAGCCCGACGCCCCACCAACCGCCCGACGCGATGGCGAACATCCCGGCGTTGGCCTGGTCGTTGGCGCCGCCGAGGTCCGCGGTCGGATCCAGGAACGCCGCCAGTCGCCGCATCCGGACCGGCGAGGAGACGAAGATCGCGATCACCCCGGCGACCCCGGCACCGGCCAAGGCCCCGAGGACCCGCATCGGCGCACCGACGATCCACAGGATGCCGGCCACGATGGCGGCCATCACCACCGCGGTTCCGGCGTCGCCCTGGAACAGCACCAGCAAGATCAACAGTCCGGTCACCGGCAGGAACGGGATGAGCAGATGCGTTGGCCGGTCAAGCCAGCGTTGCTTGCGCGCCAGGATGTGGGCACCCCAGATGACGATGGCCAGCTTGGCAAACTCGGCGGGCTGGATGGCGAACAGCGACGAGCCGAGGTAGAGCCAGTTGCGGTTGCCGTTTACCGTGATGCCCAGCGGCGTGTAGGTCAAGATCAACAACACCGCGGCGAGCCCGGTGCCGAACCAGCCGAGCATCCGCAGCGCCGAGGACGGCAACTTCATGATCACGATCGCGCCGACCACACCGACGCCCAGGAAGACCATCTGACGCTTGACGTAGAAGTAGGAGTCCCCGTAGTTCACGTACGCGTTGACGCTGGACGCCGACAGCACCATCATCACCCCGACGATGAGCAGCAGCGAGACCGAGCCGAGGACCAGGTGATAGCTGGTCAACGGGCGATCCAGCAGAACACGGAGCCAGTTGATCACCTGACGGGTCGACGTCGGCCGGTCCGGCCGGATGGTCCGAGGCGGGGTCAGCGTCGCCACTGGGTCGGTCACTCCTTGATCAGCTCGCGTACCGCGGCGGCGAAGGCGTCGCCCCGGGCGGCGTAGTCGGTGTACATGTCCTTGCTGGCGCACCCCGGGGCGAGCAGGACTGCATCTCCGGTGGTGGCCAGGGAAGCAGCCGCCGCGACGGCCTGCGCCATGGCACTAGTGTCCGTGGCGTCGATGATCGTCGTGGGGACCTCGGGCGCGTGTCGAGCGAGGGCTTCGGCGATGATCACCCGATCCACGCCGAGCAGCACCGCGCCGCGCAGCTTGGCCCGATGGTTGATGATCAACTCGTCGAACGTCGTCCCCTTCGCCTGGCCGCCGGCAACCCAGACGACCGAGTCGAAAGCCCGCAGGGCGGCGTCCGCCGCGTGCGGGTTGGTGGCCTTGGAATCGTCGATCCAGCGGATGCCCGATCGGTCGGCGACGAGTTGGATCTTGTGAGCGCCCAACGTGACGTTGCGCAGCCCGTCGCGGACCGCCCTCGCCGGCACCCCGTACGAGCGGGCCAGTGCCGCCGCGGCCAGCGCATTGGCGACGTTGTGCGGTGCGGCCGGACTGACGTCGGCGACCAGCGCCAGTTCCAGGGCCGAGGTCTGGCGCTGTTCGACGAACGCCCGATCGACCAGCAGGTCGTCGACCACTCCGAGCATCGACGGCGCCGGGATCCCGAGGGTGAATCCGATGGCCCGGGCCCCCTCGACGACCTCGGCCTCCTCGACCATCTGCTCGGTCGCCCGGTCGGCGACGTTGTAGACGCAACTGGCCTCGACGCCGGCATAGATCTTGGCCTTGGCGTCGGCGTACGCCTGGTACGAGCCGTGCCATTCGAGGTGATCGGGCTGCAGATTGAGCACGGCGGACGAGTGCAGCGCGAGCGAGTTCGACCAGTGCAACTGGTGACTGGACAGCTCGACGGCGAGTACGTCGTACGGCTCCGGATCGAGGACGATCTCCATGATCGGGCGGCCAATGTTGCCCACCGCGGCGGTCCGCAGACCGGCGGCGGCCAGCATCGATTCCAGCATCTGGGTCGTGGTGGTCTTGCCGTTGGTGCCGGTGACGCCGAGCCAGGGAATGATCTTGTTCGGCCGGCTGAGTCGCCAGGCCAGCTCGACCTCGCTCCAGATCGGCACCCCGCGGTCCGCGGCCTGCACCAACAGCGGCGCGGCCGGCGACCAGCCCGTGGTGATCACCAGGTCTGCGTCGGCGGGCAGGGTCGCCGTTGAGCCGGGACCGAGCCGAACGGTGCCGCCCAGCAGCTCGATCAGCGTGCCCTTCTCGGCGTTGCTCGCACTCGCCGAATCATCCAGCACGGTGACCTTGGCCCCGAAGTGGAGCAGTCCGTCGGCGGCGGCGAACCCGGAGACCCCGATGCCGGCCACCACCACGTGCACCTGATCCCAGGGCGACGTACCGTCCGCGGGACAACCAGCTCGGCTGGTCACCTGCCAGCCCCCGAGCTAGTGAAATCCCGGTCCGGCGCGCCGTCGGAATGAGGAACGATGAGCGAGACACGCTTTTCGTCTCGCGAAGAGCGACGAAACCGACGGCTCGAGCGCCGGACCACGTCCGAGCGGAGCGAGGACAAAGAGCACGAGTGGAGCGAGGACAGATAACACAGACATTACGTTCCGGCGACCCACTCCGCGTAGAAGATGCCCAGCCCGGCGGCGACGAACAGCCCCGCGATGATCCAGAATCGCATCACGATCGTCACCTGGGCCCAGTTCAGCAGCTCGAAGTGATGGTGGATCGGTGACATCTTGAAGAGTCGCCGGCCCTTGGTGAGCTTGAAGAAACCGACCTGCAGGATCACCGACATCACCTCGATCACCAGCAGGCCACCCAAGATCACCAGCAGCAGTTCGGTGCGGGTGAAGATCGCCATGCCCGCCAGCGCACCGCCCAGGGACAGCGAGCCGGTGTCGCCCATGAAGATCTTGGCCGGCTCGGCATTCCACCACAGGAAGCCGAAGCACGCTCCGGCCAGTGCGGCGGCCACCACGGCAAGGTCGTACGGGTCGCGCACCTCGTAGCACTTGGGGCCGGCGGAGGCGGTGTAGGCGCAGGACTGGTTGTACTGCCAGATGTTGACCAGGGTGTAGGCGCCGAAGATCATCACGCAGGCGCCCGAGGCCAGTCCGTCGAGCCCGTCGGTCAGGTTCACGCCATTGCTCGCCGCAGCGATCAGCAGCATCACCCAGATGATCACCAGCACCACCGGCAGCTTCAGCCACTCGATGTCGCGGAGGAAGGAGATGTATGGCGACGCCGGAGTCACGCCGCGTTCGTCGGCGAACTGGAGCGAGCCGAGGGCGAACAAGATGGCCACGATCGACTGTCCGGCGATCTTGGCCTTGCTCCGCAACCCCAGCGAGCGCTGCTTGCTGATCTTGATGAAATCGTCGAGGAAGCCGACCACCCCGAGCCCGGCGAACAGGAACAGCACCAGCAGTGCGGACGCGGACGGGGAGTCCAGGTGATCAGGTGGCTGAGCGCGTAGCCGAGCAGCACCGCCGCGATGATGACCAGGCCACCCATCGTCGGCGTGCCGCGCTTCACGTGGTGGGAGGTCGGCCCGTCATCGCGGATCAGCTGACCGTAGCCCTTCTTGACCAGCACCTTGATCGCCAGCCGGGTGCCGAGCAGCGTGCCCAGCAGCGCGATGCAGCCGGCGAAGACGATTGTTTTCACGACGGGCTCGCCGCTCAAGGACGCCCAGGAGCGTGGCGGGACGGCAGCAAGGATGTCGTCGGCCACGGTGTTCAAGGCTAGGCCACGGGATGCCTTGACCAGGACGACGTCGCCAGGGGCGAGACCGGCGGTCACGGCGGCCCAGGCATCGGCCTTGGTGTCGAAGGCCTGGATCGAGGGGCGCCGGCTCCCGCGCGCCGCCCCATCGGCCAGTCGCTCGGCGTACTCGCCGACCGCCACCAACTGGTCGATGCCCAGCTCGGCGACGAATCGACCGATCGCCTCGTGCTCGGCTTCGGCGGAGTCACCCAGCTCGAGCATGTCGCCGAGCACGGCCCAGGTCCGCCGACCCCCACGGCCGCCGAATTCGGCCAACGTCGTCGATGGCGGCCCGCATCGAGTCCGGATTCGCGTTGTAGGAGTCGTTGATCACGCGTCACCCCGTCGGCGCGCTGGTGCAGTTCCATCCGCCAGCGGGAGCGCGACCCGGCCGCGCTGAGCGCCGATCCGACGGCGTCCAGATCGAGCCCGACCGCCAGTGCCGCCCCCGCCGCCGCGACCGCATTGCCGACCTGGTGCCGACCAGTGACCCGTAGCTCAACCTCGACTTGAGCCTCAGGTCCAGTCTCCGGGCGCGCGTGCAGGGCGAAGGAATAGCAGCCGTTGGCGCCGGTCACCGGGTCCGTCGCCCAGACCCCGGGCATCCCTGGGTCGGCGTGGTCGGAGAAGGCGAGCAGTCGTGCCGAGGTTCGCGATCGCATGGCCCAGACCAGCGGATCGTCGGCATTCAGCACCGCGATCCCGTCCGCGGGCAGCGCATCGACCAACTCGCCCTTGGCCTGGGCGATGGCGGCACGTCCGCCGAACTCGCCCACATGGGCATGGCCCACGTTGAGCACGACTCCGACCCGGGGTGGGGCGATGTCGCAGAGGTACGCGATGTGTCCGATGCCGCGGGCGCCCATCTCCGCGATCAGGAACCGGGTCTGCCGATCGATCCGGCTGACGGTCAGCGGTACGCCGAGCTCGTTGTTCAGGTTGCCCAGCGGCGCCACGGTCGGACCGGCCGTCTCGAGAATCTGAGCCAGCAGGTCCTTGGTCGAGGTCTTGCCCTGTGAACCGGTGACCGCGACGATCTGAAGTCCCCCGACCACAGCGCGGTCGACCAGCTCGCGGGCGAGCCGGCCCAGACCGAACAACGGATCATCCACCACCACGCACAAGGCGCCTTCGACCGGACGCGCGGTCAGGCAGCCGGCCGCACCGGCCCGCATCGCACCGGGCACGTAGTCGTGACCGTCGGCACGCTCTCCGGCCAGCGCCACGAACAGCGAGCCGGGTCCGACCATCCTGGAGTCGGCGGTCACCGAGCCGATCTCGACGCCTCCGTCGCCCTCCCCGGTCAGCTGCCCGCCGAGGATGCCGGCCAGTTCGGCGACGGTCAGCGCGATCATCGAGCAACCCCGCGTACGGCCCATTGCTCGCGCACGACCTCGGGATCGCTGAACGGGAGCACCTGGCCGGCGATCTCCTGGCCCGTCTCGTGCCCCTTGCCCAGAACGGCGACGACATCCCCCGGGTGCGCCAGTTCCAGGGCGAGGCCGATGGCTGCCCGGCGGTCGCCACCATCGATCACCTCGGCGATCAGGTGCTCGGCGGCCACGGCGGCTCGGGCGCCGGCGAGGACCTGGGCCCGGATCGCCGCGGCGTCCTCGGACCGCGGATTGTCGTCGGTGACGATCACCACGTCGGCGCCGCCGGCCGCGGCGGCACCCATCGGTCCACGCTTCTCGGGATCACGGTCTCCACCACAGCCGAGCACCACGATCCGCCGGGCGGACGCCGGCGCCGTCCCGACCACGGCCAGGGCGGCGGTCACGGCCTGGGGCGTGTGGGCGAAGTCGACGTAGACCACCGGCGCATCCTGGCCGAGCTCAACCCGCTGCATCCGACCCGGTACCACGGCATCAGCCAGTCCCGCGGCCGCGGACTCGGCGTCGAGCCCGGCAGCCTCGATCATCGCCAGTGCGGTCAGCGCGTTGCGGACGTTGAAGTCACCCGGCAGGCTCAGGGTGAAGTCGAGAATGCCATCGCGACGGCGGGCCCGGACCGCAGTACGGCCGTCGGAGCGCACCTCGTACACCGCCGTCCAGTCCGCTGCGTCGTGCAGGCTGACGGTGGTCAGCCGCAGCTCCCCCGCCCGCCGGATCCGCTCAGCCAGCTCCCGGCCGCGCGCATCGTCGACGCTGATCACCGCCTGCCGGCTGCGTGACGCGGTGAACAGCGACGCCTTGGCCTCGAAGTAGGTCTCCTCGTCTCCGTGGAAGTCGAGGTGGTCGCGACCCAGATTGGTGAACGCGGACACGTCGAAGGTGATCGCGTCGGCCCGACCGAGGACGAGGGCATGGGACGAGACCTCCATCAGCACCGCCTCGGCCCCGTTCTCCCGCAGGAAGGCCAGCAGCGCCTGCAGCTCGGTCGACTCCGGCGTGGTCACGGTGGTCCGGGCCCCGCCGAGCGGGGTCTGGTCGAGCCGGAAGCCGATGGTGCCGATCAACCCGGTGTGCACGCCGACGGCCCGGAGCGCGGCTTCCAGCAGAAACGTCGTCGTCGTCTTGCCGTTGGTGCCGGTGACCGCGAACATGGTCATCGCCTGCGCCGGCCGACCGTAGATCTGCGCGGCCAGCCCGGCCATCAGTCGGCGCGGTTGGTCGACGACCAGCACCGGAATGCTCAGTCCGGCCGCGACCGCGCCGCCTTCGGCGTCGGTCAGGATCGCGGCGGCGCCGGCCTCGGCGGCCTCGGCGGCGAAGTCGGCACCGTGATGCCGCGTCCCGGGCAGCGCGACGTAGAGATCGCCCGGGCTGACCAGTCGTGAATCAAGCGTGATCCCGCTCACCGACAGCGGCGGCTGGCGGTCGACGACGGCGTCGCCCAGCAGGTCCGTCAGGCTGACGGGCTGTCGGGGATGCGGCCGAAGCGCAGACGCCGGAGCAGCAGACACGGAAGCGACGTTATCGAGTGATCCGAGGAAGGCGGATATCCGGCCGTCTCAGTGCCACTGCTTTCACCACGTCGTCGGCAGCGGCTGGTGATCCTTGGCGTTCGGCGCGATGGAATACCGGGGCAGGACCATGTTCATGATCTGCTGGTAGACCGGCGCGGCGGTCGTCGTGCCGGTATCCCCGTGACGCGGATTCGAGATCACCACATAGGTGAGGATCTGCGGGTCGTCGAGCGGCGCGAAGCCGACGAACGACGTCACGTATCCCTTGTAGCAGTGGCACTTGGTGTCGGCCCGCTGCGCCGTGCCCGTCTTGCCACCGGTCTGGTAGTTCTCCAGCTTGAGATTGCGCTCACCGTTCGGACTGTCGATCACGGCCTGCATCAGGTCGCGGACCTTGGCCGAGCTCTTCGCCGAGATCACCTGGCGCGGCTGCCGATCGACCAGATCGACCGGGTTCCCCGCGGCGTCCTTGCGCGCTCTTGATCACCGTCGGCGGGTTGTACACACCGTGGTTGACGACGCCGGCGAGGGCCGCCGCCTCCTGGATGGCCGTCACCGACAGGGCCTGGCCGAAGGCCACCTGGTCGCGCTGCCCGTCGGGCATGTCGGCCCGCGGCACGATCCCCACCGACTCGCCCGGCAGCTCGATGCCGGTGGGAGCGCCGAGCCCGAAGCTGACCAGGTAGTCGTGCAGCTTCTGCTTGGCCAACTGCCGGGTGAGCAGAGCCATCCCGATGTTGGAGGAGTTCGACGACCACTCCGCGCATGTTGTAGCGCAGTTCCTCGTGCTCGAAGTGGTCCTTGATCCAGGCGGCGCCCGAGTGTCAGCCGGTTCGGCACGATCACCTTCGTCGACGGCGTGGCCACCCCGGCGTCGATCAGCGCGGCCGAGGTGAGGACCTTCTCGACGCTGCCCGGCTCGTACGGGTCGCTGATCGCCGCGGTTGCCGCGATCCGCCTTCTTGCTGCCCTTGAGGTTGGACGAGTCGAAGGTCGGCGCGTTGCCCATCGCCAGCACCTGGCCGGACTTCACGTCCAGCGTCACCGCGACGGCCCAATCCGCATCGGTCTTGCGAACCGCCTCGGCCAGCAGCCGATCCATCGCCCACTGCACCTCGGAGTCGATGGTGGTCTCGATGCTGATGCCGTTCTGGGCCGGCGTCACCGAGCTCTGGCCGAGCGGGATCTTGCCGCCGTTCGGGGCGCTCTCGTACGTCTCCTTGCCCTCGACCCCTTTGAGCTCGCGGTTGAAGGAGAGCTCCAGGCCGGCCTGGCCCTTGCCGTCGGCACCGACGAAGCCGACCACCGAGGAGCCGACTGACCCGTTCGGATAGGTGCGGATCGGGTCGGACTCCCGAAAGACGCCATAGATCCCGCGCTTGGCCAGATCGGCGGCGAGCGCACTGTAGGTCAGCGCCGGGACCTTCTTCTTGATGTAGACGAAGTGCGTGTTCGGCTTGGTGAGCAGCGGCATCAGCTCGAACTCGGGCATCCCGAGATAGCCCGACAGGACCATCGCCACCTCGACCGCTTTCGGTGCGGTGAGCGTCGGGTCGGCCGTCACCGCGACGGCCGGCTGGGTCGAGGCGAGCACCAGGCCGTTGCGATCGGTGAGCTCTCCGCGCGCCGGGAGCAGCGGCAGTGTCCGGGTCAGGGCGTCGCCCGCGGCGTAGGAGGCCGAGTCGAAACCCTGCAACTGGATCAGCCGACCGCCGCAGAGCGACAGACCCATGGCGACGACCACCAACAGTGCGTGCAGCCGGCGGGGCTGGGCGGCCAGCGGGATCCGCAACTTCCCGGGCCGGCGGCGGGGCCGACGCGGAGCCGTCCGCACTGGTGCCGCCTTACCCGACCGGACCACCGTGCCGTCACGCAGGATCCGTTCACCGCGGTCGTGCTGCGGGGACGAGCCGGACCGGCTGGGACGATGCCGGGTGGTCGGCTCGGAGGTTCGCAGGCGGCGGCTCGACTGCTTGCCGGCCGCCGGGTGTGGGCGTCGCTCGGCCATCAGCGGTTGCTCTTCCGTGCCGCCTGCTGCTCGGCGGCCTTCTTGGCCGCCGCCTTCTTCGCGGCCACCTTCTGCGCTGCGGCCTTCTTCTCAGCCGCCTTTTTGGCCGCGGCCTCGGCCTTCGCCTTGGCCGCCTGCTCCGCCGCCTGCTGTTTGGCGGCGGCCGCAGCCGCCTTCTCCTTGGCGGCCTTCGCGGCCGCCTTGGCCGCCCTCCGCTCGAGTGCGGCGGCGTGGTCGGCGGCCCGCTCCGCGGGGGTCTTGACGATCAGCGTCTCGGCCTCGTTCCCGGTGACCGGCCTCGCATCGCCGATGACCTTCCCCTTCGGCATCACCAGGAACGCCGGGAACGGATTGGGCCGCATGCCGAAGGCCGACGCGCGCCGGGCCATCTCCTGGGGCGCAGCCACCGCATCCAGCCGGTTCTCCAGATCGGCCTGGGCGTACGCCAGTTCGGTCGCCTGCCGGTTGAGGGCACGAGCCTGGAACGCCTGGTTCTGCAGCGTCGTGTTCAACATCAGGAGTCCGGCCATGCCGAGACCGAACACGCCGATCAGCACCAGCAGGAACGGAAAGCGAGCCAGCCGCGCGGCCGGCGGCGCGACGGCTTGCAGCCGGGAACGGGGTTCGGCCGGAGCGGCGCGGTCCTCTCGCCAACCGGTGATCGGTGCCCAGAGCGCACTCATGCACTCACCTCCAGAGCGTCGCGATGCTTGTGGGGTTCGTCGATCCGCACCGCCGCACGGAGGCGCGCCGAGGCGGCCCGCGGATTGACCGCTGCCTCCGCCGCGCTCGGGCGCTGGGCGCCCCGAGTCAACAGGCGCAGCTCTGGGCCCATCCCGGGCGGCACCACCGGCAGGTCGCGAGGCGCCCGGTCGTGCGACCCGATGGCCAGGATCTGCTTGACCAGCCGGTCCTCCAGCGAGTGGTACGCCAGCACGGCGATCCGGCCCCCGACCGCCAGCGCGGCGATCGCGCTCGGCAGCACCGACTCCAGGGCCGCCAGCTCGCCGTTGACCTCGATCCGCAGCGCCTGGAAGGTCCGCTTGGCCGGGTGGCCGCCGGTCTTGCGGGTGGCCATCGGGATGGTGTCGTAGAGCAGTTGCACCAACCGGCCCGACGTCGTGAACGGCTCGCGATCGCGCTCGGCGACGATCCGCCGGGCGATCCGGTCGGCGAACCGCTCCTCGCCGTAGCGGCGCAGGACGGAGGCGAGCTCCGCTCGCGAGTAGGTGTTGAGGATCGTCGCCGCGGTGAGTTCCTGACGGCCCATCCGCATGTCCAGCGGAGCGTCCTGCGCGTACGCGAAACCGCGGCTGGGATCGTCGATCTGCATCGAGGACACGCCAAGGTCCAGCAGGATGCCCTGCACCTTCGTCCGACCCAGTCGATCCAGGACCTCCGGCAGCTCGTCATACACCGCTTCGACCAGCTGGACCCGATCGGCGAACGGGGCCAGCCGCTGCCGGGCCAGCGCCAGGGCAGCGGGATCCCGGTCCAGCCCGATCAATCGGGCGTCCGGGCAGGCGGTCAGCAGGGCCTCGGCGTGGCCGCCGAGGCCGAGGGTGCAGTCGACGATGTGCGGCGGTCCGGACTCGACGGGTTGCAGCGCAGGAGCCAGCAGCGCCACGATCTCGGTCAGCATCACCGGCAGATGGTGCTGCGCCTCGTCGCTCACCCCAGCCACCTCAACGGCACCCAGCGGGCGCGCATGACGCCGACCGACGCGCCGTCGCGTGCTTCGTCGCGGATCCATCGTCGCCCGCTCACAGGGCCCGCGTTCGCGCGCCCGTCGACCTCAGGTGCGGACATCTCGACCCTTCCGAAATCGTTGCTCGTGTAAAGGGGTTCCAACCCGAGATCCGCGGGAAGTTCTGCCTGGCACCGGGGAAGTTGTGTCAGGGAGTCAGACCTGCGGGTTGAAGCCTCACTACACGAGCCGTGCTGTTCCTTGCTCTTCCTTGCTGGTCTTGCTGGTGTGCCGTGCTTCTCCTGGCGTCCTCAGATTCCCGGGAAGACCGTTTCGTTGAGATCGGCGTACGCCGACTCCTTCTCGGCGGAGTACCGCTCCCAGGCCCCGACATCCCAGACCTCGACCCGGGTGATCGCCCCCACGACCACGCAGTCCTTGTCGAGCCCCGCGTACACCCGCAGGTGCGACGGGATGGTGATCCGCCCCTGCTTGTCCGGCGTGTCGTCCGAGGCTCCCGACGCGAGCATGCGCTGGTAGTCACGGACGATCTGCTGGCTGGAGGACGCGGTCCTCACGGCTTCGGTCACGTTGACGAACGTCTTGATCGGCCAGATGGCCAGGCATCGCTCCTGGAACCGGGTGATCACCAGGCCGTCGGACAATTCGTCTCGGTACTTCGCCGGAAGGATCAGGCGGCCTTTTTCGTCGAGCTTCGGAGTGTGGGTGCCGAGAAACACGGGCCACCCTCCTTACCCACTTGAAGTCCGCTGTACTCCACTTCGCGCCACTGTACTCCACTTCCCTCCACATTGCCGCCGATCGCCGCTGATCGAACCGAACGGGCGTGTTGATCGTCGGTCGATCGGCGTCGCTGAGCACGTAGGGTGAGCTAGCGAGACACATCACGGAGGGGCAGTGAGTCTGAGTTACGAGAAGGTGACCGGGGTCGAAGGCGACGGGCAGAAGAGCTATTCGCTGGGCGATGTGGTCCAGGTGATGGGTCGGGTCAGGAACGCCATCGAGACCGTCATCGAGGGCAAGCGCAGCTCGGTCGACCTGGCGCTGGTCGTGCTCCTGGCGGAGGGCCATCTGCTCGTCGAGGACGTCCCGGGCGTCGGCAAGACCATGCTGGCCAAGTCGCTCGGCCGCTCGATCGCCTGCACGGTGCGCCGGATCCAGTTCACCCCCGACCTGCTGCCGTCCGACATCACCGGTGTCTCGGTCTTCAACCAGGAGACCCGCGACTTCGAGTTCAAGCCGGGCGGGATCTTCGCCAACATCGTGGTCGGCGACGAGATCAACCGGGCGTCGCCGAAGACCCAGTCGGCGCTGCTGGAGTCGATGGAGGAACGCCAGGTCAGCGTTGACGGGACGACCTACCTGCTCGAGACGCCGTTCATGGTGGTCGCGACCCAGAACCCGATCGAGATGGAGGGCACCTATCCCCTCCCCGAAGCCCAGCGGGACCGGTTCATGGCCCGGATCCAGATGGGTTATCCGACGCCGAGTGCGGAGCTCGACATGCTGGATTCGCACGGCTCGACCGACCCGCTGGCCGCTCTGCAGCCGGTGACCGACGGCAAGACGATCCGCGGACTGGTCGAAGCCGTGAAGGGCGTCTACGTCAGCCCGGCCGTCAAGCACTACCTCGTCCAGATCGTCAACGCGACCCGCAACTCGCGTGATCTTCGGCTGGGCGCCTCGCCCCGGGCGACCCTGCAACTGCTGCGGGCCAGCCGCGCTTTCGCCGCGCTGTCCGGCCGGGACTACGTCAGCCCGGACGACATCGCCGCCCTGGGCGTCTCGGTGCTGGCCCACCGGGTGTTGCCGTCGACCGACGCTCAACTGGCCCGACGTACGGTGACCGACATCATCGCCCAAGCGATCCAGTCGGTTCACATCCCCGACCGCAGATGAGAAAACCCTGGCGACTGCTCACCGCACGAGGCCGGATCTTCTTGGTCGCCGGCATCGCTGTGGTGCTGGTCGCGATGGTCGCCGGCCAGCGCGACGTGATGCGGCTCGGACTGTTGCTCGCCGCGCTTCCGGTGATCGCGGCGATCATCGTCTCGCGGGCCCGGCTCCGGATGTCCTGTGAGCGGCTGATCGAGCCGGCCCAGGTGCCGCTCGGATCGCCGATGAAGGGTCAGATCATCCTGGGTCAGGACGGCCGGCTGCCGGCGGCCATCCTGCTGCTGGAAGACGTGGTGCCCCGCGAACTCGGCAGCCGACCGAGATTCCTGGTCGATCAGGGCGGATCAGAGCTGGCGCCGGGTGGTGGAGTATCCGCTTCTCGGCCGGGTACGGGGCCGGTTCTCCACCGGGCCGCTGACCGTACGGCACCTCCGACCCGTTCGGGCTGGTCCAACTCGACCGGCAGTTCGTGGCGACCAGCGAGGTGATGGTCACGCCGCGGGTGGTGCCGCTGCCGACGATCCGGGCGACCGGCGGCGCCGGCAGCACCGGTGAGGCGCGCCCGCATCGGATCGGTGTGGTCGGTCAGGACGACGTCGCTGGTCCGCGAGTACCGGCAGGGCGATGACGTTCGCCGGATCCACTGGCGCTCCACGGCCCGTTGGGGCGATCTGATGGTGCGCCGCGAGGAGCAGGCCTGGGATCCGAGCGCCAGCATCATGCTCGATTCACGGAGCGCGGCCCACGCCGGGCGAGGCATGCAGAACTCGATGGAGTGGGCGATCTCGGCCGCGGCGTCGATCGCGATCCACTTCCTCGACGACGGATTCGGCATCGAGATCTACGAAGCCGACGGCCCGCTGCACATCGCGGGATCGATGGGTCAGCACAGTTCGGCGTCCCAGGAGCTGGTGGTCAATCGGCTGACCGATCTGCGGCCCCGCTCGACGACCACGATGCACTACGCGGTGGAGTCGGCCACCATCGACCGTCCCGGCCAACTGGTGATCGCGATCATGGGCCGGATGAGCGCGGAGATGCCAACTCCCTGCTCCGGGTGCGGCGGAATCGCGCGTACGGTCTCGCCATGGTGATGGACGTCGACACCTTCGCCGACGAATCCGCCGGCGAGCGTCAACGGACACAGCACGAACTGGCCATCCAGATCCTCCGGGAGAACCAGTGGCGGGTCGTCGAGGTGCCCTCGTGGCATGGGCGTGAGCGAAGCCTGGACCGCCCTCGAGCAGTTGTTGACGGTGGCCTGATGCGCCCCGAGGACCGCAACGGCATCGCGGTGATGATCTCGGTGATCCTGGCCACGATCACCGTTGCTGCCGCTGACCTCCGATCGCAGCTTCCTGCCGATCAGCTGGATCTCGATCATCATGATCGGCGTGGCCAGCATCGCGCTGCGGCGCGCTCGGATGAGCAACACCTCGGTGCTCGGTATCCAGCTGGTGATCCTGGTCGTCTGCTCGGTCGGGCTCAGCTTGTCGATGCCCACGCCCAGCCGAAGGCTGGAGCTCCCGTGGTTCCAGAACTATCCGGCCCTGTGGGCGGACGGCATCGAACACATGCGGACCCAGGCGTCACCGATGGACGCCGAACGACGGCGTGACCTTGATCTTCGTCACGACCATCTGCCTGATCATGATCATGACCGATCTGCTGGTCTCCGGCGTGCACCGGCCGGCCTGGTCCATCGCGCCGCCGGCGACGCTGTTCCTGGTGCCCGCGCTCGGCCTGGGCACCGATACGGGCGTGTTCAACTTCCTGCTGATCGCCGCCGGCTTCCTGACCATCCTGGTCGCCGGAGGCCTGAACACCACGGCCCGCTGGACCCGCGGTCTGTCCCGTGACTCGGCCGAGCGATTCGGCGCGGCCACGCCGGTGGTCTGGCGAGCGGCGGGCTTCCTCGCCATCCCGGCCGTCCTGGTCACCATTCTGCTCGGGGTCGCGCTGCCGACCCTGTCACTGCCGGGATTCGGCTTCGGAAACGGGCCGGGCGGCAACGGCCCGCTGCAGCTGACCGACCCCACCCTGGACCTCCGGCGGAACCTCAACCAGCCCGACGACCGCACCGTGATCGAGTACCAGACCGATGCGCCCGGCGGGGTCTACCTGCGGATGGCATCGCTGCCCCAGCTGTCGGCGGCGGGCTGGGGCAACGTGCAGATCCGGCTGAACAGCGGCACCACTCTGACGCAGATCCCTGGAGTGAGCACCGAACCCGGCACGTCGCCGCACGACGACCGATCCGGGTGCTGGACTTCGGTTCGCAGTACCTGCCGATGCCATACGCGCCACGCAGTTTCGACGTGGCCGGTGACTGGCGTTATGACGCCAACTCCCTCGTCGTGGTCAATGCCAACAACCGGACGCAGGATCTCCGGCGGTTGACCTACACCGTGGAAAGCGTCGACATCGCTCCCGACGGACCCGCCCTGGCGTCGGCGCTGGCCGGCACTCCCAATGACGATGCCGTGACCGGCGAGATTCCCTCCGATCTGCCCGATACGTTGACCAATCTGGCTCAGAAGGTGACGGCCAACGCGGATTCCCCGGCCGCAAAGGCTGCCGCGATCCAGGCCTTCCTGCGGAGCAGTCAGTTCAGTTACAGCACCGAACGCCTCCCCGGGAGCGGTTATCAGGCGCTGGAGAACTTCCTGCTCGTCGATCACAAGGGCTACTGCGAGCAGTTCGCGTCAGCGATGGCGATGATGGCCCGCGTCGTCGGCATCCCGTCGCGGGTGTCGGTCGGATTCCTGCCGGGCGATCGCGACGGTGACTCGTGGAAGGTGTCGATCCGCGACATGCACGCCTGGCCCGAGCTGTACTTCGCCGGCTACGGCTGGGTGCGCTTCGAGCCGACGCCGGCTTCGGTCACCGGCGCGGCTCCCTCGTGGACCGTACGGACCAGTAACGACCCGGGCGAGGATCCGTCCGAACAACCGTCCGCCGAGCCCACCGAGAGCACGGCATCCCAGAACGCCGACCCGTCGACGGCTCCGACCGCCGGACCGACGACGGCCGATCCGGGACTGGGTCGGCGCATCGCTCGGACCGTTCTGGTCGTGGCCAGCAGCCTGCTGCTGCTGCTGATCCTCGCCGCGCCGGCGACGATCCGGATCCGGCGTCGGAGCGCCCGCTTCGATCCCGACGAACTGCCGGCCGATCAGGTGGAGGCGGCCTGGGCCGAGATCCGCGACACGGTCCTCGACTACGGTGGGCGCTGGCCGTCCGGCTCGCCCCGGACGATAGGCCGAGAACTCGGCGGCCGGCTCGACGGAGGCCGAGTCGGCGTCCATGAGCCACGTCGCCACCTTGGTCGAGCAGTCCCGCTACGCCCGATCACTGACCGGCGAGAACGTCACCGACGGGTCTGCCGGAGATCACCGACGAGATCCGCCACGGCATCGCCGCGCCCCAGAGCCGAACGAGGAAAGCCCTCGCATTCCTGGTGCCGCGGTCGCTGTTCAGCCGCCGTACCGAACGCTGATCGGACGCGGGCACTCGCAACCGAATCGAACCGGGCGGTTGCCTCGCGAAGTAGGTCGCGGTGCGGGTATGTCGGTTTAACACGGACCGCGCAAAACAGGCACCTACCCCATGAAATTTGCCGCGGTAGGCGTCGGTTTAACACGGACCGTGCAAAACCGACACGAGAAGAGAGTGCGGGTCGAACCCGCAGGTGAGAAAGCTGGTAGTGGGCTCAGAAGCCTTCGTCGCGCCGGCGGCGCCAGCGCTCTTCCATCTTGTCCATGAATCCCTGGCTGTCGCCGCTCCGGGAGCCTTGCGCCGTCTTGGCGCGATCGCCGCCGTTGTCGAAGTCGGCACTGGTGCCGACATGTTGCCAGGAGTAGATGGCGGTGACGGCTGCCGCGACCATGATCACGAAGCCGAGAACGCTGAGGAATGGGTTTATCGAGATCCCCGCGACCAGAAGGGCGAGGCCGGCGAAAAAGCCGACGCCGGCGATCGCCGCGCGTCGACGATGGACCCGCCTGACGCCGGTGCCGCGCAAGGCGTTCACCAGCTTGGGGTCATCAGCAGCAAGTGCAGCTTCCATCTGCTCGAGAAGCCGCTGCTCCTCGTCTGAGAGGGCCATCGGCCACCTCCCACCGTCTCGGTCCTACGCGTGTCGTCATGATACGCGCTTCACCCATGTAGAGGCGGCGGGTCCACCTGGGATACCGACCACCCACCACGATGTGGTGTCGTGCAACATGCCGTTCGTCCGGTTGGGCGAATTCGAGTCCAGTCTAGGTGGCCCGCGGTCTCTCGGGAACAGATTGCCCGAACCTGTGAACACCAGTCCGCTCTCGGGCCAACGCGGCCCGCTGCACCGCTCCCGGATCCGAACTTCCGGACGGCCGCATCGACGGCCTGGTCGGCCTCCCGCCAGCCCCGTTCGGGATCGGTGAGCCGTGGCTGACGGTACGCCCGGCTCACCTCGACGAGCTGCTCCATCCGGACCCCGACCCGGCGGATCCGCGCCCGCCCGAGCCCGAGCCGGTCGTACAGCGCGACCGCCTCGGCGTAGATCTCCTCGGTGACATCGGTCGGTGTCGGCAGGGTGGCCGACCGGGTCAGGTCGGTGAAGTCGGCGAACCGCACCGAGATGGAGACGGTCCGGCCGAGCATCCGCTGCTTGCGCATCCGGCTGGCCGTCCGGTCGGCCATCCGCAGCAGCTCGCGCTTCACCACCTCGGGCTCGCAGGTGTCCCGGCCGAAGGTCTCCTGGGAACCCACGCTGCGCTCGGGCACCATCGGCACCACCCGTCGTGGGTCACGGCCCCAGGCGAGTTCGATGCAGCGTCCGCCACCGGCGTGCGGCCCGAAAGTCTGCCGCACCGCGCCCCGCGGCGTGTGGGCGAGGTCGCCGACGGTGAAGATCCCGAGCCGGTGCAGCTTCTCCGCGGTCGGCAGGCCGACCCCCCACATGGCTTCGACCGGCATCGGGTGCAGGAAGTCGATGCACCCGGTCCGGCGTCACCTCGACCAGCCCGTCGGGCTTGGCGGCCCGCGAGGCGACCTTCGCGACGAACTTCGTCGGCCCGATGCCGACCGAACAGGTGATCTGCTGCTCGTCGGCCACCACGGCGCGCATGTGCTCGCCGATCATGGTCGGGGCTGCCGTGCATCCGGATCGAGCCGGTGATGTCGAGAAACGCCTCGTCGATCGACGCCGACTCGACCACCGAGCGTGACCGACCCGAAGACCTTGACGATCGCCTTGGACACGGCCGAATAGCTGTCGAAGTCCGGGCTGATGAAGGTGGCGTTCGGGCGCCAGCCGACGGGCCTGGGTCGACGGCATGCCGGACCGTACGCCGAGGGCGCGCGCCTCGTAGCTGGCCGACAGCACCACCCCCGCGGTGAGCCGCCGACGATCACCGGTGTGCCGCGCAGCTCCGGTCGGCGGCGCAGCTCGACCGAGGCGTAGAAGGCGTCCATGTCGACGTGCATCACGATGCGCGTGGTCATGCCGCTCGATCCTATCGAATCTGTGTTCGATAACGATAGCGGACGAATCGGCCTCAGCGGGAGAAGTCGGTCTGGGCGAAGATCTGGACCTGCGGCGCCAGTGCCCGGAAGGCGGGATCGGTGCTGATCTCGGCCTCCAGCGCGGTCAGCTCCTCGTACGCGCCGGGCTCGGCCTCGATCAGGGACTCCGGCACGTGGTCGGCGATCGCCCCGATGCCGTGGCTGGTCCGAACGAGGAAGCCGGCGCGGCTGACCAGCCGGACCAGTTGATCGTGGTCGAACCGGCCCGTGTCGGCGAGCGTCCGGCGGGCCAGGGCGATGTGGCCGGCCAGCGCCTGGGTGAGCACCAGGGCGTGCCGTTGGGCGACCACAAGACTCAGCACTCCGCCGGGGCGCAGCACCTGCGCCATCGCCGACAGCGCCTCGCTCGGCGAGTCCACCACCTCGAGCACCCGATGGCAGAGCACGACGTCGACCCGGCCGGGACCGACGAGGTCGACCAGGTCAGCGGCGTCGCCCTGGCGGCCGATCATCCGGCCGGTCAGACCCGGACTCGGCCGTGCGGCGTTCGAGTGAGGCCAGCGCGTCGGGACTGGGGTCGATCACGGTCAGCCGGTGTCCGTCGGCGCAAGGGCGCTGGCTATCCCCCCGGTGCCGCCACCCAGGTCGACGATGTCGAGCGGCCGCCATTCTCCGGGGACCAAGCCGTCGAGCTGCGAGCGGAGCAGACCCAGCAGAAAGCTCTGCGACACCGACCGCGGACGGCGGATCTCGGCCAACGGGTCCTCCTCGGGATGGGTGTCACCCGAGCCTAACGGGCCGGCGGCAGGGCCCGCGGGCATCCGCCGCGACCGCCGGGTTCAGGAGGGCCGCCCGCCCTGCTCGGCTCCGGCTGCGCGCCGCTCGTGGTGGGCCAGGGCACGCTCCACCAGCGCCAGGAACGCCTGCGCGTCGCGGAGCAGGTCGTCGGCCTCGCGGGCACTGACGATCGCCGTCGCGCCGGCATGGATGGCGTCGCGCTTGCCCTTGGTCGCCGCGAAGAACGCGGCCCACTCACCGAACTCCGGCGCCACATCGGCGAGCAGCCGCCAGGCATTCCGCGGGCCCGTCCGCTGAGCGCTCGCCGCCGGATGAGCCCGCAACGACAAGATGGTCGCCGCCACGCGCAGAGCGGCCAGGTGAGCCGCGAGGAAGCGATCACTCGGTCGTTCGGCCAGTTCGGCCTCGACCAGGGCCGTACGGGCGCGCTGCAGGTCGGCAGAAAATCGAGACTCGGCCATGCTGGTTCAGGTTCCCCTCGTCGATTGCTCACCTTCGGATGTCGGCTCGACCCGGGGTTGGCGGCCCCGATGCGGATGGGGGTCGAGATCCACCCGCACCGAGGCAAGCCTGGAGTGCATGCCGCGAACACGCACTGCTTCGACACGGGTTCACCGGCGCTGCACCGGAGTCAGGTTGCCGGTCACCGATTTAGAACGCGTGTTCGAACAGATCCAAAGGTACACCAGGCCGGTGACAGTTCGTCAAGCACCGAGGCCGATAGTCGCCACGATTGGGTCCTTCACCGGCGGGTCACGCGAGCAAACCGCGCATCCCGAAATCGAGTCAGCCGCCCCAGGCGAGGGAGAACACCTCGAAGGTCGCCGCCATCGGCACGCCGAGCCTGGTCCCCGCCGCCCGCGCACCCCCTTCGAGGAATTCCTCGGGATCGAAGTGCTCCCAGCCGAGGCCGTCGATGTAGGCCTGGTGAGCGGCGAGTGAGGCGACGCCGAGATCGAAGGTCTTCGTGGTCTCCACCCCGTGCCGGCCGTCCGGGGAGCCGGCCGCCCAGACCTGCCCCACCCCGCCCCAGGGTCGGAGGCCATCGACAAGTTGCTCGCTGAAGATCCAACGGTTGCCGGCGTCCCGGGCCGCGTCGAGCGTGGCCTTCCCGGTCGCGATGTGGTCGGCCTGATTGAGGGCCACGCCGCCCCAGGTGTCGCGGAAGTTGTTGGTGATCACGATCTCGGGCCGGTGCTTGCGGACAACGGCGCAGATCTCCCGCCGCAGCCCGACGCCGTACTCGAGCACGCCGTCCGGCAGCCCGAGGAACTCCACCGCTTCGACGCCGACGATCCGGGCCGATTCGACCTGCTCGGCCTCCCGGACCCGCCGCGCCTCGTCGGGATGCCAGGCCGTCGATCCCGGCCTCCCCGCTGGTCACCATCGCGTACACCACGGTCTTGCCCTGGTCGGTCCACCGGGCGACAGCCGCGGCGGCGCCGAACTCCAGGTCATCGGGATGGGCGACGACGCACAGGGCCCGGGTCCAGGACTCGGAGACCGGTTCGAGTTCAGCCATAGCGTCACCCTAGGCGTCGTCAACCACGGCGGAGCGGATACGTCACTACCCTTCTGCCATGGAACCGCGGCGCTCGGCCCTCGTCACCGACCGCCCGATCGCCGCCTGATGACCGCCCCGGTGGTGGTGATCGGTGCTGGCCTCGCCGGCCTGGCCACGGCCGCCCGACTGGCCAAGAACGGCCATCCGGGTCGAACTCTTCGAACGCTCCTCCTCCCTGGGCGGGATGTGGGCGGCGACTGAGCTCCGGCCCGGGATCCTGGTCGATCGCGCGCCGTCAGTCCTCGGCTTTCCGGCTCCGTGGCGAGACCTGTTCCGCAAGAGCGGGCGCCCGCTCGAGGCGGAGCTGACCCGGATGGGGTACGCGCTCGTACCGGCTGAGCCGCCCGTCTACCGGTTCGCCGACGGCTCCGAGCTGCGGCTGCCGACCGACCGCGGAGAGGCGTTCGAGACGTTGAGCACCGCCTACGGCAGCGCCGTCGCCGAGCAGTGGCGCACCCTGATCGACTCTCTCGGCGACGTCTGGCAGGCGTTGCGGCCGCTGGGCATCGAGGCCGAGTTCCACCGTCGGAACCCCCTACGCCGATCGGCCCAGCTCACCCGGGACGTCCGCCGGCGGCTCCAGAGCCGCCGGAGTCTCGCCGAGTTCGCCGCGTCGGCGCCCCACCCCCATCTCACTGCGCTGGTCCGCAGCGTCGGCTACCGGCTCGGCTCGACCCCGGAACAGCTCCCGGCCATGGTGGCGGTCGACCTGTGGGTGTCTCGAACGTTCGGCCGTTGGCAGATCGTCCCAGAACGCGATCACACCGGGCAGGACGCCGGGCGCTCCTCAGTGCTGGTCGAGGCCCTGACCGCGCGACTCGCGCTGCGCAAGGTCACGGTGCGTACGGGTCTGCCCGTCGAGGCGATCAGGGTCGAATCGGACCGGGCCACCGGCGTCCGCACGCCCGACGGGGAGCACCCGGCGGCCGCGGTGATCAGCACGGTCGATCCGTGGTCGACGTCGGCCCTGCTGCCGCCGGACGTACTGCGGCGGACCCGTCGAGACCTGCACTCGCTCTCCCCCGCGCAGGCCCCGACGATCAGCCATCAGCTGATCGACCGACCACCCGGTCCGGTCGGCGAGCAGGTCGACCTGTCCGCGGCGGGGATACCGGTAATCAGCTACACCCGACCGGGAGCCGATCACACGCTGTGCACCGTGCACGACTTCGGCCGAACGCGGCCCAGCTCGGCATACGGCCTGGTCGGGCTCGGATTTCGTGGCTGGACCCGGCGCCCGCCGATCAGCAGCGAGGTCACCGGGCTGTTCCTGGCCGGGCCATGGTCGGCCGCCGGGCCCGGTCCGGCCCAGCAGGTCCTGTCCGGCGCCCTGGCCTCGTACGCCTGTCACGAGTTGCTGGGAAAGAACGCATAGCCGGTCGCAGTTTTTCCGCGGGGCCGGAATTCTCCGTATACTCAGATGTTCCTTTTCCCTCAGTGAGGACCATCCTTCTTGACAGACGTGGAGACTGCGACGGACCTCGGGGCTTCGTCGAACGGCCACCGAAGTGACGTCGAACGTGAGCTTGCCATCGAGCAGGCGCACGTGGATCTGGTGTACAGCCGGCTCGACGAAGCCACCCGCTCCGCCCGCCAGGTGGCCACGGCCGGACGGTCGCTCTTCCAGTCCGACCGCGGTTCCTACGTCCGCGAGGAGGACGGCACCGGGCTGTACGAGCGGGACGTCTTCGCCTTCCAGGCCGCCAAGCGGCTGGCCGTGCTCGACGCCGAGCACGAGGGTCTGGTGTTCGGTCGGCTCGACCGCAACGACGGCGAGATCCGCTACGTCGGGCGGATCGGCGTCCGCGATGCGGACTACGAGCCCCTGGTGATCGACTGGCGGGCCCCGGCTGCGGAGCCGTTCTACCGCGCCACCCCGGCCAACCCGATGCAGGTCGTCCGCCGCCGGGTCCTGCGCTGCCACGGCGACCGGGTGGTGGGGATCGAGGACGACCTGCTGGACGGCGAACAGGCTGACTCGGACCTGGTGGTGATCGGTGAGGGCGCGCTGATGGCGGCGCTCACCCGGGCCCGCAGCCACACGATGCGCGACATCGTGGCGACCATCCAAGGTGAGCAGGACGAGGCGATCCGCGCTCCGTACCAGGGGTTCACGATGATCTCCGGCGGACCGGGGACCGGCAAGACCGTGGTCGCGCTGCACCGTGCGGCGTACCTGCTGTACTCCAACCGGCGCCGCTTCGAGTCCGGCGGCGTGCTGGTGGTCGGTCCGAGCCGGGTCTTCATGAACTACATCGAGCGGGTGTTGCCGTCCCTCGGTGAGGAGTCGGTGACCCTGCGCTCGATCGGCTCGGTGGCCTCCGACGTCGTCCGGATCACCGGCGACCGGGTCGATCCGGCCCCGACGGCTGCCATCAAGGGCAGTCTCCGGATGATGAAGGTGCTCCGTCGACTGGTGAACGAACCCCCGCAGGCGGTGCCGCTGGAACTGCGGCTGACCTTCAAGGGGCACGTGCTGGTGCTGCCGCCGGCTACGCTGCGGCAGATCCGCAACGACGTGCTGGCCCATCACAAGCTCAACGCCGGGCGCGAGGCCGCCGAGAAGGCGCTGCTGAACGCACTCTGGCGAATCCGGCCCGATGATCTGGACCAGGACCGGGACGAGTTCGACGATCAGATCGCCGATCTCGCCGTCTTCGCGATGTTCTGCAACGCGTGGTGGCCGGCCACCAGCGCGACCTCGGCGCTGCTCCGGCTGGCCGATCGGGAGATGATGCACCGGGTCTCGGGTTCGGTGCTGTCCAACGCCGAATGCGAGTTGGTCAGTGCGAGCTATCGCACCGGCGACCCCAGCTGGACCGCGGCCGACGGAGCGCTGCTGGACGAACTGGTCCACCTGCTGGGACCGATGCCGGCCGAGGAGGCCGACCCGTCGATGTTCCTCGAGCCTGACGCCGAGTTCTCCGAGGTGGTCACCACGGCCGACCGGCTGTCCACGCACCGAGAGGTCGACCCGTTCGAACTCCCGCACGAGACGTACGCGCACGTGTTGGTCGACGAGGCTCAAGACATCACGCCGATGCAGTGGCGGATGCTGCGGCGCCGCGGGGCCGGCGGCAGCTGGACGATCGTCGGGGATCCGGCGCAGAGCTCCTGGCCCGACGCCGCGGAGGCCGAGCGCGCGATCAACGAGATCATCGGCACCGCGCCCGTACGCCGGTTCCGGATGAGCACCAACTACCGGAGCCCGTCGGAGGTGTTCGACCTGGCCGCGAAGGTCGTGATCACCGCCTACCCGCAGGCCGACCTGCCCAAGGCCGTCCGGTCCACCGGCGTCGAACCCGAGCTGGTCGTCGCCGAGTCGGGCGACGTCGCCGCATCCATGATCACCATCGTCGAAGGCCTGCTTGATCGAGGTCGCCGGCACGGTCGGGGTGATCTGTCCCCCGTCGGCCAAGGACGCGCTGGCCCGGCGGCTGGCGGCGGCCGAGCTGCCCGGCGCCGAGCGTCTGGCGCTGGTCACATCGCTGGAATCCAAGGGACTCGAGTACGACGGCGTCCTGGTGATCACTCCGGACGAGATCGTCGCCGAGTCATCCGGCGGGATCCGGTCGCTCTACGTCGCGCTGACCCGGCCGACCCAGCGCCTGGTTACGCTCGACGCCGCACCGGATGCAGATTGGCGTAGATCTCTCGGGTAGCCCGGGACCTGTTCTGGGTGAAGAAGTGCAGGCCGGGGGCGCCGCCGTGCAGCAGCGTCTCCGACAGCTCGGTGGCGATGGCGATGCCCATCCGGCGGACTTGATCATCATCGTCGGCGACCTCGTTGATCCGGTCGGTGACCGACGTCGGCAGCGCGGCACCGGACAACGTGGCGAATCGGGTGACCTGCTTGAGATTGGTGATCGGCATGATGCCCGGGATGATCGGCAGGTCGCAGCCGAGCGCGCGCACCCGACCGACAAGATCGAAGTAATCCGAAGCGGTGAAGAACAGCTGGGTGATCGCGAAGCTCGCCCCGGCCTTGGCTTTGTCGGCCAGGATCCGGGCATCCAGATCATGATCATGATGCTCCGGGTGTGGGTCGCAGAACGCCGCGACGCCGACGCAGAAGTCACCCAGCTCGCGGACCAGGGCGACCAGCTCGGTGGCATTGTTCAGGCCTTCGGGATGCGCCTGCCACGGCACCGTCGGCCCGCCGGGCATGTCGCCTCGGATCGCCAGCACGTGCCGGATGCCGGAGGCGGCGTACGAGCCGACCACCTGTCGCAGCTGATCACGGCTCTGGCTGGCGCAGGTCAGATGGGCCATCGAGCGCATCGTGGTGTGCTGCGCGATCGCCTCGGTGGCGACGATCGTCCGGTCCCGAGTCGAGCCGGTCGCCCCGTAGGTGACCGAAACGAAGTCCGGGCCGAGCGACTCAAGTTCGCGGACGGTCCGCCACAGCTGACGCTGCTGGACCTCGTCCTTTGGGGGGAAGAACTCGAACGAGAACAGCGGTCGGTCGGAGGTCTGCAGCAATTCGGCGATGGTCGGCGGGCGCGGCCGGAGGCCGCGAGCCGTTCCGGAAACTCGATCCTGAACTCGATCGTGGCCCGGCATGCGACCACCCTAGGACAGCAGCTTCGCCTGGCTCCGTAGGCTCATCATGTGGTCAACAACGCCCTCTCGACCACGGCCGATGCCGTGCTGGATCCCCAGAACCCACTGGGACAAGCGTTTCGAGACGCCATCTCGGCGGAGATCACCGGCTTCCTGACCGAGCAGTCGGCGGTCCTCGACACGATGGGACCAGAACTCGCGCCGATGCACCTGATGGCCGGCCAGTTGCTGTGCGGTGGCAAGCGACTTCGTCCGGCTTTCTGCGTCTGGGGCTATATCGCGGCCGCCGGGTCGTCGGATGAGGTCGACCTGCGGCCGCTGCTGGCCGCTGCGGCCAGTCTGGACGTGCTCCATGTCAGCGCGCTCGTCCACGACGACGTGATGGACTCCTCCGACCTGCGCCGTGGCCGTCCGGCTGCGCACCGGCAGTTCGAGGCCCTGCATTCCACGGCGGGCTGGCTCGGAGACTCGGTGGCGTTCGGCAAGGCCGGGGCGATCCTGCTCGGCGACCTGCTGGTCATGTGGTCGGCACAGATGCTGCAGGCGGCCGGTCTCGACCAGTCGGCTCTGGAGCGTGCCCTGCCGATCGTCGAGGCGATGAGGACCGAGGTGACCTGCGGTCAGTACCTCGACATCGTCGCGCAGGCGCACCCGCTGCGGCAGAAGGCTCCGGCGATCGGTTCGGTGCGGCCGAGCATCGAGCTGGCGTTGGATGAGGCCAATCGGGTCGTGGAGTACAAGTCGGCCCGCTACACCGTCCAGCGACCCAGCCAGATCGGTGCCGCCCTCGGTGGCGGCGATGATCAGCTCTACTACGCACTCGGCGCGTACGGCTCCCCACTCGGCCGGGCCTTCCAGTTCCGCGACGACCTGCTCGGTGTCTTCGGCGACCCGCAACTGACCGGCAAGCCGGCCGGAGATGATCTTCGTGAGGGCAAGCGCACGGTACTGGTCGCGCACGCGTTCGCCCACGCCGACGAGGCCGGGCGGCAACTACTGCTCCGGCGACTCGGGGATCCGGCTCTCGACGCCGCCGGCGTCGCCGACCTCCAACAGGTGATCAGCGAGTCCGGGGCCCGTGACGCGGTCGAGTCCATGATCAGCGAGGGCTACGAGCGGGCGCTGAAAGCCCTGCACGAGGTGGACATGACCGACGCGGGCCGGACCGGTCTGATCTCGCTCGCCGACGCGGCGGTACGCCGGGAGGCGTGAACCTCAGCGCGCCGGGCCGGCTCCCGACAACGCCTGGAAGACGTACCGCTCCATCGTCGGGTCGGCCTTCCATGCCGCCCGCAGCCGGGTCTGCAGATGATCCGCCGCGGCCTGCGGATCGGTCGCCTCGGTGATGGCCCGGACAACGCAGACCCGGCGCGCGCCGGCCTCGATCACCTCGTCGAGGTTGGCCGGCGAGATGCCACCGATGGCGAACCACGGCTTGGCGTCGATCCGGCCCACCGGCGCGACCCTCGCGGCATAGCGGACCAGGTCGAGGCCCACCGGCTCGTAGTCCGGTTTGGTCGAGGTCGCGTACACCGGACCGGCGCAGAAGTAGTCGACGGCCGGATCCTTGATCGCCGCATCGGTCTGAGCCGGAGCGTGGGTGGAGCGGCCCACGATGGCCCACCGATGCAGGTGCCGGCGCGCCGGGGCGGACTCTCCGTCGGTCTGGCCGAGGTGCAGCATGTCGGCGTGGAAGCGGCCGGCGAGCTCGGCCGAATCGTTGACGCAGACGATCCCCTGGTACGGCGCTGCGGCCCGCCGGGCGATCTCCAACGCCTCCAGTTCGGCTTCGGGGGCCATGCCCTTCTGCCGGATCTGGACCACGTCGACCCCGCCGGCGAACGCGGCACTGAGGAACGCCTCGAGGTCGCCCTGCTTCTCCCGGGCGTCGGTGCACAGGTAGACCCGGGCAAGCCGAAGCCGGGCGTCGAGGCCCATCAGCGCAGTCACGGCTCGGAGTTTATGCCGTACTCCGCTGCTCCCACCGGATCGTGCTCAGCCGTCAGCCTGCGAGGCGTTCGCGGACCAGCGGTGCGACCTCGGTGCCGAAGAGCTCGATCGACCGCATCGTCCGGGCGTGATCGACGTGGGCCACGTGCAACTCGAAGCGATCGATCGACATCTGCTCATGCAGTGCGACGATCTTGTCCGCGACCGTCTCCGGGCGGCCGAAGAACAGCGCGCCGCTGGGACTGATCAACGCCTCGACGGCAGCGTCCGACATCGGTCCCCAGCCGCGCTCTCTCCCGATCTTGGCGAAGGTTGCCCGATAGGCGGGCAGGAACTCCGACCGGGCCGCCTGCTCGTCGGTGAAGACGTACCCGTGACTGTGCACGGCCAGCGGCGTGGCCGGGTCGTGCTCGCCGTACTCCAGCGCCTGGCGGTAGAGATCGGTCAGCGGCACGAACGCCGACGGCTGACCACCGATGATCGCCAGTGCCATCGGCAGCCCGAGCGTGCCGGCCCGGACCACCGAGTTGGGCGTACCGCCGACGGCGATCCAGATCGGCAGTGGACGACCCTCAGGACGTGGATAGACCCTCGCGTCGCGCAGCGGTGGGCGGAAGCGGCCCGACCAGGTGACCGGGCCGTCGGCGTTCAGCGCCATCAGAAGCTCGAGCTTCTCGGTGAACAGCGCGTCGTAGTCGTCCAGCGAGTAGCCGAACAGCGGGAACGATTCGGTGAACGATCCGCGGCCCGCCATCAGTTCGGCCCGGCCCGAGGAGACGAGATCGAGGGTGACGAAGTTCTGGAACGCGCGGACCGGGTCGGCGGAACTGAGCACGGTCACGGCACTGGAGAGCTTGATCCGGCTGGTGGCTCCGGCGATCGCGGCCAGGATGATCTCCGGCGCGGACGCCGCCATGTCCGGGCGGTGGTGCTCACCGATGCCGTACACGTCGAGACCGACCTGCTCAGCCAGTTTTGCCTCCTCGACGACCTGCCGGATCCGCTCGCCCGGCGAGCTGGCTGGGTCGGTCAGTTCGGCGAAGGTGGTGAGTCCTAACTCGATGGCGGCCACCGTCCCATTCTGGGGGTCTCGCGATGTGACGATGCCGGTGGCGCTCGGGTCGGAGCCTAAACTTGCCCGAGTGACCGAGTCCGCCGATCGTTCCCACACTGCCGAGGTCGTGATCATCGGCGGCGGACTGATCGGGTCCGCGATCGGCTGGCGGCTCGCGCAGGCCGGGGTTGGCGCGATCATTGTCGCCGGCGAACCGGACGCGGCCGCCTCACAGGTGGCGGCGGGAATGCTGGCGCCGATCAGCGAGACCACGTTCACCGAGCAGGCTCTGTTGCCGCTCAATCTGGCCTCCCTGGGGCGCTATCCGGTCTTCGTCGCCGAGGTGGAGGCGGCCAGCGATCTGCCGGCCGGCCTGCGGCGGACACCGACCCTGTCGGTCGCCTACGACGCGGACGACGCGGCCCGGCTCCGCACCTTCGCCGACTTCCTGCGGCGCGTCGGGCACCCGTGCGAACCGCTGACCAGTCGGGAGTGCAAGCAGCACGAGCCGTTGCTCGCCCCGACGATCCGTCAAGGGCTGCTGGTCGAGGATGACTGGAGCTGCGACAACCGGCTGCTCTGGCGGGCCGTGCAGCAGGCCGGACGTCGGGCCGGTGTGCGCACCCGTCCCGGATTCGTCCATCGGGTGCTGACCTCGAACGGGCGGGCCAGCGGCGTCGAACTGAGCGATGGGCTGGTGATCCGGGCGGGCACGGTCGTCGTGGCCAATGGCGCCTGGGCCGGTCAGCTGAGCGGCATCCCCGTCGTCCCGGTGCGGCCGGTCAAGGGCCAGATCCTCCGCCTCGATCCAGGCCGGCTGCCCAGCCCCGCGGTGACCGTCCGAGCCTTCAGCCGGGGCACCGAGGTCTATCTGGTGCCCCGGGAGGGTGGCCGCGAACTGGTCGTCGGGGCGACGGTCGAGGAACGCGGCTTCGACGGACGGCCGACGGCCGGCGGAGTCTACGAACTCCTGCGCGACGCGCGTACGGTGCTCCCGATGACGGCCGAGTACGCGCTGGCCGAGACGTCGGTCGGCTGGCGGCCCGGGACGCCGGACAACGCGCCCATCCTCGGCGGCTGCGAGCTCGAGGGGCTGGTCCTCGCCACCGGCCACTACCGCAACGGCGTGCTGCTCACGCCGGTCACCGCCGACGTCATCACCGAGTTGATCACCACCGGAACGCTCGCCGAGGTGGCGACACCGTTCACCCTGGCTCGGTTCTCCCCGGTCGCCGTGGAGGTCCGATGATCATCTCGGTCAACGGCGAGCTTCGAGACCTACCGGCGCCGGTCCGGCTGTCCGACGTGCTGGACCTGCCGCCCGGTACGCCGACGCCGCGCGGGATCGCGGTTGCCGTCGACGGAGCCGTCGTGCCCCGCAGCGAGCATCCGACCACCGAGCTGGCCGACGGGCGCCCGGGTGGAGATCGTCACGGCGGTGCAAGGTGGTTAGCCCTTCGACAGGCTCAGCGGACGTGCTGACCATCGCCGGGAAGCAGTTCGGCTCCCGGTTGATCATGGGCACCGGCGGAGCCCCGAGCCTGGAGATCATGGAGGCGGCATTGCTGGCCTCGGGCACCGAGTTGACCACGGTCGCCATGCGTCGGATCGATCCCGGTGCACCAGGGTCGGTGCTCGACATCCTCGACCGGCACCAGATCGCCGTGCTGCCCAACACCGCCGGCTGCTACACCAGCGCCGACGCCGTGCTGACCGCCCAACTCGCCCGCGAGGCCCTGGAGACGGACTGGGTCAAGCTCGAAGTCATCGCCGACGAGATCACCCTGCTGCCGGACCCGATCGAGCTCCTCGACGCCGCGGAACGCCTGGTGGCCGCCGGGTTTCGTGGTCCTGCCCTACACCAATGACGACCCCATCCTGGCCCGCAGGCTGGCCGACGCCGGCTGCGCGGCCGTGATGCCGCTCGGTGCGCCGATCGGTTCCGGACTCGGCATCCGCAACCCTCACAACATCGAGCTGATCGTCGAGGACGCAACGGTGCCGGTCGTGCTTGACGCCGGAATCGGCACCGCCTCCGAGGCCGCGCTCGCCATGGAACTCGGCTGTGACGCGGTGCTGCTGGCCTCGGCCGTCACCCGGGCCGAGCACCCGGTCCAGATGGCCGAGGCGATGAGGCTCGCCGTGCGGGCCGGACGGCTGGCCCGGCTGGCCGGCCGGATTCCGGTTCGCCGCTACGCCGAGGCCTCCTCGACCCACGCGGGACGAATCGACTAGCGGATGGCATCCGACGCAGGCGCAGATCGGGCCCCCGGATGAGCGATCAGTTCCCATGGCCGCCCGGCGCGCCGCGCCCGGCTCGGCCCGAGCACACTCCTACACTCGACAACACGGCCAACACGGCCAACTTCCCCACCGTGTTCGGAGCAGACGTGACCATGACCACAGTTGGCGACCCTTTGGTCGGGCAACTGCTGGACGGCCGCTATCAAATCACTCAGCGCCTCGCCCGCGGCGGCATGGCGACGGTCTACCAGGCCGTGGACACCCGGCTGACCCGGACCGTTGCGGTCAAGGTGATGCACGTCGGTCTGGGTGATGACGCGGAGTTCGCCCGCAAGTTCGACCGCGAGGCTCGAGCGGCGGCCAGACTCTCCCATCCCAACGTGGTCTCGGTCTTCGACCAGGGCCAGGACCGGCTCGACGGGCATATCAGCCGCCCCTACATCGTGATGGAGTACGTCGACGGCCGCACCTTGCGCGACGTGATCAACCGGGAAGCGCCGATGCCCCCGCTGCGGGCACTGGAGCTGATCGAGCCGGTGCTCGCCGCCCTGGCCTCCGCCCACGATGCCGGCCTGGTGCATCGCGACGTCAAGCCGGAGAACGTGCTGATCAGCGATCGCGGCCAGCTCAAGGTCGCCGATTTCGGCCTGGCCAAGGCCATCTCGTCCCAGACCTCGACGGCCACCCAGGGACTGCTGATCGGCACCGTGTCCTACCTGCCGCCCGAACTGGTGTTGTCGGGGCGCGCCGATGCCCGCTCCGACGTCTACAGCGCCGGGGTCGTGCTGTTCGAACTGCTCACCGGCTGCAAGCCGCACACCGGCGAGACGCCGATCCAGGTCGCCTACGCCCACGTGCACAACGATGTGCCGGCGCCGTCGAGCTATCGGACCCCAGGCCCCATCCCGCCGTACCTCGATGCGCTGGTGGCCCGAGCCACCGCCCGGGACGCCTCCCAACGCCCGCACGATGCCCGGGTGCTGCTCGCCCAGGTGCGACGGGTGAAGGCGGCCCTGCAGCAAGGGCTGCTCGACGACCCCGAACTCACTGCTGATCTGACCGCGGTTCAGGCCGCGGCGAAGCCGGCCGACTCACCGTGGGCGCCGACCGGTCGCGACCGTGCCGACTACGAGCAGACCCAACTCGTACCAGCCCCGTCCGCACTCCGCGACGAGCCGGTCGCCGGCCGACCTTCCGCACACCGTGCCGCCGACCCGAATCGTCAGCACGCCGACCTCGGCGTACTCGCCACCGACCGTTCTCGATGCACCACCTCCGGCTCCGATCCCGCACGCCACACCCGACCGGCAGGCCGCCCAGCGGGCGCGCCAGGCGCGGAAGCGGCGGCGGGGCTGGCTGGCCTTTCTGCTGGTCCTGCTGCTGACCGCGACCGCCGCCCTCGCCGGGTGGTACCTCACCGACCGGCCGCTTCACCAGCGCCCCGGCCCTGACCACGCTCAGCAAGGCCGAGGCGGAGCAGGTGGCGGCCAAATCGGGGCTGGGCATCCACTTCGACGACGAGTACAGCGAGACCATCGCCCAGGGCATGGTGATCTCGACCGATCCCGGCGCCGGCACCAAGATCAGGAAGGGCACCGTGCTGGAGGCGGCGGTCTCTCTCGGGCCGGAGCGCTATCCGATGCCGGCGGTGGTCGGGCTGTCTCAGCAGGCCGCCGAAACCGCCGTCCAGGAAGCACACCTGGCCGTCGGCAAGATCATCAACCAGTACAGCGAGACCGTCACAACCGGCATCGTGATCTCCGCGTCGAAGCCGGCCGGCGCCAGCCTCAAACCCAAGGCGGCCATCGACCTGGTCGTCTCCCGAGGCCCGAAGCCGATCAAGATCACCAACTACCGCGGCAAGCCGGCCGACCAGGCCAGGGACGCGCTGACCAAGGCCGGCTTCCAGGTGGTCGAGAAGACCGCCAATTCCGACAAGATCGCCAAGGATCTGGTGATCAAGCAGGACCCGAAGTCCGGACGGGCGATGAAGGGCACCACGATCACCATCACCCGGTCGCTCGGACCGGTGATGGTCACCGTGCCGACGGTGTCGAGGATGGGCGTTCGGGCGGCGCAGAAGGTGATGGCGGACGCCGGCTTCAAGACCAAGGTCAGGCCGGTCGCAGTCAACTACATCGGCGTCGGCTTCGTGGTCTACAGCAATCCGCGGGGTAGCAGCCAGGCGCCCAAGGGCTCGACGATCACCCTGTACGTGGTCTAGGGCCGTTTACGCTGGGGCGATGTCGTCCCGCCCGACCCGCACGGAGTTGCTCGCCTTCGTGGCGTTGCTGGCGATGACCGCGGCCTGGGGCTCGACGTTCTTCATGATCAAGGACATCGTCACCCGGATGGACGTCATCGACCTGCTGGCGGTGCGGTTCGCCATCGCGGGAGTCGCCCTCCTGCTGATCGCGGGGCGGCACCTCAAGATGTCGCGGACGACTCTGCTGGCCGGCATCGGCCTGGGCCTGCTCTACGGCATCGCCCAGATCCTGCAGACCACCGGCCTCGCCCACACCAGCGCGAGCGTATCCGGCTTCATCACCGGCCTCTATGTTGTGGCGACACCGCTGCTCGGGGCGCTGATCTTGAAGAGCCGGATCTCCCGGCTGACCTGGCTGGCCGCCGGCCTGGCGACGGTGGGCCTCGGAGTGCTGTCACTGAACGGGTTCTCCATCGGCTACGGGGAACTGCTGACGCTCGCGTCGGCGATCATCTACGCCGGGCACATCGTCGCGCTGGGCCGGCTGAGCGGGGCCAACACCGCCATGAGCCTCAGCGTGGTGCAGATGTGCGTGATCGCGCTGCTGTGTTCACTCGTGGCGCTGGTGCCGACCGCAGGGACCGCACCGGGGATCCAATTGCCGACCAGCAGTACGGACTGGCTGATCGTGATCTACCTCGCGCTCATCGCCGGCGCGTTGACCATGGTGCTGCAGACCTGGGCCCAGGCCCGGATCGATCCCTCGCGGGCCGCGGTGGTGATGGCCATGGAGCCGGTGTGGGCCGCCGCCTTCGCCGTGGCCCTCGGGGGGGAGAAGATGACCGTCCGAATGGTCATCGGCGGCCTGGCGATCCTCGGAGCGATCTACCTCGTGGAGATCGCTCCGCGGCATCTGGCGGGCCGCCGGTCGGCCAGCCCACTCGAGGAGAGGATCGGATGAGCAACACGACCGTGGTCATCATCGTGGCCGTGATCGTCGTCGTGCTGGCGGTGATCGCGTTCTTGATCATCCGACGGCAGCGCTACAAGCGGGCGTTGAAGAGCCGTGGCTGGTGGTTCGACTCCAGTCCGGCGCTGGAGACGGTGCTGGATCACCAGGCTCCACCCTTCGGCCTCGGGTTCGAACGCAAGGTCGACGAGGGGGTCGCCGGCAAGACCCGAGCCGGAATCCCGTTCCGCGTGTTCGAGTACACCTGCAGCGGGGGCGGCCCGAAGTTCGACCAGCGACTGGCGAGCCTGCAACTGCCGCTGGCCCTGCCGGACCTGTTCGTATCGTCCAGCGGGGTGCGGTCCGGCGTACGGCTACCGGCGGTCGACATCGATTCGCGCCTCCAGGTCCGCGCCGCCGACCCGGGCTACGCGCGGGCCGTGCTGACCTCAGCCACGCTGAACGCGATCGCCACCTTCGGTCAGGCGGGCTACCCCGTTGACCTGAGCATCGACGGCCAGCAGTTGGTGGCGGTCGGCGCACCGAAGCAGCCCGACGAGCTGGAGGCCTACCTCGAAGCGCTGGCCCCGGTCGTGCAGACCATCGACCCAGAGCGGCTCTCGTCCTATGCGGCCACCCCGCGCCCGCCCGGGTTCGCCTTCTACGGCCGGCCGGACTGGGTCTACGTCGGGCGGGACGACAGCCTGATCACCGCTTACGGGCTGACCCAGGTGGGCTTCGGCCATTCGACCGAGAAGCTCATCCGGGCCACCAACGACGGGCTTCCGCTGGACGCGTTCGTCCACCGCTGGAAGACCCAGCGGACCGAGACCTACACCGACTCCGACGGCAACACCCGGACGCGGACGGTGACCGAGCAGCACTCCGAGACGGTCTGTGTGGTCAACATGCCGTTCGCCTTCCCGCTCATCTCGGTCGGCGGCGGCTGGGGCGGCGAGCGGGTGCGCTTCGAGAGCGAGGAGTTCAACGACCGGTTCAAGATCAAGACCAGCAGCCCCAAGTTCACCTACGACGTGATCCATCCGAGGACCATGGAGTACCTGATGGCCGTGGATCCGCCGGACTTCCGGATCGAGGATCACCAGATGCGATTCTCGCTCGGCTCCCACGACAGTCTGCTGATCGGGTTCTGCGCCGACTTCGCGCACGAGTTCTTCGCCCGGGTGCCCTCGTTCGTGTGGCAGAACCTCGGCGTCGACCAGCCTGAATTCCGGAGATCCGCATGATGGGCTGGGGGCACGTCTCGATCGATCTGCCCGTGGACGGTGATCTTGGCCCGGCCCGGTTCTGGGCGGCGGCGCTCGGCTGGCCGTTGGGCGAGCCCTGGTCGGAGTGGCCGGAGTTCAGCAGCTTCACGCCTGAGCGCGGTGAGTCCTATGTGCATCGCCAACTGGTGAGCGGTGATCCCCGGGTGCACGTGGATCTCGAGGTCGACGACCCCGAGGCGACCGAGCAGCGCCTGCTCGAACTCGGCGCCTCGGCCGTCCGCGCGACCCGTAGCTGGCGGACCCTGACGTCACCGGGCGGTCTGCCCTTCTGCCTGGTCCGGACGGCTGACCACGATCTCCGCCCGCCGCCGATCGGCGGACCCGGCGTCCGCAGCCGGCTGGTCCAGATCTCGATCGACTCACCAGCCGCACACCATGATCACGAGGTCGACTTCTGGCGGGCGGCGACGGACTGGCGATTCCGACCCGGTGACAGTCCTGAGTTCGCCGGCAAGCTCTATCCGAAGCCTGGTTCGTCGATTCAGTTCCTCCTGCAGCGGCTGGATCCAGACGATCCGTCCGAAGCAGTGCGGGCCCACATCGATCTGGGTTGCGATGATCGCGAAGCCGAAGCCCAGCGGCTCGTCGCGCTCGGTGCCGAGCGTCTGTGGGATGGCGACGGCTGGATCACCCTGCGCGATCCCGCCGGGATGCTGTTCTGCGCGACCGGCAATTCACCGGACGCCCCCTGACTCGCGGCACAACCTTCGCCTCCGTCGGGGTCCGAACCGAAGACGGCGGCCGAGAAGCCCTGCACTCCGGAGGTCGACAGACCGCGGGGCGATCCGTAGAGCACGTTGACCGAACCGGCCCCGTTCACCCCCGGTGAGCTGGCGGCCAGATCGGCGCAGCCGTCGTCGTTGACGTCTCCGAACGCCGTGACCGCGCCGAAACGGTCCTCCCGCTCCGCACTTCCGGGTACGCCCGGACTGTCCTGAGTAATGCGCTGGTCATCCAGCGCCGTCCCCGCGGCTCCGATCCTTGCATGGGACTGGAGACAAACGACCATCACAATTTCCGATCCATTCACCGTCGGAAGTCGGGGTGGGATCACCAGCCGGCGGGCAATTGTGTCGAGATCGTTAGAAGGAATCGGCTCTGGTGCTGCTAACGGCGTCGAGGTCAAGCGTGGCCGCGATCGGTACGCCCGGTCGGTAGGCCAGATGCAGGTACGAGGGTGCGTCGAGAACGGTGAGATCGGCCTTCGCTCCCACCACCAGGCGGCCGACGTCGCTGCGGCGCAGCGCCGACGCCCCGCCGGCGGTCGCCGCGTACAAAGCCTGGGCCGGGGTCAGCCCCATCTCGCGCACGGCCAGCGAGATCACCCACGGCATCGAGCTGGAGTAGCAGGTGCCCGGATTGCAGTCCGTGGCCAGGGCGATCGACACGCCGGCCGCCAGCAGGGCCGCGGCGTCGGGATAGGGCGAGCGGGTGCAGAACTCCACCCCCGGCAGCAGCGTCGCCACCGTCTGGTCGGCGCCGTCGACGAGCGCGTCGACATCGCCCGCCTCCAGGTAGGTGCAATGGTCGACACTGGCCGCGCCCAGCTCCACGGCGAGTCGTACGCCGGGCCCGTGGCCGAGCTGATTACCGTGCACCCGCACACCGAGTCCGACCCGTTGACCGGCCAGCAGGATCTGCCGCGCCTCGTCGCCGTCGAACGCGTGTGCGGAGTTCGGCTCGCAGAACACGTCGATCCAGCGCGCGTACGGGGCGGCCTGGCTGAGCATCGGACCGGTGACCAGGTCGACGTAGCCGCTCCGGTCGGCGACGAACTCGGCCGGCACCACGTGGGCGCCGAGGAAGGTCGTCTCGGCGGTGAACTCCCGGGCGATCCGCAGCGAGCGCACCTCGTCCTCGACGGTCAGCCCGTAGCCGCTCTTGATCTCGACCGTCGTGGTGCCCTGGGCCCGCAGCTCGGTGACCCGATCCTCGACCAGCCGGCGCAGTTCGATCGTCGTCGGCGGCCCGGGTGGCGCCGACCGACACCGCGATGCCGCCGCCGTCGTAGCGGCTGCCCGGTCATCCGGGCCGCGAACTCCGCGCTGCGGTCGCCGGCGAACACCAGGTGGCTGTGGGAGTCGACGAAACCCGGGATCAGGGCGCGGCCTTCGAGATCGATCCGGGTATTCGCCGGCGGGGGCCTGCGCTTCCGGACCGATCCACGCGATCCGGTCGCCCTCGGCGATCAGCGCCACGTCCCGTCGGATGCCCAGCCGCGTCCGGGCCGGTCCCGTCGCAGCAGACCAACTCACCGATGCCGGTGATCAACACACTGCGTCATGGCTGCTTGACCACCCTTCCGCCGACGACGACCGAGACGACGTCCGCCCCGGTTGCGGCATAGCCGATCTGGGCCGGGGCGGCGCCGCTCGTCCGGGAGGAATCGTCGCGGACGACGACGAAATCGGCCAGGGCTCCGTCGCGGATCTCGCCACCGGACTCCCAGCCCAGGCTGCGATAGCCGGCAGCGCTGGCGGCGGTGATCAACTCCGACGGCGTGAAGCGGCCGCGCCGGCCGCTGGACAGTCGCTCGTGCATCTCCAGACCGCGCAACTCCTCGAAGGGGTCGATCACCGCGTGCTGGTCCGAGCCGAGGGTCAACGGGCTCCCGGCATCGGCCAGCCGGCGGAACGGGCCGATGCCGTCGGCGAGGTCGCGCTCGGTGGTCGGGCAGACACAGACCGCGGTCCGGGTGGCGCCGAGCCGGTCGACGTCGGCGTCGGTGAGGTGGATCGCGTGCACCGCCGTCGTCCGTTCGCCGAGCAACCCGTGCGTCGTCCAGCAACGCGGTCGGCGTGCGGCCGTAGTAGGCCAAGGTCGCGGCGTTCTCGGCCGGCTGCTCGCTGAGGTGCACGTGCAGCGGACGGTCGCCGAGCGTCGGCCTGATCGAGGCCAGCGCCGCCCCGGGCACCGCCCGCACCGAGTGGACGGCGGCACCGATCCGCGCCGTCGCGGTCGGCTCCAGCAGCGCCAGCCGCTCGGCCCACCGTTCGGCCGAGCCGTCGGAATAGCGCCGCTGCACCGGATCCAGCTCGCGGTGACCATGATCATCGAGGCCGCCGGCCAGATAGCAGGTGTCCAGCAGGGTCAGCCGGATTCCGGCCTCGGCGGCGGCGGCGATCAACGCCGCACCCATCGCATTCGGGTCGGCGTACGCGCGGCCGTCGCGATCATGGTGCAGGTAGTGGAACTCGCCGACGCAGGTGTAGCCGGCCTCGACCATCTCGGCGTAGACCTGCCGGGCCAGCGCGAAGTAGCTGTCCGGCTCGAGCCGGGCCGCCACCGCGTACATCGCCTCGCGCCAGGTCCAGAAGGTGCCGCCGTCCTCATGCGTGCGGCCGCGCAGGGCCCGGTGGAATGCGTGGCTGTGACCGTTGGCCAGGCCCGGAAGCACGACGCCGGGCAGCCGCCGGTGATCAGGGCCCGGCTCGGTGCCCGTCCGGACTCGGCGAATCGATCGTGGTCGACGGCGAAGCTGACGCCGGCGTGGCAGCCGTCGGGGAGCCAGGCGTGCTGGGCCCAGTAGCGGATCATCGATCCAACGCGGTCAGGTCGGCCAGCACATCGGTCAACGCGGCGACCCCGGCCAGGCAGTCGTCGCGGTCGGCCCACTCGTCCGGCGAGTGGGAGACCCCGGTCGGGTTCCGGACGAAGATCATCGCCGTGGAGACCCCTGCGTTGGCCAGGATCCCGGCGTCGTGCCCGGCGCCGGTGCCCAGGATCGGCGGCTGGTCGAGGACAGCGCTGAGCCGCCCGGTCAGGTGCGGATCGAACAGCGTCGTCGGCGTCCAGGACTCACGGGTCAGCACGGCGCCGAGCCCGTCGGCCGACCGCCGGTGACCTGCTCGACCGCCCCGGTCACGTCGGACTCTTCGGCGCCGCGCGCATCCAGCCAGGCGGTGACGTGGGACGAGATGGCGTTCACCCCGCCCGGCTCGACGACGAGCTTGCCCATCGTCGCCAGGCAGCCGTGCGCCTCGGCCGCGGATCGCGCGGCCAGCACGAGTTGGGCACAGCCGAGCAACGCGTCCCGGCGATCCTCCAGGCGCGTGGTGCCGGCGTGGTTGGCCACACCGGGCACCTCGATCCGCCAGCGGCCGTGCGGCCAGATGTCGCTGGCCACGCCGACCGCTCGACCGCGATCAACCAGGGCACGGCCCTGCTCGACGTGCAGTTCGACCAGTCGGCCGATCCGGCCGAGCGCCTCCGGGTCCGGCCCGCAGTCCTCGGGCCGCCGACCGGCCGCGCGCAGTGCGTCGGCCATGGTGCGACCGTCGGCGTCGGTGAGGGCCAGCGCCTTGTTCGGCGGGCAGGGCTCCGGTGATCACCCGGGATCCGGCGCAGGCGATGCCGAACCGGGCCCCTTCCTCGTCGACGAAATTGACCACGCCGATCGGCCGATCGGGCCGGAACCCCCGGGCGCGCAGGGCATCGATCGCGGCGAAGGCACTGACCACGCCCAGCGGGCCGTCGAACATACCGCCGTCGGGCACGCTGTCCAGATGCGAGCCGGTGACGATGCCCGGGGACTGATCGGGATCGCCCCACCAGGCCCACTGGTTGCCCATCCGGTCCATCGACCAGGTCCAGCCCGCGCCACACCGCTTCGCCGACGAACCAATCGCGCAACTCGTGGTCGGCGTCGGTCCAGGCGAACCGCCGATAGCCACCGGTCGACGGGTCGCGACCGATGCCGGCGATCGCCGACCACATCGCGTCGAAGGTGGCGGCCATCTCCTCAGTTGCCTTCCTGCATGGGGATCCGGACGCCGCGTTCGGCCGCGACCTCGTCCGCCCGGTCGTAGCCGGCGTCCACGTGCCGGATGACGCCCATCCCGGGGTCGTTGGTCAGCACCCGGGCCAGCTTCTGCGCGGCGAGTTCGGTGCCGTCGGCCAGTGAGACCTGGCCGGCATGGATGGAGCGGCCGATGCCCACGCCGCCGCCGTGGTGGATGGACACCCAGGACGCGCCGGACGCCGTGTTGATCATGGCGTTGAGCAGCGGCCAGTCGGCGATGGCGTCCGAGCCGTCGAGCATCGACTCGGTCTCCCGATAGGGGCTGGCCACCGAGCCGCAGTCGAGATGATCACGGCCGATGACGATCGGCGCGCTGATCTTTCCCGAAGCCACCAGATCATTGAACGCCAGTCCCGCCTTGTCCCGCTCACCGTAGCCCAGCCAGCAGATGCGCGCCGGGAGGCCTTGGAAGCTGATCCGCTCCCGGGCACCGCGCATCCACTTCTGCAGCCGATCGTTGTCGGGGAACAGATCCATCACCGCCCGGTCGGTCACATCGATGTCGTGGGGATCACCGGACAGCGCCACCCAGCGGAACGGGCCCTTCCCTTCGCAGAACAGCGGCCGGATGTAGGCGGGCACGAACCCGGGAAACTCGAAGGCCCGCTCGCAGCCGCCGAGCCGGGCTTCGTCGCGGATCGAGTTGCCGTAGTCGAACACCTCGGCCCCCGCGTCCTGGAACTCCACCATCGCCTGCACGTGCTCGGCCATCGAGGCCCGGGCCCGGTCGGTGAACTCCTCCGGCTTCTTCTCGGCGTACTCGGCCCACTCCTCGAGCGGGATCCCGAGCGGCAGGTAGGACAACGGGTCGTGGGCACTGGTCTGATCGGTGACGATGTCGATCGGCACGCCGCGGCGGAGCAACTCGGGAAAGACCTCGGCACAGTTGCCGACCACGCCGACCGACCAGGCGCGCCGTTCGGCCTTGGCGGCCAGCGCCTTCTGCACGGCCTGATCAAGATCATCGGCGACCTCGTCCAGATACCGGTGCTCCACCCGGCGTTCCAGCCGGGCCCGGTCCACGTCGACGATGAGGCAGACGCCCTCGTTCAGGGTCACTGCCAACGGCTGGGCGCCGCCCATGCCGCCGCAGCCGCCGGTCAGCGTCAAGGTTCCGGCCAGCGTGCCGTTGAACCGCTTCTCGGCCACGGCCGCGAACGTCTCGTAGGTGCCCTGGACGATGCCCTGGGTGCCGATGTAGATCCACGAGCCCGCGGTCATCTGGCCGTACATGGTGAGTCCGAGCTTCTCCAGCCGGCGAAACTCGGGCCAGGTCGCCCAGTCCCCCACCAGGTTGGAGTTGGCCAAGATCACCCGGGGGGCCCACTCGTGGGTCTGCATCACCCCGACCGGACGACCGGACTGCACCAGCATGGTCTCGTCCGGCGCCAGCGTGGTCAGGGTGCGGATCATCGCGTCGTACGCCCGCCAGTCCCGCGCCGCGCGGCCGGTGCCGCCGTAGACGACAAGATCATCAGGCCGTTCGGCGTTCTCCGGATCGAGGTTGTTCATCAGCATCCGCATCGGCGCCTCGGTCGTCCAGGACCGGGCCGTCAACGTGCTGCCGCGCGGTGCGCGTACGGGTCGTGCGCCTTCCATACATTCCTTGACGAGCTCCTTCCGGTGGGTCTCCGACGTGGGGTGATCAGTTGAGTTTTCCGGTGACGGCCTCGACCGCGGCGACGAGCCGACCGTCGGCGACCAGTTGAACGGCGATCTCGATCTCGGGGGCGAGCCAGCGATCAGGGCCGGGCGCCGGGGCGCCGGCATCGCGCAGCGCGGTGATCGCCGCCGCGCTGGCCGGCGAGGGCCGGAGTGGGGCGCGAAGTTCCAGCCGCGAGCCGCGGTCAGCAGTTCCACGGCGAGCACCCGGGTCAGTCCGTCGACGGCCCGGCGCAATTTGCGGGCGGCCGACCAGCCCATCGACACGTGATCTTCCTGCATCGCCGAACTCGGGATCGAGTCCACCGACGCGGGCGCTGCGAGCCGCTTGAGCTCGGAGACGATCGCCGCCTGGGTGTACTGGGCGATCATGTGGCCCGAGTCGACTCCGGGATCGTCGGCCAGAAAGGCATTCAGCCCGGCGTTGCGCGCCTTGTCCAGGAACCGGTCGGTCCGCCGCTCGGAGATGCTGGCCAGGTCGGCGACCACGATGGCCAGGAAGTCCAGCACGTACGCGACCGGCGCGCCGTGGAAGTTGCCGTTGGACTCGACCCGGCCGTCCGGGGTGACGACCGGGTTGTCGATGGCCGAGCCGAGTTCGATCAGCGGCAACCCGTTCGGCGTGGTCGACCGTGTCCCGGGCACCGCCGGCGACCTGCGGTGAGCAGCGCAACGAGTAGGCGTCCTGCACCCGGGTGCAGGCGTCGGTTCGATGACTCTCGCGGATCTCGCTGCCGTCCATGATCATCCTGAGGTTGGCCGCAGACGCCCGCTGGCCGGGATGCGGCCGCAGTGCCTGAAGATCATCGGCGAACACGTCGTCGGTGCCCAGCAGTCCCTCGACGCTCATGGCCGGCGGTGATGTCGGCGACCTTGAGCAGCCGGCGCAGATCGGTGATGGCCAGCACCAGCATGCCGAGCATGCCGTCGGTGCCGTTGATCAACGCGAGCCCTTCCTTCTCGGCCAGGGTGACCGGCTGGATGCCGGCCGCGGCAAAGGCATCGGCGGTGGGCAACAGCACACCACCGGCGTCGCGCACCACACCCTCGCCCAGCAGCGCCAGCGCGCAGTGGGCGAGCGGAGCAAGATCACCGGAACAGCCGAGACTGCCGTACTCGTGCACCACCGGCGTGATCCCGGCGTTGATCATGGCGACATAGGTCTGCAGGGTCTGCTCCCGGATCCCGGTGCGACCGGTGGCGAGCGTCGAGATGCGCAGCAGGGCCAGGGCGCGCACCACCTCCCGCTCGACCTCGGGCCCCGATCCGGCGGCGTGCGAACGGACCAGGCTGCGCTGCAGCCGGGTGCGCAGCTCGATCGGGATGTGCCGGGTGGCCAGGGCCCCGAATCCGGTGGAGATGCCGTAGTGCGGTTCATGATCATCGGCGAGCGCCTCGATCACCGTTCGGGTGCGCCGGACCTCGGTCAGTGCCTCGTCGGCGATCATGATCGGTGCGTCGTGCCGGGCTACCGCGACCACCTCGGTCATCGACAGAGGTCCGAGGCCGACGACGACCGGGTGCTGTTCCATGGCTCTATTCGACAACGAGGACGACCGCCCGGTCAGCGCCGCGACCGATAGTGTGTCTCAAATCTGAGACATTGGAGCAGTTCATGTCCACCTCACCCGCCGCCGACCGAGTCCTCGACGTGCTGACCCTGCTTGCCCGCGAACCGGAGCCACTCGCCGGCGGCAGCGTCGCCACCCGCCTCCGGCTCCCCCGATCGACCACCTATCGGCTGTTGGCGATCCTGGTCGAGCATGGCTATCTGACCTATCTGCCCGAGGATCGCCGGTACGGGCTCGGCGTCACGGCGTACGAACTCGGCTCGGCCTACCAGCGCCAGGCGCCGCTGCAGCGGATGGCCCGGCCGATCCTGCACCAACTCGTCGACCGGATGCGGCAGAACGCCCATCTGTCGATCCTGCACGGCCGCGACGTGCTCTACCTGATCGAGGAACGGGCGCCGGGCCGACCGCTGTTGATCACCGATGTCGGCGTCCGGTTACCGGCCGTGCACACGGCGAGCGGACTGGCGATCCTCGCCGGGCTGCCGGCGTCACAGGTACGCGCGCTCTTCCCGAACGCGGCCGCGTTCGTCGACTCCGCCCGCGGGCCGGCAACGCCGACCGCACTCCGGCGACTGCTGAGCGACGTGCGCAACCGGGGCTATTCGACCGAGGAAGACACCGTCACCGCCGGTCTGTCCTCGGTGGCCCAGACTCGTGGTGGATCACGTCGGCTACCCGACCGCGGCCGTCGCCGTCACCTACCTGACCGAGGGAGTCGACCAACGGACCCGCGATGCGTTGGTCTCCGCGGTCAGCGCGGCCGCCGACCAGTTGTCGCGGCGGCTCGGCAACCGATCGCCGATCGACCCTCAGAACTGGTGGGTGACGCCGCCGCGGAGGTCGAGACAGCGAGTGCCGGTCATCTCGTTGACCCGGCTCAGGATCAGTCCGCGGCCGCGGTCGCTGAGCAGTTCGTCATGGATGGGAAAACCCTCCAGCGCGCCGACGGCCCGGACGAAGTCGATGGTCTCCTTCATCGCCGCCCACGGTCCGTACGCCGGGACGGCCAAGATGTCCACGCCGTCCGGTGTCGTGTCCAGCGCGTCGCCCGGGTGGAACAGGGTCGGCTGACCCTCGGACCGCAGCACATAGCCGACGTTTCCCAGGCGGGGGATGTCGCGATGAATCAGCGCATGCTGGCCGCCCACCGCGGTGATCAACACGTCGCCGACCGCCACCTGCTCCTCCGGCGCCAACGGGCTCGCGCTCGGCTGGTCATCGATCGACGGCTCGACGTAGAGCCTGGCGGCCGGATTTCCGGCCAGCAGCGCGGGCAGATGCTCGGGATCGAGGTGGTCGGGATGCTTGTGAGTGACCAGGATGGCGTCGAGATCGGTCAGCCCGTGCCAGCCGTCGGAGAAGTTGCCGGGGTCGATCAGGATCCGCGCCGCGCCGGTTTCGACCAGCACGGCGGCATGCCCGAGATGAGTGATCTGCATGAGTCCGACCCTAGTGGTCGGACTCGGACCGGCTGATCAGGTCTCCGACAATCGCCCCGGCGTCGGCGCACTCGGCGGTGGTCACGTCGAGGTGGGTCACCGCGCGGAGCAGGAACGGACCCAACGCGGAGACGGCGACCCCCTGCTCGGCCGCGGCCACGGCGATCGGCTGCCGCCGGATGATCGCCCGTGTCGATGATCACGATGTTGGTCTCGAGGCCGGTGAGGTCGACCGCGGTCGCGGCCCGTTCGGCCACCGCCCCGCCGAAGGCGAGGGCCGCCGCATGATCATCGACCAGCCGCTGCAGATGATGATCAAGGGCGTAGCTGCAGGCGGCGGCGAGCATGCCGGCCTGCCGCCAGCCCCCGCCGAGCCGCTTGCGCAGCACCCGCGCCCGCGCGATGTTGGCCGCCGAACTGACCAGGACCGAACCGACCGGAGCGCCCATGCCCTTGGAGAAGCAGACACTCACCGTGTCGAACAGGCGGCCGTAGTCGTGTCGAGCGGGATCCCGGTCGCGGCATGGGCGTTCCACAGCCGCGCACCGTCGATGTGGTAGCCGATTCCATGATCACGACACAGGTCGCCGACCGCCCGCAACTGGTCGAGGTCCTGGACGGTTCCGCCGCCGAAGTTGTGGGTGTTCTCGACCGCGACCGCCGCGGTCGACACCAGATACGGCCCGGCCTTCGGCGAGATGATCTTGGTGACCTCGTCCGCGTCGAGCCGTCCGCGGCTGGACGGGAACGTCCGCATGGTCAGTCCGTGCACGGCGGCGTGCGCCCCGAGCTCGGCTCGGGCGATGTGCGCCTGGACGTCGCAGAGCACCTCCTGGCCGGGCTCGACCAGCAGCCGCACGCCGAGCAGGTTGGCCAGCGATCCGCTGACACAGAACAGACCCGCCTCGTGCCCGAGTAACCGGGCCACCCGGTCCTCCAGCTCACCGACCGACGGGTCCTCCCCGTATACGTCGTCGCCGACGGGCGCGGCCATCATCGCCGCCCGCATCCCCTCGGTGGGCCGGGTGACGGTATCGGACCTCAGATCGATCACGGAGAGACATGTCTACCCGACGCGACCCGCCGATCAGCGAGCCGCCCGCTAAAAGGCCAGCGGGGTGAACGCCTGAACCGGGTTGGGCCGCTGGATCCGCCCCGTGGTCAGCCGCTCGGCGACCAGGAACGCCAGCTCCAGCGACTGGTTGCGGTTGAGCCGCGGATCGCAGAGGGTCTCGTAGCGGTTCACCAGATCGGCCTCGACGAGATCGTCGCTGCCGCCGACGCATTCGGTGACGTCGTCGCCGGTGAGCTCGACGTGCACGCCCGCCCGGCCAGGTGCCGAGCTCCTCGTGCACGTCGAAGAAGCCGTTCAGCTCCGAGATCACGTCGGAGAAGGCCCGGGTCTTGTAGCCGTTCCGGGCCTCGAACGTGTTGCCGTGCATCGGATCGCAGATCCAGGCGACCTGCCGCCCGCTCGCGGTCACCTTGGCGACGATCTCGGGCAGCACGTCGCGCACCGTGCCCGCCCCCATCCGGGTGATGAAGGTGATCCGTCCGGGTTCATGATCAGGATCCAGCCGGTCCGCCAGCTCCAGCGCGGTGTCGGCGGTCGACGTCGGACCGAGCTTGACCCCGAGCGGATTGCGGACGTGCCGCAGCAACTCGACATGGGCGCCCTCGAGCTGCCGGGTCCGCTCCCCGATCCACAGGAAATGGCCCGAGGTGCCGTAGGGCAAGCCGGTCCGGGAGTCGATCCGGGTCAGCGCGTGCTCGTACTCCAGCAGCAACGCCTCGTGGCTGGAGTAGAAGTCGACCGTCCGGAACACGTCGTCGTCGATGCCGCAGGCGACCATGAACGCGAGTGCGCGGTCGATCTCGTTGGCCAGGGTCTGGTACTGCACGCCGGCCGCCGAGTTCTTCACGAAGTCGGCGTTCCAGCTGTGCACGCTCCGCAGGTGGGCGAAGCCGCCGGTGACGAACGCCCGGGTCAGGTTCAGGGTGGCCGCCGAGGCGTTGTAGACCCCGAGCAGCCGCTCCGGGTCGGGCGTGCGCGCCTCGGTGGTGAAGTCGAAGCCGTTCACCGCGTCGCCCCGGTAGGCCGGCAGCGAGACCCCTTCGCGGGTCTCGGTCGCCGAGCTGCGCGGCTTGGCGTACTGCCCGGCCATCCGGCCGATCTTCACGATCGGCACCTGGGCGGCGTAGGTCAGCACGACCGCCATCGACAGCAGGGTTCGGAGCTTGCCCTGGATGTTGGCCGCGGTCACCCCGTCGAAGGTCTCCGCGCAGTCGCCGCCCTGCAGGATGAATGCCTCGCCGGCCGCCACGCTGGCCATCTTGGTCCGCAACTTGTCGCATTCGGCGGCGAACACCAGCGGCGGCAGCTTCCGCAGCTTCCCGACCACATCGTCCAGCCGATCAGCCGAGGACGCGTCATAGGTCGGCTGCTGGAGGGGGTTCAGCGCATGCAGCGCGTCCAGCGTGGGGACCGCTGACCACAGGGATCGCCCTGCTCCAGAGCTTGTCTCGGACACGCAGACACTGTAGACGTCTCGATTCGTCGGCGCTTGTGACTTATCACCCGATGGACCCGGCAACACCTGACACAATCGCGCGCATGACTCGCAGGTTTGTCCTCGTACCCGGTGCCGGCGGCAATGCGCGTTACTGGCATCGGGTGGAACCCCTGCTCCGGCAGGCGGGAGACGAGAGTATTCGCGGTCGACCTGCCCAACTGGCCGGGCGCAACGCTCGCCGATCAGGCCCAGGCCATCGTGGCGGCGGGCGCGGGTGCCGACGAGGTCGTGCTGGTCGCCCAGTCGATGGGCGGGTTCAGCGCGCCGCTGGCCTGCCACCGATCCCCGGTCGTGGAGTTGTTCCTGCTCAACGCGATGATCCCGGCACCGGGAGAGACGGCCGGCGAGTGGTGGGCCAACACCGGCCAGGAGGAGGCCCGGCGGGCCGCCGACGTACGCGACGGCCGGGACCCGGACGCTGCCTTCGACCTGGCGACCTACTTCCTGCACGATCTGCCGGCCGACGTCGCCGAACTGCTGATGGCCGACGACGACGATCCCGCCGACTCGCTCTTCGCTGCCGCGTACGACCTCAGTGGCTGGCCGGACGTGGCCACCACGGTGCTCAGCGGCCGCGACGACCGGTTCTTCCCGTACGAGTTCCAGCGCCGGGTCGCCCTCGAGCGGCTCGGGCTCGAACCAGAGCCGCTGCCCGGGGGGCACCTGCTCGCGCTCAGCCAGCCCGAGCGGTTGGCCGAGCGCCTGCTGCAGGCCCGGGGACCCGATGGCCGCTGAGCCGTTCAAGGCGTTCATCTCCTACTCCCGCGCGGCCTCGCAGCCGTTGGCCGTCGATCTGCAGAACGGCCTCGAACGCTTCGCCAAGCCCTGGTACCGGCTGCGCGCGATGCGGGTCTTTCGCGACGACTCCTCGATGGCGGCGAACACCGCACTGTGGTCGACCATCGAAACCGGTCTGAAGCAGGCCGAGTGGTTCATCCTGCTGGCGACCCCGGCCTCGGCGAGCTCGAGCTACGTCAACACCGAGATCGACTGGTGGCTGCGCAACAAAGGTCCGCAGCATCTACTCCTTGTCCAGGCCGAGGGCGAGCTCTACTGGGACCGCCAGCACCGGTGCTTCCATCCCGAGTCGACCGCCGTCCCGCCGATCCTGCACACCGCCTATCCGGAGGAACCACGCTGGATCGACATGCGCTGGTACGCGGCGAATCCACTGATCGGCAAGTCCGATCCGCGCTTCGGCGAGCGCGTCGCCGACCTCGCCTCGGCGCTGCGCGGCGTGGCGCGCGACACGCTGATCGGCGACAACGTCCGGCAGCACCGGCGGGCCCTGGAGATCCGGGCCTGCTCCCGGGCCTCGTTGCGTGTGGTGGTGGTACGCGCAGACCAACGTGAGATTGTTCAGGTTCGTCAACCCACCATCCAGCCACTCGGTGTTTGATTGCTCGCTCCGCTCGCTGGATTGCGCTCGGAGGCCGCCTCCTTCCTCGGCGCTCGAAGACGAAGAGCGTGTCTTCTCGCTTCTCCTCAGCACGGCGGCGCGCAATCCGGATGTCATGCCTTTCGCAGTATTGCGGTGGGTGGGCGCAGCCGGGGAACGAGCAGCCGCCGTCGCGGGCGATCAAGGCCAGAGTTTGCGGCCGGCTGGCGATCCGCCGGCTCCGGCCCAGTTCGAGGACGGCTCCGGTGGCGGTGAGCACGGCGGGGATGATGTCGGCGTTGTTGGCCAGTTGCAGCAGCTTGGCGGTTGGCAGCACGGTGCCGTCAGCGGTTCGGCCGTGCCCGACCCGGTCGATCAGGTCCTGCGCGTCGATGGTCACGATCACCGTGGCCGGGATACCGCCGGTGTCGGGCACATCTCCCGCCCGCAGTTGCCGGTCGCACAGGTCTTCCAGGGCGTCATGCAGCCGTTGTCCGTGGGTGCGACCGTCCACCGCGCCGGACGGGTCGATCCGCGGCTTGGCCAGCGGATCGAGCAGCGTCTTCAGCTTGGCGCCGAGGCTGCCGGTGAGCCGGAAGTCCCCGACGTAGGCCCCGTCCCGGGTCGCGCGGAGATGAAAGTAACGCCGGTCCTCGTTGAGTTGTTCGTTGGGGACGGTCCCGTCAGGGTCGATGGCATCCACGACCCGATGGGCGAGCAGCTTAGGTCTTCGGGTGGGAACAGTGCGGCGTGTTCGGTCAGGAGTTTCTCGCCGGCGGCGATGTCGGCCGGGTCGAAGCCGCGCCGGTCCACCGTGTCGAGGGCGCCGACGATCATCGCCACCTTCTCCGCACTCACCGCCCCGTCGCGCTGGGCGGCCGCCAAGACCGGCCGCACCGGCTCACGAGACTCACCCAGCATCGACAGGCGTGGTCCGACCGCCTCCGCCGCCCGCACCCGACCGGCCGCTTCGCGTTTGGACACCCTCAACACCGACGTCACCACCCGCCATATGCTGCCCTGACACAACACGTCGGCAGATCCCGCCGCTCAGCGTCGGCGATGATCTGGTGATCGATCAACGACAGCCGGTTCCGCGCCTGCTCGAACTCCTGCATGAACGCGA